>NZ_JBIWPG010000011.1:0-164036 GCF_044768135.1 Streptomyces sp. NPDC101165 | reverse complement strand
TCAGACATCCGCGCCGTCCGTGGACGCCGCGACAGCGGTCCCTCGGCGTATCGCCGGGGCCCCCGCCCCGACGACGCCCCCCTTCTGCGAGAGGGGCGCCCCCCCCGCTTCTAGGTTGGTTTGAGGCGCGGAGTCAGGGGCCCTACCAGGAAATACTCTCGCCCACGAAGGGAAGGGAGCTGGAGAAATGCCCCGTCTTGAGCACCAGCGTCCTTCCATAACAACTGGTGTCGCTATAGACGGTGACGGTCCTGCCGGACTGGTTCGATACCGTGCGAACATCGTCGCTCGGGTTCACCGGGAAGCAGCCGTGTCCCGTGGGCTTCTGGTCGTAGCGGGCCCCCTCGAAGTTCCGCTTCTCCCAGGTGCACACCTTGCCCTGGGGGCACACCGTCGCGGCGGAAGCGGGCTGCACGGAAGCGAAGGGAAGGGTGGCGGCCAGGGCCGCGCCGGCCAGCAGCAGGGAGCGCTTTCTCACGGGCACATCCATTCTCAAGAAATCGAACATTAGTTCGGAGATCTTGTCATGTTTCCCGCAAGGCGACAAGTCCTGAAATGAGCCACCGAAAGTTTTCAGCATGCCGATGGTGAGGTTGTGGAGGGTCGCCTTGGCCCGTGGTGCGGTCCCGGCGTGGACGGTGGAGGCGTCCTCGGCGAAGGTGACATCCCTGATGTGGTGCGAGGAGTTCTCCACTCCCCAGTGCCCGCGAATCGCGGCGGCCAGGTCGGCGGGGCCGGCTTGGTGGGCGTCGAGGCTGGTGACGGCGTAGACACTCTCACGGGTCTCGCGTGTGCCGGTCTGCTTGCGGCGGTGGTGGACGCGGATGGCCAGGCGGGCGTATTGAAGTGCGGGACACCCAGCGCAATGGGATGCCTGTGCTGGGCGAGCCCAATGGGCCGGGAGGCGGGGGAAGAGGACTTCTGTTGGTCGAGTCTCTGTCCGACAAGTGGAGCCGTGCGGCCGGAGGGTGTCGGGAAAACCGTGTGGGCCGAGAAGGAATTCGGCGCTGGGAACGACTGCAAGTGAACAAAAGTGCCCCACAACGGCTGCCGGGCCGTTGCCGGGCGGAGTGTCAACAGCCAGCCAAGGTGCTATCAACATGCGTAACCGTATCGCCTGGGTGCGCGGCATCCTGGGTGTCTTACGGACAAGGCCGCCCCAGTCGCGTACGCGAGGCAGGCCCACAACAGCAGCCAACGGCGGCGTACCACCGTCGAGTTCTGCCCCGGAGGCGCCCCGGTACTGGCACCCCAACCCGAACGTGGCCCGTTGGATGCGCTGGGCGAGGCAGGCCGAGCGGCTGCGGTGGAGTGGGCAAGGGCTGCCCCTGCTGCCGGTGGAGGCGTGTTGGGGCGGTCGGAGGCCCACCGGGCCCAGGAATGGGGGTCGCGCCGAGCCGCCCGACTGGGGCGGTGGGAGGCAGTAGAGCACCCGGTGCGTGCGTACGTGCTCGTCGCCCTGAGCGATAGGGCGAACCATGATTGACGACGACATTCTGGTACTGCACCTCGTGGACGAGCAGGAGTGGCTCGCCTGGGCCACCCACGTGAGGAAGTGCACCGCAGGGTGTCGGATCAGCTTGGGTGAGGAGTGTGCCGAGGCGGTGCCGCTGCGCAAGGCCGTGCACGAGGCGCGGGCACGCGCTGCGAAGTCGTAGGCGCCGATGGCCGACGTATGACGAGGGGCGCCTGGCGTGGCAACGGCCGTACCGGCGTCCCTTCAGCGGCGTGCGAGTGGTGCCCAGGTGGTGGTGACCTCGCTGGACGCAGAGGGCCTGCTCGCCGTGATCCCCGAGGGCCGCTGGCGCGCCGCCCCTCCGGCCCACGTCCGCGGCAACCCGACCGGCGCGGGCGACTCGGCGGTCGCGGGCCTGCTGTCGGGGCTGGTGGAACACCTGCCGTGGCCGGACCGACTGACCCGCGCGGTCGCGCTGTCGGCGGCGACCGTACGGGCCCCTGCGGCGGGCGAGTTCGACCCGGGGGCGTACGAGGAGCTGCGGGGGCGGGTGGCGGTGAGCGGGGTGGTCAGCGCGGCCTAGGGCCTGTCGTCACCTTCGACAGGCTCTAGCTGTCCCGCTTGACCTGGCCCTTCCTCAGCCAGACCTGGTCCAGCAGGACATTGCACGTGTCGCCGGGCTGGCAGGAGAGCGAGATGGTGTTCGAGCCCTTGTTCAGCGTCGGCCAGGCGTAGGTCTCCGTCCAGGCCTCCGCCGGGTCGGACTTGTGGGTGAAGTTACCCAGGTTGAACTTGTTGCCGAAGGGCTTGCCATTGACGGTGAGGGTCATCTTCTGATCCTCACCGGCGTTGCTGAACCGCGCGAAGATCGTGTACGTGCCCTGCTCGGGGATGTTGTTGAACGTCCAGGTCACCGAGGACCCGACCGTGTTCAGGCCACCCACATAGGCGCCGCCCGCCGCCTGCGCGCCCTTGACGTCCGCCGCCTTCGTCGCCCCGCCCGCCAGCTGGAGGGCGTTCGCGTCCGACTTGGGCAGCTCGCCCGTGGCCGCCGAGTTGCTGCTCGACGGGCTGGGCTTGCTGCTCTGGGACTGGGTCGGGGAGGTGCCGACCTGAGTGCTGGACTTGTTGTCGTCCCCGTTGTCGTTGAGCATCGCGATGCTGATGCCGATGACGACCGCGGCGACCACCGCGATCGCGCCGATCAGCAGGCCCTTGGTGTTCGGGCCGCTGCGGGCCGGGACCGGCGCGGGCTGGCGGCTCGTCGGGGCGCCGCCGGGGAGTGTCTCCGGGGCCTGGTAGTGGGCGTTCGGCTGGCCGTAGGTGCCCTGCTGCTGCGGGACACCGGACTGCGCCTGCTGCCCGCCGTACGTGCGCTCGCCGACCGACCGCACCCTGCTGACCGAGTTCGGGTAGCCGTACCCGCCGGACGGCGGCTGGGCCCCTCTGGCCTGACCGTCGGCGTACAGATAGCCGAACGGGTCGTCGTCCTCGGGCGTGCTCGGGCTGTTTTCGCCGGGCGTCATCCCTTGGTCTCCTCAGCGGGTGCGGGTGGATGCGGTACAGGTCTGGAATGGCGAGCCTACCCGCTCCGGCTGGCCCAAACGGGTGACTCAGACCGCATCAACTCACTGACCTGCGGATCATCCGGCGCGTCGGTGCTGTTTGGGACGAGATCGTTTCTCTACGTACATCCGCTCGTCGGCTGACTTCAACACTTCGTCCGCAGTCATGCCGCAGTGTGCCCAGCCGATGCCGAAACTGGCGCCCACCCGGACGGCCCGTCCCTCGGCGCGGATGGGCTGGATGATCTCGTTGCGCAGGCGTACGGCGAGGTCCTCGGCGTCGGCCTTGCCGAGGCCGTTGGCGAGGATCACGAACTCGTCGCCGCCGAGGCGCGCCACGGTGTCGCCGTCGCGGACACCCCGGGAGAGCCTGCGGGCGACCTCGATCAGGACCGCGTCGCCCGCGTTGTGCCCGAAGCGGTCGTTGATCGACTTGAAGCCGTCCAGGTCGCAGAAGAGGACCGCGAGGCCCTTGGTGCCGTCGTCGCGGGTGTCCTCGGGGGCGACGGTGTGGACGTGGTGGTCGAAGCCGTCGTACGCCTCCGCGCCCGCCGCGAAGTCGAAGCCGTGCCCGGCGGGGGTGTCGAAGGCGGGGTGGCCGTAGGCCGCGTCCAGGGACTCCAGGGCGCCGGCGTGGGTCGGGCGCTGGCAGAGGCTTGCCGACAGGCGGGAGCGCAGCTCGGCCGAGTTCGGCAGGCCGGTGAGGGAGTCGTGGGAGGCGCGGTGGGCGAGCTGCAGCTCGCGGCGCTTGCGCTCCTCGATGTCCTCGACGTGGGTGAGCAGGAAGCGGGGACCGTCGGCGGCGTCCGCGACGACCGAGTTGCGCAGCGACACCCACACGTACGAGCCGTCGCGGCGGCCGAGGCGCAGTTCCGCGCGGCCGCCCTCGGCGGAGGTCCTGAGCAGGGTCCCTATGTCCTCGGGGTGGACGAGGTCGGAGAAGGAGTAGCGGCGCATCGCGGAGGCGGGGCGGCCCAGCAGACGGCACAGGGCGTCGTTGGTGCGCAGGATCCGGCCGTGCTGGTCACCGCCCATCTCGGCGATCGCCATGCCGGAGGGGGCGTACTCGAAGGCCTGCCTGAAGCTTTCCTCGCTGGCGCGCAGCGCCTGCTGCTCCCGCTCCAGGCGGACCAGGGCGCGCTGCATGTTGGAGCGCAGACGCGCGTTGCTGATCGCGATGGCGGCCTGGAAGGCGTACATCTGGAGGGCCTCGCGGCCCCAGGCGCCGGGGTGGCGGCCGTTGCGCGGCCGGTCGACGGATATGACGCCGAGCAGCTCACCGGAGGAGCCGCCCTGCACGCCGGGCGTGTACATCGGTGCGAAGAGCCGGTCGGAGGGGTGCCACTCGTCCTCGAAGCGGGGCGCGGGCCCGTCGGTGTACCACTGCGGGACGTCGTCGTCGTCCAGCACCCAGCCCTCGGTGTGCGGTATGAACACCAGGTCGCCCCACTGCTCGCCCATGTTCAGCCGGCGCAGCCAGGAGTCGCGGGAGCCGACCCGGCCGGTGATCAGGGCCTCGGCGGCGGGGTTGCCGGAGAAGGCGGCGACGACGAGGTCACCGTCGGGACGTACGAGGTTGACGCACGCCATCTCGTACCCGAGAGCGTTCACCGCGCCGTCGGAGACGCTCTGCAGTGTGTCCGCCAGGCTGCGTGCCGTGTTCATGTCGGCCATGACCTGGTGCAGCTGCCGCAGGGACGCAAGACGGACATACGGCTCCGACTCGGTCTCCATGCTCGCCCTCCCCCCGAGACCTCGCAGCGAATCAAGGGTTGTCTTCGGCGCTTCTTTACCCCGGTGGTTCTTGTCGTGTTCTTGGCTTCCCGCCACTGAATCACAGCGCGCTGCCCACTCGGTACACAGGGTCAACAATTCCTGCCCCTTGTGACTCAAGTCACAGAAGAAGGTGAACAATTGAGTGGGGTTTCTGCGTTTTCCCTGTGCGTTTACCGAACGCAGGCTTTGTGAGTGCGTTCACATCATGCACACATCGCCGGCCGCCCATGGTCCCCGGGTCCTAGGACCCGGTTCGGTCCAGGGCCCGATGCGGCGCGCCCGGAGCGGAGATTAGCGTCTCCGGCGTGCTGAACACTCCCTCACCCACCGCCGCACCCCCGTCCGGGCATGCTGAGGGGGTGAGCAACGACGAGTTCCGGGTCGCGATGTCCCGGCTGGCCGCGGGCGTGGTCCTGGTGACCGCGCAGGAGCCGCCGCTGGACCCTGACGACCCGACCGCGCCGGGCGGCGAGGACGTCGGCATGACCGCCACGGCCTTCATGTCCGTCTCGCTGGACCCGCCGCTGGTGCTGGTCAGTCTGCGCACGGGTGCCCGCATGGACGATCTGCTCGACGAGCAGCCGCTGTGGGCGGTCTCGGTCCTCACCGAGAGCCAGCGCCACGTCGCCGGCCGCTTCGCCATGAAGGGCCGCATCAGCGACCGGCTGCTCTTCGAGGACCTCCCCCACGTCCGCGGGGAGGCCTCCGGCGCCCCGCTGGTGGGCGGCGCGCTGGCCACCCTGGAGTGCCGCACCGAGCAGCGGGTGACGGCCGGGGACCACACCCTCGTCATCGGCCGGGTGCTGACCGCTCGGGTACCGAGCGCCGAGGGCGGCCCGCTGATGTATTTCCGCGGCCGCTACCGGCAGTTGGGGTAATCGGCTGCCGCGGAATTCCGTGGCGTTGCCGTGAACACCCGGCTTAATAAGCGTGGATGACCGTTCGTCCGGAAGAGAGATAACCCCGGGAATCGCGAAGCCGAGATGTACGTCACCCGGCATCCGGCAGACGAGCGGCGGCCGGACCGTCGATGTGCCGGACCTGGCACCGCCGGGGTGCGCCGTTCCGGAGGGGCTACGACCAGTCGCGGCCCGACCTGCCCCGCTTGGTGTCCGAGCGCTGCTTCTTCTCCCGCAGCCGCCGCTCGTTGATGCCCCGCGGGATCCGGGTCGGCCGGCGCGGCTTGGGCGGTGGGGCCGTCGCCTCGGCGAGGAGGGCGGCGAGACGCACGGCGGCGGTCTCGCGGTTGCGCCACTGGGAGCGGTGCTCGGAGGACCGTACGACCACGACCCCGTCGACCAGTCGCCCGGCCAGCCGCTGCAGCGCCCGCTCCTTCCACACCTCGGGGAGCGCCTCGGTGGCCGCGAGGTCGAAGCGCAGCTCCACCTGCGAGTCGCTGGTGTTCACATGCTGCCCGCCGGGCCCGGAGGATCTGGAGAAACGCCACGTCAGCTCGGCCTCGGGAAGCGAGACCGAGCCACGGATGAGGTAAGGCCCGGACATGCATCCCATGTTCCCGGTCCGGCCCGCCTCGCGTCATCCGGTTTTCGACATGGGTAAAAAAGGTAAAGGGATCCGGAACCATCGGGACCCCCCTCGACGTTCTCCCCGGTGACGGTAGCTTCGTCGGCACAGAAACCTAAAAGGGAAGGGACTCCCAATCATGGCTGTAAGCCTGTCCAAGGGTGGCAACGTCTCGCTCACCAAGGAGGCTCCGGGCCTGACCGCCGTCACCGTGGGCCTCGGCTGGGACGTCCGCACCACCACCGGCACGGACTTCGACCTCGACGCCTCCGCCATCGCGGTGAACCCGCAGGGCAAGGTCTACTCCGACGCCCACTTCGTGTTCTTCAACAACAAGCAGACCCCGGACAGCTCCATCGTCCACACGGGTGACAACCGCACCGGCGAGGGCGCGGGCGACGACGAGGCGATCAACGTCAACCTCGCGGCCCTCCCGGCCGACGTCGACAAGATCGTCTTCCCGGTCTCCATCTACGACGCCGAGAACCGCGGCCAGAACTTCGGCCAGGTCCGCAACGCGTACATCCGCATCGTCAACCAGGCCGGTGGCGCCGAGATCGCCCGCTACGACCTCTCCGAGGACGCCGCCACCGAGACGGCGATGGTCTTCGGCGAGCTGTACCGCAACGGCGCGGAGTGGAAGTTCCGCGCGGTGGGCCAGGGCTACGCCTCGGGCCTGGTGGGCATCGCCCAGGACTTCGGCGTGAACGTCTGACGGACGCTGCGCTGCGCGAGGACCCCCGGCTTCGGCCGGGGGTCCCGGCATTCGAGGCCGTGCGGCAGCCCTACCAGCCCGCCGGCCGGTAATACCCCAGCACGGCGGACAGTTGGGCGAACCACTCCCCCAGCCGCGCCCTCGGCTTCGCCTCGACGGCGCACTCGTAGAACCGGCCGTCGGGGAGGACCACCGCCACCATCAGGGCCTTGCCGGACGGATGCGCCTTGTAGTGGACGCTGCGGATCTCCTGCCAGGGGAAGTCGACGGACATGCCGTGGTCCTCGAAGGCCACACCCTGGGTGTCGACCACGATCGAGTTGTGGCGGTCGACCGCCATGAACTCCGGGCCGCCGGCCTGCGGCGGGGGTGCGGTCGGGGCGTAGGTGTACTGGGGCGGCGGCGGGCCGAAACCCGGCTGAGCGGTGGCCGGCGGAAGCGGTGGCGGTGGCTGCCGGCCGTAGGGGGGCTGGTTGCCGTGCGGCGGTGGCTGGGTCGTCATCGTCTTCCGTCTCCCCGAACATGGTGTGGCTCCAGCGGAAATCTATCCAGCGCCCGGTGACCCCAGAAGGAGCCGGTCGGTGGATAGGGTCCCGTCATGCTCCTCGAACAGCTCTCGTCGACCGACGGCTCCCTTCCCGCCGAGCTGCTCACCGAGCTCACCGCCCTGTACGCCTCCAACCGCGAGTTCCACGCGCTCAGCGGTGACTTCCCCGACCCGGACGACGTACGGCCCGAGCAGGTGGCGGCCGCGCTGGCCGACGAGTTGGCGCATCCGGACGCCGAGGTGCTGCTCGCCCGCAGCGCGGGGCGGGTGGTCGGGATCGTGATCACGCTCGCGCGACACCCCGACTCGGCCGACCCGGACCCGTGGATCGGGCTGCTGATGGTGGACGCAGCCGAGCAGGGCAAGGGGTACGGCCGACGGGTCGCCACGCTGGTCGAGGAGCGCTTCCGCACCGCCGGGCGCCGGGCCGTCCGGCTCGCCGTCCTGGACGACAACCCCAACGGGCTGGCCTTCTGGACCGCCCTCGGCTACGAGGTCGTCGACCACCGCCCCGACCGCGCCCACGGCCGCCCCTGCGCCGTGCTGCGCAAGGTCCTGCGGACACCCCGGCGGGCGGCCCGCGTCGCCGTCGTGGACCCCGAGGGCGCGGTGCTCCTCTTCCGCTACGACAACGTCGAGGTCGGCGTCCACTGGTCCCTGCCCGGCGGCGGCCTGGAGCCGGGCGAGGGGCCCGTCGAGGGCGCTCTGCGGGAGCTGGCCGAGGAGACCGGCTGGACCGACCTGGAGCCCGGCCCTCTCCTGTGCACCTGGGAGCACGACTTCACCCGCATGGGGATCGCCGTCCGCCAGCACGAGCACATCTACGTCACCCACGGCCCCCACCGCGAACCGACCGGCCCCGGCCTCGCCGCCGCGCACGCCGCCGACGGCATCCTCGCCTGGCGCTGGTGGACCCGGCAGGAGCTGGCCGAGGAGGCGGACCCGGTGTGGCCGCCGGACCTCGCGCGGCTGCTGGACGCGTGGGAAGGCCGAGCGGGCGGGGCGTGACGCTTGAGGCATCAACTTCGCTGGAACAAGAGGTAGTTGGGCGCATTCAGCACGTCCGGATAGCGGATTCCACGGCACGGCTTTCGGATACGAACACGTAAAGTCTTGTCGGCACTCTGTCAAACAAGCCGTTCTCGGTGTCACTCTCTCCTCGCCGCCGCAACTCTGTGCATCCCCTGTTCCCCGCCTGTGTCTCCAACCCCACGGAGACCAGCCTGAAGGAGATCGAGTGAGACAGCAGCCCCACGCTCCCCGCACCTCCCGCAAGACCGCCGTGCGCGCCGCCGCGCTGGTCGGCTCGGCCGCCATGGTCGTCCTCGCGCTGCAGAACGGCGCCGCCACCGCCGCCCCCACGCACACCCCCGGCGCCACCGCCCTCCCGCTCGGCCTCACGGCCCGCGCCGCCGCCATCGAGTCGGCCCAGCGGCAGGCCGGTGCTGCGGCCCGCGAAATCGGCCTCGGCGCCAAGGAGAAGCTGGTCGTCCGGGACGTGGTGAAGGACGCGGACGGTACCGTCCACACCCGTTACGAGCGGACGTACGCCGGGCTCCCCGTCCTCGGCGGCGACCTGGTCACCCATGTGGCGAAGAACGGTTCACTCAAGGGCGTCAGCAAGGCGGTCAAGGCCCGGATATCCGTGCCGACCACCACCGCGGCCGTCTCCCCCGCGAGTGCGAAGAAGACCGCCCTCAAGGCCGCCGACACCGCCAAGGCCAGCGCCTCGACCTCCCGCAAGGTCGTCTGGGCGGCCGGTGCCAAGCCGGTCCTCGCCTACGAGTCCGTCGTCAAGGGCCTCCAGCACGACGGCACCCCGAGCGAGCTGCACGTCATCACCGACGCGCAGAGCGGCAAGAAGCTCTACTCCTACGAGGGCATCGACACCGGCACGGGCACCAGCCGGTACAGCGGCACCGTCACGCTCGGCACCACCTCGTCGGCCTCCGGCGGCTTCGACCTGATCGACGGCGGCCGCGGCGGCCACAAGACGTACGACCTGAACGGCGGTACGTCCGGCACCGGCGCCCTCTTCCACGACGCCGACGACGTCTGGGGCGACGGCAGCGTGACCAACCGCCAGACCGCCGCCGTCGACGCCGCCTACGGCGCAGCCGTCACCTGGGACTTCTACAAGTCCGCGTTCAACCGCAACGGCATCGCGGGCGACGGCAAGGCCGCCTACTCCCGCGTCCACTACGGCAACGCCTACGTCAACGCCTTCTGGAACGACAGCTGCTTCTGCATGACGTACGGCGACGGCGCGGGCAACGCCGACCCGCTCACCTCGCTCGACGTGGCCGGCCACGAGATGAGCCACGGCCTGACCGCGGCCACGGCGAAGCTCAACTACAACCGTGAGTCCGGCGGTCTGAACGAGGCCACCTCGGACATCTTCGGCACCTCGGTCGAGTTCTTCGCGAACAACACCTCGGACCCCGGTGACTACCTCATCGGCGAGAAGATCGACATCAACGGCAACGGCACCCCGCTGCGCTACATGGACAAGCCCAGCAAGGACGGCGGCTCCGCCGACTACTGGTCGAAGACGGTCGGCCGCCTCGACGTGCACTACTCGTCGGGCGTCGCCAACCACTTCTTCTACCTGCTGAGCGAGGGCAGCGGCGCGAAGACGATCAACGGGGTCTCCTACAACTCCCCGACCGTCGACGGCTCCACGGTCACCGGCATCGGCCGGGCCAAGGCCGACCAGATCTGGTACAAGGCCCTGACCACGTACTTCACGTCGACGACCAACTACGCGGGCGCCCGCACCGGCACCCTGCAGGCCGCGGCGGACCTGTACGGCTCGGGCAGCGCGGAGTACAACGCGGTGGCGACGGCCTGGAAGGCGGTCAACGTCAAGTAGCCGCACGTGCACGGCAGTACACCGGCCGGGCCGCCCGTCACGGGTGGTCCGGCCTGCCGTCGCCGTACAGCCAGTCCTTCCAGATCTCGCGGAAGTCCTTGTCCGGGGCCTTCTTCTCCACGTACGCGGTGAAGTCGGCCGTGTCGGCGGTGCCGTAGCGGTGGGCGGCGGCCCAGCCCTGGATGATGTCGTAGAAGGTGTCGTCGCCGACCTTCTGGCGGATCTTCTGCAGGACCATCGCGCCGCGGTCGTAGACCGGTCTGTCGGAGATGTGCGCGGCGCTGGAGGGCTTGGCCGGCGGAAAGGCCCAGATCTCCTCGTGATCGCCCTTGTACAGGTCGGTGAAGGTCTGCTGGGCGCTCTTGCCTCCGAAATCCTCCTTGTAGAGCCACTCCGCGTAGGTCGCGAAGCCCTCGTTGAGCCACATGTCCCGCCAGCTCTTCGGGGTGACCGAGTCGCCGTACCACTGGTGGGCGAGTTCGTGCACGAGCGTGCTCGTGTCGAACTGGTCGGCGGGGAAGACCGGCCGGGTCTGGGTCTCCAGGGCGTAGCCGGCGTCGCCCGGGCGGTCGACGATCGCACCGGTGGAGGAGAACGGGTACGGCCCGAAGTTGGTCTCCTCCCAGTCGATGATCTGGGGGATCTTCGCGAGCACCTTCGCGCTGTCCTCGGCCTGGGTGGGGTCGACCGCGGTGAGGACGGGCAGGCCGCGCGGGCCCGTGGTGCGGGTGATGTCGTAGTGCCCGATGGCGACCGTGGCGAGGTAGCCGGCCATGGGCTGGGCGCAGTGCCAGGCGAAGGTGGTCCGGCCGCCCTTGGTGCGCTGACTCGTCAACTCTCCGTTGGAGACGGCCTGGAGGCCCTTCGGGACGGTGACGGTGATGTCGTACGTCGCCTTGTCCGAGGGGTGGTTGTTGCTGGGGAACCAGGCCATGGCGCCGACGGGCTCGCCGAGGGCGAGGGCACCGTCGGCGGTGCGCAGCCAGCCCTCCTCGGAGCCGTCGGGGTCGGTGAGGGTCTTCGGTTCGCCCGCGTAGCGGACGGTGATGCCGAACGTCTCGCCCTTGTCGAGGTCGTCGTGGGGCCGGACGGTGAGCTCCTGGCCGGCGCGGTTCCAGCGGGCGCGGCTGCCCTCGACGGTGACCGACTCGACGTCCAGTCCGGCGAGGTCGAGGTCGAAGGCGGACAGGTCCTTCGTGGCGCGGGCGGTGATGACCGCTTTGCCGGTGAGGTGACGGGTGCCGGGGGTGTAGTCGAGGGTGAGGGCGTAGTGGGTGACGTCGTAGCCGCCGTTGCCCGCCTTCGGGAAGTACGGATCGCGCACGCCGGAGCCCCCTGGGGTGCCGTGGACCCCGCCGTCGCACGCGGTGCCGGTGAGGGCGAGAGCGAGCAGGGTGGCGACCGCCGGGACAAGGCGCGCGGATCTGGACATGTCAGTGATCTTAGGCGGGCGGGGCACGCGGGAGCAGGGGTGGGCGGTGGGCGTGACACCATCTCTTCCGTGCTTGACATCGGCTACGCCCTCTCCAACCGCTTCCCGGACCCGCCGCAGACCGACTACCGCCGCGCGGACGTCCACGCGCTGCGGCACGACCTGTTCTGCGGTGACGTCTATCTCGCGGACACCAAGTCGGACCGGGAGCTGTCCACAGCCTGGGGATGGGTGCCGGTGCTGGACTTCGCGTGGGCGCTGTGCGACATCGTGGAGCAGCTGGACCGGGACCCCATGGGCTCCCGCGCCTCCCGGCCGCAGCACGCGGAGCTGGACTTCACCGAGTCCACCGACCGCATGCTGTTCGAGCGCCGCTTCGGCTGGGTGGACGTCGAGGCCGACTGGATGCCGGCCGAGGAGCCCCCGCTCACCTTCTCCCACACCGAACTGCGCCGCGAGGCCCGGGACTTCCTGCACGACCTGCTCGCCGACCTGACCGACCTGCACGAATCCCTGTCGGAGAACCCGGCCGTGTGGACACTGCAGGCCCGCTTTCCCCGAGTGCCATAACTCCGCGCGCCGCTCCGGGGGCTGCCGCCCCCAGGCCCCCGCTTCGGCCTGAACGGCCTCGCCCTCAAGCGCCGGACGGGCTGTTCGGATCCACCCTGATTCCCCATTCGTGTGCCAGCACCGGCGCCAGGTCGAGCAGCTGCCCGGTGCTGATCACCGCCCCCGACAGCCGGTCCAGACCGCGGACGATCTCCAGCGGAGCGGCGCCGCGCAGGTCCACGTCCTTCAGGGTCGCACCGCTGAAGTCGGCCTCCTTCAGGGCGCAGTCGAGGAACTCGACCCGCTCCAGATGGGCGCCCGCGAAGTCCGGTTCGACCAGGACGCAGGAGTCGAAGACCACGTCCTTGAGGCGGGCCTCGCGCAGATTGAGGTAGTCGATCTTGCCGCCGCGAATCACGACCCGCTCCAGGACGGCGCCGTGGAGCTGGGTGCCGCCGAGGCGGGGGTCGATCAGTTCGACGTCGCGGAGCGTGGACTCGGCGAGGTGGGTGCCGACGCCCCGCAGGCCGGTGAGGACCGAGTCCAGGAAGCGGGCCCGGCCCAGTGCCGTCTCGTCCACCGCGCAGCCCGTCAGCGCGCAGTCCAGGAAGCGGGCGCCCGCGCCGTCCTGCCGGGCCAGGTCCGCCTCCCGGAACTCCAGCCCGTCGTAGTCGCCGTCCGGCGCCAACTCCCCGTCCGTCCAGGGCTCCAGGGGCGGCAGCCGCAGCTCCGGCCGCCGTGCGCCCTTGATCGCCGCCTTGCTCGTACCCGTCGCTCTCCTCGCCATGGCCCCATGCTGCACCCCTCCACTGACAATCCGCCTGACCTGCGGAAACCAGATCCGCGCCCGGGTCGATGTCACATTTCGGGGTCCTGTTCAGTCGTATGCACGGAAGGTGAACCGACCTGAGGGAGAGCGCACCCCATGCATCGCATCACCGTCGTCGGCGGCGGCTTCGCCGGGCTCACCGCCGCCATCACGGCCGCCGAGGCAGGCGCCGAGGTCACCGTGTACGAGGCCCACCACACCCTCGGCGGGCGGGCCCGCACCGCCGAGGCGCCGTACCGGACGAACGAGGGCCCGCACGCCCTCTACAACGGAGGCCCGCACTGGACCTGGCTCAAGCAGCGGGACCTGATCGGGCCGCTCGCCCCGCTCCCGCCCCTGGAGGCGGCCCGGCTGCGGCTGCGTCACCACGGCGTCCTGCGCCGCACCCCGCCCTTCGCCCTGCTCAAGCTGCTGCGCCCCAGCGTCCGCCAGGCCCCCGTCGACACCGACTTCCTCAGCTGGGCGACCGGCGTCGCCGGCGAGGAGGGCGCCCGGGCCGCCGCGAACTACTCCGCCGTCGCCCTCTTCCACCACGACCCGGGCGCCCTGTCCGCCGCCTTCGTGCAGGAGCGGCTGCGCCGGGCCACCAGGCTGCCACCGGAGGCGCACTATCCACGCGGCGGCTGGGCGAGCCTCATCGACCGGATGGCCGCGCGGGCCTGGAAGCTCGGCGTGCGGATCGAGACGCTGTCCCGCGTCGACACCCTGCCGACCGACACCCCCGTGGTCGTCGCCACCTCCCTGCCCGCCGCCCGTCGGCTGCTCGGCGACGACTCGCTGACCTGGCCCGGCGGCCGTACCGTCCTGCTCGACCTCGCCCTGCGCACCCGGCGCGGGGACGCCTTCGCCGTCTCCGACCTGGACGCGCCCGGCTGGATCGAGCGGTTCACCGCGCAGGACCGGACCCTCGCCCCGGCCGGCGAGCAGCTGCTCCAGGGGCAGATCCCGATCGGCCCGGGCGAGGCGCGCGGCGACGGTCTCGCCCGGGCCGAGGAGCTGCTCGACCTGGCCTTCGAGGGGTGGCGGGAGCGGGTCACCTGGCGGCGGGAGTCCGTGGCGGAGGGGCGTACGGGAGCCGTGGACCTGCCGGGGACCAGCTGGCGGGACCGGCCCTCCGTGGACCGCGGCGACGGCGTCTACCTGGCCGGCGACCAGGTGGCGGCGCCGGGCGTGCTGTCGGAGGTGTCCTTCAACAGCGCGGTCACCGCGGTGTCGTTGATCCTCGGCCGGACCGTCCTTGACCTCAAGCATGCTTGAGGTTGAAGGGTGGGCTCCGGAGACGGAGACACGATCACTGGGGGTCCCATGCACGCCGTGCGCCTGTACGCCTTCGGGCCGGCCGAGAACCTGGCCTACGAGGAGGCCGCGGACCCGGTGCCGGGGCCGGGCGAGGTGCGGATCGCCGTGGCGGCGGCGGGGGTGCACCTGCTCGACACGGCCCTGCGCGAGGGCCGGTAGGGTCCGCTGCCCGAACCGCCCGCTCTGCCCACCGTCCCCGGCCGTGAGGTCGCGGGGGTCGTGGACGCCGTCGGCGACGATGTCGCGGAGACGTGGCTCGGCCGGCGGGTGGTCGCCCACCTGGGCTTCGCGCCGGGCGGGTACGCCGAACTCGCCGTCACCGCCGCCGAACGCCTGCACGAGATCCCGGAAGGACTGGGCTTCGCCGAGGCCGTCGCGATGATCGGTACGGGGCGTACGGCCCTGGGGATCGCACAGTTCGCCGAGCCGGGTCCGGACGACGTGGTCGTCGTACCGGCGGCTGCCGGCGGCGTCGGCACCCTGCTCGTGCAGTACGCCAAGAACGCCGGAGCGACGGTGATCGGCCTCGCGGGCGGGCCGGAGAAGACCGCCCGTGTGCGGGCCGACGGCGCCGATCTCGCGGTCGACTACAACGACTCCGCCTGGCCGGCCAAGGTCCGCGCCCATCTCGGCGGGCAACTCGCGACGATCGTCTACGACGGCGTCGGCGGCGCGGTTGCCCGGGAGGCCGTGGTGCTGCTCGGGCCCGGCGGCCGGCATCTCGTCTTCGGCTGGTCGGCGGAGGGCATCGGGGAGGGCGCCCGGGGCCACTTCGTCGACGGGCTCTCCGAGTCGGTCCTCGGCCCGGCGATGCTGCAGAAGGCCGGCGGTCTGCGCGCCCTCGAACTGCGCGCCCTCACCGAGGCCGGCCAGGGCCGCCTGCGCCCGGCCGTCACCCGTTTCCCACTCTCCGAGGCGGCCGCGGCACACCGGGCGCTGGAGAACCGCGGCACGATCGGAAAGGTGGTCCTTGAGCCATGAGGCACAAGACCGGCAAGACTCCGCACGCGGATGCGATACGCCCTGATTCGTGGTCTTCTGGCCAGATGGGCATCGGCCGAAAGGGTGAAGCCCCGTCGGCGACGGCAGCAGCCGAAGGAGCCGATCCCCACCGTTGGTGGAGCCTGGTCGTCATCGCTCTCGCCCAGCTGATGGTGGTGCTGGACGCGACGATCGTGAACATCGCACTGCCCTCGGCACAGCACGACCTGGGCATGTCCGACGGCAACCGGCAGTGGGTCATCACCGCCTACACCCTGGCCTTCGGCGGACTCCTGCTGCTCGGCGGCCGGATCGCCGACCTCGTCGGCCGCAAACGGACCTTCGTCATCGGGCTCGTCGGCTTCGCGGCCGCCTCCGCACTGGGCGGCGCGGCCACCGGCCCCGGCATGCTCTTCGGCGCCCGCGCCCTGCAGGGCGTCTTCGCCGCCGTCCTCGCGCCCTCCGCGCTGAGCCTGCTGACCACGACCTTCACCGACCCCCGCGAGCGCAGCAAGGCCTTCGGCATCTACGGCGCCCTGGCCGGCAGCGGCTCGGCGATCGGGTTCATCGTCGGCGGTCTGCTCACCGAGTACCTGAACTGGCGCTGGTGCCTGTACGTCAACGTGCCCATCGCGTTCGCCGCGGTCCTCGGCGCCTTCGCCCTGCTGCACGACCGCCCCGGCCGCACCGACGCCCACCTCGACGTACCCGGCGTCCTGCTCGGCTGCGGCGGACTCGTCGCGATCGTCTACGGCTTCAGCGAGGCCGAGCCGCGCGGCTGGACCGACCCGCTGGTGCTCGGACTGTTCGCGGGCGGTGTCGTCCTGCTCATCGCGTTCGTCTGGTGGCAGAACCGCGCCCCGAGCCCGCTGCTCCCGCTGCGCATCGTCAAGGACCGCAACCGCGCGGGGAGTTTCCTGACCATGATGCTCGCGGTGATCGGCATGTTCGGGATGTTCCTGTTCATGACCTACTACCTGCAGGTCATCCTCGGCTACTCGCCGATGAGGGCGGGCCTGGCCTTCCTCCCGCTGACCGTGGCGATCATCACCGGCTCGACCCAGATATCGGCCCGCCTGCTGCACCGGGTGCCCCCGCGCATGCTCATGGTGCCCGGCACGCTCCTCGCCGCCTCCGGCCTGCTCCTGCTGACCCGGATGACCGTCACCTCCTCCTACACCACCGAGATCCTGCCCTCGCTGCTCCTGATGGGCCTCGGCATGGGCCTGACCTTCATGCCGGTGTTCGCCACCGCCACCGCCGGCGTCCCCGCGCGCGACTCCGGCGTCACCTCGGCCACAGTCAACACCGCCCAGCAGGTGGGCGGCTCGATCGGTACGGCCCTGCTCAACACCATCGCCACCACCAGCAGCACCGCCTACGTCGCAGCCCATCTGCACAACCCGGCCGACAAGGCCACCGTGGTCCCGGAGGGCGTGGTGCACGGCTACACGGTCGCCATCTGGTGGGCCGCCGGCATCATGCTCCTCGCCGGACTGGTCGCGGGCCTGATGGTCACGGCCAAGGCACCCGGGCACGGCGCACGGGCCGGGGCGCGGGTGGCGGAGTCGGCGGTCTGACCTGCCGCGCCTCGCGCCGCAACCGTCGAGGGGGAGGGTGGCCGGCGGCCGCCCTCCCCCTCACCCGTGGTCCGTCCGGCGGGTCAGCCGGTGACCGCCTTGGTCGGCGCGCTGGTCGCGGAGCCGTCCTTGTGTCCGGTGCGGCGGGCGATCACCTTCACGGTGATCTTCTTGCCCTTCTGGGCCGCCTTCAGCACCAGCGAGGACCGGGTCGCCCCGCTGATCGCCCGGCCGTTCGCGTACCACTGGTACGCGAACGACGTGGCCGCCGGGCTCCAGGTGCCGTTCGTCGTCCTCAGCGTCCGGCCGACCTTCGCCGTGCCGCTGATCACCGGCGGCTCGGTCGCCCTGGGCGCGTCGCCCTGGGCGACGGTCACCGCGGGCGAGGTCGCCGTACCGCTGCTCCAGCCGCTCCTGGCGGCGATGACGGTCACGGTGAGCTTCTTGCCGACCAGGGACGCCGGGATCGTGTACGACGCCGCGGTCGCCCCGGCAATGGCCTTCCCGTCGGCGTTCCACTGGTAGCCGTACGACGACGGGACCTGCGACCAACTGCCGGTCGAGGCGGTGACCTTGGCGCCGGCCTTGGCGGTACCGGTCACCTCGGGCGGGGCCATGTTCTGCAGCCGGGGCTGCTCGGTCACGGTGAACGAGCCGCGCTGGTACTCACAGCAGCCCGTGAACACACTGACGTTCCAGCTGCCCGGGGCGGCGCCGGTCAGGTCGAGCGTGGCCGTCACCGAACGGTTGTCGGCGGCGACCGAGTCCGCCTTCGCCCTGATGGTCTGGCCCGCCCGGCTCAGCCGGACCTCCGTGTCCGGGCCGAGCGCGGTGCCGGTGACCGTGACCTGCACCTTGCCACCGCTCCCGCCCGTGGCCGGGCTGACCGCCGTGACGGACGTCTTCTCCGTGCCGCACAGCGAGGAGGAGCAGGCCAGCCTGGCACTGTAGGAGGTGCTGGACGCCTTCTCGGGGAGGCCGAGGACGAACACCGTCGGGGTGGCCGCCGACGACGAGCCGAGCGCGGCGCACCGGTAGCTCTCGGGGACGTAGCGCGTGCAGCCGTTGTTCCAGGTGGCCGTGTTGTACAGCGCGGGCACCGCCGTGGTGGTGGCGCCGGTGGTGTCCTTGACGTCGACGTCGAAGCGGTCGAAGCCGCCGGTCGGCAGCGCCGCGCACACGGCGGTGTGCGACTCGTCGAGCGTGCCGGTGACGGGCCCGTACCCGAACGCGACGGACGGCACCTCGGTGCACTCGGGCGCGGGGCCGTCGGCGGTGGCGACGCGCAGGGCGTCCAGGTGGTACTCGGGCGAGGCCTTCAGGTTCGCCGGGGTCTGGACGAGGACCTGGTGGATGGTGGAACCGGAGACCGCGCAGGAGCGGTTGCGGAAGGAGCACTCGGTGCTCCCGTCACCGCCGAGGACGGCGATATTGGCGGTGCCCAGCGGATCCCGGACGTCGACATGGAGGACGTCGGTGGCCGCGTCGGTGGTGACCTGCGCGCAGTTCAGGGTGCCGGGAGCGCCGTACGTGCCCTTCACCGACGGTCCGCCCACCTTGGCCGCGGCGGTCCTGGTGCAGCCCGCCGAGTCGGCGGTCGCGGTGACGTCGCGGCGGGTGAGGGTGTAGGCGGCGGCCTGGTCGCGGCCGGTGACGAGCACGGTGTGGGCCTTGCCCGGGGTGAGCGTGCAGAGGGTCCAGCCGCTGGTGGTGGCCGAGCGGTCGCAGACCTTCTTGCCGGTGGAGTCCAGCACCGAGAACTTCGCGGGTACGTCGCCGGAGGTGGCGGTCAGCTGGACGACCTCGGCGCTCGTGTGGGCGTCGGCCGGGATGCTCAGGCAGTGCGCGAAGACGCCGTCGCCGGTGGTGAGCGTCGCCTTCGCGCCGTCGGCGGTGAAGCTGCCGGCGGGCAGGACGGGGCAGTCGTTCGGGCCGTCCGTGCGGTACAGGGCGACCGCGTACGGACCGGTCGCGGCATCGGCGCTGTCCTCGGTGTGGAGCAGCGCGCGGAAGGGCGCCGTACCGGTGAGGGCGCAGTCGCCGCCGGACAGACCCTGGGCGTCGCACTGCACGGTGCCGTCCCGGTCCACCACCTCGACGTCGGCGTCGACGCCGGGAGAGGCGAGCGGGGTGAGCGCGGCGATCCGGGCGCCCTGCGGGGCGGACAGAGTCAGGCAGTCGTACTGGCCGACCGTGCTCAGCTCGCCCTTGTGCAGCCCCGTCCCGGCCGTCTCGCACCCGGCGTCGGAGGCGCGGTCGAGGACGACGAGGCCCGCGCGGGGGCCGGAGAAGGGATAGGTGCTGTCGAGAAGCGCGGTGTACGTACCGGCGGAAGGCACCCGGCAGGGGTCCCACCCCGACCGGCACACCGTCCTGCCGGCGGCGTCGTACACCCGGGCCGCGCCGGTGGAGCGCTCGCCGCTGACGTAGTGGACGGTGTACGGGCCCGCCTTGTCGGCGGTGAAGGTGAAGCAGGGGTCGGTGACGAGGTCCGGACCCTTCAGGACGCCGTACGGCCGTACGGGTGCCGGGGTGCAGCCCCGCGGGTCGTTCAGGCGGCGCACGCTCACCGCGTACGCGGCCGGGAAGCCCTTCTCCCCGCGGGTCACCTGGGAGATCACCCGGTAGGGGCCCTTGCCGTCGGCGGGCAGGACGCAGCTGTCCTCGCCGTCCTCCGGGAAGTGCGGGCAGATGCGGGCGCCGGTCGCGTCGGTGATCCAGGCGCGGGAGGAGCCGTCCGCCGTGGGGCCGTGGGCGAGACGGATCCGCTCGCCCGGCTTCGCCTCGAACGGCTGGCAGTCGACCTCGACGGGGCTCGCCGTCGTCCGGGTGACCACCGGGAGGTCCCAGGCGGTGCCCACGGAGTCCGCGCAGCCCTTCAGGGAGGCGAGCGGGACGACCGTCACCGCCGTGTCCGCCGCCGACCCGCCCTGGTTGCGGACGGCGAGCGTGTAGGTGCCGGCCGCGGGCAGGTCGCACCAGCCCTTGTCCCGGTACTCGGCGTCGTAGCAGTCGAGTTGGGTGCCGTCGGCGCTGGTGACCTGCGCGTACAGGTTGCTGCTGTCGTCCTTCAGGGACACCAGGTGCAGGCCCGGCGCGTCGGCGGTGAAGGTGAAGCAGGCGGTGCCGTCGGCCGGGACGCTCGCCTTGGCGGCGGCGTCGCCCGGGTCGCCGAACGGTGCGAGGGCGAGCGGCGCGCACGACGGGTCGTCGGCGCGGGCGGCGCCCGCCCCGGTGAGGGTCAGCAGTGAGGCGAGCAGTGAGACGAGGACGGCGACGGCGGCGAGCCGCCCGGGTCTCACCGCCGCACAGGAGTTGTCGGACAAGGAATTCCCCCTGGATGGTCGGTAGTTGAGGCGATGGTCGCACACAGGTGCGACACAGCCTCAACGGGTTTCCAGGGGGCCCGGGGACCCGTGATGCCTCAGTGGCGCCCCGCCACCCGGTCCGCGATCTGTGCCAGGCGGGAGGACTCCGTGCCCGGGTGGAGGAGTTCACGGCGGTCGGCCGCGCGGTAGGTGGCGTACATGCCCTGGACGCCGAGCCAGCGGAAGGGTTCCGGCTCCCACTTGCGGACCTTGTGGTTCACCCAGGGCAGGTCGGTCAGCTCGGTGCGGCCGGCCTGGCCGGAGTCCTGCTGGACGAGGTCGCGCAGGGTGCGGGCGGCGAGGTTGGTGGTGGCCACGCCCGAGCCGACGTAGCCGCCCGCCCAGCCGAGGCCGGTGGCCCGGTCGAGGGTGACCGTGGCGCACCAGTCGCGCGGGACACCGAGCACCCCGGACCACGCGTACTCGACGCGCACGCCCGCGAGGGCCGGGAAGAAGCGGGTCAGGATCTCCCGGAGGGCCTCGATCGTCTCCGGCTGGGTGCGGCCGTCGTTGTCGGTGCGCGAGCCGAAGCGGTACGGCACCCCGCGCCCGCCGAGCGCGATCCGCCCGTCGGCCGTGCGCTGCGCGTACATGTAGGCGTGCGCCATGTCGCCCAGCGTCTCCCGGCCGTCCCAGCCGACGGCCGCCCACTGCTCGTCGGTGAGCGGCTCGGTGGCGATCATCGAGGAGTTCATCGGCAGCCAGGTGCGCCGCTGACCCTTCAGGGAGGCGGTGAAGCCCTCCGTGCAGCGCAGGATGTAGGGGGCGCGGACCGTGCCGTAGGGGGTCACGGCGTGCTTGGGGCTGATCTCGGTGACCGGGGTCGACTCGTGGATGGTGACGCCGAGCGCCTCCACGGCCGCCGCCAGGCCCTTCACCAGCTTCACGGGGTGCAGCCGGGCACCGTACGGGGTCCAGGTCGAGCCGACGGCGCCGGCCACCCTGATCCGCTCGGCGGTCTGCCGGGCGCCGTACAGCTCGCGGTCCTTCTCGCCGTACGACAGCTCGTGCTCGTGGAACGCCTTCAGCCGGGCCAACTGGGCGGGCGTGGTCGCCACTTCCAGCACCCCGCCGCGGTGCACGTCGGCGTCGATGCCCTCGGCCTCGGCGACCGCGACGACCTCGGCCACGGTGTCGTTCATCGCCTTCTGCAGCCGTACGGCGGCCTCGTGGCCGTGCAGTTTCGCGTACCGGTCGCGGCCCGCGATGCCGTTGTACAGCCAGCCGCCGTTGCGGCCGGAGGCGCCGTAGCCGCAGAACTTCTGCTCCAGGACGGTGATCCGGAGGAAGGGGGCGGCCTTCTTGAGGTAGTACGCGGTCCACAGTCCCGTGTAGCCACCGCCGACGATGACGACGTCGGCGGACGCGTCCCCGGGCAGCGGCTCCCGCACCGCCGGGAGACCGTCGTCCGCGTACCAGAAGGAGATGCCGCCGTTGACGACACTGCTTGCCGTGCTGCTCATGTGCGGACGTTAACCGTTCCTGGAGACTGAGTGAAAGTGGGTCCTACGGGGCGAGGCGCGCACGGCGGGGGAGCCGATGGGCAGCGAGGTTCGACGGGACGACGACGGCACCGGGTTGGCGGAACTGCGGAAGGAGGCGGAGAACGCCGTACGGGAGGCCCGACGGCTGCTGGACCTCTCGGAGCGCCGGCCGGCCGCCGAGACGTTGACACCGGTGGGCGAGCGGCTGATCGCCGCGGAGGTCGCGCTGACCGAGCGGAACGAGGAGGAATTCCTCCCTGTCGTCATCATCCACGTGGGCCTCGTGCTCGGCGTGCGTTGCCTGAGCAGGGACGAAAGCGCGTCGTCCGGTTCGAGCGAGCGGACGGCGGCGCTGCGGCGCCTGCGGTGGGCGGACCGCAACTGGCCACTGGAGAGCCTGCTCGTGGTGCAGGCCCGCATGATGCTGGTCTTCCTGCTCGTGCCCTGGATGCTGCCCCGCGCCGACGGCACCCGCACCGCCCTTCAGGAAGCGTTGCTCTCCGCCGCCGACGAACGGGTGCTGACCGAGTCGTTGCGCCGGGACATCACGGAGGCCCTGGAGGTGGTGGGCCGCATCGCCGCGGCCCCGCTCGACCCGGCGCTCCAGCAGCGGACCGCGAGCGTCAAGCGGGACCTCGAACTGATCCTCACCCCTGGCTGGGCTTCCCCCGGCACGACGGCGGAGACGGCAGTGGCGGAGGCGGCAGTGGCGGCCACCGAAGCGGCCGCCACAGGTGCGGCAGCCGCACCCGACAGCGCCCGGAACGCCGATGAGGCCGTCGCCCCCGAGGACGCGCTGCTCGACGCCGTCCGCGGTCTGGTGGCCCTGGCCGGCTCACGCAGCACGCCGCAGTTCACCCGCGTGCTGGTCTGGCTGAACACCAAGTTGCATCCCAAGGGCGACGGGCGAACCGGCCCCGGCGCGGATCTGGTGGACCCGGAAGCCGCGGCGCTGCTGCGTCAGGCCGACGCCGGCAGCGCAGCCGGCACCGACGGCATCCGCCGCGCCGCCGACCTGGTGCTGCGGGCGCTGCACGGGTTGCCGCCGGACGCACCCGAGCGGGCCCGGGTCGCCCGACTCCACGGCTACCTGCTCGTCACGGTGGAGACCAGGGAGCCCGGTTCGGTCGACTTCGGCACGGTGGAGCGGCCCGAGCCGGAACCGGACGACGGCAGCGGCGACCGCCTCGACGAGTGGCCGATCAGCCTCCCCGTGGAGCCCGGCTTCTTCGACTTTCTCGACAGCCATATGCAGGACTTCGTCTCCCACCTCGGCATTCGCGAGCGGCGCTCCGCGGCCGTGTACGACCATTTCCTGGCCCAGCGAACCGGAGATCCCGGCTACCTGGAGGACGCCGCCACCCTGCTCAGGGAGGCGCTCGACGCGAGCCCCGCGGGCTCGTGGTGGGCCACGGCCCTGCGGGTGGAGCTGGCCGAGATCGTGGACGATGCCGCCGCGCAAGGCGGCATCTTCCACGACTCCGACGTCTCCCTGGCCGCCATGCGCGGGCTGGGCGCCACCCTGGAAGGCGAGGGCTCCCTGCCGCCCGACGCACCGCTGGCCCTCGACTTCACGCTCGCCCTCGCCGACGGCGAGCTCCGGCGCGCGGAGCGCACCGGAGACCACGAGGCGCTGCCGCGCCTGAGCGAGGAGCTCCGTGGCCGGCACGCCGCCCTGCCGGCGGACAGCGAGTGGCGCGACAAGGTGGCGAAGCGATTGGAGCAGCTCGACAAGCTGCGCGCGGACGCGCGGTCGGCCACCGAGCGCGAGGCGCCCGGAACGGCAGAGCCCGCCGACGAGCGAGCGGCCCTGGAACGCGACCTCGCCGAGTTCCGTCGGGCGCTCGACCGACCGGAGGCCTACCACGAGCAGGAGTACGACCTGCGCGCCCGAATCGGCCTGCGGCTGCAACTCGCCGTTGTGCGCGGTGAGAAGGACCCGGCGATTCTGGACGAGGCCATCACCGAGCTGACCCGCGTCCGCGCACTGCTCGCCGAAGGGCGTGGCGTACATCGGCGCGTGGACATCCTGAGGATTCTGGCCGAGGCCCACGCCATGCGCTCCGCCCGGCCCGGCGCGCAGGCCGCCGACGACTTGCTGGCGTTCGTGCGGATCACGCGTGAGGCGCTGGCCGAACTGGCCGCCGACGTCCTGCTCCAACTCGGCGCCGACCACGGTCTGTCGGCGGCTCTCAACGGCGCCCGGCTGACGCGGCGGCTGGCCTTCGTCGACTTCCGGCTCGGCCGCCCGGCCGACGCGGTGGCCGATCTGGAGATGGGGCGTGCCCTGGTGCTGCAGGCCGCCTCCGCCGCCCGGAGCATCCCCGAGCTGCTCGACGACGCTGGCCAGTCCGCACTGGCCAGGCAGTGGCGTGCCCAGGTCCCCACGGACCCGCTGCGGTCCCGGACCGGCGACGCACCGCCCTCGTCGGCCGACGGCCCGCCGATCCCGGGCGCGCTGCGGCGCAGGGCGCTGTCCGTGCTGGGCGTCCACCCCGGTGCCGGAGAGGGGTCGGGCACCCGGCAGCTGGTGGGCGCGGCGGACGTGGCCCGGTTGACGGACGGTCTCGCCGCCACGGGCACGGACGCGCTGGTCTACCTGGTGCCCGGTGCGCCCCTGTCCAACGGCCCCTGGCTCGGCCACGCGCTGATCCTGCGCCCGGGCGCCGCTCCCTTCATCCTTCCGCTGCCGGAGATGAAGGCCCCGGGCAGCCCGCCGCTGGAGCGCTACCTCGACGCCGCGGCGGAACGCTCCCGGGCGCTCGCCGACCCGGACCTGCACACCTCGTGGAAGGCCGCCTGGGACGGGCACTGGCAGGCCGCGCTGGACGACCTGTGCGACTGGGCCTGGAAGGCGGCCATGGGCCCGGTACTCACGGCCGTACGCCCACTCTCGGCGGCCCTCGGGCCGTACGCCCGGACACCGAGGATCGTGCTGGTGCCCTGCGGCCCGCTCGGTGCAGTGCCGTGGCACGCCGCGCGCATCCGGGGTCTGGGCAAGTACGGCCACCGGTACGCCTGCCAGGAGGCCGTGTTCAGCTACGCCCCGTCCGGCACCCATTTCCTCGCCTCGGCCGCCCGGCGGCGGATGCCTCCCACCGCCGGCCGGCAGGTGCTCGTCGCCGACCCGGAGCTGAGCCTGCCGTGGGCCGAGGTGGAGACCGCCGCGCTGCGGGCCGGCTGCTACCCCGACGCGCTCCGCTACGGCGAGTTCGTCACCACGGACGAGCTGCCGGACGCCGCGGGCACGCCGGAGGAGCTGCTCGCCGTCCTGCCCGGCGGCGCGTCACCGGCGTCCGTGGTCCATCTGTCCTGTCACGCCGTCGCCGCGCCGCGCCCCACCGACTCCGCGCTGTGGCTGGCCGGTCCGCCCGGCGCGGGCGAGGAGGCCGGTCGGCTCACCGTGGCCGGCATCCTCGACGGTGCGTACGGCCGCCGGCCGGACACCGCGGGCCCGCTGGTGGTGCTCAGCGCCTGCGAGACCGACCTGAGCACGCGCCATCACGACGAGGCACTGACCCTCGCCACCGCGCTGGTCACGGGTGGCGCCGCCGACGTCGTGGGCTCCCGCTGGGCCGTGTGGGACAGTGCCACCGCCGTGATGATGGCCGTCTTCCACCACCACCTCACCGCCGGCGGGCTGGCCCCGCCCGACGCCCTGCGCGCCGCCCAGCTGTGGATGCTCAACCCGCACCGCAAGGTCCCACACACCCTCGACGGCCTTCTCCGCCGCGAGGCCACCCGCCCCGACCTCCACCGTCTGCACCACTGGGCCGCCTTCACCCACCAGGGCAACCCTGCGCCCGCGGCCACGGGGTGAGGGGCGGCTCCACCGCGTCAGCCGGTCTGTCCGCCGCTCGACGAGGCGGTCGCGATGCCCCGCAGCGCGGTCAGGGTCTCCTTCGGGTTCCATGCTCTGCCGCGGCCTCTGACCAGCGGATAGCACCCCAGGCCGATCAGTACGGACAGGAAGTGCCCGAAGTCGGTGAAGGTGCGGCTGGTGGCGAGCGGGACCGTGTAGACCGCGAGCACGACCACCAGGTACAGGTACCGCCAGGGCGCCGCGATCCGGTAGGTGAGCACCGCCACCACGCCCGCCAGGGCGTAACTCACGCCGATGTCCAGGGTGTTGACCGCGGAGTGCGGGGCCATGCCGTCGTGGATCGCCTTCAGCAGGGCCAGCTCGCTGATCAGCGTGGCGAACACGTGCGCGGCCACGCACACCGCGAGCCAGCGCAGGGTGCCGAGCCAGCGTTCGGCCTGGGCGTGGAAGACGGTGTACAGGACGGCGTACGGCAGCCAGTGCCCACTGTCGATCCACATCGCGCTGGTGATCAGCACCCGTACCGGGTTCCGCGACAGCTCATGGATGTTGGTCGACCGCTGCCGCAGGAAGTCCTCCTCGAAGTCCGGCGACATGTGGTGCAGGGCGACGGTGGTGACGAACAGGATCAGCAGCCAGACATAGGTGCCCGGGGCGCTGCGGACGTAGGCCGTGACGCCCGGGGCGCTGCGGACATGGGCCGCGACCGCCCGGAGCCCCCGCCGAAATCCGATGACCCGATTCACAGACGTCAGTATGGTCGGCAAGGTGATCGAGGTGCCTGGCGAGCCGGCCGCTTCTCAGGAGAAATTCAACGGGGAGGCGGGGCGGGCGTTCGTCGCGGACCTGCCGCGGCGGGCCGGGGAATTCCTCGGGCGCTGGGAGCTGCGGGTCGACGGGCCCGCGATGTACGGGGTGGCCGCGCTGGTCCTGCCGGTCGTCCGGGCCGACGGCAGCAGGGCGGCGCGCAAGCTGCAGCTGCTCGACGAGGAGAGCGCGGGCGAGCCGATGGCCCTGCGGACGTGGGACGGGGACGGGGCCGTACGGCTACTGGAGCACGACGCACCGACCCGCACGCTGCTGCTGGAGCGGCTGGACGAGAGCCGCATGCCGACCGGCCTGCCGGACACGCGCGAGGCGGTCCTGGTCATCGCCGGGTTGCCGGCCCGGCTGACGTCCGTGCCGGCCCCCGCGGGACTACGCCGTCCGGGCGATGTCGCGCGGGCGATGCTGGACCGGGTGCCCTGGGCGCTCGGCCGGATTCCGGACCCGGCGGACCGCCGCCTGGTCGGGGACTGCGCGGCCGCGGTGCGTGAGGTGGTCGCCGAGCCCGCCGACCGGCTGCTGCACCGGGACCTGCACTACGACAACGTCCTGGCGGCCGACCGGGCGCCGTGGCCGGCCATCGACCCGAAGCCGCTGGCGGGCGACCCCGGCTTCGACCTGCTGCCCGCGATCGACAACCGGTACGACCCCGCCGAGACCCGCCGGCGTTTCGACGCGCTGTCGGACGCGCTGGGCCTGGACCGGGAGCGGGCCCGGGCGTGGACGCCGGGGCGGGTGCTGCAGAACCGTCTCTGGGAGACGGAGGCCGGCCGGCCGCTGGAGGGCGTGCAGCTGGAGATCGGGCGGGAGCTGCGCGGCGGCTGACACGCCGCCGGACGGCCTATCCGGCCATCATGGAATTAAACGGTCATACCGTACGCGATATGAAGAGATGTCACCTCGCATATCTCGCCTGTACCGCCGCGCTCGTCGGCGCGGGACTGGGTGCGGCCCCCGCCTCGGCCGCCCACAACACCCTGCTGGTCCGCCCGGGCGAGTCCATCCAGAAAGCGGTGGACGCCGCGCAGGCCGGAGACACCGTGCTCGTGCTCGGCGGCACCT
This sequence comes from Streptomyces sp. NPDC101165, assembly GCF_044768135.1. Lineage (NCBI taxonomy): Bacteria > Bacillati > Actinomycetota > Actinomycetes > Kitasatosporales > Streptomycetaceae > Streptomyces > Streptomyces sp. NPDC101165. The sequence continues at coordinate 136,349 of NZ_JBIWPG010000011.1, read as the reverse complement.
ACCACGAGAGCGTCAAGATCATGACGCCCGGGCTGACCCTGCGCGGTGTGGGCCCCGGAACGGTGATCAAGCCCGTCAACAAGAAGACCTCGAAGAAGGCGGCCGGCAGCTGCGCCGAGCACGGCAGCGGCATCTGTGTGCTGGGCACCAAGACCAAGAACGTCGAGGGCGTCACCGTCGAGGACCTGGCCGTGACCGGCTTCAGCCGGGCCGGCGTGTTCGGCATGGCGACGGACACCATGACCGTCCGCCGGGTGGACGCCTACAAGAACGGCGTCTGGGGCATCGCCCAGGAGCGGTCCGTGCACGGGCAGCTCCTGCACAACTACGCGCACGACAACGGCGACGCGGGCCTGTTCCTCGCCAACACCATCAACGAGGAAGCGGGCGCCTACGACGCCGGGCAGACGCTGATCGCGCGCAACCGCCTCGAGGGCAACCGGATCGGCGTCACGGTGCGCAGGCTGCGCAACCTCACCGTCGCGGAGAACTACGTCACCGGCAACTGCGCCGGGGTGATCGTCGTCGGCGACGAGAACAAGCCCAAGGCCGGCGCCCTGGAAGTGGCCGCCAACCGCGTCGTCAAGAACAACAAGTCCTGCCCGAAGACCGAACGACTGCCCGCCCTCCAGGGCTCCGGCATCGTCCTGACCGGCACCGAGCGGGTCTCGGTCACCGGGAACCTGGTCACCGACCACTCGGGCAAGTCCCCGCTGTCGGGCGGCATCGTGCTGTTCAAGAGCTTCGTGGGCGTCACCGGGGACAAGAACCGGGTCAGCGACAACATGCTCGCGAACAACTCCCCGGCGGACCTGGTCAACACCGAGACCAGCAAGAGCAACGCCTTCCAGCACAACTCCTGCCGGGCCTCCAAGCCCGCGGGCCTGTGCTGACCGCACACACTGCCCCTGCTGGACCGACGAACGCCGAAGAAAGAGAGGGCGGCACATGACGACCGCTGAAACAGCCCCACCGCCTCCCATGCGGCTGCGCGAACTCGTGTTCGGCGCGGCCTGTGCCGCCGCCGTCCGGGCGGCGGCCCGGCTGGGCGTCGCCGACGCCCTCGACCACGCGCCGATGGCCGTCGAGGACCTCGCGGCCGCGGTGAAGACCGAACCGAAGCCGCTGCGCCGGCTGCTGCGCGCCCTGTCCTGCTACGGCGTCTTCGCCGAGCAGCCGGACGGCACGTTCGCGCACACCGAGACGTCCCGGCTGCTGCGCGAGGACGACCCGAACAGCCTGCGCGCCATCGCCCTGTGGTGCACCGAGCCGTGGACCTGGGACGCCTGGCCGAAGCTGGACGAGGCGGTGCGCACCGGCAGGAACGTCGTGGAGGACCTCTACGGCAAGGAGTTCTTCACCTACCTCAACGAGGACGCCCCCGAGTCCGCGGACGTCTTCAACCGCGCGATGACCCGCTCCAGCGAGCAGTCGGCGCGGGAGGTGGCGGCTCTGCTGGACCTGTCCGGCAGCAGGTCCGTCGCGGACATCGGCGGCGGCCAGGGGCACGTGGTGGCGTGCCTGCTGGACAAGTACCCGGAGATGCGGGGCAGTCTGCTCGACCTGCCCCGGGTGGTGGAGAACGCCCTGCCGCGGCTGCGCGAGGGCGGCGATCTCGCACACCGCGCGCGGATCGTGCCCGGCGACGTCCGGGAGGCGATCCCGGTCCAGGCCGACGTCTACATCATCAAGAACATCCTGGAGTGGGACGACGAGAGCACGGCCCGGACGCTGCGCAACGTCGTCGAGGCGGGCGGCCCCGGCACCCGGGTCGTCGTCATCGAGAACCTGGTGGACGACACCCCCTCGATGCGCTTCAGCACCGGCATGGACCTGCTGCTGCTCCTCAACGTCGGCGGGGCCAAGCACACCACCGACTCCATGGTGAGCAGGCTGACCTCGGCGGGCCTCAAGGTGGAGGACATCCGGCCGGTCAACCCGTATCTGCACGCGTTCGACTGCCACGTGTCCGGGTGACGGGACACCCGGGCACGCAGGACACGAAGGACACAGAGCACCGGCCGCCGGGCCCGCGACGCTGCGGGCCCGGCGGCCGGTGGCCGTCCGGACGGGCCGTACGGCTCAGTCGCGCTCCCAGACGTAGAAGCGTTGTGCCATCGCGTCCTTGGGGGACCTCCAGGTCTCCGGGTCGTACGCGCTGACGTACGCCTGCAGGCGCTCGCTGACGTCACGGAACTCGGGGTGGTTCGTCACCTTGGCGATGGCCGGTCCGGGCTCGCGCTCGGACTCGATGAGGTGCATGTACACATCGCCGAACTGGAAGAGGCTGCGCCGCACCACACCGACCAGGTGGGGCAGCTCTCCGCGGTCGGACTCCTCGAACACCTTGGCGATGTCGGGTGCGGTGCCCGGGGCCATCCGGGCGACGATCAGGGCCTGGTGCATGGGGCCTGCTCCTCCTTCCGGCTCAGTCGGCCAGGGCCGGCGCGGGCCGGTGTCCGGCGGCGGCCTTCTCGATCTTGTCCCGGATGAGGGCCATCTGGACCTTGGAGTTCCGGTTGATGTTGTCGGTCATCCACTCGTCGTCGACCGGGGCGTCGGGCTTCATCGCGAAGTCCTGCGTCCAGACCATCCGGGTGCCGGCCGGGAGCTCCTCGTACCGCCAGTGGATGTCCATGTGGGCGAAGGGGCCGGTCTCGACGCGGCGGGCCTTCACGGTGAGGGTGTCGCGGTCGGGCTCGCGCTCGGAGACCCAGCTCCAGACGACGCCGTTGTCGTCCGGGTGCATGGTCAGCCGGAACGTCGTCTTCTTCCCCTCGCAGGAGAGGACGTCGACGGACGCGTACTCGCTGAACAGCTGGGGCCAGCGCTCCAGGTCGTTGGTCATGTCCCAGACCAGGTCCAGCGGCGCGGCGATGGTGATCTCGTTCTGTGTGTGTCCTGCCATGTCAGGCTCCTGCCATCAGAGTGCTGTTGACGAGGTCGAGGAACTGCCGGGGCGTCTTGCAGCGCTCCGCGTCGGGCGGCATCGGGGTGCCGTGCGTGTTCTCCAGCTCGCCGACGATGCCGAGCAGGCCGAGCGAGTCGACGCCGAGGGCGTCGAACCCGGACTCGCCCCGCTCCAGCAGCATGTCCGGGGCCACGGTGACCCCGGCTGCCTTCTTCATCAGCGCGGCCAGTTCGTCCACGGTGATCTGTGCGGTCATGCGATTCCCTCCTGTACTGCTAGGCGTTCACGGCGCCGTGCCGGAGCACGAGCGCCGAGTTCGACCCCATGAGTCCCCGGCTGAGCACCAGCGCCGTACGCAGCTCGGCGACGCGGGCGCGGCCGGTCACGAGGTCGAGGTCGTGGCAGACGTCGAAGACGTTCGGCGTCGGCGGGATCAGCCCGTGCTCCATCGCGAGCACGGCCGCCGCGGTGTCCAGCACGGGCGCCGCGCAGTAGCCCCGGCCGATGCCGGCCTTCGGCGCCGTGACCGGCACCCGGGTGCCGTGCGCGCCGAGGGCGTCGGCGAGCGCGAGCGCCTCGGCCCGGTCCGCCTCCGGCACCCCGAGGGCGTCGGCGAAGACGACGTCGACCTCCTCGGGCGCGCAGCCGGCCTCGTCCAGGGCCCGCCGGATGGCGTGGGCCAGGCCGTCCTGGGAGTCGGCCCAGCGGGAGGCACCGGTGAAGGTGGCCGCATGCCCGGCGACGAAGGCCCGGATGTCCGCGCCGCGCTCGCGGGCGGACCGCTCCGCCTCGACCACAAGCATGGCGCCGCCCTCCGCCGGCACGAAGCCGCAGGCGGCGTCCGTGAACGGGCGGTAGGCGCGGGTCGGGTCCTCCTCACGGCTCAGCTCCTCGTAACCGAGCTGGCAGACCATCGAGTACGGCGCCAGCGGCGCCTCGGTGGAGCCGGCCACGATCACGTCGGTGCCGCGCCGCACCGCCCGCGCCGCGTGCGCGAGGGCGTCCAGACCGCCGGCCTCGTCGGAGGCGACGACCGAGCAGGGGCCCTTGAACTTGCGGCGGATGGAGATCTGTCCCGTGCTCGCGGCGTAGAACCAGGCGATGGACTGGTACGGGCCGACGAACCGGCTGCCCTTGCCCCACAGCTGCTGCAGCTCGCGCTGGCCGAACTCACCGCCGCCGGACCCGGCGGCGGTGACCACTCCGATGGAGTAGGGCTCCCCGGAGGTGTCGGCCTGCCCGAGCCGGGCGTCCTCCAGCGCGAAGTCGGCTGCGGCCATGGCGAAGTGCGTGAACCGGTCGGTCTGGACGAGGAACCGCTCCTCGATCGTCACCGCCGGATCGAAGGCGCGGACCTCGCCGGCCACCTTCAGCGGAAGGTGCTCACAGCCCTCGCGGGTGATGCGGTCGAGGACGCTGAGACCTCCCTGGGTGGCCTTCCAGAAGGTGTCGGTGCTGGTGCCGTTGGGCGCGACCACCCCGATGCCGGTGACGGCCGCGCGCCGGTCATGCGGTTCGCTCATCTTGTCCTCTCCCTAGTCCGGTCCCTCGTCCGGGTCAGGACCACCGCGGACTGGAAACCTCCGAACCCGCTGCCCACGGACAGGACGCTGGTCAGCTTCCGTTCGCGGGCGACGCGCGGGACGTAGTCCAGGTCGCACTCGGGGTCGGGGGTGTCGTAGTTCGCGGTAGGGGGTACGACCTGCTTGGCCAGGGCCAGCACACACGCGACCACCTCGATCGCCCCGATCGCCCCGAGGGAGTGCCCCACCATCGACTTGATGGAGCTCATGGGGGTGTCGTAGGCGTGGTGGCCGAGCGCCCGCTTCACGGCCGCCGTCTCGTGGCGGTCGTTCTGCCGGGTGCCGGAGCCGTGCGCGTTGACGTAGTCGATCGCCGTGGGGTCGAGCCGGGCGTGGTCGAGCGCGGTGTCGATCGCCCGGGCCATCTCCAGGCCCTCGCTGGTCAGTCCGGTCATGTGGTAGGCGTTGCCGAAGGTGGCGTAGCCGCCCAGCTCGCAGTACACGTGCGCGCCACGGGCCCGCGCGTGTTCCAGTTCCTCCAGGACGAGCACCGCACCGCCCTCGCCCATGACGAACCCGTCACGGTTGTTGTCGAAGGGCCGGGAGGCGTGTGCCGGGTCGGCGTTGTTCGGGGACGTGGCCTTGATCGCGTCGAAGCACGCCATGGTGATCGGGGAGATCGGCGAGTCCGACGCGCCCGCTATGCAGATGTCGGCCCGGCCCTCCTCGACGGTGTGGAAGGCGTACCCGACCGCGTCCAGACCCGAGGTGCAGCCGGTGGAGACGGTCTGCACCGGACCCTGGGCGCCGAAACGTTCCGCCACCGCGGAGGCCACCGTGCTGGGCGAGAACGCCCGGTGCAGATGCGGCTCCGCCTCGCGGTCGTCGACGTCCCAGCGCTGCCCGCGGTGGCTGACCAGGACGTAGTCGTGCTCCAGGCGGGTGGTGCCGCCGACCGCGGTGCCCACCGAGACCCCGACCCGCCAGGGATCCTCCCGGGCCAGGTCGAGACCCGAGTCCCGGACCGCCTCCTCCCCGGCGACCAGGGCGAACTGGATGTACCGGTCCGCCCGGGCGGCCTGGTCCGCGTCCAGGCCGTGCACCGCCGGGTCGAAGTCGCACTCCGCCGCGATCTGCGACCTGAGCCCCGAGGGGTCGAAGAAGGTTATGCCCCGCGTCGCGGTCCGGCCGTCGGCAAGCAGATCCCAGAATGCCGGTACGCCGATGCCGCCCGGAGCAACGATGCCTATGCCAGTGACCGCCACGCGCCGGGTCATGACCGAACCCGACCCCGGTCGGCCGCGGGCGCGGCATCCGCCTCGGTGATCACCGCGGCGGCCCCGATGACCTCCGTCTCCTCGGTGTCGACATGGCCCAGCTGCGGCCTCGGGGCCAGCGGACCGAGGTGGAAGACGATCCGCGCCTCCACCTTGCCGGTGTTGCGGAAACGGTGCCGCATGTGGGCCGGGATCATCAGACCCTGCTCGGGCCGGAGCGCGTGCGGCTCACCGTCCAGGTCCACCTCCAGCTGCCCGCAGACGACGTAGACGAACTCCTCGGAGTACGGGTGGTAGTGCTCCCCGATGCGGTCACCGGGCTGCACGATGGCCACGCCCATGAAGCCGCTGGTGGAGCCGACCGTGGCAGGAGTGAGCATGGCGCGCAGGTCGCCACCTCGCCGGACGTTGGGCTCGACCTCACTGAGGTCCACGATTTTCGGACGGGGTTTGATGGACAACGTTTCCTCCGTTGGATGTGCGCTGCGTCGGCGCTTGGCGGTGGGGGGACCCCGCCGCCGGATCAGGCGCCCGGCGAGCGGCGGTCGGTGAGCAGGTCCATACGGGCGACCTCGGCGTCGAGCAGCTCCCGCACCTCGGCGGCCACCCGGGACTCCCGCGGCAGCACCTCGGCCTCCTGGTCGCCGCGCATGTCGACCAGCCGCACGACCACGTCGTCCCGCTGGAAGACCGTGCTGCGCAGCACGGGGCTCGCCGCGTCGTCCGCGGCAGCCGAGTCGGTCTGTGCGATCAGCTCGGCCAGCCGCATCCCGCGGCCGGGCCGGGCCGGGTAGTACAGGGCCTGCCGCCTGCCCTCCGACTGGTCCTCCGTGCTCACGTGGTGCACGGCCGGCAGCGCCGCCCGGGTGAAGAACATCCGGGCCGATTCCTGGTCGTCGAGGTCCCGGTCCTGCTCCAGGTACGGGTTGATCGCCTTCTCGACGGCCTGCACCTCCGGCTGCCGGGCCACGTGCCGCAGCGCCGCGAGCAGGTCGCCGCGCACCTCGATGGCCCGCACCACCCGGTTGCCGTGCATGAACAGCGAGGTCCGGCACAGCCGCGTCGTGTCGTCCACCCGGGCCTCGGGCGAGGCGTAGTCGGCGAGGATCTTCGCGACCTTCTTCTCGCTGCCCGGCTTGACCGTGAAGGTCAGCGCGTGCCGGATCACGCCGTCGCCGATGCGCGGGTGAGCCTGCAGCCGGCGCTCCTCCGACTGCGTCTGCTCGGCGCCACCGGTCTCCCGCACGATGTGGAAGCGCAGCGACCGGGTGTCCCGGACACAGCTGTGCAGCGGCTGCACCATCCGCACGTGCTCCTCGCTGTTCACCCAGGTGAGGAACGGCGGGGCACTCTCCCACTCACTCGTGATGAGCCATTGGGAGGGATTCTCGATGGACTGGCACAGTTGGTCGCTGACATGGCCGGGCACCGACGCAACCTGCTTGCACAGCTGCTCGTACGCCTCGAGGAACTGCTGCTGTGCGCCGTCGTAGACGTCGACCAGGAGAACGACCCGGAGCCGGGAGCCGTCGAACACGGACTGGGAGACACGCTTCGACACCTCGCGTGTCAGCTTTTCTGAAAGACGTTCAGACGTCGTGGTCATCCTGCACACATCTCCTTCGCGGGGCAGAGGCGTCGCCGGCCGCGAGTGACGCGACGGCAGCGTTCCTTGATCCTGTGCCGGTCCCCACCACCCCGCGACTCGTATGAACCACGTGGGTGATTGGGCACGCGGAGCGGGCGCCACCGGGCATGAGAACTCACAGGCGCCCCACACGCGCACCCCTGCCTCTGGAGACTTCGATGCATCAAAAAGCCGACCACCGGATCCCCGTCCTCATCGTGGGCGGCTCTCTGGTGGGTCTGTCCATGTCCGTGTTCCTGGGCCGTCTCGGTGTGCGGCACATGCTCGTCGAGCGGCACTCCGGGACTTCGATCCACCCGCGCGGACGCGGCAACAACGTGCGGACGATGGAACTGTTCCGGGTGGCCGGCATCGAGCCGGACATCAGGGCGGCGGCCTCACTCCTCGCCGAGAACCACGGCATCCTGCAGACGCCGACCCTCGTCGGGGACGCCGGCGAATGGCTGTTCAAGCACATCGACCCGGGCGGCGGACTCGCGCAGTCCAGCCCCACCAGCTGGTGCCTGTGCAGCCAGAACGACCTCGAACCGGTCCTGCTGGACAACGCCCGGGAACTCGGCGGCGACCTGCGCTACCACCACCAGATGGAGTCCTTCGAGCGGGACGCCTACGGGGTGACGGCGGTGATCCGCGACCGCGCCACCGAGGAGCGCTACACCGTCCACGCCGACTACCTGATCGCCGCCGACGGCCCGCGCAGCCCGGTCCGCACCGCGCTCGGCGTCGGCCAGACGGGGCCCGGCGACCTGTTCGCGAACGTCAGCGTCACCTTCCGCTCCGCGGCCCTGGCCGAGGTGGTCGGTGACCGCCGCTTCATCTGCTGCTACCTCACCCACCCGGACGCCGACGGCGCCCTCCTGCCCGTCGACAACAAGGAACGCTGGGTCTTCCACGCCCCCTGGCACCCCGAGCACGGCGAAACGCTGGAGGAGTTCACCGAGGAACGCCTCCGGCGCCACATCCGCAAGGCGGTGGGCGTGCCCGACCTCGACGTGGAAATCACCGGAAAGGCGTCCTGGCGTGCCGCCGAACGGGTGGCCGACCGGTACTCCAGCGGCCGGGTCTTCCTCGTCGGCGACTCCGCCCACGAGATGTCCCCGACCGGCGCCTTCGGCTCCAACACCGGCATCCAGGACGCCCACAACCTGGCGTGGAAGCTGGCCGCCGTCCTGGCCGGCTGGGCCGGCCCCGGCCTGCTCGACTCGTACGACACCGAGCGCCGCCCGGTCGCCCTCGCCACCAGCGCCCGTGCCTCCGCCCGCTCGGTCGAGCACAGCCACCCCGGTTTCGCCCCCGCCCCCGGCGTCGGCGCCGGCAAGCGCGGCGGCATCCTCAACGTCGTCCTCGGCTACCACTACCCGCACGGCGCCGCCCTCGGCACCGACCCCGAGCAGCCGGTCGTCCCCGACGCCCTGGACCTGACCGGCCGGCCCGGCACCCGCGCCCCGCACCTCTGGCTGCGCCGCGCCGGCACCCGCCTGTCCACCCTCGACCTGTACGAACGCTCCCTGGTCCTGCTCACCGACGCGCCGGACGACGCGGGCTGGCACGCGGCGGCCCGCCGGATCGCCGACGCGGACGGAGTACGGCTCGACGCGTACCGGATCGGCCCGGGCGCCGACGCGGACCTGACGTACGACGCCGAGGGCGCCGACTGGGCCCGGGCCCACGGCACCAGCGCCGACGGCGCGGTCCTGGTCCGGCCGGACGGATTCGTGGCGTGGCGGGCGACGGGCGCCGTCCCGGACCCGGAGGCGGAGCTGCGAAAGGTCCTGCGGATCCTGCTCCACACGTCCTGACCTGCGCAGACGACAAAGGCCACCCGCACCGTGCGGTGCGGGTGGCCTTCGCCCTGCCGAGCCCCCTGTCGGATTCGAACCGACGACCTTCGCTTTACAAGAGCGGCGCTCTGACCAGCTGAGCTAAGGAGGCGTGCGCCTGCGCGCCCGTGCAGTGTACCCAGGTCCGGGATGGCCCTTGTCGAAAATTTCCGCGAAGTTCACAGTCGCCCGGGTACTGACAGACGAGTGAACGCCAGGTACCGTCCTGAGCCAGTTCACTCGCGTGGACTACACCAACCACCTTCCTACAACGGATCGTCCGGCACGTTCCTGCCGGTAGAAGGGGGCCCATTCACCATGGCCACTGTCACGTTCGACAAGGCGACCCGGATCTACCCGGGTTCCACGAAGCCCGCCGTCGACCAGCTCGAGATCGCGATCGAGGACGGCGAGTTCCTCGTCCTGGTCGGCCCGTCCGGTTGCGGAAAGTCCACCTCCCTGCGGATGCTCGCGGGCCTGGAGGACGTCAACGGCGGCGCCATCCGCATCGGTGACCGCGACGTCACGCACCTGCCGCCCAAGGACCGGGACATCGCCATGGTGTTCCAGAACTACGCGCTCTACCCGCACATGACGGTCGCCGACAACATGGGCTTCGCGCTCAAGATCGCCGGCGTCAACAAGGCGGAGATCCGGCAGAAGGTCGAGGAGGCCGCGAAGATCCTCGACCTCACCGAGTACCTGGACCGCAAGCCGAAGGCGCTCTCCGGCGGTCAGCGCCAGCGTGTCGCCATGGGCCGCGCCATCGTCCGTGAGCCGCAGGTCTTCCTCATGGACGAGCCGCTGTCCAACCTGGACGCCAAGCTCCGCGTCTCGACCCGTACGCAGATCGCGTCCCTGCAGCGCCGCCTCGGCATCACCACCGTCTACGTCACCCACGACCAGGTCGAGGCCATGACGATGGGCGACCGCGTGGCCGTGCTCAAGGACGGCCTCCTCCAGCAGGTCGACTCGCCGCGCAACATGTACGACAAGCCCGCGAACCTCTTCGTCGCCGGCTTCATCGGCTCCCCCGCCATGAACCTGGTCGAGGTCCCGATCACCGACGGCGGCGTGAAGTTCGGCAACAGCGTCGTCCCCGTCAACCGGGACGCCCTGAAGGCCGCCACCGACAAGGGTGACCGCACGGTGACCGTCGGTGTCCGGCCCGAGCACTTCGAGGTGGTCGAGCTGGGCGGCGCCGCCGCCTCCCTGTCCAAGGACACCGAGGACGCCCCGGCCGGTCTCGCCGTCTCCGTGAACGTCGTGGAGGAACTGGGCGCCGACGGCTACGTCTACGGCACCGCCGAGGTCGGCGACGAGGTCAAGGACCTGGTCGTCCGCGTGGGCGGCCGCCAGGTGCCGGAGAAGGGCGCCACCCTGCACGTCGTGCCGCGTCCGGGCGAGATCCACGTGTTCTCGACCTCGACGGGCGAGCGCCTCTCCGACTGACAGGCCTGAGCAGGGCGTTTACACGCACGTTGACGAGTAGGGCCCCGCGGACCCCCGCGGGGCCCTGTTCATTGCCGTGAAATACCCCGGCACAGCGATCATTTCGGGCACCGTACGTCAACGCTCTACCCAGAAAATAGCGCCACTTCATCCCCCATAAGGGTGACTAAATGTCGCCAAATCAGCACCGAGCGCTACCCTCACACGCGTGAAGCACTCCACCAACCCTCAGACGCGACGCGGCCATCGGGGCGGCCCTGCCCGCCGGATCGGCCGCACTCTCGCCCTCGTCCTGCCCGTCGTCCTGGTGCTCTCCGGAACCCTCGCGGTCACCCGGGTCAACTGGACGGGAAGCCCCTCCAGCTCGGTGCTCACCGCCTCGGACGTCTCCTCGGCGGAGGTCTCCAAGAAGGCGGTCTCCCGGGCCCCGCAGGACGTGCTCCGCGACCAGCTGATGACCGAGCTGCAGGACAAGAACCCCGGCGTGGTCCTCACCCACCTCCAGCAGGCGGTCAACGGGCACCCCTCGCTGGCGCAGCACTGCACCTCCATCGCCCGCGCCCTGGGCAGGGCGGCGGTGCGCATCTACGGCGCCTCGCGCGCCCAGTCGTACGCCCGCCCGGTCTGCGACACCGCCTTCGCCACCGGGGTCCTGGCCGCGCACAGCTGAGTGCCGGTTCGGAACTCGGTAACGGCTCCTTAAGGAGCAGGTTGCAGTCGGAATTCCGGCCGGGGCGCCACGTACAGTTCGGGACATGACCCATCCGAGCGCCGCGTTGCGCCCCACTCAAGCCGTCGTCCTGGCCGGTGGCCAGGGCTCACGGCTGCGTCCCTACACCGACGACCGGCCCAAGCCGATGGTCGAGATCCCCGGTACGGGCACTCCGATCATCGGCCACCAGCTGGCCTGGCTCGCCGAGGAAGGCGTGACGGACGTGGTGGTCTCCTGCGGCCACCTCGCCGAGGTCCTGCAGAAGTGGCTGGACACGGCCGACCTGCCCGTCTCCGTCACCACCATCGTCGAGACGGAGCCCCTCGGCCGTGGCGGCGGCCTCAAGTACGCCGCCGCACACCTCCCCCACCCCGACCGGCCCTGGTACGCCACCAACGGCGACATCTGGACCCGCTTCTCCCTGCGGGACATGGCCGACTTCCACACCGAGCGGGACGCCGTCGCCACGCTGGCGCTGGCCCGGCCCCGGATTCCCTGGGGTGCGGTGAAGACCGACGGGTTCGGGCACATCACCGACTTCATCGAGGCGCCGCCGTCGCCGTTCGAGATCAACGCGGGTGTGTACGTGTTCTCGCCCGAGTTCGGGGAGCTGCTGCCCGAGCGGGGGGATCACGAGCGGACGACGTTTCCCCGGCTGGCCCGGGAGCGGAAGCTGTTCGGGTTCCCGATTCCGCAGGGGGCTTACTGGCGGGCCATCGATACGGCCAAGGACCTGACTGAAGCGGCCAAGGAATTGGCTGCTTTGGGACGGTAGCCGTCTTGGGACAGCCGTCCCCCATACGTCAAAGGGCCCCGTACCTTCGCGGTACGGGGCCCTTTGCTGTCTCGTTCGGCTAGCCCAGGATGCCGCCCACCAAGCCCGGCTGGCCGGAGGACGTGGTGCCGCCCGAGGTGCCGGTGCCGCCGGTGGAGCTGCTGCTGCCGCCCGTCGAGGTGCCGCCCGTGGTGGTCGGGCCCGCCGTGGTGCTGGGGGCGCCGCCCGTCGGGGAGGACTGGCGGGGCGGGACCTGGCCCGTGGTGCCCTGGGTCTGGGTGGGCGTCGTGGTGGTCGCGCCGGCGCTGTGGCTGGCGCCCGGGGTCGCGGCCGCCCCGGAGGGGCTCGCACCGGCCGTGGCGCCGCCCGTGGGCGAGGTGGAGACCGACGGGCTCGTCCGGTGCCGCTGTGTGGGCTCCTCGGGCAGCGGGGAGCCCGGCAGGTTGTTGCGCGGGGCGTCGCCGGGGCCGGGGACGACCACGCGGCTGGAGTCGCGTACGGCGCCGCCCAGCAGAGAACCGGCGAGCAGGGTGAGGCCGACGGTGACGGCCGTGACGAGCGAGCCGCGGCGCAGGACGTAGCGGCGCAGCTCCCAGATGTCGGAGCGGGGGCCGAGCCGGCGCCAGGCGCTGCCGGCGAGGCGGCCGTCGACGGAGTAGACGGGGGCGCCGGCGATGATCAGCGGGGACCAGGCGGCGAGGTAGATGATGTCGGGGGTGTCGTAGGCGGGGACCGTCTTCCAGCTGACGGTGACGATCAGGGCGGCGGAGAGCAGGGCGCCGACCACGGCGGCGACGCGCTGCCAGCAGCCGAGGATGGTCAGGACGCCCACGACCACCTGGAGGAAGGCGATGACCAGGCCGGAGCCGACCGGGTGGTGCAGGGCGAACTGGCGCAGGGGCTCTGCGACTTCCCACGGGTGCAGGGTGTTGAGCCACTTGACCATGGAGCCGCGCTTGCCGCCGTCGAAGTAGACGGGGTCGCACAGCTTGCCCATGCCGGCGTAGATGGAGATGAAGCCGAGGAAGATGCGCAGGGGGAGCAGGACCACGCCGAGGTTCATCCGGCGGCCGGGGTAGTAGGCGTGCCGGGCCGGGTCGTCGCCGTGGCGCTTGGCGGGGCGGTCGCCCGCCCCGGCGCTCTCCTCGTAGTCGTCGAACTCGCCGTCGGCGTACGCGGGTTCGTCGTAGGCGCTGCCGGCCGTGCGCATGTGGGGCAGGAGTCGGGTGCCGTCCTCGGGGGCGGTGCGCTGGTGGCCGACGACGGGGGTCTCGACGGTCTGGTCGAACGCGTCGTAGCGGTCGGCGTAGCCGGTCCCGACGCGCGGGATGACCCGGGTGGCGCCGGCCTCGACGGGCTCGTCGGCGTGGCGGACGCTGCTGCCCCGCACGGCCTGGAGCAGCCGGTGGGCGCCGGTGTCGTCGGGGGCGGACCTGCCGCTCCACACGACGGGGCGGCGGCGGCCCGCCGCCGCGCCGGCCCGGCCCCCCGTGCCCACGACCGGCATACGGGCGGTGGCCTGGGTGGCGCTCAGGTGCCCGGCGATCCACGAGGATTGGCTGCGTTTCGCCGACGCGCCCAGCTGCACGCGGAAGCTGGCGTGATTGACGATGACCTGCGCCGGATCGCTCGGCACCTTCACCATGCTCAGCGCGGGAACGTCGTCGAATCCCGACGAGCGGTCCCCCGTGGGTGTGCGGGGTGTTCTGGTGTCCACACTCATCTAACCGAGTGACGTGGAGTTAGGACACTGCTTTGGCCGGGCGGATGTGTCCGGACCGCGTCAAAGCGGTCCGGAACGCCATATGGACGCCTGAATTACCCCGTACGAGTGAAGCGACGGACGCATGTTCAGCCGCGTCGGCGAGCCGCCTCGTACAGGACGATGCCCGCCGCCACACCGGCGTTGAGCGACTCCGCACCACCCGGCATCGGGATCCGGACGCGGTAGTCGCAGGTTTCGCCGACCAGGCGGGACAGGCCCTTGCCCTCGCTGCCGACCACGATCACGACCGGGCCCCCGAGGGACTCCAGCGCGCCGAGTTCGACCTCGCCGTCGGCGGCCAGGCCGACGATCGTGATGCCGGCCTTCTTGTAGGCCTCCAGGGCGCGGGTCAGGTTGGTGGCACGGGCGACCGGCGTGCGGGCGGCCGTACCGGCGGAGGTCTTCCAGGCGCCGGCGGTCATGCCGGCCGAGCGGCGCTCGGGGACGACGACGCCGTGGCCGCCGAAGGCGGAGACGGAGCGGACGACAGCGCCGAGGTTGCGCGGGTCGGTGACGCCGTCGAGCGCCACGATCAGCGGGTCCTCGCCCTCGTCGTAGGCGGACGCGGCGAGGTCCTCCGGGTGCGCGTACTCGTACGGCGGGACCTGGAGGACCAGACCCTGGTGGTTCAGGCCGTTGGTCATGCGGTCCAGCTCGGGGCGCGGGGCCTCCATGAGGTTGATGCCACCGCGCTCGGCGGCGAGCTGGAGGGCCTCGCGGACGCGCTCGTCGTTGTCGATGAACTGCTGGACGTAGAGGGTGGAGGCCGGTACGCCCTCGCGCAGCGCCTCGACGACCGGGTTGCGGCCGACGACCAGCTCGGAGGACGACTTGCCGCCCCGGCCCCTGGGCACCGGGCGGCGCACGGCCTGCTTGGTCTTGGCGTTGGCGATGCGGTTCTTCTTGTGCCCCTTGCGCATCTCGGCGGGCGGGGTCGGCCCCTTGCCCTCCAAGCCCTTGCGCCGCTGGCCGCCACTGCCGACCTGCGCGCCCTTCTTGCCGGACATGCGGCGGTTGTTCGCGGCCATGAGTTACTCGTCTCCGTGAGCTTCGTACGTACGTCTTATGCAGTGTGCCGCCCGGAGGGCCGGGCGGCACAGTCGATCAAGCAGCGGGCTAGCGCGGGCCGAGGCTCCAGCGCGGGCCCTGCGGGCTGTCCTCGATCACCAGACCGGACTGGTTGAGCTGGTCGCGGATGGCGTCGGCGGTGCCCCAGTCCTTGCGGGCGCGGGCGGACTCGCGCTGGTCGAGGACGAGCCGGACGAGGCTGTCCACCACGCCGTGCAGGTCTTCGCCCCGGTCGGCGCCGCCGCCGGCCCACTGCGCGTCCAGCGGGTCGAGGCCGAGGACACCGAGCATGGCCCGCACCTCGGCGAGCCGGGCCACGGCCGCTTCCTTGTCGTCGGCGGCCAGCGCGCTGTTGCCCTGCCGGACGGTGGTGTGCACGATCGCCAGGGCCTGCGGAACGCCCAGGTCGTCGTCCATCGCCTCGGCGAAGGCGGGCGGGACCTCGGCGGCCGGCTCGACCGTCTTCCCGGCCAGCTCGACGACCCGCTGCACGAAGCCCTCGATCCGGGCGAACGCCGACTCGGCCTCGCGCAGCGCCTCCTCGCTGTACTCGATCATCGAGCGGTAGTGCGGGGTGCCCAGGTAGTAGCGCAGGACGATCGGGCGCCACACCTTGACCATCTCGCTCACGAGGACCGAGTTGCCCAGCGACTTGGACATCTTCTCGCCGCTCATGGTGACCCAGGCGTTGTGCACCCAGTACGTGGCGAAGTCGTCGCCGAAGGCCTTGGCCTGGGCGATCTCGTTCTCGTGGTGCGGGAAGATCAGGTCGAGGCCGCCGCCGTGGATGTCGAAGGCGGAGCCGAGGTACTTGTGCGCCATGGCGGAGCACTCCAGGTGCCAGCCGGGGCGCCCACGGCCCCACGGCGTCTCCCAGTCGGGCTCGCCCGGCTTGGAGGCCTTCCACATGGCGAAGTCGCGCGGATCGCGCTTGCCGGTGATGCCCTCCTCGGCGGGCTGCCGCATCTCGTCCAGGTCCTGCTTGGACAGCTCCAGGTAGGAGGGCCAGGAGCGGACGTCGAAGTAGACGCTGCCGTCGGCCTCGTAGGCGTGGCCGCGCTCGATGAGGGTGCGCATCATCTCGACCATCTCGGTCACGTGCCCGGTGGCACGCGGCTCGTAGGTCGGGGGGAGGCAGCCGAGGGCGTCGTAGCCGTCGTTGAAGGCGCGCTCGTTCTCGTACCCGATCGACCACCAGGGGCGACCCTGGTCGGCACCCTTGGCGATGATCTTGTCGTCGATGTCCGTGACGTTCCTGATGAACGTCACGTCGTAGCCCCGGTACTGGAACCAGCGGCGCATGATGTCGAAGTTGAGGTACGAGCGGACATGCCCGATGTGCGGGGCCGCCTGCACGGTGGCGCCACACAGGTAGATCGAGACACAACCCGGCTTGAGCGGGGTGAAGTCACGGATCTGCCGGGCGCTGGTGTCGTACAGGCGAATGGTCACCACTCCAGGGTAGTGGGCCGGGAGTGATGCCTCGTGCCGCTTGCCTCACATCATCCCGACGACCTTCCGCGGAGTGATCCGTACGACCACTCGCTCCGCGTCCTGCGCCGAAGCCGGATTGAACTCCGCGTACTTCTTGCCGGTGTATTTCATCGACAGTTCGTCGATCAGTTCTTCGCCGCCCTGTGTGGTCATTTCCGCGGTGCCCCGGATCTCGCCGTAGACGTACGGCATCTCGGGGTCCTGGACGACGACGCTCACCCGGGAGTCGCGGTCGAGGTTCTTCTTCTTGCGGCGGTCGACGGTCGTGGAGAACAGGATCTGTTCGCCGTCCCGCTTCACCCACACCGGGGACAGCTGGGGGCTGCCGTCGGGCTGGACCGTGCCGACCACGATGAAGACGGGACCGTCGAGCAGGGACTTGAGCCGGTCGGACAGGGCGGCGGACATGGGGGTACCTCCGGACCTAGGGGCGGGTCACTGGTCGCTCTGCAGGCACCCTCGCACGCCCTCAGCCCACCCGCACCACGAGCGCCGTGGCCACCGCCATCAGCCCCTCCTCGCGGCCCGGGAAGCCGAGGCCGTCCGTCGTCGCGCCGGACACCGACACCGGTGCGCCCGCCGCCTCGGAGAGGATCTTCTGGGCCTCGTCGCGGCGCTTGCCGATCTTCGGGCGGGGGCCGACGACCTGGACGGCGATGTTGCCGACGGCGAACCCGGCCTCGCGGACGATCCGGGCGGCCTCGGTCAGCAGCGTGACCCCGGAGGCGCCGGACCACTCGGGTCGGCCCGTACCGAAGTGCTGGCCGAGGTCGCCGAGCCCGGCGGCGGAGAAGAGCGCGTTGCAGGCGGCGTGGGCGACGACGTCGGCGTCGGAGTGCCCGGCCAGGCCGGGACCCTCGCCCTCCCACTTCAGGCCGGCGCACCACAGCTCGCGGCCTTCCTCGAAGGCGTGGATGTCGGTGCCGATGCCGACCTGGGGGAGCACGGGCAGCCCAGCCGGCGGCTGCCGGAGATCAGCTGCTTCAGAAGCCATCGTTCAGCCTCCTGCGGGCCAGGACCGCCTCGGCGAGGACGAGGTCGAGGGGGCGGGTGACCTTGAAGGCCTCCTCGTGACCGGGCACGGTGACGACCCTGAGGCCGAGCTGCTCGACCATGCTCGCGTCGTCGGTGACGTCCTCGGTGACGGTCTCGTGGGCGCGGACCAGGGTCTCCCGGTCGAAGCCCTGGGGCGTCTGCACGGCCCGCAGCCGGGCCCGCTCGGGCGTGGCCACGACCGGCTCCGGGTCGCCGGCGACGGCCGCGGGCTCGACCTCCTTGACGGTGTCGGCGAGCGGCAGCGCGGGGACCACGGCGGGGGCACCGTCGCGCACGGCCTCGATGACCGCGTCGACGGTGTCGACGGGGACGAGCGGGCGGGCCGCGTCGTGGACGAGGACGACGCCGTACTCGGGCGGCAGGGCGTCGAGGCCGAGCCGGACCGACTCCTGGCGGCTGTCCCCGCCGGGGACGACGAGGAAGTCGGTGCGCTCGGGCAGCGCGTGCGCGTCGAGCAGGGACTTGACCTCGGCGGCGCCGTCCGGCGGGGCGACGACGATCACCAGGGAGACATGGCGGGACGCGGCGAGGGCGCGGACCGCGTGGATCAGCATCGGCGTGCCGTTCAGCGCGCGGAGCGCCTTGGGGGCGCCCGGGCCGAGCCGTACGCCCCTACCGGCGGCGGGAATCACGGCGGCGACGGGGATCTGCGCGGGTACGGGGCGCGAATCGTCAGACATCGGTTCCTGTCAGGTTTGTGTGCTCGACCTAGGTGGGTATGGCCTGGAGGAGTGCCGGGCGCGAAGCCTTGACCGGACCCTTCCGTGACCCTGGTCGAGCCATCTGCCCGGGCCCGGCACACCAAGTATCGGGGGGTTTCCCCCGAGATGAACGACAGGTGGTCCGGCGGTCTCACGACGGCCGGATCGTTTTGGGGACGAACATGCCGCAGCGCCCGGCGACAGGATCAGTGTCATCGGGCACCGCGGCATTTCACTGTGCTGAACGGGCTGCGGGCAGCCGAAGCCGCCGGTGGCGCGTCAGGAGGCGAGCACCTCGTCGAGCAGGGCCTCGGCCTTGTCCTCGTTCGTGTTCTCCGCGAGGGCGAGCTCACTCACCAGGATCTGGCGAGCCTTGGCGAGCATGCGCTTCTCACCGGCGGAGAGACCGCGCTCGCGCTCGCGACGCCACAGGTCACGCACGACTTCCGCGACCTTGATGACATCGCCGGAGGCGAGCTTCTCCAGGTTTGCCTTGTAGCGACGGGACCAGTTCGTGGGCTCCTCGGCATACGGCGCACGCAGCACCTCGAAGACCCGGTCCAGCCCGTCCTGACCGACCACATCACGCACGCCCACGAACTCAGCATTGTCCGCTGGCACACGCACCGTCAGGTCACCCTGGGCGACCTTCAGCACCAAGTAGGTCTTGTCCACGCCTTTGATCTGGCGAGTTTCGATGGCCTCGATCAGCGCGGCCCCGTGATGGGGATAGACCACGGTGTCGCCAACCTTGAACGTCATGTGACAGGTACCCCTTCCGTGGCTATCCAGAGTAACACGGATACGGCGTGTTCTGAATGGCGTTTTCGCAGGTCAGGGCATATCTCGGGGCTTGACAACAGCAACAGGAACGTGCTTCGAGGGCGCCCGCCGGGCCGAGATGCAACAGGTATTCGCAGGTCGGAGCAGCTCTCCGGGCGAGGTGAAACGCGTACGTTACAACCTCGCGGAGTCTCGCCCAAGAGGTTGAACATCCCGATTTGTCCACTTCCAAGCGTACGACTTCCGCTACTCCGTTCGGCCGCAGGAGCCGGGTACGAGACGAATCCGGAATTGATCACAGGAGGCTCGATGAGGGCCGGATGATCAATATCCGAGGTGGCCGTGCATTCCTTCACGGAAAATTTGCGGGCCGTGTTGCGCGGATGCGGACTGCGGTCTTGCGGGCGCGTTATGTGAATCGCGGACGAGCGGCTCGGCAAAGTGACTCATGAGTCACTTGTCGGCGGTGAGGTACCCCCACCCGGAGGGAAGCCCGGGGCTTGGGGGAGGGTCGGGTGCGGCCGCGTGGGAACGGCTCGGTAACCTAAGGCCGCTGACAGACACTTAGGGTGGCTTTATAAGGGGAGCCGCCCCTGCGTTCAAGGAGTTGCCGCCGCCGTGAGCAGCAGCCTTCGACGCGGCGCCCTCGCCGCGTCCGCCATCGTCTTCTCGATCGCCTCGCTCGCCGCCTGTGGCGCCGGCAACAACTCCCAGACCCTGGAGATCAAGCCGGACAACGCGGCGACCAGCGTCGGTGACATCAAGATCCAGAACGCCACGATCATCACGCAGCCCGACCTGAAGGCGTCCGGTCCGGCCGTCATCTCGGCGACCGTCTTCAACATGGGCAACACCAACCAGACCCTGCAGTCGATCTCCGTCCAGGGCAGCAGCGAGCCGGTCAAGCTGTCCGCCGCCAAGGGCCAGAGCCTGACGGTCCCGGCGCACGGCTCGCTGGTGCTCGGCGGCAAGGACAACGCGTCCGCCGTGATCGCCAGCGGCCGTGAGGCGGTCCAGGACGGCAACGCGCAGAAGGTGACCTTCACCCTCAGCAGGACCGGTCCGGTGAACCTGCGCGCGTTCGTGGTCCCGGCCACCAGCTACTTCAGCGGCTGGGGCCCGAGCGAGATCCCCACCGCCTCGGCGACCGCCACCGCCGCGCCGGGCTCGACCGCGTCGGGCAAGGCCAAGCCGGGCAAGGGCGGCAAGACCAGCCCGTCGGCGACCGCCACGGACACCGCGACCACGGGGGCGACCCCGAGCGACTCGGCGTCGCAGTCGGCCGCGAGCCACTGAGCACCAGCCGGTACACACGAAGGGCGGCACCCCATTCCGGGGTGCCGCCCTTCGTACGTGCGCGGTGCGTGCCGTACGACCGTCGTACAGCACGCACTTTCGTACGGCTTACGGCTCGAACTTGTAGCCCAGGCCGCGGACCGTCACCAGGTACCGCGGCGCGCCCGGGTCCGGCTCGATCTTGGCGCGGAGGCGCTTGACGTGGACGTCGAGAGTCTTGGTGTCGCCCACGTAGTCGGCGCCCCAGACCCGGTCGATCAGCTGCATGCGGGTCAGGACGCGGCCGGCGTTGCGCAGGAGCATCTCCAGGAGGTCGAACTCCTTCAGCGGGAGGTCGACCTTCGAGCCCGACACCGTCACCACGTGACGGTCGACGTCCATGCGGACCGGGCCCGCCTCCAGGGCGGCCGGGGTGACCTCCTCCGGCTCGCCGCGACGGCGCAGCACGGCGCGGATGCGGGCCACCAGCTCGCGTGAGGAGAACGGCTTGGTGACGTAGTCGTCGGCTCCTATTTCGAGACCCACGACCTTGTCGATCTCGCTGTCCTTGGCAGTCACCATGATCACGGGGACGTTGGAGCGGCCGCGCAGCTGACGGCACACCTCCGTGCCGGGCAGACCCGGCAGCATCAGGTCGAGGAGGACGAGGTCGGCGCCATTGCGCTCGAACTCGTCGAGTCCGTCGGGGCCGGTGGCGGCCACGGCCACCTCGAAGCCCTCCTTGCGGAGCATGTACGACAGGGCGTCGGAGAAGGACTCCTCGTCCTCGACGACGAGCACTCGGGTCACGGAAGGACCTCCGGGGCGGGAAGCGGTTCGTACGGGGTTGAGTCGGCGGTGCCTCCGGCCTCGTCGTCGAGGTCGGGGTGCTGCTGTGCACGGTCGCGGGCGGCACCCGCCTCCGGCAGCCTGAGGGTGAAGGTGGAGCCCTGGTTCTCGGCGCTCCAGACCGTGACCTCCCCGCCGTGCGAGGCGACCACGTGCTTCACGATCGCGAGACCCAGACCGGTGCCTCCGGTCTGCCGGGAGCGGGCGGGGTCGACGCGATAGAAGCGCTCGAAGATGCGCTCCTTGTCCTTGTCGGAGATGCCGATGCCCTGGTCCGTGACGGCGAGCTCGATCATGTCGCCGCCCGGGGCGTTGACCCGGCGGGCGGCTATGCCGACGCGGGTGCGGGCCGGGGAGTAGTTCACGGCGTTCTCGACGAGGTTGCCCAGGGCGGCGGCGAGCTGGCCGCGGTTGCCCCAGACGTGCAGGTCGGCGGTGCCGCCGGCGGCCATCGTGATCTGCTTGGTGCCCGCCTGGTGGCGGCAGCGGTCGACGGCCTCGGCGACGAGGTCGTCCACGCGGACGGGCTCGGCGTCCTCGAGGGGGTCGTCGTTCTGGACCCGCGAGAGGTCGATCAGCTCCTGGACCAGGTTGGTCAGCCGGGTCGCCTCGATCTGCATGCGGCCCGCGAAGCGCTGTACGGCCTCGGGGTCGTCCGAGGCGTCCATGACGGCCTCGGAGAGCAGGGAGAGCGCGCCGACGGGCGTCTTCAGCTCGTGGCTCACGTTGGCCACGAAGTCGCGTCGTACGGCCTCGATCCGGCGGGCCTCGGTGAGGTCCTCGACCAGCAGCAGGACCAGGCGGGAGCCGAGCGGGGCCACGCGTGCGGAGACGGCGAGGGCCTCGCCCCGTCCGGTGCCGCGCCGGGGCAGATCCAGCTCGACCTGGCGTATCTCCCCGTCCCGGCGGGTGTCCCGGGCCATCTGGAGCATGGGCTCGACGGCGAGCTTGCCGCCGCGGACCAGCCCGAGGGCGTACGCGGCGGAGCTTGCCTTGACGACGCCGTCGGCCTCGTCGAGGACGACGGCCGAGGAGCGGAGCACGGACAGAACGGTGTCCACGCCGGGCGGGAGTACGGGATCGGTGTGCAAAGAAGTCCTGGTCGGTCGCTTCTGGTCGCGTTCGCTCCAGCGGAACGCCAGCATGGCGATGACACCGGTGAGCACCCCGGCGATCGCTGCCGCTGCGGCGACCGCCGCGTTCACGTCCA
Organism: Streptomyces sp. NPDC101165; assembly: GCF_044768135.1. Classification (NCBI taxonomy): domain Bacteria; kingdom Bacillati; phylum Actinomycetota; class Actinomycetes; order Kitasatosporales; family Streptomycetaceae; genus Streptomyces; species Streptomyces sp. NPDC101165. The sequence continues at coordinate 114,030 of NZ_JBIWPG010000011.1, read as the reverse complement.
TGCATCCAGGTTAGGCATGGCGTACGACATGACCACAGCCGTCGGAGTGCGACCTCGGCCACTCGTCGCCCAGAGTTCACCTTGGAGCCAGTAGTGGTTCATTTGGGGTGGCAGAAACGGACGCGTGCGAGGCAGAACGTGGGAGCGTGGGGTTCGCACCGCCGGTTTCGCCACGGGGCGCCTGGTGTCACGGCCCCCGGAAGCCCCGAAAGAGAACATACGAGAGGGAACCCTGATGCGGGACGCGTACCACGAGGAACTTGACTCGATCGGCGACGGTCTGGTGGAGATGGCCCGGCTGGTCGGGTCGGCCATCGGGCGCGCCACGACGGCCATCCTCGACGCCGACCTGAAGCTGGCCGAGAGCGTCATCGAGGCCGACAAGAGGGTGGACGAGCTCCAGCACGACCTGGAGGCGCGGGCGATAGCCCTGCTCGCACGGCAGCAGCCGGTGGCGACCGACCTCCGGATCGTCGTCACGTCGCTGCGCATGTCCGCCGACCTGGAGCGCTCCGGCGACCTCGCCCAGCACGTGGCGAAGCTGGCCCGGCTGCGCTTCCCCGAGCGCGCGGTCCCGCACGACCTGCACGCCACCATCCTGGAGATGGGCCAGCTCGCGCAGCGCCTGATGGCGAAGTCGGCCGAGGTGATCGTGACGAAGGACGTCGACCTCGCCCTCCAGCTGGAGCAGGACGACGACGAGATGGACCAGCTGCACCGCACCCTCTTCCAGCACCTGATCGACGAGCGCTGGAAGCACGGCATCGAGACGGCCGTCGACGTGACCCTGCTGGGCCGCTACTACGAGCGGTACGCCGACCACGCGGTGGCCGTCGCCAAGCGCGTCGTCTTCCTGGTCACGGGCGAGCACGCGGACGAGCTGCAGCCCGACATCCAGCCCGTCACCGGGGCCGACGAAGCCTGACACCGGCGCTGCCCCGGGGGCTCGAAGGCCCTCGGGCAGGGCGCGCGGGCGCCTCTGTGCGCCGTTGATGCGCCCAGAGAAACGGGCATGGAATGGGCGAGGGCACCTGGCCCCAGTGTCGAGGAGGGACCCATGGCCGAATCCCCCAGCACCACGCCCGACCCCACCCAGGAACGCGAGACCGACCAGCCTGCCGAGATGCGGAGCCTGCCGCTCGTGGCCGCGTGCGGCTGCGGTTCCGGCTGCGGCTGCGGCTGCCAGTCGGGCGCTCCCTGCCAGTGCGGCTGACGGCGTACGACCTGTGAGGGGCCCCGGTGACTCCGGGGCCCCTCACGTCGTCCACAGGCCACCCGCTACCGGAAGCGGAGTCCGCGGGCCAGGACCCTCCGGGCGGCCTGGCTGACCGTACGGCCCTCGGCGAAGGCGCGGGCGCGTATCCGATCCAGGGCCTGCTCGGGGTCCAGGTCGAGCTGCACCATCACCATGCCGACGGCCTGCTGCACCTCGGCGTGATCGGCCTGCGAGGCGCACACCCAGGACGCCGTCTCCCCCTCCTCTCCCCTGGGCCGCAGATCCGTCAGGGCGTCCGTCATCACGTCCCGCACCCGCAGCGCGGTCCGCAGATCCGGCTCGGACAGTCCGCCGGGCCGGTCGCAGTACAGGTCGAGGGTGCCGATGGCGGTGCCGGCGACGCCGAGCGGCAGGGAGAACACCGCGGCCGCGCCGAGCCCGAGGGCCTCGTGCGCGAAGATCGGCCAGCGGCAGGCGTCGCGCCGCCCGGCGAGGTCGGCCGCGAAGACCGGGGTGCCCTGGTCGAGGGCGGTCTGACAGGGCCCCTCGCCCACGGTGTACTGCAGCTCGGCGAGCCGTGCGGCGACCCGGTCACTGGCGCACCAGGTCACCCGGATCCCGCGCCCGCCGGACAGCGACACGGAGGCGCCGGTGACGGGCAGCAGTCGTACGCACGCCGTGCAGAGCGCGTCGGGAACCCGCCGCGGGTCCCCGGCTCCCCGCGCGGCTGCGGCGAGCGCCGCGCCGACCCGCGACCGCCCCTCCACCTCCGGCGGCACACCGCCCCCGGCCGACTGCTGGGACTGCCCGGACTGCATGGTCATCACCCCCGGCACGGCGTGCGGTGAGCGGGTCCCGTACCTGCCGGGTTCCCCGGTTGCGCGGAGCTAGTGCACGACGCGTCGTACCGGCCGGGCGGCAATCCGAAAAGGCGCCTCGGACGTATCGCAAGTAGGGCCGCAACCTGGGGGTACGTCCCTGGTCGGCTCGTTCCGGAAGGAAGAGTGCATCCATCATGCGAGCACACGACGCGGGGCGTCTGCTCGCGGCGTCCGCGGCCGGCGTTCTGCTGGCCGGCGGCGCCGCGATCGGCACAGCGGGCACAGCCGCCGCGGCAGCCCCCGCTGTGCACACCCATGTGGCCACCGACTCGTGCTTCGGCAACGACGACGGGCGCTGCTTCGACCACGGCGGATTCGGCTTCGATCACGGCGGATTCCGCTTCAACCACGGCGGATTCCGCTTCGACCACCGCGGCTTCTGCTTCAACCATCCTGGGTTCTGCTTCGGCCACAACCGCTTCGATCACGGCTTCGGCAACGGATCCGTCGTGATCGTCATCGTGAGGTAGCGGCCGGCCGGCCCGGGACGACCCTGAAAGGCGAACAACTCGCCCGGCCGGCAAGAAGGCCCGGGTCACGACCCGGGCCTTCTACCTGACAAGTCGTCGTCGGCCACTACTCCGATGGACTCGTAAATCGAACACGTGCTTGAATTTGGTCATGCGATCGTTCCCCGGCGACCTCGCCCAAGCGCAGCAGGAGACGCGTTGGAATGCGCGGCCGCATGTCCCAGACGATCCTGAAGGCATGTCCGGCCCGATTCGCGTGATCGTCCATCCGCCGTCACCGACAGGCGGCCGACGGGTCCGCGTGGACGGCGAGATCCTCGGCCTGGCCCACAACGTGGCCGACGTCGCCGAGTTCCTCCGCCGAGCCGGACTGGAGATCGACCCGGCGGAGGTGGCGGAGGTCCCGTGGATCGACTGGCGCGGAGTGGGGCCTGAACGCTGGTGAGCAGGACGTGGTGACGACGTCCGGGTCCACCTGAGTGGTCGAGGTCTCATGCCGTCACGCAAGAGCCCCCTTCCGGCGGAGAAACCGCAGGGAGGGGGCTTGTTCTTTCCGGCGGGGCGGCACGGGCTGTTGGCCCGACTCGGGGAAAGTGCCGGACCTGCGGGTGACAGACGGGCGAGGTCGGGCCGTCGGCGGCGGGAGACCGTGATCGGCTGATTCCGGCATCCCACGTCGACGACCTGCGCCAGGGCGGACCGGGCCCGCTGGTCGAAGCGCACCCGGTGGGGTGCCTCCTGGGGCGGAAAGAGGAACCCTTATGTCCTGGCAGTGCTTCCGAGCGCAGGGGGCGGACCGCAAGGTCCGACGATCGCGTCCGGGCAGGCTCCTGGCCACGGCCGGGCTGGCAGCCTGCGCAGTGATGGTGCTCCCGGCACCGTTCGCCCATGCCGCCACCCACCGTCACCGGCGGCGCGATCAGCGTCGGTCCTGTCGGCGAGCTCACGCTGCGCAGCAGCCAGGTGCTCGGCAACACGGCCAGTGGTCGCGGCGGCACCGCTCAGGGCGGGGGCATCAGCAACCTCCTCGGGGCACGGTGAAGGTCGAGCGCTCATCCCGGATCAGCAAGAACACCGCCAAGGCTCCGAACGGCGGCACCGCCCGGGGCGGGGGCATCTTCCACGCCATCGGCTCCACGACCCTGAACGACAGCACCGTCACCGAGAACAAGGCCGGCGACGGAGGCGGCATCTTCAAAGCCTCCGGCAAGGTCACCCTGAACAACTGCGCCCCACCGAACAGCGTTCCTGGCTGCACCGGCTGAGCTGGACGCAAAATGCCCCTGATCTGCGACGAACACGCAGATCAGGGGCATGATCACAAAAGCTACTTCTCCTTGCCCCGGGTCTGGGGGGCCTGGTTTTTTGCCCACATGTCGCCACGGACCACAGCGGTGGGCTTGTCCGCGCGCGTGCCGCCCTATCCGGCCGCACGGTGGGCTGTACGGCTGCGCGAGCAGGGCATGTCCGCGCAGGACATCGCCGACCAAGCCAGCCATGTCCGTGACCCTGGTCCGCCGCGTGCTCCGAACCCCGGCACAGCCACCACGGCCCGGGACAGCGCCCGCACCTCCGCCGACACCATCCTCGGCATCCCGCTCCCCGCCCGCCGAGCTCGTGCTCGCCCGGCAGGCGCCCGCTGATCAATCATCAGGCGATCCGCCGGGCCAGCACGCCCCTCAATTGCGGACCGAGTCGTTAACGCAGCGCAATGGGCTGCTGTGCCTCAGCGACGCCGTCACGCATCATCTTGTCCACCACCGCCTTCTCGGGCAGGCGAAGCTCGTCGGCGATACGGGTCAGGCCGGGCTCATCCAGAGTGATCGCCGCCCGGTGCCTCGGCGCCGCACTCAACCGGGTCACACGCGAAGCATTGAGAGAAACACGGGTGGCATCACCGCCACGTTGCTCGCGCAGACGTGCCGCCTGACGGGCGAGCTTCTCCCTGAAGTCCTGCTCGGGTGCTGCGGTGGATCGTTTGGTGGCGAGTGTCTTCCTCTCGATCACCAGGCGATGCGCTTCCATGCAGACCGGGCGAGCAAGGTCCTGGTCGTTCAGCGCGGCGACAGCGGCCCCGGAGGACGCTGTACGGGCTGCAGCGTCGTCCGCCTCCAACAGTGCACCCCGAGTGGCCGGCAGCGTGAGCCAGAGCAGCAGGCGCGCTGTCGCGGCAATGGCCGTCCTCGGGATCCACAGCACCCACTCGCTGGTCTTGCCCCGGATGTTGAAGTTCCGTGCTCCGGCCGCCACTTCGTCCGCACCGAAGGCGAGAGCATTGACCGTCCAGGAGATGTACGCGGTGTCGTTGGCTCGCATGGTCCCCGACCCGGCGATCAGTGACTCGAGGGCCATGGCGACGAACGCGCGGGAACGGACGTGGCGAGGAGCCGCGTAGGCCAGCGCATGGGCTATGGCGGCAACGCGTTGCTGGGGCGGGTAAGCGGCCCAGAGCGGGAGGCCGACAACAAGACAGCGCTTCCGGGTGAACCCGTAGTGCGTGACGGTGACCGAGAACGCCGGACCGAGCTGGACCGTATCGGGGGGCCGCACTCCGCACGTGTCGGCTATGCCACCCAACAGGTCGAACAACGCCGGGGCGTCTGCCTCTCGCAGCGTGGGCAGGTCGGGATTCAGCTGTCCGATCCGCGGGCGCAAAGCAAGAGCCAGGCCCAGAAGCACCAGGCCTATCATGGGCTGAACAACTGTGCGCAGTCCGACAACGATCAGCAACACGCTGCCGATGAACACCGCGGCCGTCACGAGATGGACCATGCCGGCGACGGCGTACGCGGCTGCCGGCCTGGCTTTTACACGCGTAGCGCTTACTGGCAGACTTCGGCGGTCACGTTCCACGAGTCCCCCTTGCGGTGAACGGCTGGTGCCGCTCGAACACGTGGTGATCCGACCATCGCGGCAGAGCCCGGGCAAGCGGTCTGAGCAACATCTGAGCCTGCTGGAGTCGGCACGTGGACAGCATCCCCGCCAACCGGCGGTTCTGGAACCAGAGCGAGTACGTAAGCGCAGGTCGAGGGCATGATCGCGAAAGCTACTTCTTCTTGCCCTGGGTTTCGACCGCCCGGTTTTTGGGGCTGGTCAGCGGGGTGCTCACCTCAACTGACCTGCGGCCGGGCGGTCGTTGGCGGTCGTTGTCTGTCGTTGCTGGTTGACCTCGGAGGTTCCAGAGAGGTTCCGGCTCCGGGGCCCCTCGCGGCCTCTACCGCTAGAGGTGAGACCCTCTAGCGGTAGAGGTTCTGCTAGCGGCCCGTACCACTCCTGACCAGGACGCTAGACGATAGAGCCCCATTCTCTGGAGCGCCGAGAAAACGGCCGTCCGGCAGGCCTCACGGCGGTCGCGCGCCCTGGCACTGGAACCAGCTCAGGCCAGCACAAGGCAGCCAGCATGCGTCAGCAGCGATGCTGTGGCCAACCGGCGCGGGATGTGGTCAACTCGCCGGCGTGGACACCGTCTTGGCCAGCGTGGTAGCCGTCGCTGGCACGCTGATCGGCTCGCTGAGCACTTATCTGTTCCAGCGCAGAACCACCGAGCACGCAGACGCCGTGGCACGGCAAGAACGTTTGCGGCAGGAGCGTCTGGCTGCCTACAGCGGATACGCCAGCGCCGTCACGGAACTCAAGCGTGGCGTAATCACGCTGTGGTTCCGCCGAAGGGCGTCCCCCCGCGACCAGGACGCCTACATGGCCGCACAGTTGGAGAGCGACAGGCTAGGAGCTGCGGCTGAAGCCGCCGCCTTCCATCTCCATCTGGTGGCAGACGACCCAGCACTCCGGCAGCTGATGGACGTCGTATCCGCCAAGATCGGTGCAATCGGCGAGGCCGATGACCGGCAACTACTCATCAGACTCGAAAACGAGTTGGAACAAGCGGTGCGTGCGTTCCTGGAAGCGGCCGCCCAGCGGATCCGCTGATCGCCGGGCCCTCACCGTGAGTCGTTAGGCCCGCTAACGTTAGCGACACCGATAGCAGGCACCCCTTACATTCGAGTCGCTATCGATAGCGACCCTGATAGCGATCAAAACCGCAGGTGACCAGGGTGTTAGCGGATAGCGGCCGATCCTCGCAGACCCCAGAAACGGCCCCATACGGGCTCCCGAGAGGGTGACCCGTGCTGCTATCGGCCGAGACTCCCGCCAGGTGTGGCCTACGCCTACGGCCGCGCGCCCCTTGCTAGCTCGCTACGCTCGCGCGCCGGCCGCCGTCGGGGCCAGGTGTCCCGTGCCACTGGATCTTGACCGTTTGCCATCGGACTTTGACGGACGCGAGTTTGTGTCATCGGAGTTTGATCACGGCAGGTCAGCGACTCAGCGCACCGAAGGTGCGCTGAGTCGCTGACCTGCACTTATGTGCGGTTCCTCGTAAACGTGCAGGTCAGAGCCTTGCGATCGTCATGCAGGCTGCTCGATTTGTGGGGACGGTGGGGTCAGGAAGGCTTGACCGCCGAGACCGGGGTGACGGTCACCTTGTTGTCGCACTCGGCCCACCACCCGTCGTTCAGGGCGACCTGGTGCTTCCCGGAGTGCGGCAGCCCGATGACCATCGTCGGATACGTCACCGGGTCCTTGCCCGACACGCAGTAGCCGTCGGCCTCCCCCTGGACCTGGACGAAGGTCAGCTTCACCCACGCCTTGCCGTGCGGCCGAACCGTCACGGTGGCCGCCCTGCCGGTGGGGGTGACCTTGAGCGGGGTGTTGTGGGAGGGGGAGCCGTTGCCGGCACCCGCGACCGTCGGATGGCCCTTCAGGACGCACGTCCTCCGGGAGACGTTGGTGAACTGCACGACCGCCGCCCCGGTCCCGGTCCCGACGGGCCGGTGGACGGCCTGCCAGGCGCTGACCTGGAGGGCGGAGGCCGGGCAGGCGGGCGGCGGGGTGGAGGTGGTGGTGCTCGCCGCCATGGCGGTGCCGGGCAGGATGCCGGTCACCGCCGCCGCGACGGCCGTGACCGCCGTCGTCGCCAGAGCCGCCCTGCGAATGCCGTTGCTGTGACGCATGATGTCGTCCCCCTGAGTCGTCTCGTCCGCGGGTTTCGGTCGTTGTTGCCCCGCGGTACGCGTGGTCGTGGTACGTGAGTGCAGATAGGGCGGGAGAGCGGCAGGGTTCCGTGCGGCGACACTTGTGACGGAACGGTGACGACAGGCTGCACCCGTGCAGATGGCCGTCAGGGCAGACAGAAGCACCTCCAGCGCGCCACGGGTTCTACCACGCCCCCGGCGCGCACCGAAGGTGCGCTGAGTCGCTGACCTGCGGTGATCAAACTCCGATGACACAAACTCGCGTCCGTCAAAGTCCGATGGCAAACGGTCAAGATCCAGTGGCACGGGACACCAGGGTGCTGCTCCTCCTTGGAAGGCCGTCCTGTGGGCTTTCCAAGGGTCGGACGGCAAGCGTGAGTGAGGACCGCCGGACCCCTCCCTCTCTGTACTGCTCACCGCGGCTCTTGAGGAGGGGGAATCGGCAGTACACACGGCGGCGTGCCGCCTCCTGAAGAGCCGACTCTCTGCCGTGAGCGCAGCGAGCCAGCAGCGCGCGGGGGGCGCCCAGTGCGCCCCATCCCACGCAGTTTTTGCGCTGAGCAGCAGTGAAATCTGAGTCCACGTCAAGGTTTGTTAAGCACCATTCGTTGGGGCCCTGCCCTGGTCCTACGCTCGGGGCGCTCCTTCGTGACGTCTGCCTCGCGCTTCACCTACCAGGTGAAGGCCCGGCCGCCCGGCCGGGCCACTTCGGATGCTACGGAGGTCCACATGGAAGGACAGACGGCCGCTGAAGATGGCGACGAGCACTGGCTCTGATCCGGGCCTGACGCTGAAGGTGTACGCGCACCTCATGCCGAGCAGCCGGGACCGGGCACGCAAGGCTCTCGGGCGAGCGCTCCGACTGCACCATCCCACGGACTGAGGTTCCAGAGAGGTTCCAGCGCATGAAAATGCCTCCCCTCCGCGCCGAAAGCACAGGTGGGAGGCATGATCACAAAAGCTACTTCTTCTTGCCCTGGTTCTTGACCGCCTCGATCGCCGCCGCGGCCGCCTCGGGGTCGAGGTACCGGCCGCCCGGGGTCACCGGCTTGAAGTCGGCGTCCAGCTCGTAGAAGAGGGGGATGCCCGTCGGGATGTTCAGGCCCGCGATGTCCGCGTCCGAGATGCCGTCCAGGTGCTTGACCAGGGCGCGGAGGCTGTTGCCGTGGGCCGCGACCAGGACGGTGTGGCCGTCGAGCAGGTCGGGGACGATGCCGTCGTACCAGTACGGGAGCATGCGGACGACGACGTCCTTCAGGCACTCCGTCTTCGGGCGCAGCTCCGGCGGGATGGAGGCGTAGCGCGCGTCGTTCGCCTGGGAGAACTCGGAGTCGTCCGAGAGCGCGGGCGGCGGGGTGTCGTACGAGCGGCGCCAGAGCATGAACTGCTCCTCGCCGAACTCGGCGAGCGTCTGCGCCTTGTCCTTGCCCTGCAGGGCGCCGTAGTGGCGCTCGTTCAGGCGCCAGGAGCGGTGGACCGGGATCCAGTGGCGGTCCGCGGACTCCAGCGCCAGCTGGGCGGTGCGGATCGCGCGCTTCTGGAGGGACGTGTGGACCACGTCGGGGAGCAGGCCGGCGTCCTTGAGCAGCTCACCGCCGCGGACCGCCTCCTTCTCGCCCTTCTCGTTGAGGTTGACGTCCACCCAGCCGGTGAACAGGTTCTTCGCGTTCCACTCGCTCTCGCCGTGGCGGAGGAGGATCAGCTTGTACGGTGCGTCGGCCATGCCTCAGAGCGTAATCCACGCATTAGACCCGCCAGGGCCCCCGCCCAGCAGCCGGACAGTTGACGGCATCTGTTAATTGAGTGGCCGAGATCAACCCGCCACAAGTAAGTTGCGCTGTTGGTTGCAGCCACTTACATCAGCGCGCATCGTGGGGGTTCCGTCATGTCCGTCGTCCGTCTGAGACGAGCCGCCCGGGAGACCGTCTCCGGGCTCCCCCGCGAGTTCTGGTGGCTGTGGACCAGCACCCTCGTCAACCGCCTTGGCGCCTTCGTCGCCACCTTCATGGCGCTCTACCTGACCCTCGACCGCGGGTACTCGGCCTCGTACGCCGGTCTCGTGGCCTCGTTGCACGGGCTCGGCGGGGTCGTCTCCTCGCTGGGCGGCGGGGTGATGGCCGACCGGCTCGGCAGGCGGCCCACGCTGCTGATCGCGCAGACCGCCACCGCCGGGTCCGTGGCCCTGCTCGGGTTCATGCGGGACCCCGCCGCCATCGCCGCCGTCGCCTTCCTCGTCGGCATGGCCTCCAACGCCTCCCGGCCCGCGGTGCAGGCGATGATGGCCGACATCGTGCGGCCCGAGGACCGGGTGCGGGCCTTCTCGCTCAACTACTGGGCCATCAACCTCGGCTTCGCCGTCTCCTCCATGGGCGCGGGGTTCATCGCCGAGTTCAGCTATCTCGCCGGATTCCTGATCGAGGCCGGGATGACCCTGGCGTGCGCGCTCGTCGTGTTCCTGAAGGTGCCCGAGTCCCGGCCCACCGCCACGGCGAAGCAGGCCGACGCCGACGTCAGCCTCATGACGGTGCTGCGCGACGGGCGGTACATGGCCGTCGTCGGGCTGTCCTTCCTCGTCGCCCTCGTCTTCCAGCAGGGCTCGGTCGGACTGCCGGTGGCCATGGGGCGGGCCGGGTTCTCGCCCGCCGACTACGGTCTGGCCATCGCCGTGAACGGCATCCTGATCGTCGCCCTGCAGATCCCGGTCACACGCTTCATCGAGCACCGGGATCCGCGCACGCTGCTGGTCGTCTCCTCGGTTCTCGCGGGCTACGGCTTCGGGCTCACCGCCTTCGCCGGGTCGGTCGGGGTCTTCGCGCTCACCGTGTGCGTGTGGACGCTCGCCGAGATCGTCAGCGCGCCGACCCAGACCGGGCTCGTGGTCCGGCTGTCGCCCGTGCACGGCCGTGGGCGCTACCAGGGCATGTACACGCTCTCGTGGTCCGTCGCCGCCCTGATCGCGCCGCTCATGTCCGGCGCCGTCATCGACCGGTTCGGCGCGGAGTGGCTGTGGGCCCTGTGCGCGGCCGTCGGGACGGTGGCGGGGGTGGGGTACGGCGTGCTCATGCGGCGGCTTCCCGTGGAACGGGACCCGGAGACACCTGACAGGCAGCAGCGGCCGCAGGCGTCCGAGCAGGCGGCCTGACCCATGGCGAGCGAGTGACGCAGGTCACTTTCAGTCCTGTCACATCTCACCGAGTCGTTCCGTCAACCAGGTGTAGCCAACAGCAACGACACAGGAGCCCACGATGGAAGCTCGCCTGAACCTCTTCGCCAACCCGGTCGCCGGCAAGTTCATGCGGTACATCAACTCGGCGGGCAAGGCGATCTCGGACTCGACCCTGCCGGCCGCGACCCAGGAGCTGGTGAAGATCCGCGCCAGCCAGATCAACGGCTGCGGCTTCTGCACCGACATGCACACCAAGGACGCCGCGCACGCCGGGGAGACCGCACAGCGCCTCCATCTGGTCGCGGCCTGGCGGGAGGCCAAGGTCTTCACCGACGCCGAGCGCGCCGCCCTGGAGCTGGTCGAGCAGGGCACCCGGATCGCCGACGCCGCCGGTGGCGTCACGGACGAGGCCTGGGCCGACGCCGCCAAGCACTACGACGAGGACCAGCTGGCCGCCCTGGTCTCCCTAATCGCCCTGATCAACGCCTACAACCGCCTGAACGTCGTCGTCCAGCAGCCCGCGGGCGACTACGAGCCCGGCATGTTCGGCTGAGCGGCCAACGCCTCACGAACACCCGCGCCCCCTCCGGCTCTGCCGGAGGGGGCGCGCGCGTAGGCCGCCCTCAAGCCCCCCGGCCGGCACCGACCATTTTAATTCCAGTACTCACGGAATTTAATTGCCCGGGTATTCACATTTCCTTCAAGCATATATTGACAGGCGCTCAAAAACTCCCCATTCGAGCGACCCGCATCCCCCGAACGCCTCACAACCCAGCCTCCAGTGACCGTCGTTAGGTGGTCGTGACGCGATTCAACTGGTACGCAAGTGAAGATCATCTGACGAGCATGCTCCGCTGGGACAGCGACGCGGGTCTCAAGTCGTGCTCGGACCTGCTCGATGATTTCCTGAACAATATCAACAGAATGGAAACAGAATATCTGCGGGCGATGGCGGATCTGTACGGAGCTTCCTGAGGCGGGAGCCGGAGGATTATCGATGGACAGGATTCACGACGAAGCCGGTCTCTACGACGACGCCTGGAGCGTCCCGGAGCCGGACATCGCACCGACCGACTGGGACCCGGTCGAGGAGCTGGCCCAGATGCTGTCCACGACGGCCAGCATGCCCACCGTTCCCAGCACTCCGCTGACCATCCCGTCCCCGCGCAGGAGCAGCCGTCGACGCCCCCGCCACGAATCCCATTTCCTCGACGGCGGCCGGCGCGTCACCCACATCTCGTTCCTGATCTTGACGGTCTCGCTCTGCGCGGTGGCCATGCTGGCCTGGTCGGTCTGCTATTCCTACAGCCAACTGCGCGGGATCGCCTCGTCGGTGCTGCCGACGGGACTGGCGCAATGCTGGCCGCTGACGGTGTACGGGCCCTGGTTCGTGGCAGCTCTTTCGGTGGTTCGGGCCACCGCTCAACGGCGGAGTGCCCGGCGGTCCTGGTGCGTCGTGGTGGCCGCCTCCGCGATGGCCGTGGCGCTGTGTGTCAGTCACTCGTCCCATGCGCTGCTGTCGTTAGTCATCTTCGGAATTCCGCCGCTCACCGCTCTGGTGTGCTTCTGGGAACTCGTCGGTCAGATCTCGTCCAGGAGCCGGCCCCGGCACGCCACACACACCGAGCGGCCGACGACCAAGTCGTGAGAAGGGGTGCGCGGCCGTCGCCCTCACGGGTGCATCCGCGCCCCCTTCAGCACCTTGTCCACCCCGTTTCGCGGGCCGTACACCGCCAGGCCGACCAGGTCCAGGTCCGCCGTCCGCACGGCCCGTACCGCCGCGCGGTTGTCGCGGTCGTTGCCCGTCGTGAAGAGGTCGGCCGTGAACACCGCGCACGGCAGGGCGCGCGCGAGGGCCCGGGCGTGCGCCGCCCGCAGGGTCTCCTTGGTGCCCTCGAAGACCAGCACCGGCTGGCGGAACATCGGCAGGTACGACACACCGTCCGCGTCCTCGTACGGGTCCCCGATCACCTCGGGGACCCGGCTGCCCAGGCCGCTGACCAGGAACGCGGTGACGTTCAGGCGCTGCCAGGGCTCCAGGTCCGCGCGGAGCAGCACGGCGATCCTGGTGTCGAAGCGGATCGGCTCTGCGGAGGCGTCGGGACGCTGTCCGGTGTTCTCGGTGTTCATGGGGTGAGACTGCCGACCGTCGTACGGCATCGTCTTGTACGTTTTTTGCGTGGCCGCCGCAGCCCAGCCCGAGGTCTCCGCCTGGCGCCCCCGCATCCCGGGTGTCGTGGAGGTCTTCCACGCCCACTTCACCGAGTACGCCTACCCGATGCACGTCCACGACGCCTGGACGCTGCTCATCGTGGACGACGGGGCCGTACGGTACGACCTCGACCGGCATGAGCACGGGACCCCGCACGACACCGTCTCCCTGCTGCCGCCGCACGTTCCGCACAACGGTTCCCCGGCCACCCCGCACGGCTTCCGGAAGCGGGTTCTCTACCTGGACGGCAGCCACCTCGGGGACGAGCTGATCGGTGCGGCCGTCGACGGTCCCGATCTCCGGGATCCCGTACTGCGGCTGCGGGTCGGGCAGTTGCACGGCGCGCTCGGGCGGCCCGGTGACGAGCTGGAGGCGGAGAGCAGGCTGGCGCTCGTCGGGGAGCGGTTGCGGGACCATCTGCGGCGGCGGGAGAGCGGTGCCGGCCGTCCCGACCCCGCCCTCGCCCGTTCGCTGCGGGAGCTGCTCGACGAGCATGTCGTCGAGGGGCTCGCCCTCGCCGGGGCCGCGCGGGTGCTGCACGCCCATCCCGCCCATCTCGTACGGGCGTTCAGCACCGCTTACGGCATCCCCCCGCACCAGTACCTGACGTCCCGCCGCGTCGGCCGCGCCCGCCGGCTGCTGCTGGACGGGCTGGCGCCGGGCGAGGTGGCGGTGGCGACCGGGTTCTGCGATCAGGCCCATCTCACCCGGCACTTCAAGAAGCTGGTGGGGGTCACCCCGGGGCGTTACCGGCTCAGTTCGCGCTGAGCCTCGTACAGGTTGCGCGGGCGCACCGCGTCCGTGGTGCCGTACAGCTCCAGGCGGGAGTGCAGGTCGCCGGTGAAGTCGGGGACGTCGATCTGGTCGAACTCCGTGACGGTGCCGAGGCCGACCGTCGCCGAGTACGGTGCCAGGCCGTCGATCTTCATCAGGCCCGCGCGGCCGTTGGTGACCCGGATGTTCCAGTGGGTGAAGCGGGCGCCGAAGAGCGGGCCGGCGCTGGCGTCCCCGCCGTGGCGGCCGTTGTTGTTCACCGTGATGTCGGTGCGCACGTCGGCGAAGGGCAGGCCGCGGTGCGAGTCGAAGGTGCCCATCTGCATGTCGCCGCGCGACCAGACGTTGTGGGAGGACAGGCCCTCGACGTTGATGCCGTGGAGCTGGGTGCCGGCGGGCGCGGGCACGGTCCGCTGCTCGATCGTGAAGTCCTCGATCAGGTTGTCGTGGGAGCCCTCGCGGCAGAAGTAGGGGTGGTGGGAGCCGCGGCCTGCGACCCGGGTACGGCGCAGGGTGCAGGCCGAGGCCGCGACCAGGCCGAAGCCGTTGTCCACGTGCCGGACCGTGACGTCGTCCACGAAGCAGTCGTAGGCGCACTGGAGGACGACCCCGTTGTAGCCCTTGTCGAGGAGGTGCGGGGACTGCGGGGTCTCCATCGCCTCCAGGGTCAGGCCCGTCACACCGGAGCCGGTCAACTCCGTGACGTGCGTGGTCAGTCGGGGGTCCCACTCCGGGCGCAGGTCGAGCGGGAGCGGGCGTTCGAGGGTGATGCGGCGGCCGTGGACGCGGGTGATGCGGACGGGCCATTCGTAGGGGACGTAGGAGGTCAGTTTGGTCTTGTCGTCCCAGATGTAGGCGGCGGGCCCCGGGCCGCCGCCCGCCATGTGCTGCAGGAGGGTGTGCGCCGGATCGTCGGCCAGGCGGAGCAGGACCAGTTGCCCCGGCGCCAGGTGGTCCGTGCCGGCGACGGTCACCGTCCAGGAGCCCCGGAGGGCGGGCTCGACCGTCGTGAGGGTCGTCCACTCGTCCCGCCTGTTGCCGGTCCAGCCCTCGAAGGGCCAGGCCCGGGCCCGGATCGCGGCCACCAAGGAGTCCCAACGAGCCCTCGGGGCCAGCCAGATCAGGCCTCCCGCCCAGGACCAGGACGACTTGTCGCCGCCGTAGCGGGAGCCGTAGACGCCGATCAGTTCGGTGAGGTTCTTCGTGGCGTACAGGGTGGTACGGCCGCTGCCGGCGCCGCGCAGGACCACGTTCGGGTCGGCGATGCGGATCACGTCGTCGATGCGGAAGGTGCCGGGCGGGATGGTGACCGTGCCCCCGCCGGCCCTTCCGGCTGCGGCGAGGGCACGGTTGATCGCGGGGGCGCAGTCCGTGGTGCCGTCGGGTACGGCGCCGTAGTCGGTGACGTCGGCGAAGGTGCGGGGGCGGGGGAAGCGGCGCGATCCGGCGCGGTGGCCCGCCCGGCCGACGTACGGGATCTGCGGGTGGGTGAAGGGGGCGCGGGTGAACTCCCGCCAGAGGGCGGGGACCTGCGTCGGTGCGGCGGTCGCCGTGCCGGTTGCCGCGGCCAGGGCCACGGCGGTGGCGCCGGCGAGGAGTGTCCGTCTGCTGACGTGCCCGTGGTTCATGTCCGGCCGCCCCTTCATATTCATGGATATGAACTACGTTCAGGAATGCGTTGGCGGCGAGCATGCCACGGAGCCCCGGTGCGGGGAAGGGGTCGTAACAAGGGAGCTTCTACCGGGAGCGGACGCGCTGCTGCCGAGGGGCGGTCAGTCGGCCGGGCGCTCGATCAGATGCTTGAACGCGTCCAGGTTCCGGGTCGGCTCGCCGCGGGACACCCGCCACGCGTACTCCCGGCGGATCGCGGAGGCGAAGCCCAGCTCCAGCAGGGTGTTGAAGGCGCCGTCCGCCGCCTCCAGGACCTGGCCGAGGAGGCGGTCGATCTCCTCGGCGGTGACGGCGGCCAGGGGCAGCCGGGCGGTGACGTAGACGTCGCCGAGCCGGTCGACGGCGTAACTCACGCCGTACAGCTTGAGGTTGCGCTCCAGCAGCCAGCGGTGGACGCCCGCCTCGTTCTCGTCGGGGTGGCGGACGACGAAGGCGTTGAGCGAGAGGGTGTGGCGGCCCACCCGGAGGGAGACCGTGGTGGAGAGCTTGCGGGTGCCGGGGAGCTTGACGACGTAGGTGCCGGTCTCCGGGCTCTCCCACTCCAGTTCGGCGTCCTTCAGGACCCCCTCGACGACCTGCGCCGCCTGCTCCACATCACCCATGCTGGGAGCGTACGCGACGGCGGTGGGACTGGGTCGCGGCCATGTAGACGTCGGCGGTGGCGGCCGCGGAGGTGTCCCAGCCGAAGGACTGCGCGTGCCGGGCGGCGGCCGCACCCATCTCGGCGGACAGCGACGGCTCGTCGGCGAAACGGCGCAGCACGCGCGCGTACTCGGCCGGATGATGACCCGTGGCCAGGAAGCCGGTGGTGCCGTCGCGCACGGCCACCGGGAGGCCGCCGACCGCCGCCGCGAGCACCGGGGTGCCGGCGGCCTGCGCCTCTATCGCGACCAGGCCGAAGGACTCGCTGTAGGACGGCATGACCAGGACGGACGCGGCCCGGAACCAGTCCGCGAGCTGCTCCTGGCCGACCGGCGGGCGGAACCGTACGACGTCGGCGATGCCGAGCCGGGCGGCGAGCTTCTGCAGCCCCTCGGGCTTGGCCAGACCACTGCCGCTGGGGCCACCGACGACGGGTACGACGAGCCGGGAGCGCAGCTCCGGGCGCTCCTCCAGCAGGACGGCGACCGCCCGGAGCAGCACGTCGGGAGCCTTCAGGGGCTGTATGCGGCCCGCGAAGAGCGGGATCAGCGCGTCCTGGGGCAGGCCGAGGCGGGCGCGGGCGGCGGCCCGGCCGTCGGCGGGGCGGAAGCGGTCGAGGTTGACGCCGGGGTGCACGACGGCGACCTTCGCCGGGTCGGCGGCGTAGTGCCGCACCAGCTCGTCGGCCTCCTCGGCGGTGTTGGCGATGAGCCGGTCGGCGGCGGCGACGATCTGGGTCTCGCCGATGACCCGCGCGGCGGGCTCGGGGGTGTCGCCGTCGGCCAGGTTGGCGTTCTTGACCTTGGCCATGGTGTGCATGGCGTGCACCAGGGGGACGCCCCAGCGCTGGGCGGCCAGCCAACCGACGTGACCGGAGAGCCAGTAGTGCGAGTGGACGAGGTCGTAGTGGCCGGGGCGGTGACCGGCCCAGGCCTGCATCACGCCGTGCGTGAAGGCGCACAGCTGGGCGGGCAGGTCCTCCTTGGCCAGGCCCTCGTAGGGACCGGCGTCGACGTGCCGGACGAGGACGCCGGGCGCGAGCTGGACCGTGGGCTCGAGGCCGCCGGCCGTGGCCCGGGTGAAGATCTCGACCTCGATGTTGATCGCGGCGAGGCGCTGGGCCAGCTCCACGATGTAGACGTTCATGCCGCCGGCGTCGCCGGTGCCGGGCTGGTGGAGCGGTGAGGTGTGCACGGAGAGCATGGCGACGCGCCGGGGCCTGCGGTGGAGCCTGAGCCGCGAGGGGGCCGCCGGGGAGCGACGCCCGAGCCTGCTGACGTACTGGCTCACGTGGCGTTCCTCCTTGCTGCGGGCATGCCTGCCGGAGGACCGTCCTCGCCCTCCAAGGGGGTGCAACAGCGGCGAGGGTGGCCCGAATTCCCGTGCGGCAGCCTTTACCGAATCATTACTGTCATCCGCTCAACCGTTCGACAGGCACCGCGTACCCGATCCGGGCCTCCGCCCCTGCCGGCGCCGGCACCCGGCCTCCTGGGGTCCGCCTACCCTCGTAGGTATGACAGCCCGCGCGACGCCCCTCCCCCACTCTCGGCTTCGTTCGAGCGGGCGGACCCCCGTCGTGGGATCGGTGACGCGCGGGACGACCAACCCCAACCGGTTGCGGCGCATGGACCGCTGGATAGCGGCCACGCACGGCGCCGAGCTGCGGCGTGCCGCGGATCCGGTGGCGGTCGACCTCGGGTACGGGGCGGCGCCCTGGACCGCGGTCGAGCTGCTCGGCCGACTGCGGACCGCCGCACCTCGCGCCCGTGTGGTCGGCGTCGAGATCGAGCCGGAGCGGGTCGCGGCGGCGAAGCCGTACGAGCGGGAGGGCATGGTCTTCCTGCACGGCGGCTTCGAGGTCCCGGTGCCCGGGCGGCCGCTGCTCGTGCGGGCCGCCAACGTGCTGCGCCAGTACGACGAGGACCAGGTCGCCGCCGTGTGGGAGCGGCTGTGCGCACGGCTCGCACCGGCGGGCGGGGGCTCGCGGGGCGGGCTGCTGGTCGAGGGGACCTGCGACGAGATCGGACGCCGGCACGTCTGGGTGGCACTCGGCCCCGAGGGCCCGCGGACGGTGACCTTCGCGGCCCGGCTCGGCTCTTTGGAGTGCCCCTCGGACCTCGCCGAGCGGCTGCCGAAGGCCCTGATCCACCGCAATGTGCCCGGCGAGCCCGTGCACGCCTTCCTGCGCGACTTCGACCGCGCCTGGGCAGCCGCCGCCCCCTACGCCTCCTACGGCGCCCGCCAGCGCTGGATCCGAACAGTCCGGGACCTATGCACCGATTGGCCCATAACGGATGCACCGGCGCGCTGGCGCCAGGGGGAAGTGACGGTGGCCTGGGGGGCGTTGGCGCCGCGAGGGCGCTGAGCGCCCTCGGGAACGATCTCCCTGCGTCGTTCGTCACATCGGCGCGCCGATCGTCGTAATCGGCGTGGACAGGGGGAAGTGCGCCGGATGGGCGGGGCGAAAATCCGACTTCCCGTGACCTCTGTCGTTTTGCGCGTCGCCGTGGCACGATCCGTCAGGCGACCGTAAGTTACTGACGGTAAATCAGTTTGGGGGAGCATATGGGTACGGGCAAGCGCGGTCTGCTCACGGCCGCCGTGACGGTGGTCTGCGCGGTGACCGTACTGGCGGTACCCGGCACGGCGTTCGCCGCCCCGACCCCCACACCGAGCACGAGCGCGTCCCCGAGCGCATCGCCGACTCCCCCGCCGAGCAAGGACCTTGAGAAGGTCCGCGAGAAGCTCGACACGCTCTACCACGACGCCGCCGTCGCCACCGACGCCTACAACGCGGCCGAGGAGCGGACAAAGGAGCAGTCCGCCCGCATCGTCGAGCTGGCGAAGAAGATCGTCGAGGGGCAGCAGAAGCTGGAGCGGCTGAAGAACCAGGCCGGTGCGGCGGCCCGGGCCCAGTACCGCACCGGCGGGCTGCCGCCCACCGCCCAGTTCCTGCTCAGCGACGATCCGCAGGAGTTCATCGACGGGGCGGGCACGGTGCTGAACGGCCAGCGGGCGACCAACAAACTGATCGCGGAAATGACCCGCACCCAGAAGGACTTGCAGAGCTACGCCGACGACGCCTCCGCCCAGTGGCAGAAGCTGGAGTCCAACCGCAAGGCCAAGGCGGCCGCCAAGAAGAAGATCAAGCAGCAGATCTCCGAGGCGGAGCAGCTCGAGTCCCGGCTGGAGAAGAAGGAGCAGGAACGACTCGCCGAGCTGGAGCAGCAGGCGGCCGCCCAGGCCCAGACCAAGTGGCTGGACACCGGCATCCTCGACGAGATCAACGGCAAGGCCTCCGCACAGGGCAAGAAGGCCGTCGAGTTCGCCACCGCCCAGCTGGGCAAGCCGTACGTGTGGGGCGCCGAGGGCCCCAAGTCCTACGACTGCTCGGGCCTGACCTCCCAGGCCTGGCTGAACGCCGGCCACCCCATCCCGCGCACCTCGCAGGAGCAGTGGAAACAGCTCAAGCACGTGGACGTCGAGGACATGCGGCCCGGCGACCTCATCATCTACTTCGACGACGCCAGCCATGTCGCGATGTACGTGGGCGACGGCGCGATCATCCACGCCCCACGGCCCGGACGTACGGTGACGATCGCGGGCGCGGGTTCGATGCCGATCCTGGGAGTCGTACGACCGGACGCGTGAGCGTCGTACGACCGACGCGTGAGCCAGGTCATATGACGGCCCCCACGCGCCCCGCGGACCCTCCCGTGTGACCCACCGCACGCCCAACGACCGCCCAAACCGGGGCGGTACGTGAGCTTCGTCATCCCAGCTCGCCGGGCGTCCTGTCCAACTGCGATACGGATCGCGGCATATGACAGGGGACTGCACCCGGGCGACGCGGCTCACACCATTCCATCGGGGCGGGCAGTACCGCTATGGTCACCCGACGGTGGGTCGAGGTCCCTCGCCCCGCCTGCCCTCGGGGGGAGGGAAGGAAACAAAGACGATGCCCGTACCCGTACCGCGGCAGAGAGCGATCCCGGCCGTGGAAAGTGGTCAGGCGCAGGCCGCCGCCCATGGCGGTCCCCTCAAGGAAGAGGCTCAGCGCAGCGCCACGGCCGGCGGCACCACCGGCGCCCCTCTCACCCTGCTGCTGATCGAGGACGATCCGGCAGGCTCGCCGATCGTGCCCGAACTGCTGGACGCCTCCGGCAAGCCGATCCGCGTCCGCACCGCCCGCAACCTCACCGAGGCCGGGCGGCTGCTCACCGACGACGTCCACTGCATCCTGCTGGACCTGGCGCTTCCGGCGCCCGGCCGGGCCGCCGACGAGGACGCCGACGAGCTGGCCGTGCTCAAGCACGTGCTGGAGCTGGCGCCCCGGCACGCCGTGCTCGCGCTGACCGCCTCCGGCGACGCCGAGCGCGCCGCCGAGGCCGTGCGCGTCGGCGCCCAGGACTACCTGTTCCGGGACGAACTGGACGGCCGCCTGCTCAGCCGCGCCATCCGTTACGCGGTGGAGCGGAAACGTTCCGACACCGCCGAGCGGCGCCTGGCGGAGGGCCGGCTGCGCGCCCAGGAGAACCGCCGGCTCGAACGCGGGCTGCTGCCCACGCCGCTGCTGGACGGCTCCTCGCTGCGGTTCGCCGCCCGCTATCGCCCCGGCCGCTCCCGGGCCCTGCTCGGGGGCGACTTCTACGACGCCGTCCGCACCCCGGACGGCACCGTGCACGCCATGATCGGCGACGTCTGCGGCCACGGCCCGGACGAGGCCGCGCTCGGCGTGGAGCTGCGCATCGCCTGGCGCGCGCTGACGCTGGCGGGGCTGTCCGGCGACGAGCTGCTGAGCACGCTCCAGCAGGTGCTGGAGCACGAGCGCTCGGACGAGGAGATCTTCGCGACGGTGTGCACGGTGGACATCGCACCGGACGGACGCTCGGCGGGCCTGTGCCTGGCCGGACACCCGGCCCCGCTGCTCGCCCGCCCCGGCCGCACCGCGAAGCTGCTGCCGTACGACAAGAACGGCCCCGCCCTCGGCCTGCTCCCCGGCGCCCGCTGGCCGCGGATGCAGGTGGAGCTGGGTGCCGAGTGGAGCCTGATGCTCTACACCGACGGTCTGATCGAGGGCCGGGTGGGCAGGGGCGGGGAACGCCTGGGCCAGGACGGGATGGTGGAGATGATCCGCCGCCAGCTCTCCGAGGGTCTGCGGGGCGAGGGTCTGCTGCGGGCCGCGGTGAGTGAGGTCCGCGACCTCAACGGCGGAGAGCTGACGGACGACGTGGCAGTGGTCCTGCTGGACCGGACGCCGTAAGCCCCCCGCCGGTCGGGCTCAGCGGCCGCCGTTGTACGGGCCGTAGGGGCCGTCGCTGCTGCTTCCGCCGCGGCGGCGGCCCGGGCCGCCGGAGACCTGCTTGACCGCGGGGCGTACGTCGACGATGTAGACGATGCTGGCCACCAGGCCGGCGATCGGCAGTATGCCGAGGATCGAGAACATCGCGCTCACGACGAGGGCGATGCCGAGGATGATCAGCCAGAAGACCTTGTTCTGCTTGTCGGCCGCACGGAAGGCGTCCTCGCGTCGGAACGCGGCATCGAAGAGCCCGAACGCGGCGAGGGCCATCAGGATGATCTTCAAGATCCCCATGAACCCCGCGAAGCCCAACATCAGCATGCCGTCCACCGCCCGCCGTCTCCCGATCCGTACCTCGCCACCGTACCCATAGAACGGGCCGGACACCCCCAAGGTGCCCGGCCCGTCCACGCCTCGTCGGTCACGCTCGCTTCGCCGGCGGGGTCGTCTTCTTCGCGGTGGCGGCCTTGCGGGGAGCCGGGGCCTTGCGGGCCACGGGCTTCTTCGCCGGGGCGGGCTCGGTCTTGGCCTCGGCCGGCTTCGGCTCCTCCCCGGCCACGGCCGGCTCGGTCTTGCCCTCGACGGCGATGGCCAGCTCCTCGATCTCCTCGGCGGCCTCGCCACGCCAGCCCTTCACGGCCTGCTCGCCGTGCTCGGCGACCCGCTCGTAGGTCTCGCGGGCCTTGACGGCGTACTCGGCGGCGACGCCGACACCGCGCAGGGCGAGGTCCTGGGCGCTCTCGCCGAACTTCTTGAGGTCGACGTCGAGGGTGCCGATGAAGTCGTTGACCTTGGTCTGCAGGGTCGCCTGCGCCTCCTTGGCCCGGGCGGCGGCCTTCTCCTGCACGGCCTTCGGGTCGGTGTTGCGCACGGCGTCGATCCGGGCCGGGGCCTCGGCACGCAGCTGCTCGACCAGGCCGGGCACCTTCTTGGCCTGCTGGAGAGCGAGGTCGGCGGTGCCGGCGGCGAAGTAGAGCGGGGTCGGGTCGCTGAGGGTCTTGCGCAGGTCGTCGGTGATGGCCATGGTGATGGTCCTCCCGGATTCGCGTTCGGCTGAGGGTTGGTGTGGTCCGCGGTGTGGCGCCCGGAGGCTGACTTGCCAGGGTCCGGCTCTATCCGGCCGTCCGCCGCGGACCGGCATCACTGCCGCCGGCCGTGCGGGTGCCGCGTACGACGGTGTCGCTCGGGTCATCGGTGTCGCCGGGCACTTCCTCCGCCGCCCCTTCACCGAGGTCCTCCACCGCTTCGCCGATCCCGAATCCGTTCTCCTTGCGGAAGGACTCGTAGATCTGGAGCAGCACCTGCTTCTGCCGCTCGTTGAGCGAGGGATCGGCGAGGATGACGGCGCGGGTCTCCACGTCGTCCCGGTCCCGTTCGGCGTCGAGGATGCCGGCGCGGACGTACAGCGTCTCGGCGGAGATGCGCAGCGCCTTGGCGACCTGCTGGAGCACCTCCGCGCTGGGCTTGCGCAGCCCGCGCTCGATCTGGCTCAGGTACGGATTGGACACCCCGGCGGCGTCGGCGAGCTGCCGCAGCGAGAGCTGGGCGTTGCGCCGCTGCTCGCGCAGGTAGTCACCGAGATTGCCGACGTTGAGCGATGCCATACCCCCACCTTGCACCAGTCGCGCTAACTATTGCAAGCACCTGCTTGCAATAGTGTGCCGCGCCACTCCAGGACTTCACCCGGTCGCCGCAAGGACGAGCCGCACCCCTCCCGCGAAGTGAACTGGATCACACCCTGTCACGGCGATCCGACCCGCGGTGTCTTGAGGTCGAACTCCCGTACCGAACCCCGTACCGAACCTCCGAGGCGAAGGAAGAGACCATGCCCGAGAACACCGAAGTGCTCGTGATCGGCGGCGGTTACGCCGGCGTCCTGGCGGCCAACCGCCTGACGCAGCGTGCCGACGTGTCCGTGACCCTGGTCAACCCGCGCCCGTCCTTCGTCGAGCGGATCCGCCTGCACCAGCTGGTGGCCGGGACCCACACCGCGGTCGTCGACTACAGCCAGGTGCTGGCCGAGGACGTCCGGCTGGTGGTCGACACCGTGACCCGGATCGACACGGTCGGGCGGGGGGTGGCGTTGGCTGCCGGCGGCACGGTCGGCTACGACTACCTGATCTACGCCGTGGGCAGTGGCAGCGCCGACCCGCACGTACCCGGAGCGGCCGAGTTCGCCTACCCGGTCAGCAGCCTGGAGGACGCGCAGAGGCTGCGGACGGTTCTCGACTCCGCGTCAGCGAAGGCTGCCGTGACCGTGGTCGGAGCCGGTCCGAGCGGCATCGAGACCGCCGCCGAGCTGGCGGAGCGGGGCCACGGCGTGACCCTGGTCTGCGGCGGGGTGCTCGGCCCGTACCTGCACCCGCGGGGTCGGCGCTCGGTCGCCGGGCGGCTGGCCGGACTCGGTGTGACCGTGCTCGAAGGTCCCGACGCGAAGGTGACGGCCGTGACACGCGCTGCCGTGCGGCTCGGTGACGGCCGTGAGCTGCCGAGCGAGGTGACCGTCTGGACCGCCGGATTCGGCGTTCCGGACCTGGCCGCGCGCAGCGGCCTGAGCACCGACGCCCTGGGCCGCCTGCTCACCGACGAGACCCTGACGAGCGTGGACGATGCGCGGATCGTCGCGGCCGGGGATGCGGCGGCACCGTCGGACCTGCCGTTCCGGATGAGCTGTCAGGCCGCCACGAGGATCGGCGCACATGCCGCCGACACGGTGCTCAGCCGGATCGCGGGTGGCCAACCCGTACCCATCAACCTGGGGTTCTTCGGTCAGTGCATCAGCCTGGGGCGCCGCGCCGGTATCTTCCAGTTCGCCTCCAAGGACGACACCGCCACAAAGCTCTACCTCGGTGGACGACCTGGCTCAAAGCTCAAGGAGCTCGTTTGCCAGGTCACCGTCAAACATCTGGCGAACGAGGCACGCAAGCCCGGCTCGCTCACCTGGGTCAGGGACGACAAGCGCGGGCAGCTGCTGCGGGCCAGGCACGGCGAGGCGCCGGCCGCCTCCGGACAGGCTGCCTAGCCAGGCGAACGAGGGGGATCACGACATGAGCGACCACGCCACGGACCCGGCGACCGAGGCTTTCGCCGCCCACCGCAACCTGCTCTTCACCGTCGCCTACGAGATGCTCGGGTCTGCGGCCGACGCGGAGGACGTCCTCCAGGAGACCTGGCTGCGCTGGGTCGAGGTCGACCTGGAGCAGGTGCGCGACCAGCGCGCCTACCTGGTCCGGATCACGACCCGGCAGTCGCTCAACCGGCTGCGCACCCTGTCGCGCCGCAAGGAGGCGTACGTCGGCCCCTGGCTGCCCGAGCCGCTGCTCACCGCGCCGGACGTGGCCCAGGACGTCGAGCTGGCCGAGAGCGTGTCAATGGCGCTGATGCTCGTCCTGGAGACGCTGTCGCCGACGGAACGCGCCGTGTTCGTGCTGCGCGAGGTCTTCGACGTCGGCTACGACGAGATCGCGGCCGCCGTCGACAAGAGCCCGGCGGCCGTCCGACAGATCGCGCACCGCGCCCGCCGGCACGTCGACGCCCGCCGCCCCCGCGAGGTGGTCTCCGCGAGCCGGACCCGGGCGGCTCTGGAATCGTTCCGGCACGCGCTCGACACCGGGGACCTGCAGGGCTTCCTCGACGTGCTCGCCCCCGAGGTCGTCCTGGTGAGCGACGGCGGCGGCATCAAGCAGGCCGCGGTGCGGCCGGTCGTCGGCGCGGACAAGGTGGCCCGCTTCATCGTCGGCGGCGCCGGCAGGCACACGGCCACGATCACCACTGAGCTCACGGTGGTCAACGGCAGCCCGGCACTCGTCCTCCGGCTGGACGGCGAGATCGACGGTGTCATGGCGATCCGCATGGAGGACGCCCGTATCACCGGCCTCTACTACATGCGCAACCCGGAGAAGCTGACCCGCGTCGAGTCCGAGACCCCGCTGACCCTGCGCTGACCGAGTCTCGGTCGCCGCGCGGGGGGACGGACTTCCGGACGACGAGGGCGGCGGTGAGGCACACGGCTCCGGCGACCGCCGCTCCTGAGGCGGGGCCGAGAGCCGCCATCACCCCGTTGGCGGCCGCCAGGGTGAGGGTCTCCAGGCTCATCCGCGCCGTGCTGAACAGCGCGGCGCCCGCCCCTCCGCGCCGGGCGGGCACGTACCTGAGTGCCTGCCCGTCCGGGACACCCTCGGTCAGCCCTAGGCACAGCCCGACCACCGCGGCCGCGGCGAGCAGGGCCCCGGGACGGTCGGTCACCTGAAGGACGACCGCGGTGACCGCGCAGGCGAACAGGGCGGTGGTCACCAGCGGCCGGGCCAGTCGGCGCGCGAGCCGTGCGGCGAGCAGCGGAAGGACCGTCGACGGCACGGTCAGCAGGCTGAGCATGACCGCTGCCTCGCCCCGGCCCATGCGCTGGGCGGAGCCGAGCTGCGGGAGCACGGTCAGTCCCACCACGAGCATCCCCATGAAGGCGCCCGTCGCCACGGCGTACGCGCGATAGGCGGGGATCCGCAGGAGGTCCACGGGTATCGCGGGATCGGCGGCGCGCCGTTCCACGCGGACGAGTCCGACGGCGCAGGCCGCCGCGACGAGGACGAGTACGGCCGGCCCCCACCACGGGACGCCGGACCCGAAGCCCAGCCCGAGCGCGGTCACCGCGGCGGCGACGGTCACCCCGAACAGGACGGCACCGGCCCGGTCGAAGCTCTCGGACGGCTCGGGGTCGCGCAGGCCCGGCAGCCCGAGCGTGGCCAGGGCCGCGACGGCGGCGACGGCGCCCGGCACGACGAAGACCAGCCGCCAGCCTCCGACGGCCATGAGGACCTGGGCCACGACCGGCCCCGACGCCAGAGCGCTGCCCAGCACGGCGCCGGCATAGCCGTACACCCGGCGCCGCTCCTCGGGCGGGTACACGGCCAGGACCATCGACGATCCGCCGGCGGCACACATCGCCGCCCCGACGCCGCCGATGGCGCGCAGTGCCACCAGGGACGGCAGGTTCGGCGCGAGGGCGGAGAGGACCCCGGTGGCCGCGACGAGGAGGTTGCCGACGGCGAAGAAGCGGGTGCGGGCGCTGCGATCCGCCGTCGCTCCCGCCAGCAACAGGGCCGCGGCGAAGAGCCCGTTGTAGGCGAGGACGAGCCAGGGACCCAGGGCTGCCCCACCCGGCAGTTGGGCCGTCACATCGGGGACAGCGGCTGTCGCGCCGGTGATGGCGAGGGGGAACACGGCTGTGGAGACGAGGTCGGCGACGAGGACACGCCGACGCTGACGAACGGACAAGGGGAACATGGATGCGCTCCGGAACAGGGAGATCCGAGCGCCACGAAGGCGCTCCTGGCCAAGAGGTCAGGAGCGACGGCGAGAACGGGGGTTGTGCGCCGTCGCTCTCAGCGACGGCGCACCCTGTCTGTTTCCGGCACGGGCCCACGTTAACAGCGGAGTTGAAGACCTACAGGCTGCGGGCGGTGATGTCACCGTGGGAGGTGGTGGCCCGGATGTCGAGTTCGGTGGTGCCGTCGTTCTTGAGGGCGTTGCTGATGCGGCCGTAGGCGGTGTCGGCGTCCAGGGCGGCCGAGACGCCGGCGGCGGCGCCGACCGTGATGTCGCCGGACTGGGTGCGAAGCACGACCGTGCCGCGCACGGCCTCGGCGATCCGGATGTCGCCCCTTGCGGTGCTGATCTCCGCGGAGCCGCCGAGCCGGCCGATCTCGACATCGCCGTCGACCGCGGTGAGGCGGACGCTCGCGGCCTCGTCGATCTTGATCCGGCGGTATGCGCCCTCGAAGGCGACGTCGCCGAGGCGACCGACGCCGCGGAGCTCGGCGCCGACGGCCTTGGCCTCGACACGGGAGCCGGCGGGCAGCTGCACCGTCACCTCGACGGATCCGGAGGGGCCGAAGAGCTGGTTCTTCGCCTCCCGGGCCGCGATCCGCAGGACGCCGTCGCTGTAGGTGACCTCGATCTGCTCCACCGCCTTCACGTCGCGGCTCTTGGCCGCGTCGGCAGGCAGGACCTCGACCGTGGTGTCGGCCCGGTCGGCGCCGATGAACTGGATGCGTCCGGCGGGGATGTCGAGGACGGCGGTCACCGGGGCGGTGGTGTCGAACTTCTGCATCGTGCTCTCCTTGGACTCGCTGTTTCCGATGAAGGAAAAGCTACGTTGCGTTCAATGATTTGGCAACACACTCGTTGCGCAAGATTGCCATTTCTGCAGGTGAAATACAGGAAATCGTTGCAACGAGCTTGCACCTAACGCAACGAACCTCTTCGGGTTCGTTGCAATGGATTGAGTGTGAACGCTATGCTGGAGACGTCAGGAACCAGGAAGGACCGCAAAGGAGACCGCGATGCCGGGAGGCAGGCTCACCCAGCAGGAACGCCAGCAGATCGCGCTGGGACTGGCCGACGGCCTCGCCTACGCGGAGATCGCCAGAGGCCTCGACCGCCCGACCTCGACCGTCACGCGTGAGGTCCTGCGCAACGGCGGCCCCACCGCCTACCGCGCCGACCTCGCCCACCGCGCCACCGAACACCGCGCCCACCGCCGCAGGCAGACCACGCCCCGGGACTCGAGGACACCCCCGCAGCCCCACGGACGCGACACCGAGGCCGTGCGCGAGTACGAGGAGGCGTTCACCACCCTCCTCATGCAGCAGGGGCTGCCCAAGATGATGTCCCGGGTACTGACCTGCCTCTACACCACCGACGAGGGCAGCCTCACCGCGTCCGAGCTCGTCCAGCGCCTCCAGGTCAGTCCGGCGTCCGTCTCCAAGGCGGTCACGTTCCTGGCGGGCCAGGGCCTCATCCGCCGGGAGCGCGACGAACGCCGCCGCGAGCGCTATGTCGTCGACACCGACGTCTTCTACCAGGGGATGATCGCCGCTGCCCGGTCCAACGCCCAGCTCGCCGAGACCGCACGACAGGGCGTCGGCATCGTCGGCCGCGACACCCCGGCCGCCGTCCGCCTCGAGAACATCGCCCGCTTCGTCGACTTCGTCGCCGAGAGCATGATCCGCGCCGCGGAGCAGGCCCGCGACATCCTCTACGCGAAGCCCGAGTCCCCCTCGGGCGGCACTGCCGAGCCAGGTGCGGATCGCTGACGGACGACTGCGACCTTCAGGTGCCGCCGAGCCACTCCCGTACCGTCTCGAAGTCGGCCTCCGTCAGGCCGTAGCGGTGGTCGACGCGGTGGAGGAGGGCCGGACCGGGGTGATGGACGGCGACCCAGGAGCGGTCGGCCTCGGTGAGTTCGTCGTCGATCCAGACGAAGGGGCGGCCCGCCGCCCAGGCGACCAGGGGGCGGGTCTTCCAGTGCAGCAGGGCCGGTGGCTCGTCCTCGTCGGGCCACTCCACGACCGGCAGCGGGGGCAGACCCAGCCAGGGGGCCAGGCAGGCGTTGGCGTCGTCCATCCAGGTCGTGGCCCACACCAGCTCGCAGCCCAGCCCCGCGAGCCGGCCGCCGAGCGCGGGGTCGACGCGGTTCAGCAGCGGATGCCCGGCGGCGTCCGGCGGCAGGGACCGGCCGCTGTCGTACACCGGGTAGGCGCGGTCCGCCGCCCCGAACGGGATGAGCGGACCGTCGACGTCGAGGAAGAGCAGCATCACCGACCAGGATCAGCCTTCGAAGCCCCGCTCGGCGAGGAGGGCGTCGATCCGGGCGCGGTGCGCCTTCTCCCAGTCGTCCAGGCTCTCCGCCGCCTCCTTGGCCAGCTTGGCCCGCGCTCCCTGAAGGATCTCCGCCCGGCGGGCGGCCGGTACGGCGACCACGCCCTCCTCGTCGGCCACGACCACGTCCCCGGCCTCGATCCGTACGCCCCCGCAGCGCACGGGCTCGTTCAGCGGCCGTACGGCCTTCTTCGCGCCCGGGATCGGGATCACGCCCCGGGCGAAGACCGGGAAGCCCAGCTCGCGCACTTCGGCGAGGTCGCGGATCAGACCGTCCGCGACGAAGGCCGCGACCCCGCGCCGCCTGGCCACCGCGCAGACGTTTCCGCCGGCCAGCGCCCAGTCCAGGTCCCCGGACTCCACGACGATCACCGAGCCGGGCTCCGCGCGGTGGATCGCGGCGTGCAGCATCAGGTTGTCGCCGGGCGGGCAGCTCACGGTGAACGCCGGTCCGGCGATCCGCGGCACCGGGGCCCACAGCGACCGTATGCCGATGTCCATGACCTGGTCGCGGCCGAGCAGATCGGCCAGGGTCGTGGTGGGGATGTCCTGGAACTCGGTGGCATCAGTCATGAGAGGGACGGTAGCGTCCCTGCCATGACTGCCGGGTCGGCCTTGTGCCGTGAGCGAGTTGGGTGCCCGGCCTCTGAGTGAGGTCCGCGCGGGCCAGGAGCCCGCCGCTTTCTCTGCGCACTGAGACCAGTCATCAGCCGCAGAGAAGGAAAGCTTGAGTGCCCAACCCTTTCAACCAGAACATCATCGATGAGTTCCGCGCCCACCACGGCCGCATGAGCGGCTACTTCGAAGGCGCCCGGCTCGTCCTGCTCACCACCACCGGTGCCCGCACCGGCACCCCGCACACCACCCCGGTCGGCTACCTCGCCGACGGCGGCGAGCGGATCCTCGTCATCGCCTCGGCCGGGGGCTCGCCCCGCCACCCCGACTGGTACCGCAACCTGCTCGCGCACCCCGAAGCGACCGTCGAGAGCGGGGTGTTCACCTACCGGGCCCGTGCCGAGGTGCTCACCGGCGAGGAGCGCGACCGGGCCTTCGCACGGGCGGTGGAGGCCGACCCTGGCTGGCAGGCGTACCAGGAGAAGGCGGGCGGCCGGGTGATCCCCGTCGTCGCGCTGCACCCGATCGCGCAGGGCGGGCCGCCGAACATCGCCGCCGACTCCCCCGGCGAGGCGATCCGGCTCGTCCACGACATGTTCCGGCGTGAACTCGACCTGATCCGGAAGGAGATGGCCGCGGGCGACGGTGCCACGCTCGGCGCCCAGCTCCGCGTCAACTGCCTCACCCTGTGCGCGGGGCTGCACAACCACCACACCGGCGAGGACACGGCCCTGTTCCCGTTCCTCGCCGGCCGCCATCCGCACCTCGCGCCCGTCCTGGAGCGGCTGCAGGAGGAGCACGGACATATCGCGGACCTCGTGGAGCAGTTGCGCCGGGCGGTCTCCGGCGAGCATCCCGACCCGGCCGCGGCCCGTGCCGAGGTGGACCGGCTGACGGCCGCGCTGGAGGCGCATCTGACCTACGAGGAGGAGCAGTTGGTGCCCGCACTCGGCGGCTAGAACGGCAGCGGCCGCGCGTGTACGACGTCCAGCCGGGACACCGCCCGCGTGAGCACGACGTACAGCCGGTGCGCGCCGCGCTCCTCCGCCTCGGCGACGGCGGCCGGTTCGACGGCGACGACGTGGTCGTACTCCAGGCCCTTGACCAGGCTCGCGGGCACCACGGTCACCCGGGCGCCGAGTTCGTCGGGTCCGGCCGGGTCGATGCCGGCCCCGGTGAGCGCGGCGCACAGGCCGGGCACGTCCGCGTCCGCCGCGACGACACCGACCGAGCCCGCGTGGGCAAGGGCCTCGCGTACGGCTTTCACGGTCGTGCCGAGCACGTCGCCGGTCGGCCGGAGGGTCAGCTCGCCGTCCGTGCGCAGCGACCGTGCGGCGGGCACGGCCACGTCCAGCCGGTCCAGCAGCCGGTTGGCCAGTTCGACGACGGCGGCGGGCACCCGGAACCCGGTGGTCAGCGGCACCACGACGGCGTCCGGCTTGCCCAGGTGGCGCAGCTGGACGTCCCAGTCGCGGGCCGCCCACGGGGTGGTGCCCTGGGCCAGGTCGCCGAGCACGGTCAGCGAGCCGAACACGGCCCGGCGGGCGATCGCCCGGCACTCCATCGGCGAGAGGTCCTGCGCCTCGTCCACGACGATGTGGCCGTACCCCTCGGGGTGCTCGATCAGCCCCGCCAGCTCGTCCAGGAGGACGAGGTCGGCGGCCGACCAGCGGGCGGACTTGTACGAGCGCGGCGGGCGCGGCCACAGCAGTGCCGCCTGCTCGTCGGGGTCCAGCAGCCCGTCGGCGGCCGCCGACAGCGCCTCGCCGTCGGTCAGCAGTCCGGCGAGGACCTCCTCGGGCCGGACCCTCGGCCACACCACGTCGAGCCGGGCGGTGAGCGGCCGCATCCGCTCGACCTGGCGCAGCCAGGCGTTCGGCGGCGGCCCCGAGCGCCGCTCCACCTGCTCCAGCAGGAGTCGTACCACCCGGGCGCGGACCCGCTCGCGCCCGATCGCGTACGGCGGCTCCTCCGCGCGCACCTCGTCGACGACGCCGGCCAGCTGTCCGGCGGTGACCCGCAGCCAGTAGGAGCCGTCCCGTACGGCGAGGTCGGTCACCCCCTCGGCCGACACCCGTGCGTACAGCGCCCGGCGCAGTACCTCGGCCATGCGGGGGTCGTGCTTGAGCGCGGCCGTGGGGGTGGGGTCGGTGCCGGTGGCCGGGTGGCGGGCGATCTCGTCCTGGAGGGTGGCCTGGCGGACCCCGCTCTCGCCGAGGGAGGGCAGCACCTCGGCGATGTAGGAGAGGAAGGTGCGGTTGGGGCCGAGGATCAGCAGGCCGGAGCGCTGGACACGCTTGGCGTGGGTGTAGAGCAGGTAGGCGGCGCGGTGCAGGCCGACGGCGGTCTTGCCGGTGCCCGGGGCGCCCTGGACGCACACGGAGGCGGTGACGCCGCCGCGCACCAGGTCGTCCTGCTCGGGCTGGATCGTGGCGACGATGTCCCGCATCGGGCCGACCCGGGGCCGCTCGATCTCCCGCGCCACGATGTCGCTGACCTGGGTCTCGCCCCGGCCGAGGTACTCGTCCTCCAGCCCGGTGAGCTCGGCGGAGTCGCCCCGGCTGCCCGGCGCCCAGCCGAACCGGCGGCGGACCTCGACGCCCTGCGGCTCGCGCGCGCCGGCCTGGTAGAAGGCGCGGGAGACGGGGGCCCGCCAGTCGACGACGAGGGGTGGGGCGGCCGGGTGCTCGGTGATCCGCAGGCGCCCCACGTGGTAGCTCTGTCCGCCGTGCTCGGGGTCGGTCGCGGCGAAGTCCAGCCGGCCGAAGAAGAGCGGGCCCCGGGGCAGCTCGCGCAGCGCCTTGACCTGGCTGCGCAGCCGGTAACCGAGGACCTCGGCGTCGGCGCCGGAGGCGGAGACGTCCTCGCCGATGACGACCTGTTCGGCGGCGCCGTCGACCATGGCGGCGAGGGCGCCGCGGCAGGTGTCGTGGTAGGCGCGTTCGCGGTGGAGGGTGGCCTCGATGTCCTCGGGGGCGGGGTGGAGTGACGTCATGACTCCACCGTACCCAGAAAATGTAACCGAGTTAAATATGTTACCGAGTCTCTATGGGTGCGGCGGTCAGCCCGGACAGCCCCGCCGCCAGCCGCTCGAAGGCCCGCTCGGCGGCCCGTACCGCGTCCGGCCGCACCTGCTCCACGCCCTCCCCCGCCGCGATCCGCCGCCAGTTCTCCAACGCGAGGATTCGCAGGACGGCGATGATCTGCCCGGCGGCGAGCCGGGCGTCGAGACCACCCCCGAGCGCCTCGGCGAGCGCCGCCTCCGACCGCTCCTGATAGCCGTACACCCGCGCCACCAGGGCGGGAGTCCCGTACAGCAGCCGGTGGAAGGCGAGCACCGCGGGATGGTCGTTCAGCCCCGTGACCGGGTCGGAGCGCTCCAGCCCGGCCAGGAAGTCGCGGCGCAGCGCGTCGAGCGGGTCGGCCGCCCCGGCGACCACCCGCGCGGCCTGCGCCTCGTGGTCCGCGATCCGGTGCAGGACCAGGTCCTCCTTGGCCGGGAAGTACCGGAAGAGAGTCGGCTTGGAGATCCCGGCCGCGGCGGCCACCTCCGCGACCGACACGGCGTCGAAGCCGCGCTCCAGGAACAGCGCCACGGCGGTGTCCGACACATCCTGGTACATCCGCCGCTTCTTGCGCTCCCGCAGGCCCATCTCATCCATGGGACGAGCCTACGCAGCACCGTCCGGCAGGGTCGGCCAGGCCAGGGCGCCGGTGAGGTACGGGCTGGTCCGGTGCCGGGACGACAGGCCCAGGGAGGCGGTGGCCGCCGCCAGGGTCATCGCGTACGACTCCACCGCGCGGCGGACGTTGGGGGCGTCCAGGCTCGCGCCGGTGACCAGGCGGTCGAGGTCGACGTAGGCCGAGCGGACGATCTCGACCCACCGGTACACCCGCCAGTCCCGCCGCCAGTCGTGGGTGTACCGCGCGGGCAGGCGGGTCTCCCAGCGGCGGAACATGCGGTCCCGGATCTCCGGCCGGGTGGGGGTCAGGTGCATGTGCCGGACCAGCTCGTACAGCGGGTCGCCGACCAGAGCCATCTCCCAGTCGATGACGGTCAGGGCCGGGCGGTCGTCACGGCGCACCAGGTTCCAGGGGTTGAGGTCGCCGTGCAGCAGGGCCGGGGCGCGGGCGGTGACCTGGTGCCGGGCGAGGATCTCGCGCAGCCTCGGCGCGTCGGGCAGGCCGAGGAAGCGGGCCAGCTGCTGGGACGCCTTGGGCAGGCCGGCGACCAGCGCCACGAGCTGCTCGCTGAGCCAGCCGTAGAAGCCGCCCTGGCCCGCGACCGGGTCGATCTCGGTGTAGTCGACCCCGGTGAGCGCGGCCAGCTGGTCGACGAGATCGTCCGCCTCGTGCGGGAGCAGGCCGCCCACCGGGTGGACGGGCCTGCGGCCGGGGTCGCTCGGGCCCTCGTAGGTGTGGATGGCGAAGCGGTCCCCGGAGTA
This sequence comes from Streptomyces sp. NPDC101165, assembly GCF_044768135.1. NCBI lineage: Bacteria > Bacillati > Actinomycetota > Actinomycetes > Kitasatosporales > Streptomycetaceae > Streptomyces > Streptomyces sp. NPDC101165. The sequence continues at coordinate 79,950 of NZ_JBIWPG010000011.1, read as the reverse complement.
CGTCCGGATGCCGGAGCGGTCCATCGAGTGGCTCTCGCCCAGCGCCAGCACCCGGGGCGCGGCCACCGCCGCCCCGGACCGCTCGATCGCCCTGAGCACGGCGTGCTCGCTGAGGAAGCTGCGTTCGCGCCGGGGCACGTTCACGGCCTTGCGGCGGACCACGACGGGGAACGGGGTGCCGGGCACCCGGAGCACCGTGTTGAGGTGCGCGGTGCCCTTGAAGACCCGGTCGGCCGGGGCCGCGCCCTCCAGCAACAGGGCGTCGGCGACGGCCCGGTGGGGGAAGTCGGGGTGCTCGGGGACGCGCCGGTCCGGCGTCCAGTCGATCGCCCGGACCACGGGCCCGTGCAGCGCCCCGCCGCCGGTCGCCGTCCGTACGCCGGGCCGCACGGACGCCCGCCAGCGGAACAGGATCCGCTCGATCTCCCGCTCCCCGGGCACATGGGCGAGGCGCAGCGGCCCGGCCGCCGCCTCCAGGGCTCGCCGGACCCGGGCCGTCGCCTCGTCCAGGCTCTTCTGGTCGAAGGACTCGTCCAGGGACGTCGCGGCCCGCATCACGTCCGGGTACACCGACTGGGCCTGCTCGAAGGCGACGTAGTGACGCAGGTCCCTGGTCACGCCGTTGACGGCCGCGGGGCGGACCTCGCGCATGGCGCGCACCCACGCCTCGACGACCTCGTCCCGCTGGTGGTCCGGGTAGCGCATCCGGACCAGGTGGGTGGCGAGGTCGTGCAGCGGGTCACCGTAAGTCGCCAGCTCCCAGTCCACGCGGACCAGGAGCGGGGTGCCGCCGTGGGGCATGATCACGTTGTCGCGGTGCAGGTCGGCGTGGAGCAGGCTGTAGGGTCGGCGGGTCATGACCGGGACCCGCTCGGCCAGCCGGACCAGGGCGTCCTCGGGGATGCCCAGGGCGGCGAACAGGCCGCCGAAGGAGACCCGGTTGGGCTGTCGGATCTGCAGGTCGGCCATGCCGGCCAGGGTCCGCAGAAAGCCCTGGCTGTCGGTGAAGTTCCGGGGCCACAGGGCGGGCAGGGGCGGCAGCGCGGCACTGCTGCGCACCTGGGCCGTCTCGGCGAGCAGGCCCGCCAGGGCCCTGACCAGCAGGCCGTCGACGGGCTTCCCGTCGCCGCAGACGCTGGAGAGCGGCACACCGTCCACATGGCTGTGGACGGCGAAGCCGTCTCCCTCGGCCAGGCACTCGGGCACGCCGGACAGGACACCCCTGACGGCCCGCAGGACCGCCGTCTCGTTCTGCCAGGTCCGGATCACCACGGGCAGGGCGCCCGCGCGCCGCACCCGCACGGTCACGGTGGTCCCCGGCTGACGGCCGATCAGCCGGGCCATCGGCTCGTCCAGCGGCACCACGTAGTTCTGGTGGTGGAAACCTCCGCTCGCCCGCCCGGTCGCGGTGGCCCGCGCCAGAAACTCCTGGCACACGGCGCGGGGCAGAACTCGGTCGGCGCGCCTCCCGGTCGTGTCGCGGGGGACGGGTGGTGCGCCCACGGGCCGCTCCGGGGTTCGGTCGCGCTGTGCTGGAGGGGGACGAACGGGTCGGGGAAACGCTAACTCCCCACAGATGGTTCGGCATGCTAGCGCACGGACCGCACCGTCCGGAGCAACAGCAGCAACGGCTCCAGCGACCGCACGACACGCTCGGCCCCCGCGGCCCTCAGGAGTTTCTCCTTCCCTTCGTTACGCGCGTAGCCGAGGAACGGAACGCCCGCCTCACGGGCCGCCAGCAGGTCGGAGGGGGTGTCGCCGATCATCAGGGCCTTGGCGGGCGGGGCGCCCGTCCCGTTCAGGGCGCGGTTGAGGCAGTGCGGGTCCGGCTTGAGGAGGTGCAGGTCCTGGGTCCGGCCGTAGACGTGGGGGGCGAAGCAGGCGTCGAGACCGCGCTTCTCGAGGTAGGCCCGGACCACCCGGGGGGAGTTGTTGGTCGTGATGGCCAGGCGGGATCCGACGGCCGTCCAGGTGCGGATCAGGGGATCGGCGTAGGCGGTCGGCAGCGCGGAGGCGGCGGCCCGCAGCTCCTCCTGGGTGAGCCGTTCCTCCACTTCGGCGACGAGGTCGCTGCCCGGGTGCCGGCGGTCCACGGCGCGCAGCACGACCTGCGGGTCCAGCGTCTCCCGCTCGGTGTCGGTGAGCAGCCCGCGCAGGCCCTGCAGCTCGAGCCACTCCACCAGCTCGGCAGCCACGCGTGCCGCCTTGTACCTGGCGAACAGGCGGCAGATCGGCCCGTCGAAGTCCCACAGGACGACCCGCGCAGCTGTGATCAGTTCTCGTAGCTTCTCGATCTCGTTCGCATCAGGAGTCGCATCAGAAGTCACTAGGAGAGTGTCAGGTCCGTCGTGATGGTTTCCCAGAGGGCGTCGAACCACTTCTGGGATTGTTCGACGAACGCCGCGTCCCGCTGACCGGCCCGCTTCTCGAAGGAGAAGAGGAGGGACTCGGAGCCGACGGTGTCGTACATCTCCAGCATTCCGCTGTCCGTCGGCTCCTCGCGGCGCGTGATCATGTAGTACGCGTACAGCGCCTCGGACCCGTTGAGCAGGTACAGCTTGGCCGGCGGGGTGAACGGCAGGGCCCGGAAGGTGACGTGTACGTCGATGTCGTGGGTGGAGCGCAGGGCCTGGAGGTTGTACTGCAGGACCTGGCCCTGGGCGTTGCGCATCGCCAGCCAGCGCTGGTGCACGGTGTCGTCGTCGGGGCGGGCGTCGACCGAGACCGGGAAGGCGAGGTTGATGTCCCGGGACGGCAGCAGGATGCGGACGTCGATCCGGTCGGGGCGCAGGCGGCCCTCGTGGATCAGGCGGAGCGGCTCGCCCAGGGCGGGGATCAGGGACTGCGCGGTCAGGCAGGCCGCGTCGATGCGCACGTGCGGCGCGGAGAACGCCTCGGTCAGCCGGGGGGCGAGGCCCACCATCGTCGGCTGGGGCTCGTCGTGGGCGGGGGCCGGTTCGGCGATGCGCGGGGGGCTGCCCTTGCTGACGTTGCTGAGCAGACCGTCGTCCGCGAGTGCCCGGATGGCCTGGCGTACGGCACCACGCTCCACCCCGAACTCCTCGGCCAGCTCGGCCTGGGTGGGCAGGCGCTCGCCCGCCTTCAGGTCGCCGGTGCGGATGCGTTCCCGCAGGATGTCGGCGATCTCCTGGGACGTGAGCCTTCTGCTGCCGTTCACTGCCACGTTCTCCTGGGCCACAACCAAACGCTACAACCCTGATCCATCTAAGGGGAGTTGTTCCGAAGTTGTTTGCGAGTAGCGACCAAGTGGGGACAACTTAATCATAGTTGGTTGCCAACTTGGTCAAGTTGGCAGGCCGAAAGGGGGAACCACCATGCCCGTCCTCGCACTCCTCTGCGCCGTCTTCGTCGTCGGCTTCGAGCAGCTCGTCCAGTGGAAGTACGGCGCCGCCGGCATCGTCGGCCTGCTCCTGCTCTCCGTCGGCATCAAGGCCAAGAGCCCGGCGGTCAGCTCCGCCGGGGCCGTGCTGCTCGCGGTGCTCCTCACGGGCCCCACTCTCTGATCCCGGGCCTTCGCTACGTCAGCACCAGCTCCGAACTGATCGTCCCCCACAGTGCGTTGAACCACAGGTGGGACTGCTCCACGAACGTGGTGTCGCGCAGGTCGCCGCCCTGTTCGAAGGCGAACAGCAGCGACCGCGTGCCCTCGGCGTCGTACAGCTGCAGGTGCTCGTGGTCGATCTCCCGCTCGCGGCGGCTGAGCGTGTAGTACGCGAACAGCGCCTCGGACCCGTTGAGCAGATACAGCTTGGCCGGCGGCGTGAACGGCAGCGCGCGGAAGGAGACGCGCACGTCGATGTGGTGCGTGGTGCGCAGCGCCTCCAGGTTGTGCCGCAGCACCTGGCCCTGGGCGTTGCGCTGGGACAGCCAGCGCCGGTGCAGCAGGCCGCCGTCGGAGGCGTCCACCGGCGCCGGGAAGGCGAGGTCGATGTCCCGGCTGGGCAGCAGCACCCGGACATCGATCTTGGCCGGTTTCAACTTCCCGGCGTGGATCTGGCGCAGCGCGACGCCCAGGGCCAGGGTGAGCGAGACCGAGGTCAGGCAGAGGGCGTCGATCTCGACGTGCGGGGCGGCGAAGGCGGCCGCGATGCGCGGGGCGAGGCCCACCATGGTGGGCTGCGGCACCGCAGGGACGGTCACCGGGCGGGTGTGCCGCTCGGGCGCGGCCACGGTGGCGGGGCTGCCCTTGGACACGTTGGTGAGCAGGCGCTCCGACTGCAGGATGCGCAGGGCCTCCCGTACGGCACCGCGCTCCACGCCGAACTCGTCGGCCAGCTTGGCCTGGGTGGGCATGCGCTGGCCCGGTCGCAGCACACCGGAACGGATCCGGGCGCGCAGCGCGTCGGCCACCTCGCGATGTGACGTGCGTGACCGCTGTGGCCTCTTCCGTTCACTGGCGGAGGCGTGTTCCGGGTCCACGAACAAACACTACAACTTCCCGCCATCTTGCGGCAGTTCACGGAAAGGTGGTTATGAGACGCATCCAAGCGGAGATAAGCACAGTGAAGTTGGTAGCCAACTTGAACAACATGGTCGAGCTTCCCCAGTGGTTGGCCGATCGGGCTCCCTTCCGGAGGGGAGCCGGGAGCCCGGGCAGGGGGCGGCCACCGGAGCGCACAGTCACAACTGAACAGCCGGCACAGTCACAACTGAACACGGTCATGGCACAGCCACAACTGAACAGTCAGCTACGGATGCACAGTCAGCGTCGGCCGGACGAGGGGAGCCTCAGAAGATGTCCGGGCACCACGGTCGCCCGGACGTGCGAAACAGGGCGTCGGCCTTCCGGGCGGCGCCCTCTCGTTCTTCCCGGACCCGGCCGAGCGCCGCGAGCCGCACCAGGGACTCGTCCCCGAGCCAGACCGTGGCCAACTCGGCCACCGGCAGGGTGAGATCGACGGCGGCGCCGCCCGCCGGAGTGCAGGACGCACCCTCCGGCGAGGCCTCCAGCCGGAACCGGCCCCCGGCCAGTCCTGCCGCGTCCACGACCTCCAGCACCAGCGAGCCCGTCCCCTCGTACGTCCGCGCCTCCAGGGCCCGTACGACGTCCAGGATCCGCACCCACAGCCAGTCCGCGTGGTCGGTGACCCTGGCCGCTCGCGGGTCGGGCAGGAAGAACGGCAGGAGGTCGTCCGGGCCGCGCCAGCCGCTCTTGACCTTGGTGATCCAGTCGATCGAGCACAGGTACCGCCACAGGGCGCGCTCGGCCGCGGGGGTCGTGGCGAGCAGCCAGCTGACGTCGGCGGTGTTGTGCGGCTGCTTGTCGTGCCAGGTGTCGTCCGACCGGTACGACACCAGGCCCTCGACCTCACCGGAGGCGGAGCGGTACACGGCGAAGAACGGCTCGGTCCAGTCCTTGACGAAGAGCACGGTGCCGGTGATCTTCTGCCACCACAGCTCGTCCCGGCTGACCGCACCGGGCTGGGCACGGCGGACCCGCGCGTGCAGCTCCGGGCCGAGCTTGCGGACGTCCTCGCCGTCCACGAGATCGATCCGGCCGCCGTCCTCCGGGCCGGACCAGCGCGGATCGAGACCCGCGCGGGGCACCTCGACGGTCCACTGGGTCGTCCAGGTCGCCGGGCCGAAGCCGTAGCGGCCGTAGATCGGGTACTCCGCCGCGATCAGGGTGGCGACGACGTCGCCGCGCTCCTTCGCCGCCGCGAGGTCCCGGCTCATCATGCGGGTCAGCAGGCCGCGGCGGCGGTGGGTCGGGGTGACCGTGACGTTGGAGATGGCGTTCGCGGGAACGAACGCGCCACCCACCGCGGTGAGTTCCTGGGCGAAGGAACGGAAGGTCGCCACGCAGCGGTCGCCGTCGAAGGCACCGAGCACGCGGGAGGACACGCACTGCCGCCGGTGGGCGTCGATCTGGTCCGCGTTCGGCCCCGGTTCTCGCAGGAACCCGGTGTTCAGGGCGCGCAGCCAGCCCTCGAAGTCGGCCTCGGAGACGGTGCGTACGTCGGTCATGGAGCCACCGTAGGCATCCTCCGGACGGCGTGTCGCCCCCATTTCAGCCCGCCACCCCTCACATCAGCAGGTCGTCCACCTGCGCCTCGCCCTCCCGGTACCGGCGGGCGATCTCCCCGCTGCAGTCGTCGGTGACGCGCTGCAGGCGCTGGCGGCGCCGGGAGACCTCCTGCTCGTAGCGGACCAGGCGGCCCATGGCGGTGGTCAGTTCCAGGTCGGTGCGGGCCTCCAGGTCCGACAGCTCGACCTCGCCGAGCATCTCCGCGGCCAGTAGCCGGTACTCCTCGTTGTGCGGGGTGCCGAGCGTGACGTGGCGGGCCGAGGAGCGCTGCCGGGCCGGGGCGTCGGTGAGGATCTCCGGGAGCCGCTCCACCACGGAGGCGTCCGCGGGCGCCGGCACGGACGCCCGGCCGCGCCGGGCCAGTTCCGCGCGCAGGATGTCGATCCGGCCCTGCAGCAGCCGCCGCACATAGCTGAGGTCCGCCTCGTCGCGCTGCGCGTCACGGCGCAGGACGCGCAGTTCGGGCAGGCTCAGCCGGGCCAGGTCGTGCTCGGGCGGCTCCGCGGGCAGCGACGGGCCGGTCGGGCCGTCGCCGCGCTGCGCGGGCGGCCGGTACGTCTCCAGCCGCCCGGTACTCGGTGTGCTCATGTGCCTGTGACCGTCCCCTCGACCCGCGTATGGAAGCATCGTGCCACCCCAAGTGGCCGCTATGTGACCGAGTGCCCCCGAACGGACCCAGATGGGGGCTTAAGGATCAATAATGGACCGCCTATGACCGCGGCCGGTGCACCCGGCATGATGGTCGGCATGCGTGCGGTGGTGCAGAGAGTGGACGGCGCGAGTGTCGTCGTGGACGGCGAGACGGTGGGCGCGATCGAGGGCGAGGGCCTGTGCGTCCTGGTGGGGGTGACCCACGAGGACACCAAGGAGAAGGCGGCCCAACTGGCCCGCAAGCTCTGGTCGATCCGCATGCTGCACGACGAGAAGTCCTGCTCGGACATCGACGCCCAGCTGCTCGTCATCAGCCAGTTCACCCTCTACGGCGACGCCCGCAAGGGCCGCCGCCCCACCTGGAACGCGGCGGCCCCCGGCGACGTCGCCGAGCCCCTGGTCGACGAGGTCGTCGCCCAGCTGCGGGCCCTGGGCGCGACGGTGGCGACGGGCCGGTTCGGGGCCCAGATGCGGGTGTCGCTGACCAACGACGGGCCCTTCACGGTGCTGCTGGAGATCTAGCGCCGCGAAAGCCGACGGCGCTGCCTCGCTGAGCTACGGCTTGACCACGACCTCCTGCGCGGCGGCCGTGTCTCCGGCCAGGAGCCTCGCGTCGGTCGGGACGTTGCGCTTCACCAGGGCCAGGGCGATCGGGCCCAGCTCGTGGTGGCGTACCGACGTCGTCACGAAGCCGATCTTGCGGCCGTCGGGGCCCTCGTCCGCGAGGTGGATCTCGGTGCCGTGGACCGGCAGGTGGACCTCGCTGCCGTCCAGGTGCAGGAAGACGAGGCGGCGCGGCGGCTTGCCCAGGTTCTGCACCCGGGCCACCGTCTCCTGGCCGCGGTAGCAGCCCTTCTGGAGGTGGACGGCGGTGCCGATCCAGCCCAGCTCGTGCGGGATCGTGCGGTGGTCGGTCTCGAAGCCGACGCGGGGCCGGTGGTGCTCGACGCGCAGCGCCTCGTGGGCGAGCAGACCGGCCGCGGGGCCGGCCCCGGCGGCGAAGGACTCCAGGTCGGCACGGGGCAGGAAGAGGTCACGGCCGTACGCCGTCTCGCGTACGACGACGCCCTCCGGCACCTCGGCGATCGAGCCGGCGGGCAGGCTGACGACCGCGAAGTCGTCGGTGCGGTCGGCGACCTCGACCCGGTAGAAGAATTTCATCGACTCCAGGTACGCGATCAGCGCGTCCTGGGTGCCGGGCTCCACATGGGCCCAGACCGTGGTCCCGTCGTCCACCAGGTACAGCGCGTGCTCGATGTGGCCGTGCGCGGAGAGGATCAGTGCCTCGGTGGCCTCGCCCACGGGCAGTTCACTGACGTGCTGGGTGAGCAGCAGATGCAGCCAGCTGAGGCGGTCCTCGCCGGACACGGTGACCACCCCGCGGTGGGAGAGGTCGACGAATCCCGTGCCGTCGGCGAGGGCGCGCTGCTCGCGGAACAGGTCGCCGTAGTGGGCGGCGACGCCTTCGTCCACGCCCTCGGCGGGGACGGCGCCGGGCAGGGACAGCAGAGGGCTCTTCATACGGGTAAGCCTACGACTTGGTACTTGAACCCTTGAGCGAACAGTCCTGGCAGCGGCCGAAGATCGCGAAGTGCTTCATGTCGGTGTCGAAGCCGAACTGCCCCCGCAGCTTGGCCGTGAACTCCGCGGCCACGTCCACGTCGGCCTCGATCACGTTCTCGCAGTCGCGGCACACCAGGTGCAGATGGTGGTGGCGGTCGGCGAGGTGGTAGGTGGGCGCACCGTGGCCGAGATGGGCGTGGCTGACCAGGCCCAGCTCCTCCAGCAGCTCCAGCGTGCGGTACACGGTGGAAATGTTGACCCCCGACGCGGTCTTCCTCACTTCACCGAGGATGTCGTCGGGGGTCGCATGCTCCAGGGTGTCCACGGCTTCGAGCACGAGTTGCCGCTGCGGCGTCAGCCGGTAGCCGCGCTGCCTGAGGTCGCTCTTCCAGTCGGTGCTCACCACACCGCCCAGTGTAGAAGGGCCCACGCCCGTCAAGGGCCTGTTGGCAGGCGGCCCGTCATCAGGAGCTCCGCAAGGGTCTCGCGCAGGTCCGCGGCCACCCGGACGATCTCCTCGTGTGCCCTGATCTGCTCGTCGACCGCCTTGAGCGCGGCTCCGATCTCCCGTTGCCGGTCGAGTGGGGGCAACGACACCGGCAGGTCCTGCAGTGTGCGCACTGTGATCGACCGCATGCCGGTGGTTCCGGCCGCCCGGCGCTCGAGCCAGTCGGCGACCCGTCGGTGGGAAAGGTAGGCGAGCAGGTACGGGGCCTGCGCCGGATCGTGCGCTCGCACACGCAGAAGGTGGGTGTTGTACAGCCACCCGCTCTCGTCGTCGGTGACGAGCGCTACCCGTCCCACCGTTCCGGTGCGGGTCACCAGAATGTCGTCGGTGACGATCCGGTACTTGCGCAGTCCCCGTGCCGTCTCGGGATCGACGTGCACCATCGCGGACCGGGCCGAGATCCGCTGGTGACCGAGATCGGCCGGGCGAACCAGCGGAATCCCTGTCTGCGCCTGTTCGTTTCTGCGCACGGCCGGGCCGCCCGCCTGGATGTCGCAGATCTCACCGAGAGGGGCACGCCGCCATCCCTGCGGGAGATCGTCGAGTCCGTCCTCGCTCACAGGCCATACCTCCCCAGCAGTTCTTCGACCGCGGCGTCCACGTCCCGGGCTCGCGTGTGCAGCTCGGTCAGATGCCCGGCAAGGGCAGCCAGGTCTGCGGGCTCTGCGAACCTGGCACCGGACGGCGTACCGCTCGGCACGTAGAAGGCAGGGCTGAGGGTGTAGTCCTTCTCCCTGATCTTCTCAATGGACACAGCCCTGCTCAGGCCCTCGGTCCCCGCGAACGCGCTGCCCTCGGCCCGGGCAGCGGTCCAGGACCGGTATTCCTCAAGGATGCGTTGGGTCTCGTGCGGTGCCAGTTCCCGCTGGACACGGGAGACAAGCGAGCCGAGGTGACTGGCGTCGACGAACAGAATCTCGTCGCACGTCCCCGTCGGATGCCGTAGCAGCCAGATCGTCACACGGATGCCTGTCGTCGTGAAGAGCTGAGCCGGCAGCGCGATCAGCGCCTCCACCGCGCCGTCCTCCACCATCGCGGCCCTGATCCTCCGCTCCGAGGGGTTGGCGGAGAACGCGGCGATGTCAGGCATGAGGACGGCTGCGCGACCGTCTGGCTTCAGGAAGGTCACGGCGTACTGGAGCCAGTCGAAGTTGGCGTTGTGCTGGGGCGGCGAGCCGTAGCGCCAGTGCCCGTGCCCGTGCCCAACGGGATGGTCAAGCTTCATATTGAACGGGGGATTGGTCACGATGCGGTCGAAACTCTGGTGCCAGGGGGCGTTCCCGGCCGAGGGAGCTGTGCTTCCCGTCCAGAGCCGGGCTTCGGGAACGCCGTGCAAGGCGAGGTTCATGCCCGCCAGCGCCAGCGGGTGCTCGCCCACGCCCGCGCCACTCACTTCGAGAGGGCTGCCCTGTGCGTCCGCCACCGCGTCCCACGCAGCCGACAGCAGCTCACCCGCCCGTACGAACGGATCATGCACACTCCTGACGTCCTGACTGCCGTCGGCGACGAGCTTCGTGAGAACGTCGACGGCGGCCCGAGGCGTGAAGAAGTCGCCCGCCCTCTTGCCCATGAGATCGCTGTAGCAGGCCATGAGCCTTTCAAAGGCATGGGCGTGTTCGGCTCGGTCCACCGGTCCCGTGTCGTCCAGCAGCCGGATGGTGTCGGCCACGCGGGAGCCGCCCAGGTTCTGGGAAAGGGCTAGGAGAAGGCGCTCATGCTCGGGTCCCAGCCCTCGACGGACCGCGCTCGCCAGTATGCGCACCAGCAGTTCGCCGGAGTGCGGAAACTGAAATCGGCGGACCTCGCTCACGATCCTCTCCCACTCCTCGGGCAGGCATCCTCTGACGTAGACGAGAGTGAGCAGCACGGTGATGTAGTCGGCGTGGGACAGCTCCCCACGGAATCGTTCCGCCTCTGGACCGCTCAGCCTGTCCACGGCCTTGAGCAGCACTCCGGTCCTGGTTCCGCCGAGCGAGGATCGGAACCGATCACCGTAGGTGGTTCCTTCGAGCTCGTCGGATCGCCTGGCGTTCGCCGGGATGGCGCGCCGGTCGAGCCAGGCCAGCACCTCCGCCGCCGAGAAAACCTCGATATCTGCGGGCCCCCGGGTGGGCTCCCCGAAAGGTTGGGGGAAGTCCGCGTGCCGGCGCTCCCAGTTCGTCACCGCAGGTCGCTTCACCCCGGCGAACCGGGCGATGTCGGCCCTTGAGACGAGGACCCCCCCGAAGTCGCTCACCGCTCCTCCACCCATCAGAATCGCGAAGGCCTGGAACCACGCAGAGCATCCCGCTTGCCCGCGAGAACGGACGGAAAGCGGTCCATGGCCTGGGCCTCCTTGGCCAGCCCGGGGTCGAGGTACCCGAGCATGCGGTAGATCTTGGCATGGTCGGCGGCGAGGTCGCGGTGGTGGATCGGCTCGTGATGCATGATCCGGTTACGCAGCAGCACCAGCGACCACAGGCCGTCGTACAGGGCATCACGGCGCCCCGAGTAGTGTGGGAACGCCTTGTGCACGGTGGGCACCCAGAACAGCCGGTCGTAGCCCGATCCCCCACTGACCAGCGACGCCCAGAAGCCGAAGGACAACTCGGCAACCATGCTGTCGGGCGGTGCCGGGACGAGTCCCCGGCGCTCGCACTTGGTCCGAGCCTTGGCCACAAGGCGCTGCCCGTTCGGATTGAGGGGAGCCGTCGTCCACCAGTCGTCCCTGTGGTGGGCGAGGGAGAGCTGTTTGTGGACCGCGTTGCGCAGCGCGAGTTCCAGGCAGTGCAGAGAACCGTAGAGCGCGGCCGAAGCCTCGACGTTCCACCAGTACAGTCGCCCCGCCACCACAGCATTGCCACGCGCCGCTCGGACGTAGCGCGCCAGCCGCAACGTCGAGAACGCTCGCAGCATCCACTCCGGCAGCTTGTTGCTCATCGAGATCCCCCTCATTCGGGCACACCAGGGCCCGAGACGCGTTTCAGTACAGGAACAGACTCAGCGTGATACGTTGGGTAGCGAAAGCCCTGGGCTCGCCTCTGCACAGCACGCCACCCAGGGCACGGATTTACAGGCCCCCGGCCGCCCCTAGGGCAGCCGGGGGTTTCTGTTTCGCGCACAGCTTCTCTGCATAGCGCCAACTCCGTTGGCATGCCGCGCCGTTGAACCCAACCGTAGCGACAGACGACACCCCTCTGCAACCGCAGTGCACTGCGCCCCAAATCTGTTAACCCCACCTGGCTGTTCGGAACACCGAGGTGCCAGAAACAGTTGATGGCCCCAGCGCAGTGCGCGGAGCCATCACGATGACGCAAACCTGAATGACTGGCCTACTTGAAGAAGGCGATCCCGTCGTCGGGCAGGTCGTCCGGCAGGGCCTTGGCCCAGCGCTCGACCTCCTCCGGGGTGACGACCTTCTTCAGGTGGGCCGACATGTAGGGGCGCAGCTCGACCTCGGGGGTCTGCTTCTCGCCGACCCACATGAGGTCGCTCTTGACGTAGCCGTACAGACGCTTGCCGCCGCTGTACGGCTGGGAGGCGGCCGTGCGCGCCACGGCGTCCGTGACCAGGTCGATCTGCGGCTTCTTGGCAGCCAGCTCGCCGTACCAGATCTCGATGACGCCGTTGTCGCGGGTCATCGTGACCTCGACCTTGCGGCCCGCGTCGATCCGCCAGAAGCCGGACTCCGACTCCAGCGGACGGACCTTGTTCCCGTCGTTGTCCAGCACCCAGGTGTGGGAGCGGTACTCCAGGAAGTCCCGGCCGTCGTGGGTGAAGGTGACCTCCTGCCCGAAGTTGCACTTCTCCGAGCCGGGGAAGTCGTGGACGCCCGCGCCGGCCCAGTTACCGAGCAGGAAGGCGAGGGGGACCAGGTCCTTGTGGAGGTCGGACGGGATCTCGATCATGAGCGGCAGTTCCTAGGTGGGGGTCAGCGCTGGCCCTGGTACAGCTTCTTCACGGTCAGTCCGGCGAAGGCGAGGACGCCGACGCAGACCAGGACCAGCAGGGTTTCGAAGAACATCTCCACGGGTGCTCCTTGAGCGAGGGTGGGCGTACGACAGAGCCGGGCCCCAGCTTACGCGTCCGGGGCCCGGGGCTCCCGGTCAGGTACGCCCTCGGGCGTCCCCCGGATCAGCCGAGCAGCTGGCTCTGCAGGACGACGGTCTGCTGGAAGGGAACGGCGGGTGCGGTCCCCTTCCGGGACTGCAGGATCACCGCGAAGACGTCCCCCGCGGCGACGTAGGCCTGCCGGACCTGCTCGGCGCCGTACGGCTTCGACTCGACGTAGGCGGTGCGCTCGACCCCGGAGACGGCGGCCCGCTCGGGGAAGCCCTCGTCGTAGACGGCCTCGCCGGAGCCGCGCACCTGGTAGGCCGGGGTGCCGTAGGCGACGTTGTCGCTCGCGAACTGGTTGTCCACGACGTTCGCCGTGTCGAACTGCAGCAGGTAGACGCGGGTCCGGATGCCGTCCGGGGTGGTCCAGCCGCGGGCCGCGATGTGCCGCAGGCCGGCGTCGACGAGCTTCTGCCGCAGCTCGTCCCGCTCCTCCTTGACGGCGTACTCCGCCAGGTAGTCCCTCGTCGCCAGCCAGCCGTCCGAGCCGCGCAGCGCCTTGTCCTCCTTCACACCCTCGGGCGCGGGCAGGAGCAGGGCGCGCAGGTCGGCGTAGTGGGCGCCGGCCGGGTTCGCGTCGGCGAACGGCCCGGGGCTGCCGGAGGGCAGCGGCGGCCTGGTCAGCTCCGGGTAGTCCCAGCGGCCGTCCGAGGCGGTGGCCAGTCCGGGGACGTCCGTCCGGTCCATCCGGGTGATCCCGTACGCCGTTCCCGTGCCGACCACGGCGCAGACCGCGACGGCCGCGGTCCAGCGCAGGACGGCCCGCAGGACGCGGCGATCCTTGCCGGGGGCGGGGGCCTGGGCCTCGGTCTCGGTCTCGGCCTCGGAAGGGGCCGGTGCCACGGGCTGCTGCGGGAGGGTCGTGGTCGCGGCCTCCGGCGCCGTCTCCTGCGTCATCTCAAGCGCCGTCTCCGGTGCCGTCTCCTGCTCGCTCATACGGCCTTCCCCGGTTCGGCGATGCGGTCGAGTTGGGTGGTCATGAGCTTTGCGACTCCGTCGGCGTCGAGCGACTTCGGGCCGTACGCGGTGGCGTTCACCAGGATGTCTCCGACATAGCCCGAGCAGAGCATCATGCCGAGGTCCTCGTCGGAGCCCTTGGGCGAGCGGAAGCACTTGGCGTTCTCGTGGCCCTTGATCTGCGGGCCCGCGCGCAGGACGCCCAGGGCGTCGAGGAACGTGTTCTGGAGCCTGGAGGCGGAGCGCACCGCGGCCGTGTCCTCCATCTCGGCCAGCACGATGTTCACCGAGTAGATCTGCTCGTTCCACAGGTAGGCCTTGGACTGGTCGCTGTAGTAGCTGCGCATCGCCATGCCCTTGAGGTGCTGCCGGTCGATCTGCTGCTCCATCCGCTTGCGCAGGGACCGCGGGAGGCTGCTCACCGACTCCTTCCGCAGGGCCGTGGCCTGGGCGCCGCTCAGCTGCGCGTCGGAACCGAACTGTCCGATGTCGGGGCCGCGGGTCCAGTTGTCGGTCCCGTACGGCACGAGCATGCCGGCGAGCCCCTTGCGCGACTCCGCCCGCTCCTTGTCGGCCTTGGCCTTGGGGAACTTCCACGCGGGAGCACCCGCGTCGCGGTCGGCGCCCTGCACGGTCACGACGGTGCAGCCGACCCCGGCGACGACGGCTCCTGCCAGCAGCACGGAACCGACGACGGCCGCGACCCGGTCCCGGCGGCGGGGCTCGTTCTGGTTCTCGGTCACAGCCGCTCCATCTGCCGCTCGGCCAGGTCCGTGATCGTCTTCTTGGTGATCGGCTTGGAGCTGTAGGCCCAGATCTCCATCGCTATGTCCCCGCGCCAGGCATGCGCCTCGGCGCTGTAGAGCGGCGCGTGGTTGTGCACATACGCCCTGCCGTCCCCGGTGCCGGGGATGCTCCAGCTGTCGGTCGGCGACACGGACTCCGCGTCGTCCTGGAGGTTGTGGCTGGAGTCGGTGGCCGCCATGGAGTCCTCCTGGCGGAACTGGACCAGCCGGATCTCCACGCTGTACGCGTGGCCGACCCTCCAGCCGGTGACGGCCGCCCGGCGGAACTGGTCCGTGACGAGCGAGCTGAACTCCTGGCCCGCGTCGGTGTAGTCGCCGGCGTACGCGGCCAGGTCCATCCAGCCGTCCCGGGGCAGCCAGTCCGCCGCCCGCGTGCCGCGCGGCTTCGCCAGCAGCAGCTTGCGCAGGTCGCCGTCGGTCCTGACCTTGCGGTCCTGCGCGGCCGAGAGCGGTTCGACCTCGCCCTTGGCCTGCTCGATCACCGGCTGGGAGAGCGGCGGCAGCTTCGTGGGCTCACGGTCGGCCTGGACGAGGTACCCGGCACAGGTGCCGGCGACCAGGCCGAGCAGGGCGGCGGCGCCGACCAGCCGGGGCGTACGGCCGCGCCGGCGGGGCCGGGTCGGGTCGGGCGCATCCGGCACAACCGGTGCGTCCGGCGCGTCGGATCTCTCTTCTGTCACTTCCAAGACGTCTCCCTGATCACGGGAAGCGTGGATTCCGTCATCCGCGCGCACAGAAGACTCATGGCATGTGCATGGAGTTGTAAGGGAAAGGATTACGATTCGGCCATGGCGAAGAAGCTCGTGATCAAGGTGACCGCCGGGGCCGACGCACCCGAGCGCTGCTCACAGGCGTTCACGGTGGCGGCGGTGGCCGTGGCCAGCGGGGTCGAGGTCTCGCTGTGGCTGACCGGGGAGTCGTCCTGGTTCGCTCTGCCGGGGCGGGCCGCCGAGTTCGAACTGCCGCATGCCGCGCCGCTGCCGGACCTGATCGACTCGATCCTCGCGGCCGGCCGCATCACGCTGTGCACGCAGTGCGCCGCCCGGCGCGAGATCACCGAGAAGGACGTCCTGGACGGCGTACGGATCGCGGGCGCGCAGGTCTTCGTGCAGGAGGCGTTGGGGGACGAGACGCAGGCGCTCGTCTACTGAGCAGCCCGTCTCACGACCTGGGCCGCTTCTTCCCGTCCAGCTCGTCCCACCACTCGTCGGACTGCGGGTCTCCCGAGGGGTCGTCCCACCAGCGGTCGTCGGGGCCGCGCCGGTTGGCCACCATCGCGGCCACGGGCGGGATGACCATGGCGACCACGCACATGCCGACCGCCGCGGGGATCGACCAGAGGCGCACGACTGCCCACGCCAGGACGAAGAGACCGATGCAGGTCCCCATCATGGCGAGGTACAGATGACGTCGCCTCGAGAGCACGATTCCAGGGTAGGTCCGGGCAGGCCGAAGGGCCGCACCCCAGGCGTCCAACCCGGGGGGTGCGGCCCTTCAGCCGGTTCTGAGGTTGCTCAGACCGCGATCGCGACCTCCGCGAGGCCGCCCTTCTGGGCCACGACCGTGCGGTCGGCAGTGGCGCCGGGGACGAGGGCGCGGAGGGTCCAGGTGCCCTCGGCCGCGTAGAAACGGAACTGTCCCGTGGCGGAGGTGGGAACCTCCGCGGTGAACTCGCCGGTCGAGTCCAGCAGCCGGACGTAGCCGGTCACCGGCTCGCCGTCGCGGGTCACCTGACCCTGGATCGTGGTCTCACCGGGCTTGATCGTCGAGGCGTCCGGGCCGCCGGCCTTCGCTCCACACATGTCTTTCTCCAGAGGGGTCTGACCAGAAGGTCGGTCGGAATGGATTACTTGTTGGCGCCGAGCTCGATCGGCACGCCGACGAGGGAGCCGTACTCGGTCCAGGAACCGTCGTAGTTCTTGACGTTCTGGACGCCCAGCAGCTCGTGCAGCACGAACCAGGTCAGGGCCGAGCGCTCACCGATGCGGCAGTAGGCGATCGTGTCCTTGGCGAGGTCCACGTTCTCGTCGGCGTAGAGCTCCTTGAGCGCGTCGTCCGACTTGAAGGTGCCGTCGTCGTTGGCGTTCTTCGACCACGGGATGTTGCGGGCGGTCGGGACGTGGCCCGGACGCTGCGACTGCTCCTGCGGGAGGTGCGCCGGGGCGAGCAGCTTGCCGGAGAACTCGTCGGGCGAGCGGACGTCGACGAGGTTCTGCGAGCCGATGGCCGCCACGACGTCGTCGCGGAAGGCGCGGATCGAGGTGTCCTGGGCCTTGGCCTTGTAGTCGGTCGCGGCGCGCTCGGGCACGTCGGCGCCGTCGACCAGCTCGCGGGCGTCCAGCTCCCACTTCTTGCGGCCGCCGTCGAGGAGCTTGACGTTCTCGTGGCCGTAGAGCTTGAAGTACCAGTAGGCGTACGACGCGAACCAGTTGTTGTTGCCGCCGTAGAGGATCACCAGCGTGTCGTTGGCGATGCCCTTCTTCGACAGGAGCTTCTCGAAGCCCTCCTGGTCGATGAAGTCGCGGCGGACCGGGTCCTGCAGATCCTTGGTCCAGTCGATGCGGATCGCGTTCTTGATGTGGTTCTTCTCGTAGGCGGACGTGTCCTCGTCCACCTCCACGATCGCGATGCCGGGGTTGTCCAGGTTGTCCTGGACCCAGTCGGCGTCGACGAGGACGTCGCTGCGGCTCATGCTCTTCTCTCCTCCGGGGCAGTTACGGCGAGGCGTGCGAATGCGTACGGGTACGGCTCCGGTTCGTCCGGAGGCGCACGGGTGCCCTTCCATCAGGGCTGGGGTGAGATGCGGAAGTCGGGGACTTTCGCTCAGAAGGGGCGACAGAGCATGGCGGCAACGCGGCACAGGTCGACTGCCCGCCGCTTCGTGAGATCCGCCTGTCGCTTCATGGCCCCGATCGTAGGGACGTCCGGGCGGGCGTGTCACCGGCGTGTCGGACTCTGAGACGAGATCGTCCGAATATTGGGACAGAGAAGCGCCCGGGGCGTCGTGGGACGGCCTCCGGGCGCTTGTGCCGGTCAGTGCATCTGCGGTGCGGACAGGGGCGTCTCGCCTGTCGGACACCCGCCGTTCGGTCGGCTGTCGTACTACCCCGCCAGCCGGACGTTCGAACCCTTCACGCTGATCTCCACGCCGTCCTCGGCGGCCTGCACCTTGTCCAGCTTGATACCGCCGGGGAGCTGGTCGACAGCCTGCTGGAAGTCGGTGATCTGGCGGATGCGGTTCTCGGCGATCGCGGCGGCGCCCAGCTTGGGCAGGCTGTCCGCGTGCACCCGGACCTTGTCGTTCTCGACGGTCACCGAGCTGAGGACGGGCACCGTCTGCTTGAGCCCGACCGACGCGACGGTCCCCTCCACCATGACCTTGATCTTGCCGTTGCCGCCGTCGGAGAGGCCGACGACCCGGGCGGTGATCCCCGGGGCGACCTCGGTCGGCTCGGACTTGGCGGTCTTCAGCAGCTCGTCGTAGGAGATCGTCGCGGTACCGGTGGCGGTCGCCGCGGTGGCGGAGCTGTAGTCGCCGGAGAAGTCCACGCCCTTCATGTCGGCCTTGAGGTCGTCGATGCGGATGGTCTTGCCGTTGGTGCCGGTGGCCGCCTCGTAGTCCTTGATGCCGACCTCGACGTCGTCCAGGGAACCGCCCGCGACCTGGGTCAGGAAGGGGAAGCCCTTGATGTCCACGTCCGGGGTCGACGCCAGGTTCTCGGTCGTCCTCAGCTTGTCCGCGGCCTCGCCCTCGGCGAAGTGCACGGCGACGCGGTCGGCGATCACGAAGAGCCCGCCCAGGATCACGACGAGGATCAGGATTATTCGCAGGGCGCGCATGTGTGGTTCCCCCGGGTCGGCGACGGTGTCCAGCTACGCAACGGTAACCCTGCGGGGCTCGGCCGGGTTCGGATTGTGGATCAGTTGTGACGGGGCGCAGTGGGCTGGGCCGGGTGCGGGGTTGCGCCGTGGGAGTCCGGGTTCCATGCCGGGTGCGGGTGCGTTGTGGCTGGTCGCGCCCGCGCGGCGGAGCCGCATGTCGGACACAGCCCCGCGCCCCTTGAGGTCGGTCAGCGCAAGCTACCCAAGGGGCGCGGGGAACTGCGCGAGCAACCCCCCAGGCACCCGCACAAGGGGTCGGCCCCCAGGCCCAACGGCGCCTAGCCCAAGGCCCGCCCCAGTACCCAGACGACAGGCGCCGCCGCCGACAACGGAAGCGCCACGCCCGCCGTGAAGTGGACGAAGCGGGACGGGTAGTCGTAGCTGGCGACCCGGTGGCCGATCAGGGCGCAGACCGCAGCAGCCGCTCCCAGGGCGGAGCCCTTCGCGCCGAGACCCGTCATGCCGCCCACCGCGATACCCGCGCCGGCGGCGGCCAGCACCGAGACCACGACCGACGCCGGGGTCGGCAGCGGCAGCGCGCGGGCCAGGATCGCCACGGCCACCGCCGCCGCGCCCACCGAGACGGCGTGCGGGTCGGCGGCCAGGTAACCCGTCGCGAGGACCGCGAGGGACGAGGAGGCGACCGTCGCCATCAGGCCGTACATCCGCTCGTCCGCCGAGGCGTGCGAGCGCAGCTGGAGGACCAGGGACAGCAGGACCCAGAGGCCGAGGGGGCCGAGGATCGCGGCGGGCGCGTTGTCGCGGCCCGCGACCAGGACCGCCACGTCCGCGGTGAGCGCGCCCAGGAAGGCCAGCGCGATGCCCTGGCGGGCGGGCCACATGCCGTTCAGCCGGAACCAGCCCGCCGCCGTCACGGCCTGGAGCAGCACCAGCGGTACGACGAGGGCGTACGAGGCGACGGGGGCCGTCGCGGCGAGGAGCAGGCCCAGCGCGGCGGTGAGCAGCGCCGGCTGCATGCCGGGCTCGATGACCGGGGAGCGTCCCTCCAGGCGGGCGCGCTGCGCGTCGGTGATGCGGGAGTTGCCGGAGAGGGTGGCGGGGCCGTAGGAGGCATCCGCCTCGGACTCGGGCTCGGGCTGCGGCTGCTGGTACTGCTGGGACGCGGGCTGCGGCTGCTGGTACTGCTGGGGCTCGGCGGCCGGCGCCTGCGGGGCGAACGGCTCCTGCGCCGGCAGGTACGCCGTCTCCGCCGCGTGCACGTGCCCGTGCGTCTGCGTCTCCCAGGTCTGGCCCTGCCACTGCTGGGTGTGCTGCGGGTCGTACCCCGTCTGCGGGTACGCGTCGGCGTACTGGCCCTGCCCGCCGCCGTACTGGTCGTACCCGGCCTGGGGCTGCTGCCCGGGCCAGGCCTGCGGCGCCGCCTGGTGCTGATGCTGCTGTTGTTGCTGCTGGTGCTGTCCGTACGGGTCGTAACCCTCGTACCCCTCGTACGGCCCGCCCTGATACGGCTGGTCGCTCAACGCCTCATCCTCCTGCGAACGGCGGGAGCACCTCGACCGTGCCGCCCTCGGCCAGCCGTACCGTCTCATGCGCGCGGGTCCCCACGGGGTGACCGTCGACGATGAAGGAGCATCGCTGCAGGACGCGCGTGAGTTCACCGGGGTGTCTCTCACGCACCGCGGCGAGCGCGTCGGCGAGGGTGGCCGCGTCGTACGGCTCCTCGGCGACCTGGGCCGCGGCCTTGGCAGCGGCCCAGTAGCGGACCGTGACCTTGGGCATCTGGTTCCTCAATCGACGACAGGAGAGCTGACAAGAGACTAGGGACGGACGGTGTCAGGCTAAGGCACCCCGGCGGCGCCGGAACGCGCGTGGCCGACGGCCCAGTCGCCGATCCGGGCCAGCAGGGCCTCGTCCGCCGCGTGCTCGGCGTGGCCCATGCCGGGCTCCAGCCAGAGTTCGGCGTGGTCACCGGCCGCCTCGGCGAGCATCCGGGGGTGGTCGAGGGGGAAGTAGCCGTCGCGGTCGCCGTGCACGATGAGCAGCGGGGTGGGGGCGATCCTCGGGACCGCCTGCACCGGGGAGAGCGGCACCGGGTTCCTCCCCCACTGCCCGAAAGGCGTGGGAGGTGCCCCCACGCGGTGGTGGATACGGGTGCGCAGGCCGTAGCGGCCGACCAGGCGGCCCTCGGGGCGGGTGATCAGCCAGTGCAGCCGGCGCATGGGAGCCGTGCCCCGGTAGTACCAGCGCGCGGGGGCGCTGACCGAGACCACCGCGTCGACCGTGCCCGGGGACAGGGCCGCGTGCCGCAGCACCACCGAGCCGCCCATGGAGAAGCCGACGGTCACCACGCGCGCGTGCCCGAAGCCGCGCGCCCACTCCACCGCGGCGGCCAGGTCCAGCACCTCCCTGTCGCCGACCGTGGACCGGCCGCCCGAGGCGCCGTGCCCCCGGAAGGAGAAGGTGACGACGGCGCCGTAACGGGCGAGGACGCCCGCCACCCTTCGTACATGCGGCCGGTCCACGTCCCCGGTGAAGCCGTGGGCGATCACGAACACCAGGTCGCCGGAGAGTGGACGTGAGGTGTCCGGCGCTGCTTCGTATACGACCGCTGCCGGGTTGTATACGGAATCGACCGGAACTCCGTCGGCCGTGCGCAGAAACGTCCTGTTAGGGCCCCGTCTGCCTGTCTCGGGATTCGGACGAACGGTGGAACGTGCCGTATGACCTGCCGGACGGTTGCTCATGTGGGCTATTCTGCTGGGCAGAGGACTCGGGCAGCGTAGCCCCCGGGTCCTTTTGTGCTTTCGGAAGCGTTGTATACGAAGCGGGAAACCTCAGGTGACCGCGGACATACGGGGCCTTCGGGATCGCAGAGCAGTGCCGCACCGCACACGTCCTCGCAGGGACCGAGGAGGAACCAGACGTATGAGTTCTCTGCTGCTCCTGACCAACGCCCTCCAGCCGTCGACGGAGGTGCTGCCCGCGCTGGGTCTGCTCCTGCACAACGTGCGGGTCGCCCCGGCCGAAGGCCCCGCCCTGGTCGACACGCCGGGCGCCGACGTCATCCTCGTCGACGGCCGCCGCGACCTGCCGCAGGTGCGCAGCCTCTGTCAGCTGCTGCGCTCGACCGGCCCCGGCTGCCCCCTTCTCCTCGTCGTCACCGAGGGCGGCCTGGCCGCCGTCACCGCCGACTGGGGCATCGACGACGTCCTGCTCGACACCGCGGGCCCGGCCGAGGTCGAGGCCCGGCTCCGGCTCGCGATGGGCCGGCAGCAGATCGTCAACGACGACTCCCCGATGGAGATCCGCAACGGCGATCTGTCCGTGGACGAGGCGACCTACTCGGCCAAGCTCAAGGGCCGGGTCCTGGACCTCACCTTCAAGGAGTTCGAACTCCTCAAGTACCTCGCCCAGCACCCGGGCCGCGTCTTCACCCGCGCCCAGCTGCTGCAGGAGGTGTGGGGCTACGACTACTTCGGTGGCACCCGGACCGTCGACGTGCACGTACGGCGGCTGCGCGCCAAGCTCGGCCCCGAGCACGAGTCGCTGATCGGGACCGTCCGGAACGTCGGTTATCGATTCGTTACGCCCGAAAAAGGCGACCGGTCCGGTGACGGCTCCAAGGCCAAGGCGGACCCGGCAAAGGCGGAAGATACGGGCGCATCGGCGGTCCTGGACGACTCCGAGGTCCACGCGGACGCGTAGCGGAGGCATGGGACCCGCTTGTGCGGGGCATTGCTACCGCACAGTCAGCATGCGATACGCCCTGCCCAGAGCGGGTCCATCCGCGTAGACTCCGCGCGTGGCCAAGGTGACTCGGGATGATGTGGCACGGCTGGCTGGGACCTCCACCGCCGTCGTCAGTTATGTCATCAACAACGGACCCCGGCCGGTCGCCCCGGCCACGCGCGAGCGTGTCCTCGCTGCCATCAAGGAGCTGGGGTACCGGCCCGACCGGGTCGCCCAGGCGATGGCGTCCCGGCGCACCGACCTCATAGGCCTGATCATCCCGGACGCCCGTCAGCCCTTCTTCGGCGAGATGGCCCACGCGGTCGAGCAGGCCGCGTCCGAGCGCGGAAAGATGGTGCTCGTCGGCAACACCGATTACATCGGCGAACGCGAGGTGCACTACCTGCGTGCGTTCCTCGGTATGCGGGTGTCGGGCCTGATCCTGGTCAGCCACGCGCTGAACGACCTCGCGGCCGCCGAGATCGAGGCCTGGGACGCCCGGGTGGTGCTGCTGCACGAGCGTCCGGAGGCCATCGACGACGTCGCCGTCGTCACCGACGACCTGGGCGGCGCCCAGCTCGCCGTACGGCACCTGCTGGAGCACGGCTACGAGTACGTCGCCTGTATGGGCGGTACGGCCGAGACGCCGGCCGTGGGCGACCCGGTCTCCGACCACGTCGAGGGCTGGAAGCGGGCCATGGCCGAGGCCGGCATCTCCACCGAGGGCCGCCTGTTCGAGGCGCCGTACAACCGCTACGACGCCTTCCGCGTGGCCCTGGAGGTCCTGGCCGGTCCGAACCGGCCGCCCGCGGTCTTCTGCTCCACCGACGACCAGGCGATCGGCGTACTGCGGGCCGCGCGCGAGCTGCGCATCGACGTGCCCGGCGAGCTGGCGGTGGCCGGGTTCGACGACATCAAGGAGGCGGCGCTCGCCGACCCGCCGCTGACGACGATCGCCTCGGACCGCTCGGCGATGGCCCGGGCCGCGGTGGACCTCGTCCTGGACGACGGGCTCAGGGTGGCGGGCTCGCGGCGCGAGCGGCTGAAGACCTTCCCGTCCCGGCTCGTGGTCCGCACGAGCTGCGGCTGCGTCTGAGCCCTGCGCGAGGCCGAGCCCTTCGGCCGAGCGCTTCATGAAGGGCTCGTGAGAGCCCGGCCCGGGGCGCGAGAGGCCTCTTTACATCGGGCAAACGAGGTTCTGCCGGGCTTCTCAGGAAGCACTCAGGAAGCTCTCATGGTTGCGGGACATCCTCATGTCATGACCGAGAGCCAGGGCGCATACAGCCAGCAGCCGCACAGCTACTCCGCTCCCGTGAACCCCGAATGGCCGCCCCCGCCGCCGTACGAGCCCCCGACGGCCACGATGCCCGCCCCCGAGCCCGGTCCCGCGCCGAGGCGCAAGCGCACCCGCGGCCCGATAGGGCTGCTCGCGGCGGTGGCCGTCGTCGCGGCCGCGGTCGGCGGCGGCACGGCCTACGCCTTCCAGGAGCTGACCGGCAAGGACACGGTCGACTCCACCGGTACGACCACCACGGTGGTCCCCTCCAGCAAGAAGGGCGACGTCGCCGCGATCGCCGCCGCGGTCGGCCCGAGCGTGGTCGAGGTCCGGGCGACGCTCGGCAGCGGCTCGTCCACCGGCTCCGGCGTGGTCATCACCGGTGACGGCGAGATCGTCACCAACAACCACGTCGTCTCCGGCGCCACCTCCGTCAAGGTGCGCACCAGCGACGGCAAGAGCTACACCGCCGAGATCGTCGGCACCGACAGCTCCAAGGACCTCGCGCTGATCAAGCTGAAGGGCGCCTCCGGTCTGAAGACCGCCTCGCTCGGCGACTCCTCGAACGTCCAGGTCGGCGACTCGGTCGTGGCGATCGGCTCCCCCGAGGGCCTGACCGGCACCGTCACCAGTGGCATCGTCTCGGCGCTCGACCGCGACGTGACCGTCTCCACGGACGAGAACCAGGGCCAGAACCAGGGCGGCGACGGACAGTGGCCGTTCCAGTTCGGCGGCCGCCAGTTCAACGGCGACACCGGCTCGTCCACGACCACCTACAAGGCGATCCAGACGGACGCCTCGCTGAACCCCGGCAACTCCGGCGGCGCGCTGATCGACGCGAACGGCAACATCATCGGCATCAACTCCGCGATGTACTCGTCGAGTTCGCAGTCCTCGTCCTCGTCGGACGCGGGCAGCATCGGCCTGGGCTTCGCGATCCCCGTCAACACCGTCAAGTCCGACCTGGCCAAGCTGCGGGCGGGCTCCACCAGCTGAGCCCCCGCGAGGCACGAGGGAGTACGTCATGATCAAGCAGGTTTCGCACCAGGCCGCCGGCACCGGTCCGGCCGACCTCGCCCTGGCCCTCTCGGTCGCGCACGCACTGCACACGCCGGCCCCGCGCGCCCCGGAGGTGCCGCCCGTCCCCCAGCTGATGGGGCTGCGCACCTCCGCCGGCCGCCCGCACCGCCACAAGGTGCCACTGCACCGCCTCTCCGCGATCAGCGAGCTGAGCACGCTGGGCGTCTGAGCCCGGCGCACCTGCCCGGCGGCCTCGACTCGTGCGAGGCTGAGAGACACCCGTCCACGACCCACCGCACCCCGAGGAACGCGAGCGATGAGCCCCGCCGAAGTCGACCGTGACCCCCAGCGCATCCTGATCGTCGACGACGAGCCCGCCGTGCGCGAGGCGCTCCAGCGCAGCCTCGCGTTCGAGGGGTACGACACGCAGGTCGCCGTCGACGGCGCGGACGCGCTGGACAAGGCCCAGGCCTACCGGCCGGACCTGGTCGTCCTGGACATCCAGATGCCCCGCATGGACGGCCTGACCGCCGCCCGCCGCATCCGGGGCGCCGGCGACACGACCCCGATCCTCATGCTCACGGCCCGCGACACGGTCGGCGACCGGGTGACGGGCCTGGACGCCGGGGCCGACGACTACCTGGTCAAGCCCTTCGAGCTGGACGAACTCTTCGCCCGCATCCGGGCCCTGCTCCGCCGCAGCACCTATGCGTCGGCCGTGTCCGCCGAGGCTCAGGAGGACGAGGCGATGACCTTCGCCGACCTGCGCATGGACCTCGCGACGCGCGAGGTCACCCGGGGTGGCCGCCAGGTCGAACTGACCCGCACGGAGTTCACCCTGCTGGAGATGTTCATGGCCCACCCGCGCCAGGTCCTCACCCGCGAGCAGATCCTCAAGGCCGTGTGGGGCTTCGACTTCGAGCCGTCGTCCAACTCCCTGGACGTCTATGTCATGTACCTGCGCCGCAAGACGGAGGCCGGCGGCGAGCCGCGGCTCGTGCACACGGTCCGGGGCGTGGGGTACGTCCTTCGACAGGGCGGCGCGGAGTGAACAAGCTGGTCCGCAGGTACCGGGCCCTGCCGATCCGGGCGCGGCTGGCGATGCTGGTGGCGTCGGCGGTGGCGTTCGCGGTGGCCGCGGTCTCGGTCACCTGCTGGTTCATCGTGGAGCGGAAGCTGTACGACCAGGTCGACAACGACCTGCAGAAGGCCTCCTCGCCCCAGCGGCCGGGGGACGCGATGTCCACGCTGGAGTCGTGTCCGCAGAAGCCGAGCGGGTCCGACCTCGGCGGCTTCCACATCCACAGCAGCTACTACCAGCTCATGAAGCGCGACGGCACCGCCTGTGTGTTCGCGAACTCCGCGGGCCGGGTGAGGACCACCGGCTCCGACATCGCCGTCATTGCCGACGCGGCCGCCCACGGCGGACTCCTGCACCAGAAATTCCTCGTGCGCAACGGCACCGACGCCGAGGGCAACGCCGTACGCGTGCTGACCCAGCCCCTGACCGTCACCAACGGTCTGGGCACTCCGCCGACGCTGGTTCCGGACACGGCTCTCCAGGTCGCGATACCGCTGAAGAACACCCAGAACACGCTCAACGACCTCGCCCTGATCCTCCTCGCCGTCTCCGGTATCGGCGTGGTCGGGGCCGGTGCGGCGGGCCTCGCGGTGGCCCGTGCGGGACTGCGGCCGGTCGACAAGCTCACGGAGGCCGTCGAGCACGTCGCACGGACCGAGGACCTGAGTGTCCGCATCCCGGTGGAGGACGACAGCGAGGACGAGGTCGCCCGGCTCTCCCGCTCCTTCAACTCGATGACCACCGCCCTGGCCAGCTCCCGCGACCTGCAGCAGCAGCTCATCGCGGACGCCGGCCATGAACTGCGCACCCCCCTCACCTCCCTGCGCACCAACATCGAACTGCTCACCCGCAGCGAGGAGACGGGCCGCCCGATCCCGCCGGAGGACCGCAAGGCGCTCCTCGCCTCGGTGAAGGCGCAGATGACGGAGCTGGCCGCCCTCATCGGCGACCTGCAGGAGCTGTCCCGCTCGGAGGGCCAGCGCGGCGAACGCGTCCAGGTCGTCGCCTTCCAGGACACCGTCGAGGCCGCCCTGCACCGGGCCCGGCTGCGCGGACCGGAACTGACGATCACGGCGGACCTGAAGCCCTGGTTCGTACGCGCGGAGCCCTCCGCCCTGGAGCGGGCGATCGTCAACATCCTCGACAACGCGGTGAAGTTCAGCCCCGACGGCGGCATGATCGACGTCCAGCTGACCGACGGCGTCCTGACCGTCCGCGACCACGGCCCCGGCATCCCCGCCGACGAACTCCCCCACGTCTTCGACCGGTTCTGGCGCTCGCCTTCGGCACGAGCGTTGCCGGGCTCGGGCCTGGGCCTGTCCATCGTGGCCCGCACGGTCCAGCAGGCGGGCGGCGAGGTCGCCCTCGCCCGGGCGGACGGCGGCGGCACGGTGGCGACGGTACGGCTGCCGGGGGCGCGCACGGCTCCGCCGGAGACCGCCGGCCCGTAAGAGGGATCCGCCCGGCAACCTTCCCGCCCTTCGCGGCGACTCCAGGTCACCCCACACGACCATCGGGACCGGAGTCGCCCATGAGCCCCCGCACCCCTTCCTCGACGGGGTCATCGTCAGCGGGGACCAGGACACCCTGCTCCTCGACACCGCGGCCAAGGAGAAGCTGGGCCGGGTCTACATGACCAACTCCTACGTCGTCGGGAACGTCGACTTCATTTCGGGCGGCGCGGGCGCGGGCACGGCGAGCGCGGACCGTCCTCAACCGACCGACGCCCAGGCCGCACAGCAGGAGGTCGCGGACTGGCTGGGTGACTGGACGCCTGCCGCCTCCTGACCGAGGGCGGGGCCGTAAGGGTCCGTAGGGTATGGCCCATGCCGGAAGACTCCCCACTGATTCGCAGCCTGCGTACGGCAGTTGCCGCCGCACCCGCCGACGTACCCCTGCGACTGCACCTCGCCGAGCTGCTGCTGGACGACGGCCGGCCGGACGCCGCCGTCGCCGAGGTGGCGTTCGCGTTGCAGCACGCGCCCGGGGACGCACAGGCGCGGCAGCTCATGGCCCGCGCCATGGGAGTACCGCAGCAGCCGGCCCCGCCCGCCGAGCCGGAGCCGGCACCCGAAGCGGCACCGTCCGCCGCACCTGCCCCGGCCGCCGGGGCCCGGGGCGGGTTCGACTGGCAGGCCGCCGAGCAGCAGGTCGGGGATGCCGTACCGCCCCGCTTCACCGCGACACCGGCCCGGGCCGACGGCGACGACGACCCCGGGGACGCCGAGGCGTGGGACGTCGAGCGGCCCGGTGGGGTGCGGCTCGCCGACGTCGGCGGGATGCAGGAGGTCAAGGACCGGCTGGAGGCCGCCTTCCTCGCACCGCTGCGCAACCCCGAGCTGCGCAAGCTGTACGGCAAGAGCCTGCGCGGCGGACTGCTGCTGTACGGTCCGCCCGGCTGCGGGAAGACGTTCATCGCGCGCGCGATCGCCGGTGAACTCGGCGCCGGTTTCCTGTCCGTGTCGGTCAACGACGTGCTCGACATGTGGATGGGCAACTCCGAGCGCAATATGCACGAGATCTTCCAGACCGCCCGCCGGCAGGCCCCCTGCGTGGTCTTCCTGGACGAGCTGGACGCGCTCGGCGCCAAGCGCAGCCGTACCGCGCACAGCGGGATGCGCAACACCGTCAACCAGCTGCTCACCGAGCTGGACGGCATCGACTCCGCCGCCAACGAGGGCGTGTTCGTACTCGCGGCCACCAACGTCCCCTGGGACGTGGACAACGCGCTGCGCCGCCCCGGCCGGCTGGACCGCACCCTGCTCGTGCTGCCGCCGGACGCCCCGGCCCGCGAGGCGATCCTCCGCTACCACCTGCGCGAACGCCCCATCGAGAACATCGACCTGGCCAAACTGGCCAAGGTCACCGACGGCCTGTCCGGCGCCGACCTCGCGCATGTCTGCGAGGCGGCCGCCGAGCGCGCGCTGCTCGACTCGGCCCGCACCGGCACCGTCCGCCTGATCGGCATGAAGGACCTGCTCGGTGCGGCCAAGGAGATCAACCCGTCGACCGATCCGTGGTTCGCCTCCGCCCGGAACGTGGCGATGTTCGCCAACGAGGGCGGCATGTACGACGACCTGATCGCCCATCTGAAGAAGAGGCGCAAGCTGTGACCGCCGTGCACCCCGCCCTGGAGCGGGCCGACATGCTCTTCGAACTGGAGCGGTACGACGAGGCCAAGAAGCTGCTCGGGCAGCGGCTCGCCGAGGACCCGGACGACGTCCGGGCCTGGGTGAGGCTCGCGCGGTGCCATCTCGCCCTGGGGAACGAGGCCGGCCAGGCGCTGGAGGCGACCGAACGGGCGCTCGCGCTCGACCCCGAGGACATCGCCGCGCTCATCCAGCACGCCCGCGCCCTGCAGGCGGTGGGCGGCCGCTTCCCGGAGACCGAGGGCGTCCTGCGCCAGGTCATCCGTCTCGCACCCGAGTACTGGTACGGGTACGCGATGCTCGCCAACTGGCTGTTCCGCATCCGGGCCATCACCTTCGGGCAGGCCAACGGCGGGGAAGTCACCCGGGAGGCCATGGACCGGTTCCTCCAGGAGTCGGCCGAACTGGCCCAGCAGGCCATCCGCCTGGCGCCCGAGGAGGTGTTCGGCTACGAGGTGGCATGGCTGATCGCCGACATGGGCGGCAACCGGACCGTCGCCGACCAGATGGACCAGGCCATCCTCCGGCTCGACCCGAACCACCAGCAGGCGCTGGCCCGGCAGACCAGGAAGGCCGCCGCCGCACCCGGCGTCAAGGCCGCCGAGGCCGCCACGCTCTACGCCGACGCCCTCGCCGCCGCCCCGGACTCGGCGCCCATGCAGCAGGGCCTGGACGACGCCTCGTACCGGCTGCTGCGCGGAGTGCGCTGGCTCGCCGTGCTGTGCGTCGGCCTCGCCGCCGCCGGACTCGACCTCTTCGCCACCGACGGCCACAGCCGGCGCGCCCTGCCGCTCCCCGTGGGCCAGCGTCTGTGGGACCTCGTCCCCATGGCCGCGGTCTGGGCCTTGGGTGCCCTGCTGCGCTACCGCCGGCTGCGCATGGGAGTCCGCTACAACCTCCGCTCCCTGATCAACCGCCGCCGCTGGCCCCGCATCGTCCTGGGCCAGGCCGCCTGGGCGATGCTCTGTGCCCTGGTTCTCACGCAGATCCCATGGACGGACCGGACCGTGCCGCAGATCATCTTCTGGGCGGGGCTGGTACCGACGGCGGCCACGATCTGGTTCGACCGGCGGAAGCGGACCTGAGGCGGCACACGAAGGCGGGCGGGGCGTGGACACGTACGGCGGCGGGATCGAACGCGAGTACCGCAAACAGAGAAAGGCACCGCGCTCCTTCGTCCTCGGCATGGGGCTGCTGGGCGTGAACGGCGTCGTCCAGATGTGGCGGCAGCACAGCACGCCCTCCTGGGTTCCGGTGTCACTCGCCGCGTTGTACGTCGTGCTGTTCGTCAAGATGTGGCTGTACCTGCGGCGCGGCCGCACCCTCGTCGGGGCCCTGGGGATCACCGCACACCGGGCGGTGACCGAACGCGGCCGGGCCTGGCACGAGATCTACGACATCCGGGCCGAGCCGGTTCCGAAGGCCCCCGCGTCCGCCCGCAAGTGGCTCACGTTCCTGTACGACACCGAAGGCCGCCGGTTCGTGCTGCCGCATCTGGACGACTGGCAGCTGGACGACGTGCCCGCCGAGGTCGCCGCGCTGCGCGAGGCCGCCGCCCGGCACCGTGGCGCCGCCTGGGAGCCACGGCCGCAGGTGGAGGCGCTGATACGGCGGCGGGCCGGGCACCGCAAGGCGTGGGAGCGGGCGTCCGTCGGCGGCGTCGTCGCCCTGGTCTGCGGCTTCCTGCTGTGGGTGGTGCTCCTGTTCACCTCGGACCACCCGCCCACGCTCCTGCTGTTCCTGTGGCTTCCGCTGGGCACGTTCGCGGTGCTCGCCGCGCTGCTGAACCGGCGCTGGGAGTCACAGCTTCCCAAGGCGCCGCAACAGCCCTGAGCAGCGGCTCCCCAGCTCCCTACCAGCGCAGGATCATCGTCTCCTCAGGTGCCGGTGCCGGTGTCGCGGCCGCCTCCGGCAGCGGTGACGCCAGTCGCGCGTACGCGCCGCCCAGGGCCAGCAGCTCCTCGTGTGTACCCGCCTCCACCAGGCGACCGTGGTCGACGACCAGGATGCGGTCGGCGTCGGGGGCGAGGCTCAGGTCATGGGTGATCATGATGGTCGTACGGCCGGCCATCAGGCGGCGCAGGGGCTGTACGACCTGACGGGCGGCCACCGCGTCCAGGCCCGCCGTGGGCTCGTCCAGGACCAGGACCGGCGCGGCGCGGAGCATCGCGCGGGCGATGGCGATGCGCTGGAGCTGACCGCCGGAGAGCGCTGCCGTGCCCGGAGCGATGTGCGTGTCGTAGCTCTCGGGCAGGGCGGCGATGAAATCGTGGGCCGCCGCGTCCCGGGCCGCCTGCTCGATCTCGGTGTCGGTGGCGCCGGGGCGCCCGCAGCCGATGTTCTCGCGGATGGTGCCGTTGAGGATCAGCGTCTGCTGCGGCAGCAGGGCGACCTGCTCGCGCAGGAAGTGCAGCGGTACGTCGGTGAGGGGGACGCCGTCCAGGCTGATCACGCCGGTCGCGGGGTCGTAGAAGCGGGTGAGGAGCTTGGCGAGGGTGGACTTGCCGGCCCCGCTCGCGCCGGTGACCAGGACCAGCTCGCCCGGTCCCGCGGTGAGGCTCACGTCCCGCAGAGAGGCGCGGCGGGACTCCGGGTAGCGGAAGGACACCCCGTGGAAGCCGACCCATCCGCGCACCGGCCACGCGGCCACCGGTTCGGCGGGGTCGGTGACGGCGGGCTCGGCCTCCAGGATCTCCCCGATGCGCTGCGCGCCGGCGGTGGCCGCGGTGACGGTGAGCCCGAGCTGTCCGAGGCTGCGGACCGGCGGGTACAGGTACCCGAGAAAGGCGGCGAAGGCGAGCAGTTGGCCGAGGCTCATCCGCCCGGCGGAGATCTCCCACGCCCCGAGCCCGATCACGGCGAGCACGCACACCGTCTCGACGACCTCGACGACCTGCTCGTACATCTCGCTCAGCCGCGCCCCGCGCACACTGGCCCGCATCCAGGAGCGGGCCTCGCGGTCGAGCCGCCGCTCCTCGTCCCGCTGCCGGTTGTAGGCCTGGGTGAGCACGACGTTGCCCAGCGACTCCTCCACCACCGAGGTGATCGCGCCGTCGGCGGCCCGCTCGTCCCGGGACGCCTGCTGGATACGGCCGGAGAAGCGGCGGGCGGCGAGCAGGAACAGGGGCGCGAGGACGAACGTGGCGAGCGCCAGGTCCCAGCGCAGCCAGAAGGCGGCGCACGCGTAGAAAACGGCGGAGAAGGCGGCGGAGACGGCCCCCACCACACCCGACACCACCAGATGCTCGATGGACTCGACGTCCCCGGTGAGCCGCTCGACCAGATCCCCCTGCCGGTGCTTCTGGAAGAAATGCGGGGGCAGGTCCTGCACATGCCGGAAGACGGCCGCCCGCAGCCGCAGTACGAATCTCTCGGCGGTCCAGGTGGCCAGCGAGTTGCCGACATACCCGACCAGCGCGGCGAGTGCGGCCACCCCGAGCCAGGCGCCGGCCGGTCCCCAGAAGGCGGCCGGAGAACCGGACTTCAGGGCGTGGTCGGTCAACTCGGCGAACAGCAGGATCGCCGAGGTCTCCGCGACCGCGGCGACCACCACGCACGCCACGATCGCCACCAGCCACCTGCGGTCCCCGCGGGTCAGCGGCCAGAACCGGCGGAAGGCCTCGCGGGCTTCCCTCACCATCGACACATCCTTTCCACAGCTGTGGACATGGCCGAGGCGGGGCCACCGGTGCGACCTCGCACCACCGGGTGACCCCGCCTCGCGGCGTGCTGTCTCAGCCCTTGCCACCGACCGGCCGACGCTTCGGCGCGGGCTCGGGCTTCTTCGGGGCCGGCTTCTTCGGGGCGGGGGCGGGCTTGTGGTGCTTCTTCACGGGGGCGATCTTGCGGAAAGACATTGACTTTTCCTTTCGGGGCCGTTCGGTTTCGACACGGAAAACATTACGGGGCCCGAAAACAGGAAAAGGCCAATTTCGATGAGACCTCAATGAAATAGCCCTGAGAGAAATTCTCAGGGCTATTTCGGAACCACCGTGCTATTCACACAGGTTTTACTGCACGACGGTGATCCGGTCCGCCGCCGAAGGCGCGAGCGGCGAGCCGGCCGAGGAGTGCGCCGTCAGGTACTTCTCCAGCGCGGCCAGGTCGTCCCCGCCCACCAGGTCACCGGTGCCCTGCCCGAGGGTCGGGAAGCCGTCACCACCGCCCGCCAGGAAGCTGTTGGTGGCGACGCGGTAGGTGGCCGCCGGGTCGATCGGCGCGCCGTTCAGCCGGACGGAGTCGGTGACCACGCGGTCGGCGCCGGTCTTCGTCATGTCCAGCGTGTACGTCAGACCCGCCGACGGCTGCAGGATCTTCGGGGCCGCCGCGTTGGCCCCGCTCACCTGCTCCTTGAGCACCTGGATCAGCTGGGCACCGGTGAAGTCCTGGAGGTTCACGGTGTTGGCGAAGGGCTGGACGGTGAAGCCCTCGGCGTAGGTGACGACCCCGTCGCCCTCGGCGCCCTTGGCCCGGTAGGTCAGACCCGCCCGCACGCCGCCCGGGTTCATCAGAGCGAGGCTGGTCCTCGGGTCCAGCTCCCGGCCGTGGGCGAGCTGCGCGTCGGCGATGAGGTCGCCCATCGGGGACTCGGTGCCGGTGTTGTCGATGTCGGCCGAGATGTAGCCGATGGCGCGGTTGCCGATGGGGGCCGCCAGGGTGTTCCAGCGGGAGATCAGGTCCGTCATGTCCGGGGCCTTCGGGACGTCCCGGGTGACCACGTGGTTCGCGGACTTCACGGCCGTACGCGCGATGTCGCCGGTGAAGCGGTCGTACGTCAGCGTGGTGTCGGTGTACAGACGGCCGAAGGAGGCCGCCGAGGTGACCATGCGGGGCTTGCCCGACGGGTCGGGGACCGTGCAGACGTAGGCCTGGTGGGTGTGGCCGGTGACCAGGGCGTCGACCGCCGGGGTCACGTTCTTCGCGATGTCGACGATCGGGCCCGAGATGCCGGAGCCCGCACCCGGGGAGTCACAGTTGTAGTTGTACGCGCCCGAGGCCGGGAAGCCGCCCTCGTGGATCAGGGCCACGATCGACTGGACGCCCTGGCGCTGCAGCACCTTGGCGTACTTGTTGATCGTCTCGACCTCGTCCTTGAAGGCCAGTCCCTTGACGCCGTCCGCGGAGACGATGTTCGGGGTGCCCTCGAGCGTGACGCCGATGAACCCGATCCGTACGTCCCGCTTCTTCCAGACCCAGTACGGCTTCAGGATCGGCTTGCCGGTCTTCTCGTCCTGGACGTTCGCGGCCAGGTACGGGAAGTCCGCGCCCTCGAACTCCTCGTCGTTGTAACAGCCGTCCGTGGGGTGGCAGCCGCCGTTCTGCAGGCGGGCCAGTTCCCGCGCACCCTCGTCGAACTCGTGGTTGCCGACCGAGGTGACGTCCAGGTCCAGCTTGTTGAGCGCCTCGACGGTGGGCTCGTCGTGGAAGAGACCGGACAGCAGCGGGGAGGCGCCGACCATGTCGCCGCCGGCCGCGGTGATGGAGTACGGGTGCCCCTCACGGGCCTTGCGCAGATGCGTGGCGAGGTACTCGACGCCCCCCGCGTCGATCGTCTTCGTCGTGCCGTCCGGCTGGAGTTCGGTGACCCGGCCGGCGGAGCCCGACGGGGGTTCGAGGTTGCCGTGCAGGTCGTTGAAGGACAGGAGCTGGACGTCCTGGTAGCGGCTCGGCAGCGGGTGATGACCCTGGTCCCCGTGGGCCTGCGCGGGAAGCGCGGCGGCCAGGGCGGCGGCCGTGGCGAGAGCCGCGGTCGCGCCGAGGAAAGCGTACGTACGGCGTCTGGTGCGCCGGGGCACGGCTGGCATTGGGACCCCCCTGTGGGTCGGCTGTGGCGAGTGGCCGGTCCGGCGCAGCCTAGGGTCAACGCGCGTAGCGCGACAGGGGGTTCATGGTTACGTCCTGGTTTCCCTTTGGTGATTCCTTTAGGTGCTTCGCTGTCGGCACTTCGGCCCGCCCGCCCCGTACCCTCGTACGCATGAGCAGCGACGACGCCGTACGGCCCTTCCCCTCCCGCTCCATCGAGACCCTCTCCGCACTCGACCCCGACCGGGCCGAGGCCGTGCTCGGGCTGCTCGCCGAGGCCGCCCGCGTCGACGGGCAGCAGTCCGTTTCCGAGCAGGGGCGGTTGCAGCTGCGCGGCGGCGCCCGCCCCGGCGTATCGCATCTGCTGCTGACCGTCGGGGACGAACTCATCGGCTACGCCCAGCTGGAGGACACCGACCCGGTGGAGGCGCCGGCCGCCGAGCTGGTCGTCCACCCCGCGCATCGCGGGCACGGGCACGGGCGGGCGCTGGGCTCGGCGCTGCTCGCCGCCTCGGGCAAGCGGCTGCGGGTGTGGGCGCACGGCGGGCACTCCGCCGCCCGGCACCTCGCCCAGGTGCTCGGACTGACCCTGTTCCGTGAACTGCGCCAGATGAGGCGGTCGTTGACCGATCTGGAGCTGCCCGATCCGGTGCTGCCGCAGAGCGTGACCGTGCGTGCCTTCGAGCCCGGCAAGGACGATGCGGCCTGGCTCGCCGTCAACGCGGCCGCCTTCGCGCACCACCCGGAGCAGGGCTCGCTGACCCAGCGCGACCTGGACGACCGCAAGGCCGAACCGTGGTTCGACCCGGCCGGGTTCTTCCTCGCCGAGCGGGCCGGGGAGCTGGTCGGCTTCCACTGGACCAAGGTGCACGCCGAGGAGGGGATCGGTGAGGTGTACGTGCTCGGGGTCCGCCCGGGCGAGCAGGGCGGCGGCCTCGGCAAGGCCCTGACCACGATCGGCCTGCGCCACCTGGCCGCCCAGGGACTGCCGACGGCGATGCTGTACGTCGACGCGGACAACAAGGCGGCGGTGTCGGTGTACGAGCGGCTGGGGTTCGGCACGCACGAGACCGATCTGATGTACCGCACCGAAACGTGACATAACCCCACGCGAGGGGCGGCCGTCTTGACGGCCGCCCCTCTCTTGCACCACCCTTTCACTACTCAATTAGTGAAAGGGTGGTTCAGCGCGTGGTCGAATTCCGCATCGACCGGCACAGCGGTGTCGCCACCTACGTCCAGATCGTCCAGCAGACCAAACAGGCGCTCCGCCTGGGCCTGCTGCAGCCCGGCGACCGGCTGCCGACGGCCCGCGAGGTCGTCGAGGCCACCGCCATCAACCCCAACACCGTCCTCAAGGCCTACCGCGAGCTGGAGCGGGAGGGCCTGGTCGAGGCGCGGCGCGGGCTCGGCACC
Organism: Streptomyces sp. NPDC101165; assembly: GCF_044768135.1. Taxonomy (NCBI): domain Bacteria; kingdom Bacillati; phylum Actinomycetota; class Actinomycetes; order Kitasatosporales; family Streptomycetaceae; genus Streptomyces; species Streptomyces sp. NPDC101165. Next base: position 44,005 of record NZ_JBIWPG010000011.1, on the reverse strand, counting down.
TTCGTCCGACGGTCCCTGGGCGCCGCCCCGGCCGACTCCCCCCTGCGGGCGGAGCTGGACGAGTGGGCGGCGCGGGCCGTCGAGGCGGGGCTGGACCGGGACGACGTGGCGGCTCTCTTCACCGCCGTACTCGACAAGCACTTCCAGGGAGAAGGTTCATGAGCGACACGGCTCTCGAGGCCACCGGCCTCGGCAAGCGCTTCGGGCGCAGGGGAGGCTGGGCGCTGCGCGACTTCGCGTTCCGGCTGCCCGCCGGGCGGGTGTGCGCCCTCGTCGGGCCCAACGGCGCGGGCAAGTCGACACTGCTCGCGCTCGCCGCCGGGCTGCTCCCGCCCACCGAGGGCCGGCTGACCGTGCTCGGCAGCACGCCCGCCGAGTCCCGCGCCCGGGTCGGCTTCGTCGCCCAGGACAAGCCGCTGTACCCGCAGCTCACCGTCGCCGAGACGCTGCGGATGGGCGCCGACCTCAACCCCGAGCGCTGGGACGCGGCCACCGCGGAGCAGGTCGTGGCCGCCGGCGACCTGAACCCGAAGACCCGCATACGGTCCCTGTCCGGTGGACAGCGCACCCGTGTCGCCCTCGCCCTCGCGCTCGGCAAGCGGCCCGAACTGCTGCTGCTGGACGAGCCGATGGCCGACCTCGACCCGCTGGCCCGGCACGAGCTGATGGGCACCCTGATGGCCGAGGCCGCGCAGCACGGCACCACCATTGTCATGTCCTCGCACGTGGTGGCCGAGCTGGAGGACTCCTGCGACCACCTGCTGCTGGTCGGCGGCGGCCGGATCCGGCTCGCCGGCGAGATCGACGACCTGCTCGCCGCCCATCTGAGGGTCAGCGGGGCCGCCGAGTCGACCGATCTGAGCGCGCACACCGTGGTCGAGTCCCGGGTCACCGGCCGCCAGCTGACCGCGCTGGTCCGCCCGTCCGGACCGCTCCCCGGCGACCTGCGCACCTCGACGCCCTCGCTGGAGGAACTGGTCCTCGCCCACCTGCGCAACCCCGAGGCCCCGGCGCTCGGCGCCGCACCGGCCGTCGCTCAGGAGAGTGCCGCGTGACCGCAGTGACGACACCGGCGGCCGTCCGCCGCCCGCACCTCACCCGCTGGGTCCTGCGCCTGCACCGGCCGGAGCTGCTCGTCTGGGCGGGCCTGGTCCTCCTCGGCGCCGCCCTGCTGCTGTGGCTCGGGGGGCCGCTCACCGATGCGGCGGCGAACGGCTGGCGGCAGTACAAGGCCTGCCACTGGTCCGAGAAGTGCGCCTACGACCAGGACGCGATCCTGCGCTACAAGGACGTGTACAACTACCTCACGCTCTCCCTCGCCGCGCTGCCGCTCCTGGTCGGCGCCTGGGCGGGCGCCGCCCTCACCGGCCGCGAGATGGAGTCCGGCACGGCGCAGTTGGCCTGGGCGCAGGGCGTCACCCCGGCCCGCTGGCTGGCGACCAGGCTGGCCGTGCCGGCCGCCGTGGTCACCGCGGGGACGAGCCTGCTGGTGTTCCTGCACCACCGGGCGTGGGTGGCCGCTCGCGGCCGCGTCGATACGCTCAAGAGCCAGTGGGACGTATGGACCTTCCAGACCAACGGCCCCACCACCGTCGCCCTCGCCCTGGCCGCCCTGGCCGCGGGCGCCCTCGCGGGCCTGGCCCTGCGCCGCGCCCTGCCCGCGCTGGCCACCGCCGTCGTCGCCGCCGCGGGCCTGTGGGGCCTCGCGCAGTGGCTCATGCCGCACCTGTGGCCGACCGTCACCCGCGTGACGAGCTTCGGGCACGCCTTCGGCGATTCCTCCGGCGGCCTGAGCGTCGACCAGGGCCTGGTCACGCGCACCGGCGGCCACATCCCCGAGCCCCCCTGCAACGCGGACACCTGGGCGGGCTGCCGACGGCTGTTCGAGAAGCGGGGCGCCGTCGGCTTCTACTCCACCTACCACCCCGACGCGCATCACTGGCCGCTCCAGCTGGCCACCGGCGCTTTCGTCCTGGCCCTGGCCTGCCTGCTCGCAGGGGCGGCGTTCCTCGTGCTCCGCCGCCTCACCGGCGCCCTCCGGCTCGCCGAGGGAGCCACCGCATGAGCACCGCCGTCCAGGGTCTGCCCCGCACCGTGCTGCGGCTGCACCGCACCGCCCTGCTGGTCTGGGCCGCCGTCGTCGCCGGCCTGATCGGCTGGCTGGTGTACCTGAACGAGGTCACCGCGCCCGCCACCCGCAGGGCCGAGCGGGCCTGCGCCCACGTGGACGTGTGCGTCGACTCCTTCGACAGCTTCGACTACGGCAACACGGTCGGCTGGGTCGGCACCCTCATCTGCTACACCTTCCTCGCCGTCGCCGCCTTCGCGGGCGGCGCGCTGGTCGGCCGCGAACTGGAGTCCGGCACCGCACGGCTGGCCTGGACGCAGGGCGTCACCCCGGTGCGCTGGCTGACCGCCAAGCTGGCCCTGTCGGCCGTGGCCGTCGCCGCCGGGGGACTGGCCCTGGTCCTGGTGTTCCGCTGGAGCTGGTCGGCCAACGAGGACCTGATCCCCGTCACCCACTGGTACCAGAGCGACATCATCGTGGCCCGCGGCCCGCTCACGGTGGCGTACGGCCTGTGCGCCCTCGCCGTCGGCGCGCTCGCCGCGCTGCTGCTGCGCCGCACCCTGGCCGCCCTCGGCGCCGCCTTCGCCGCGATGTGGCTGCTCAACTTCGTGCTCACCCGCTACCGCGCCGACCTGTGGCCGGCGGTCACCCGCACCTCGCCCAGCGAGCCGGACCTGGCCTACAACGTCTGGCGCGTGAACTGGGGACGCAACGCCGACGGCTATTTCGCCGTCTACCACCCCGCGTCCCACTACTGGGCACTCCAGTGGGTGGAGACCGGCATCGTCCTGACCGCGGCGGCGCTGACCACCGCCGCCGCGTACGCGGTACTGCGCCGCCGGGCGGCCTGACACCGAGGCGAGCCGAGGCTCCGTGCGCCCCTTCGGTCCCGTACGTCCCTTCCACGGGGGGAGTGACGTACGGGACCGTCGTTCTCGCGGGTACGGGAACGTCACTTTCGGGCGTACGGGATCGTCACGCGAGCACCGCGGACCCCTTCGGGCCGCCCCCCGATATCCCGCACGTCATGTCTCCGTAACCATCGATTCAGACGGTCTTGCGACGCTCAGCCAATGAACCCCGCCGTGCCAGAGCCTTCGCCGCCCCCCGAGGGGCTCGCGGGAAACGGGACCGTGAAGCTCCCTCCCGCACGTTCCGACGCGCCTGTCTCGCCCCTGGCGCGGAAGAATGGGTTCATGAGTCAGCAAGACACCCAGGCAGAGGTCCAGCACGTCCAGCCCTCCGTGGGCTCCATCGCCGCGCACCGGCCCCACACCGTGGCGGCGAACGTATCCGACCTCGAGCCCGACATCGATGCGGACCTCGACGCGTACGAGGAAGCGCAGGGTGAGGGGGCACCACTGCCACAGGGGCGTTTCCTGGACCGGGAGCGCAGCTGGCTCGCGTTCAACGAGCGCGTACTGGAGCTGGCCGAGGACCCGAACACGCCCCTGCTGGAGCGCGCCAACTTCCTGGCGATCTTCGCCAGCAACCTGGACGAGTTCTTCATGGTCCGGGTGGCCGGTCTGAAACGCCGGATCGCGACGGGCGTCGCCACCCGATCGGCCTCCGGACTGCAACCGCGCGAGGTCCTGGAGATGATCTGGGCCCGCTCCCGCGAGCTGATGGCCCGGCACGCCGCCTGTTACCACGAGGACGTCGCCCCCGCGCTCGCGGAGGAGGGCATCCACCTGGTCCGCTGGAACGAGCTGACCGAGAAGGAGCAGGCGCGCCTCTTCACGCTCTTCCGGCACCAGATCTTCCCGGTCCTGACCCCGCTGGCCGTGGACCCCGCGCACCCGTTCCCGTACATCTCCGGCCTCTCCCTGAACCTGGCCGTCGTCGTACGCAACCCGGTCAGCGGCCACAAGCACTTCGCCCGGGTGAAGGTGCCGCCGCTGCTGTCCCGCTTCCTGGAGGCCGCGCCCGGCCGGTACGTCCCGCTGGAGGACGTCATCGCCGCGCACCTGGAGGAGCTGTTCCCGGGCATGGAGGTGGTGGAGCACCACGCCTTCCGGCTGACCAGGAACGAGGACCTGGAGGTCGAGGAGGACGACGCCGAGAACCTGCTCCAGGCCCTGGAGAAGGAGCTCATGCGGCGCCGCTTCGGGCCGCCGGTGCGCCTGGAGGTCGAGGAGTCCATCGACCGCGAGGTGCTCGACCTGCTGGTGCGCGAGCTGAAGATCGGCGAGGCCGAGGTGTACCCGCTGCCGGGTCCCCTGGACCTCACCGGTCTCTTCCGCATCGCCGGCATCGACCGTCCCGAGCTGAAGTACCCGAAGTTCATCGCGGGCACCCACCGTGACCTCGCCGAGGTCGAGTCGGCGTCCGCGCCCGACATCTTCGCGGCCCTGCGCAGCCGGGACGTCCTGCTGCACCACCCGTACGACTCCTTCTCGACGTCCGTGCAGGCCTTCGTCGAGCAGGCGGCGGAGGACCCGGACGTCCTCGCGATCAAGCAGACCCTGTACCGGACCTCCGGCGACTCCCCGATAGTCAACGCGCTCATCGACGCCGCCGAGGCCGGCAAGCAGGTCCTGGTCCTGGTCGAGATCAAGGCCCGCTTCGACGAGCACGCCAACATCAAGTGGGCGAAGCGGCTGGAGGAGGCCGGCTGCCACGTCGTGTACGGCCTGGTCGGCCTGAAGACCCACTGCAAGCTGTCCCTGGTGGTCCGCCAGGAGGGCGAGACGCTGCGGCGCTACAGCCATGTCGGCACGGGCAACTACCACCCGAAGACGGCACGCCTGTACGAGGACCTCGGCCTGCTCACCGCCGACCCGCAGGTCGGCGCCGACCTGTCCGACCTCTTCAACCGCCTCTCCGGCTACTCCCGCCGCGAGACCTACCGCCGGCTGCTGGTCGCCCCCAAGTCCCTGCGGGACGGCCTGATCTCGCGGATCAACAAGGAGGTCCAGCACCACCGGGCGGGCCGTCCGGCCTTCGTCCGCATCAAGGTCAACTCGATAGTCGACGAGGCGCTCATCGACGCCTGCTACCGGGCGTCCCAGGTGGGCGTGCCGGTCGACATCTGGGTGCGCGGCATCTGCGCCGTCCGTCCGGGCGTCGCGGGTCTGTCGGAGAACGTCCGGGTCCGCTCGATCCTCGGCCGGTTCCTCGAACACTCCCGGGTGTTCGCCTTCGGCAACGGCGGCGAGCCCGAGGTGTGGATCGGCAGCGCCGACATGATGCACCGCAACCTCGACCGCCGGATAGAGGCCCTGGTCCGGGTCACCGACCCCGGCCACCGGGCAGCCCTGAACCGGCTGCTCGACACCGGCATGTCCGACGCCACCGCTTCCTGGCACCTCGGCCCCGACGGCGAGTGGACCCGGCACGCGACCGACGCGGACGGACAGCCCCTGCGCAACGTTCAGGAGATGCTCATAGACGCCCGGAGGCGCCGGCGTGGCACAGCAACACCTTGACCCGACGGACCCCACGGCCACGGAGGTGACGGGGGACGCCCTGGCGGGCTACCTGCGCGCCCAGGCCACGGAGTTCCTCCGCGCGCTGCGCCTGCACCGGGAGAACGGCGGTGCGGCCAACGGCGCGGTGGAGTCCGTCGACGCGGCCCGGGCGCTGCGCCGCTCGGCCCGCCGCATCAGCGGCAGCCTGCACACGTTCCGCCCGCTCCTCGACACGGACTGGTCGGAGGAGATGCGCCCCGAACTGGCCTGGCTGTCCGGCACATTGGGACTTGAACACGCGTACGAGTCCCGCCTGGAACGGCTGTTGCAGGCGCTGCACCGGTTGTCGGGCTCCACGACGCTGCCCGCGCAGGTGACGACGGTGGGCGTCGGCGACCCGACTGCCCCCACTCGTGCCGCCCCAGTGGCACGAGTGGGGGCAGCAGCGCCGTCCAACGCCGGTGGCCCGGCCCGCCCGACGCCCACCGTGGAACGCGGCAACCTCACCGTGGGCGCGGCCAAAGCAGGCGCCCTGCTGGAACGACAGCTGACCCTGGCCCGGACCCGCGCCCACTCCACGGCGCTCCAGGCCCTCGGATCGAGCCGCTTCCACGCCGTCGCCGACAAGGTCGCCGTACTCGCCAGCGAGGTCCCCCTCACCCCGGCCGCCGCCACCACCGGGCTGCGCCCCCTCGCGGCCGCCGCCGAGGAGCGCCTCACGGACGCCATCGCCGCGCTCCCCCTGCTCACCGCCGGCCACCCCTACAACGCGGAGGCCCTGGTCCACGGCCTGTCCCCGGACCCGTCCCCGCACCCCCAGGACGGCCCCTGGCACCAGGTCCGCCTGCTGCTGCGCCTGCACCGCTACGCCCTCGAGGTGCTGTGCGGAGGCAGCACCCCCGTGGACGTACGGCTGCTGGCCGCGGGCCAGGCCCTGAACCGGCACCGGGACGCCTCGGAGGCGGCGGCCGCGGCCGCGCAGGCGGCCCGTACGCCCCGCATCGCACCGGCGACGGCGTACGCCCTCGGCGTGCTCCACGCCGACCAGCGGCACGAGGTGGAGGCGGCCCGGTTCGCCTTCCAGCAGGCGTGGCAGAAGCAGACGGTCAACGCACCCTGAACCCTCCCGAGGAGGCGGTGTGAACGACACCTTGGTCCTGGCGGCGGGCTGCGTGCTGTGGCGCCGCTCGCCGGTGGACGGCGAGCTGGAGGTCTGTCTGGTCCACCGGCCGAAGTACGACGACTGGTCCCACCCGAAGGGCAAGCTCAAGCGGGGTGAGGACGCGCTCGCGGGTGCCCTGCGCGAGGTCGCCGAGGAGACCGGCTACACCGCCGAGCCCGGCAACGAGCTGCCGACCCTGCACTACCTGGCCAACGGCCGCCCCAAGCAGGTGCGTTACTGGGCGGCCGAGGCGGTCTCCGGGCGGTTCACCCCGAACAGCGAGGTGGACCGCATCCTGTGGCTCTCCCCCACCGCGGCCCGGGGCCGGCTGACCCAGCCCCGCGACCGCGACCTCGTGGACACCCTCGTCCGGGAGTTCGAGCACCGGTAGCGGCCGGGGCCTTCACAGGGTCGCCGAGTGGCCCGCCGCGTCCGTTCTGGCCTGGCTGCGCGCCCGGCGGGCCGGGCCGCGCCAGCCGCAGGAGCAGCGGGCGACACAGAAGCGTCCCTGCTCGGTCGTCGTCGTGAGGTGTTCCTGCCCCTGCCGGAGTCGCTCCGGCCCCTCCTGCTGCGCCACGCCGACAACGTTACCGACATCCCGGTTAAAGCGTTTGTATGCCCTTTCCCAGCCTTCGGCAGCGCGTGACGGCACTCCCTACTCGTCGTTAACCGGAACGACAGGGGGCCCGTGACGGACGTACCGGCTGGGGGTAGGCAGGCGATGGATCGGCGGCAGCAGAGGCGCGCGGGCAGGACGGTCGTCGCGGCGGGAATCATGGTCGGGCTCGGCATGGGTGCCACGGGGTGTTCCGGCAGCGGAGCCGCGGCCGAGGGCGTGAACGGCGCGGGCGGCGACCCCGTGACCGCCCTGCAGCGGGCCGCCGACACCCTGCGCGGCGCGGGCAGCTCCAAGGCCACCACGTCCATGGAGATGGCGACCGGCGGCACCCGGGTCACCATCCGCGGCAGGGGCGTCTACGACTACCGGCGCCGGCTCGGACAGCTGACCGTGATCCTGCCGGAGGACCCCGCGGGCGCCTCCGAACACCGGCCCATCACCGAACTCCTCGCCCCCGGCGCCCTGTTCATGAAGAACCGGGGTGCGGGGGTGCCCGCCGACAAGTGGGTGCGGGTGGAGACCGCGAGCCTGTCCGACGGCAACCTCGTCACGGGCGGCGTGACGGACCCGTACGCCGCCGCCGAGGTGCTGCGCGGGACGCGTACGGCGACGTACGTGGGGCGGACGGAGGTCGGCGGCACCCGGGTGCGGCACTACCGCGGGACGGCCGATCTGTCCGACGCGTCGAGGCGCGCCTCGGCCGACGACCGGGCGTCCCTGGCAGCGGCAGCGAAAGGGTTCGCCACGGCCGAGGTTCCGTTCGACGCCTATCTGGACGACGAGGGCCGCATCCGCAAGCTGCGCCAGCACTTCAGCTTCGTCAACGGCCGCGAGAAGACCGCCGTGGCGGTCGCCTCGACGACCCTGCTGTACGACTTCGGCGCCCCCGTGGACGTGCGCCTGCCGAGCCCGAAGGACATCTACGCGGGCCGCATCGCCGACAGCGGGGCCGAAAACCAGTCGGCGCACTAGCCCGGGTCGCCACCCACGGACTAGCCCGTCCGTGCCATGCGCGGTGTGTAGACCGCTCCCTACTCTAGGAAGTCGGTGACGGTTGAGAAGAGGTGATGCACGTGGCTCCGGTCGGCGGTACGGCAGTTCAGGACTACGTGGCCCTCGCCGAGATCGAGCTGTGCGGAGAACTGATCATCGCCGCCTCGGCCGCCGAGGACCGGCTGAGCCTGGAGACCATCGACGAGGTGCTGCGGGTGGCCGAGGAACGGGAGTCCGCCGAGGTCTGATCAGGACCTGCCGGCCCTGACCACGCCCTGCCGGTTCCGGTCAGGTGCGCAGGAGCCGGCCGATCGCCTTCGTGGCCTCGTCCACCTTCGCGTCGATCTCGTCGCCGCCCTTGAGGGCCGCGTCCGCGACACAGTGCCGCAGGTGCTCCTCCAGCAGCTGCAGGGCGAAGGACTGGAGGGCCTTGGTGGAGGCGGACACCTGGGTGAGTATGTCGATGCAGTAGGTGTCCTCGTCGACCATGCGCTGCAGACCGCGGATCTGCCCCTCGATCCGGCGGAGCCGCTTGAGGTGCTCGTCCTTCTGCTTGTGGTAACCGTGCGTGGCGCCGGCCTCGGTCGTCGTCATCGCGGGCCTCCATCTCGGGACGAACTGAGGAAATATACCCCTGGTGGGTATATGGTAACGAATTTTGCTGGGTAAAGGGCCCTTGGTACGCCCCCGTGCTGATCAACATGCCCGATGGGTGACACTGGGGGACGACCCGATAGCCGTGGCCGGATGTTGCGCCTAGCATCAGCCTGACCGAAACCGAAGCACCCCGAGGACCACACGTGCGCTTTCGTCTGACCCCCAGGGAGACGAGCTTCTACGACATGTTCGCCGCATCCGCGGACAACATCGTCACCGGCTCGAAACTCCTGATGGAACTGCTCGGGGCGGACGCGTCTGCCCGGGCCGAGATCGCAGAGCGTATGCGGGCCGCGGAACACGCAGGTGACGACGCCACGCACGCGATCTTCCACCAGCTGAACTCCTCGTTCATCACGCCGTTCGACCGCGAGGACATCTACTCCCTCGCCGGGTCCCTGGACGACATCATGGACTTCATGGAGGAGGCCGTCGACCTCGTCGTCCTCTACAACGTCGAAGAGCTGCCGAAGGGCGTCGAGCAGCAGATCGAGGTACTGGCGCGCGCTGCCGAACTGACGGCCGAAGCGATGCCCAACCTGCGCACGATGGACAACCTCACCGAGTACTGGATCGAGGTGAACCGTCTGGAGAACCAGGCGGACCAGATCCACCGCAAGCTGCTGGCCCACCTCTTCAACGGCAAGTACGACGCGATCGAGGTGCTCAAGCTCAAGCAGATCGTGGACGTCCTGGAAGAGGCCGCGGACGCGTTCGAGCACGTGGCGAACACGGTGGAGACCATCGCCGTCAAGGAGTCCTGAGGCGTCGATGGACACCCTCGCTCTGGTCGTGACCATCGCGGTCGCGCTCTTCTTCACGTACACGAACGGTTTCCACGACTCCGCGAACGCGATCGCGACGTCGGTGTCGACGCGGGCGCTGACCCCGCGGGCGGCGCTCGCCATGGCCGCGGTGATGAACCTCGCGGGTGCCTTCCTGGGCTCCGGGGTCGCCAAGACGGTCAGCGAGGGCCTGATCGAGACGCCCCAGGGCTCGCGCGGGATGGGGATCCTCTTCGCGGCCCTGCTCGGCGCGATCGTCTGGAACCTCGTCACCTGGTACTTCGGCCTGCCCTCCTCTTCCTCCCACGCCCTCTTCGGCGGTCTGGTGGGGGCGGCGCTGGCGGGCGGCACGGAGGTGCTCTGGAACGGCGTCCTGGACAAGGTCGTCATCCCGATGTTCCTGTCGCCGATCGTCGGTCTGCTCGTCGGCTACCTGGTCATGACGGCGATCCTGTGGCTGTTCCGCAGGTCCAACCCGCACAAGACCAAGCGTGGCTTCCGGATAGCCCAGACCGTCTCGGCGGCCGGTATGGCCCTCGGTCACGGTCTCCAGGACGCCCAGAAGACGATGGGCGTCGTGGTGATGGCACTGGTGATTTCCGGCCACGAGACGTACGGCGACCCGATCCCGGTCTGGGTGAAGATCGTCTGCGCCGTCATGCTGTCCCTCGGTACCTACGCGGGCGGCTGGCGGATCATGCGCACGCTGGGCCGCAAGATCATCGAACTCGACCCCCCGCAGGGCTTCGCAGCGGAGACCACCGGTGCGTCGATCATGTTCACCACCGCGTTCATCTTCAAGGCGCCGATCTCGACCACCCACGTGATCACGTCCGCGATCATGGGCGTCGGCGCGACGAAGCGACTGAACGCCGTCCGCTGGGGCGTGGCCAAGAACATCGTCATGGGCTGGTTCATCACGATGCCGGCAGCGGCCCTGGTGGCGGCCCTGTGCTTCGGCCTCATGAACCTGACGATCCTGTAACCCACGGACTCGCCCACCACACCCACCAGCCTCGGTCCGCCGCAAAAGCGGGACAGAGGGGGGTGGGTGTTCGTTTTCCTCGCTTCTCAGCCGACCGAGTCGGGTGGGCGGGTGGGAAACCGGGGGCCAGGGGCGAAGCCCCGGCGGGGTCGGGGGCGGAGCCCCCGGAACCAGCGGCCGAAGCCGAACGCAGTGGGCCCGCCCCCGGGAGCCAGGGGCGGGCCCTCTTGCATCCTCGCGGTGGCACCGCCATGCAGCACCGCGAGGGGACTGGGGAGGCTCAGCCGAAGCGGCCCGAGATGTAGTCCTCCGTAGCCTGGACCGAGGGGTTCGAGAAGATCCGCTCGGTGTCGTCGATCTCGATCAGACGGCCCGGCTGACCGACCGCGGCGAGGTTGAAGAACGCCGTACGGTCGGACACACGCGCAGCCTGCTGCATGTTGTGCGTCACGATGACGATCGTGAATCGTTCCTTCAGCTCACCGATCAGGTCCTCGATCGCGAGCGTCGAGATCGGGTCCAGCGCCGAGCACGGCTCGTCCATGAGCAGCACCTTCGGCTCGACCGCGATCGCACGGGCGATGCAGAGCCGCTGCTGCTGACCACCGGACAGACCGGAGCCCGGCTTGTTCAGGCGGTCCTTCACCTCGTTCCAGAGGTTCGCGCCCTTGAGGGACTTCTCGACGACCTCGTTCAGCTCGGACTTCTTGTAGCTGCCGTTCAGCCGCAGCCCCGCCGCCACGTTCTCGAAGATCGACATCGTCGGGAACGGGTTCGGGCGCTGGAAGACCATGCCGACCTCGCGGCGCACCGACACCGGGTCGACGCCGGCGCCGTACAGGTCCTCGTCGTCGAGCAGCACCTTGCCCTCGACGCGGCCACCGGGCGTGACCTCGTGCATACGGTTCAGCGTGCGCAGGAACGTCGACTTGCCACAGCCGGAGGGGCCGATGAACGCCGTCACCGAGCGGGGCTCGACGGTCATCGAGATGTCTTCGATCGCCTTGTGGGAGCCGTAGTAGGCGGTGAGTCCGCTTACGTCGATTCGCTTGGCCATGTCTACTTCACTTCCAGAAATTCAGGCTCGGTCGCTGTATGGCCGCGTCAGCGACCGGTCTTCGGGGCCTTCCAGCGGGCGATCGCCCGGGCCACCAGGTTGAGGATCATCACGAAGGCGATCAGCGTGAGCGATGCCGCCCAAGCCCTGTCGTACGCCGCTCCGGAACCCGCGCTGTTCGCGAACTGCTGGTAGATGTACAGCGGCAGCGAAGCCTGCGCACCCTCGAAGGGGTTGTTGTTGATGAACGGGTTGCCGAACACCAGCAGCAGCACCGGCGCGGTCTCACCGGCGATACGGGCGACCGCCAGCATGATGCCGGTGGTGATGCCGCCGATGGAGGTCGGCAGGACCACCTTCAGGATGGTGCGCCACTTCGGCACGCCGAGCGCCAGGGACGCCTCGCGCAGCTCGTTCGGAACGAGCTTGAGCATCTCCTCGGTGGACCGGACGACGACCGGCATCATCAGGATGGCCAGGGCCAGCGAACCGGCGAAGCCGAACGGCTGCATCTTGAAGATGAGCATCAGGCTGAGGATGAACAGACCCGCGACGATCGACGGGATACCCGTCATGACGTCGACGAAGAAGGTGACCGACTTGGCGAGCTTGCCCCGCCCGTACTCCACGAGGTAGATCGCGGTCATCACGCCGATCGGGGCGCCGATCAGGAGGGCGAGGCCGACCTGCTCCAGGCTGCCGATGATGGCGTGGTAGATGCCGCCGCCGGGTTCGGTGTCGGCGACGACGCCCATCGAGTGGGTCAGGAAGTAGACGTTCAGGACCTTCACACCGCGTGCGACGGTCACCCAGATCAGGGAGACCAGCGGCACCACGGCGACCACGAAGGCGACCCAGACCAGGCTGGTCGCGATGCGGTCCTTGGCCTGCCGGCGGCCCTCGACGCTCGCGGCGATCACGTACGTGCCGAGGACGAACAGGACCGCGGCGATCAGACCCCACTGGATCTTGCTGTCGAGACCGGCGGCCAGCGAGATGCCGATGCCCAGGGCGATGGAGCCCGCGGCGATCGCCCACGGGGACCACTTGGGCAGGTTGGCGGCGCGCAGGGTGCTGGGGCGCTTGTCGGTGACGGCTGCGGTGCTCATGCGTTGGCCCCCGAGTACTCCGCGCGCCGGGCGATGATCAGCCGGGCCGCGCCGTTGACCAGCAGCGTGATGACGAACAGGACGAGACCGGACGCGATGAGCGCGTCGCGGCCGAACTCGTTCGCCTCGCTGAACTTGCTGGCGATGTTCTGGGCGAAGGTGCCGCCGCCCGGGTTGAGCAGGCTGGCCTGGATGTCGAAGGACGGGGAGAGCACGGTGGCCACGGCCATCGTCTCGCCGAGCGCGCGGCCGAGGCCGAGCATCGACGCGGAGATCACGCCGGAGCGGCCGAAGGGCAGCACGGCCATGCGGATGACCTCCCAGCGCGTGGCGCCGAGGGCCAGGGCCGCCTCCTCGTGCATCCGCGGGACCTGGCGGAAGACCTCACGGCTCACGTTGGTGATGATCGGCAGGATCATGATCGCGAGCAGGATGCCGACCGTGAGCATCGAGCGCGGGGCGCCCTGGTCCCAGGAGAAGAGGCCGGTCCAGCCGAAGAAGTCGTTGAGCCAGCCGTAGAGGCCGTTCATGTGCGGTACGAGGATCAGCGCGCCCCACAGGCCGTACACGATGGAGGGCACGGCGGCGAGCAGGTCGATCACGTACGCGACGGGGCCGGCCATCCGGCGCGGCGCGTAGTGCGTGATGAACAGCGCGATGGCAACCGCGACCGGGACCGCGAGGGCCATGGCGATGACCGAGGAGACGATCGTGCCGAAGGCCAGCACCGCGATGCCGAAGGTCGGCGGGAGGATGTTGGTGTTCCACTCGAAGGTGGTCAGGAAGTTGCCGTGGTCCTTGCTGATCGCGAGGGAGGCACGGTAGGCGAGGAAGACCGCGATCGCGGCCATGATCGCCAGCAGCAGGATGCCAGAGCCGCGCGACAGACCGAGGAAGATCCGGTCACCGGCGCGGGTCGCGGAGCGGGACTTGCCCCTGTGCTGGCCCGCTTTCGGCTGGGGGGAGGGTGGAGATGCGTCAGTTGTCTGCGTCGATATGTCCATCGGGTTCTCCGGTCTGCGGAGCCGCGCGGTGGGCGGCTCCATGGAGCCGCTTCCCCAACGGTACGGGGTGCGACTCCGGGCGGCGGTGCACCGGACGGTGCGGCCCGGATCGATGAGAACCGGGCCGCACTCTCGGATCAGGTCAGCTCAGGCCGTCGATGGTGGTGCGGACCTTGGCGATGATCTCGTCGGGGACGGGGGCGTAGTCGATCGTGGAGAGGATCTTCTGGCCGTCCTCGCTGGCGATGTAGCGCAGGAACGCCTTGGTGGCGGGCAGGGTGTCCGCCTTGTTGCCCTTGTCACAGACGATCTCGTAGGTGACCAGGGTGATCGGGTAGGCGCCCTCGGCCTTGGTCTTGTAGTCCAGCTGGAGCGAGAGGTCCTTGCCGGTGCCGACGACCTTCGCGGCGGCGATGTCGGCGGTGGCGCTCTCGGTGCTGGGGGCGACCGGCTTGCTGGCACCCGTGTTGACGGAGACGGCCTTGATCCCGTCCTTGACGTAGGACAGCTCGAAGTAGCCGATGGCGCCGGAGGTCTGCTTGACCTGCTGGGCCACACCCGCGGACTGCGGAGCGGACTGGCCGCCCTTCGCCTGCCAGGCCTTGCCGCCGGAGTACTTCCAGTTGTCCGGGGTGGTGGCGATCAGGTACTTGGTGAAGTTGTCCGTGGTGCCGGACTCGTCCGAGCGGTGGAACGCCTGGATCTTGAGGCTGGGCAGCTTGACGCCCGGGTTGAGCTTGGCGATCGCCTTGTCGTTCCAGTTGGTGATCTTGCTGTCGAAGATCTTGGCGAGCGTCGGGGCGTCCAGGACCAGGTTGTCGACACCCGGGACGTTGTAGCCGAGCGCGATCGGGCCGCCGACCATCGGCAGGTCGATGCCCTGGCCGCCGTTGCAGATCTTCTTGGAGGCGGTGACCTCTTCGGGCTTCAGCGCCGAGTCGGAACCGGCGAAGGCCACCTGGCCCTGGGTGAACGCGGTGACACCGGCACCGGAGCCGCCACCCTTGTAGTTGATCTGCACGCCACAGGCCTGCGAGAAGTTCTTGACCCAGGCGTCGATGGCGTTCTTCTGCGCGGAGGAGCCGTCGGCGAGCAGCTGGCCCTTGGCGTTGTCGCACTTGATGGAGCCCGCGCTGGCCGAGGAGGCCGGCTTGCCGGTGCCCGTGTTGTTGCCGTTGTCGTCGGAGCCGCACGCCGTCAGGGCCAGGGCGCCGGAGACGGCGAGAGCACCGAGAGACAGGGCGCGCAGCCGGTTCTTGCGCTGAAGCATCACTTTCGGGAGTTCCTTCCAGGAGCCGCCGCAGGCAGTCGGCGGCGTGCGAAGCACTTCGTGCGTGAGCGCAGTCCTGAACCGCCCTCGCACCGGGTAAGGCCGAAATTAGGCAGATCAGATGAAGCGGCCGATGGCCGGAAGTGAACGGCGGGTGAACCCCTGCCGTCGGTGCGGTGAGGTCACGGAATGCTTACGGGGAGGGCACGCCTAGGTTCCGACAACCAGGTTAACCGGACTGGTATTCGAGACTCGTAAAACTGTCGGTTGGAACCCCTGTGCGCATGGCGTCGTCTCGTTCCAGGAGAGCCGAGGAAAGGCGACGAACACATGGAACGGCGTACGTTCATCTCGGGCGGCGCGGCCGCCCTGGCGGCGACCGCGCTCGCCGGGTGCAGTACTGGCTCGGGTACCTCCGCCAGATCCTCGGCGCACACCCTGACATCCTCCGGTACGGCGCTGAAGACCACCAGCCAGGCGGCCGCCGCGAACTGGGCGGCCCTCGCCCGCGACCTGGACGGACCCCTGGTGCGCCCCGGGGACGCGACCTGGAAGACGGCCCACCAGCTGTACAACACCCGCTTCGACGGCCTGAAGCCGGCCGCGGTCGCCTATGTCGCCCACGCCGACGACGTCCGCACGACCCTGTCGTACGCCCAGTCCCACGGGATACGCGTGTCGATACGCAACGGCGGCCACTCCTACGCCGGCTACTCCTCGGGCGACAACCGGCTGATCCTCGACGTGTCCAAGCTGAACCGCGTCCGCGTGAGCGGCGGGACGGCGGTGGTCGGCGCCGGGTCCAAGCTGATCGACGTCTACCGGGCGCTGGGCGCGAAGGGCGTGACCATACCCGCGGGCTCCTGCCCCACGGTCGGCGTCTCCGGCCTGGTCCTCGGCGGCGGCCACGGGGTCGCCTCCCGCGCCTACGGCCTGACCTGCGACAGCCTCACCCAGGCGACGGTGATCACGGCGGACGGCACCCAGGTCACCGCGAACGCCACCTCCCACTCCGACCTCTTCTGGGCGCTGCGCGGCGCGGGCAACGGCAACTTCGGGGTCGTCACCGAGTTGCAGTTCAAGACCCACGCGGCGCCGCAGGCGGTGACCGCGTACATGACGTGGTCCTGGTCCAAGGCGGCCGCGGTGATCAAGGCCTGGCAGGAGTGGGGACCGAGCCAGCCGGACGAGATCTGGTCCTCCCTCCACCTGTCGAACACCCCGGGCGGCACGCCGACGATCTCCGTGGCCTGCTTCTCCCTCGGCACCTACGGCGAACTCCAGAACGCGGTGGACCGCCTCGCACACCAGGCAGGGGCGAACGCCCGGACCGTCTCGCTGCGCCGCCGCGGCTACGAGGAGGCGATGGAGATCTACGCCGGCTGCTCCTCCTTCTCCACGGACGCCCAGTGCCACCTGCCGGGCTCCACCCCCGGCCGCTCGCCCCAGGGCAGCCTGGGCCGGGAGACCTACGCGGCCCGCTCCGACTTCTTCGACCGCTCCCTGTCCTCGGCGGGCATCCAGACCCTGCTCAGGCAGATCGGTTCCGTCCGGGGCGGCGGGGGCAGCATCGCCTTCACGGCCCTCGGCGGCGCGGTCAACCGGGTCAGCCCCACGGCGACGGCCTTCGTCCACCGCCGCTCCCGCATGCTGGCCCAGTACATAGCCTCCTGGGGCGCGGGTTCCTCCGGCAGCTCGGCCCAGGCGTGGCTCACGTCGGCCCACAACGCGATGAAGCCGTACGCCTCCGGCGCGGCGTACCAGAACTACACCGACCCGACGCTGACGAACTGGCGCAAGGCGTACTACGGCGACGCGGCGACCCGCCTCGGCAAGGTGAAGAAGCAGTACGACCCGGAGAGGTTCTTCTCCTACGCGCAGGGGTTGTAACAGGGGGTGTCGGGGATCGCGGGGACCTGCGGGCCTGCGGTCCCCCAGGGGGTTGCAGTCCCGCCGCGCTACGCAGCCAGGTCCTTCTCCTCGGACTCCACCGGTCGGCGCGCACCGGTCACCAGCGCATCTTCCTGAGCCCCGCTCGCCGACCGGCGTCGCACGATCCACCCCGCCCGCGGCGACCGCTCGACCGCCTTCATCAGCGGGGTCAGCAGAGCCATGGCCAGCGGGGAGAGGAGCAGTACGACCGCCGTGCCCAGGGCGAAGCCGCCGACCACGTCGGTCGGGTAGTGCACGCCCATGTACACCCGGCAGAAACCCTCCAGCAGGGCCAGGCCGATGCCCGCGAGGCCGAAGCGGCGGTTGGCGACGAAGAGGCCGACGCCGAGCGCCATGGTGATCGTCGCGTGGTCGCTGACGAAGGAGAAGTCGGTCTTGCCGCCGACCAGGACGTCCAGGCCCTGGTGATCGACGAAGGGGCGGGGGCGGTCGACGAAGCCGCGGATCGGTACGTTCACCAGCACCGCGATGCCGGCCGCGAGCGGCGCCCACACCAGCGCGGCGACGGAGGACGCGGCGTCCTCCTCGGTCCGGCGGCGCACCGACCACCAGCACCACAGCACGAGCAGCACCATGGCCAGAAGCAGTCCGTACTCACCCACGAACTCCATGACCCGGTCGAACCAGTGCGGCGCGTCCTTGGCCAGGCCATTGATGTCGTAGAGCAGGTCGACGTCGGGGTTCGATCCGGATTCGGCGAGTACAGCCATCGTGCTGCGGCCCCTTCGTCGTTTTCCCGGACGCACCTCGTGTGCGTCGCTCCAGCCCCCCGTGGTTCGTAGATCCGCTTCCGCTGCACTGCCGCTGACGTCCGCTCGGCTACGTCAACAGGAACGCACAGCCCCCATTGATACGTTCCACTCTCCACCGAATGATCACTCAGACGTTATCGAAGAGAGACTCATCACCGCAGCTCAGGGGGTTGGTTCACACGCGGTTCACACCGCGGTCGGGAGCGCTTTTGCGCCATCTTCGGTGACCCGCGTGGCACCGAAGTAGTCGGGGGTGTCGACCGGGTCGAACCGGATCACGGCGCCCGATCGCGGCGCGTCGATCATGTACCCGCCGCCCACATAGATTCCCACGTGCCGGATGGCCCGCGAGTCGGTGAGATTGTCGGAGAAGAAGACGAGGTCACCGGGGAGCAGTTGGTCGCGCGAGGGGTGCGGGCCCGCGTTGTACTGGTCGTTGGCGACCCGGGGCAGGGTGATGCCGACCTTCTCGTACGCGGCCTTGGTCAGACCCGAGCAGTCGAAGCGTCCTCCCTGGTCGGCGGTGCCGTTGCCGCCCCACAGGTAGGGCGTGCCGAGCTTGCTCTGGGCGAAGGCGATGGCGCCCGCGGCCTGCCGGGTGGGGTCGATCCGCCGGACCGGCGCGGCGAAACTCTTCTCCAGGCTGCGGATCCGCTGGACGTAGTTCTGCGTCTCACTGATGCCCGGGACGCCGCCCGCCTTGATGACCCGGTAGGCACCGGCGTTGTAGGCGGCGAGCATGTTGTCGGAGACGTTGCCGGGAACGTCCTTGACGTACTTGGCGAGTTCGCAGTCGTACGACGCGGCCGACGGGATCGCGTCATTCGGGTCCCAGATGTCACGCTTGCCGTCGTCGTTGCCGTCGATGCCGTGCGTCGCCCAGGTGCTCGGGATGAACTGGGCGATGCCGCGCGCGTCGGCCGGACTGACGATGGTCGGGTTCCAGCCGCTCTCCTGGTACAGCTGGGCGGCGAGCAGCGCCGGGCTGAGCGCGGGGCAGAGGTTCCCCCACTGCTGCACGAGCTGTTTGTAGGCGGCCGGCACGGCTCCCTTGGCGAGCCCACGGCTGCCCGTGGTCACGCTGTTGACGAGGTTCCCGGCGACGATGTACACGCCGACGACGAGCAGCATGACAAAGCCCATCCCGAGCCCGACAGCCGCCCCACCGATCACCCATACCTTCCGCACGGTTCAACTTTCCCCCATGCCGGGGCGGTTCATGGCACTTTCCGCTCGATGTGGCGTCATTTCACAGCGAAGCCCAGGCACATGATGCTGCTGTAGTCGTGGGGCGTGCGGATGTGGTGCCACTGGACGGTCCAGTCGCCGGGATCGTTGGTGAGCGGGATCGCGGGCCACGTCTTCTTCCCGTCCGGTGACCAGGAACGGAAGTCGTCCGGGTAGGTGAGGTACTTCCAGGCGGACTTGTCGCCGCCGTGGAGGTCGACGGGCTTGCTGGTGTACCCCAACGTCACGTTCTGCTGAAGCGCACCGGTGACGGGCTTTCCGGTGGTCGGGTCGATGCTGTGCGGCGGCTTCACGCTGACGGTCACGTAGTACGGCGCGTCGGTTCCGGATTTCCCGGGTGTCACGGAGTAGCCGCTGCTCCGGATCCCGATCTGCACCTTGTGGTCGAAGACCGGGTGCTCCCCGCCCTTGCTCGGGTCGTCGGGGTCGGACTCGGAGCCCTGGAAGCCCTCGGGCGCCCGCTCCTCGGCCGGCAGCTGGCACTGTCCCGTCGACGACTGCCAGAAGGTGCGGTCGATGTCGTCACCGGCGTAGGCGGGCGCGCCGCCCTTGCCGTCGTCCGCCTCGGACGCCGTGGCCTTCGGGCTGGACCCCGTGGCCTGCGCGCTCGCGGAAGCCCGCCCCTGCACGGTGTCCTTCCCCTCGCCCTGCTGGGTGAGCACCACTGTGGCGGCCGTCCCGACGCCCACCACGAGCCCCACGGCCACGGCCACCGTCCACCGCTTGCCCGAGCGCCGGCTCGGCTGGGCCAGCTGGGTGGGCGTGTAACCGGGCGGCCCGGACGGCGCCGGCCCCACCGTCGGCAGGTCGTGCGGCCCCACCGGCGGAGCCGTCGACGGCGCCACCGATGGCCGTACCGGCGCCGGCGGGGTCTGCGGTGCGGCCTCGCCCAGCGCGGCGAGGCCGGCGTAGACCGAGTCCTCCACCAGTGCGGTACGCACCCCGCAGCGTGCGATCACCTCGGCGAGCCCCGGCCGGGCGGCGGCGTCCTTGGCCACGCACGCCTCGATCAGGACCGCCAGCTCCGGTGCGACACCGGCCAGGTCGATGGGCTCGTGGACGGCGCGGTAGCTGACCCCGTTCGAGTCGCCCGAGCCGAACGGTGCCCGGCCGGTCGCCGCGTAGGCGAGGGTGGCACCGAGGGCGAACACATCGGCAGGCGGTCCGACCTCGTTGCGTATCAGCACCTCTGGGGCGGTGAAGCCCGGCGTGCCGGACGCGAACCCGGCATCGGTGAGGGCGGTCTGGCCCACGCCGCGTGCGATGCCGAAGTCGATGAGCTGCGGGCCCTGGGCGGCGAGGATGACGTTCTGGGGCTTGAGGTCCCGGTGGGTGACGCCGTGTGCGTGGACGGCGGCGAGGCCCTCGGCGAGCGCCGCGAACAGCCCTCGGCAGGTCTCCGTCGGCAGCGGGCCGCGTTCCGCCACGGCCTTGGCGAGGGTGGGCCCGGCGACGTACTCGGTGGCCAGCCAGTAGGGGGTGTCGTCCAACGAGGCGTCAATGAGGTTGGCCGTATAGGCACTCCGGACCGTCCGCGCGGTCTCCACCTCGCGCCGGAACCGCCCCAGAGCCTCGGGGTGATCGACGATCTCGTCCCGGATCACCTTGATGGCGACGAGCCGGCCGCCGGGCGACCGCCCCAGATAGACCTGTCCCATCCCACCCGCCCCGAGCCGGGCGAGCAGCGTGTGCGTGCCTATGTGCGGCGGGTCCTGAGGCCTGAGTGCGTCCACGGACCCACCTTGCCACGAAGATCAGTTGCCGGTCCGGGGTGTTTCACGGATCACGGTCGCGGGTCGCGTCCCGTCCGCCCCGCCTCAACCCCGCAGCCCCTCCAGCACGACCGTCCGCAACTCGGCGTACCGCTCGGCGAGATCGGCGCGCCGGCTGAGCACGTCCGAGACGTGCTGCATGCCGAAGAACGCGGAGACGAGGACCCGGGCGGCCGAGCGCGGGGTGACACCGGCGCGCAGTGCGCCTGCCTTCTCGACCTCCTCGACCAGGCCGGTGAGGAAGTCCTCCCAGCCGACGTACGGCTCGGGCAGGTCGGCGTCGATCAGCGACCGCTCGATCTGCAGCCGGGCACCGGCCTGCACGACGACGTCGTCGCGGAAGGCCTCGGTGACCCGGTCCAGGACCGCCACGAGCGCCTCGAACGGCGGCAGTTCACGGGCCGAGACCGCCTCCAGGATCACCGGCCAGCGGGCGTAGTGCTCCTGCACCACGGCGACGGCGAGGTCTTCCTTGTTCTTGTAGTGGAAGTACACCGCTCCCTTGGTCATCGACGCCCGTTCGGCGACGTCCTGCAGCGTCACCGTGGCGTAGCCGCGCGCGGCGAAGAGCTGGGCCGCCATCTCGAGGATGTGGGCGCGGGTCCGCCGTGCCCGTTCCTGCTTCGGCTCCGCCCTGCTGCTTGGCATCTACTCCACCTTCCCGAGGGCGCCCTGAACGCCTCGATCATGATGGCGACCATGCCCATGATGGGCTTCCTGGTGAACTGGGTGCTGCGCAAGGTCGTTCCGCCGAAGGGCGCGCTGGCCTTCATCGCGATGTCCTTCGTCGGTGTCATCCTGGTGGTCTCGGACGGCAGCCTCAGCTCCCTCCTCGCCCACCCGTCCGACTTCGGCCCCGACGCGCTGCTGCTGTTCGCCGCGCCGTGCTGGGTGATCTACACCTCCGGTGCGACGTACTTCCCGACCTGGTCGCCGATCAAGTACACCGCGATCACCACGGTCCTCGGCCTGGCCAGCGCCTCCGTCATCACGGCGGTCATCCTGGCCACGGGCGGCGTCCCGGTCCCGACCGCCCACGCGGTCACCTCGATCCTGCCCGAGCTGGCCTACATGAGCATCATCGCCGGCTTCGTGGGCGTGCTCGGCTGGAACTTCGGCAACAAGTACCTCGGCCCGCTCAACGGCGTCCTCTTCATGGACGTCGTCCCGATCACGGCGTTCATCGTCTCGGCGCTGACCGGTGTGATCCCGGCGGGCATGCGGGTGGCCGGCGCCTCCCTGACCGCGCTGGCGCTGGCGCTGGTCCTCAACAACCTGTACCTGCGCAAGGTCACCAAGCGGACGGCGGCGGAGGCGGCGGCGAAGAAGTCGGCGGTGACGCCCGCCGCTGCCGAGAAGCCCGCACCGGTGACGGCGGGGCGCTGACCCGGCTCGTGGTGAACGGACGCGGCTGCC
Source organism: Streptomyces sp. NPDC101165 (assembly GCF_044768135.1). Classification (NCBI taxonomy): domain Bacteria; kingdom Bacillati; phylum Actinomycetota; class Actinomycetes; order Kitasatosporales; family Streptomycetaceae; genus Streptomyces; species Streptomyces sp. NPDC101165. The sequence goes on along the minus strand of NZ_JBIWPG010000011.1, from coordinate 21,745 downwards.
GTGGGGGTACGACTCCCACGGCAGCCGCGCCACTGTGTCCGCCGGGCTCACGGATCGGCAGTGGCGTCCTTGTACAACTCGTCCGCCTCCGCGCCCAGCACCACGCTGTAGGAGATGTCGGCGGTGACACCACCGTGCTCATGCCCGCCCAGCACCCCGACGATCTGCTTGGCCCCGTTCACCCAGGGACTGCCACTGGTCCCTCCGGTGAACTCGGGACAGTTGATCCGCTGCTGGGTACGGCTGTGCAGGGCCGGCTTGTTGGTGCAGGTGATGGGCACCTCGCGCTCGTCCGGATACCCGGTGACGGTGACGGCGGTGGCCCCGGTGGCGGTCCCGGTGACGAACCGGTTCCCGCCCACCACGTCCTCGACCCGCTTCCCGCCCAGCTCGTCGACGTAGGCGAAGGCGATGTCACTGTCCTCGTGCTGCCCCTTGGCCCATCCGTCGGGCAGGAACCGCTTCGCCACCTTCCACACCCCGTAGGGCGCGTGCCCGTCGCGGTACCCCGGCGCGAACACCAGATCACCGGCATCGCCGTCCACACAATGCGCGGCCGTGACGATGAGATCCCGCTGCCGGCTGTGCACGACCGAGGCGGTGCAGAAGTGCCCGCCGACCAGCTTGCCGACCCGGTCCGCGCCGAACAGCGCGCCGACCCGCGCGCTCTGTCGCGACGCGACCGTGGCGGCGGTGACCCCGAAGGGCCCCGGCCCGTCGGAGGCGGAAGCCACGGACGCCGACGTGAGGCCGAGCGTCACCACACCGCACAGCAAGGTGGGACGCGAAGTGAGCCAGATGCGTGAGATGCGCTTCATCAGGCGTCACTCTCTCCCATAAAGGTGAGAAACCCGTCCCGACTTCACTGAGATTTTCCTGTGAACCGTCCCTATGGCTGCTGGGCTTGTCCATGGACCGGGAAGTCTCGGTGGTCTCAGTGGTCTCGACGGCGGCCCGACATCCCGCTCGGCGTCGAATCCACCGTACGGTGCGACGCTCTCCGTCGCCTCTCCGTCACGCTCCGCACGCGCTCCCGTGGTCCCTCCTGAGCTACTGCTCACCCCCCGCCACGACAGTCCGCCCACAGCAGCTTCCCGCCCTTCGACCCGCCCAGTTGCCGCAGCACGGAGACTCCCCACGAGTCGGCACAGGCACGCACGAGGTGCAGCCCACGTCCGGTTTCGGCGTCGTCCGGTGCTACGGCGACGGAGGCGGCCTCTTCTCTGTCCTTGGTGAAGCCTGGCGGAACCCGGGGGTCGGTGTCCCACACGGCGATGCGCAGCCGGCCCGCTTCACTGCCGAGGAGACGGAGGGCGTACGGGCCGGTGGTGTGGAGGTGCGCGTTGGTGAGGAGTTCGCCGGCGACGAGTTCCGCGGTGGGGGTGAGCGCGGAGAGGTCGTGTGCGGAGAGGACGGTACGGAGGGTTGCCCGGGCGATCCCCGGTGCGCGTGGATCGTGCGGGAGTTGGAGGGTGTAGGTCCAGGGCGGGGATACGGTGGACATGGAAAGCCTCCGGCCAGTCAGGGGGGTTGAAGGTCTGAGCGGGGCCCCGGTTGTAAGGTAGCGGCACCCAGTGAAGGTCTTCACTGAAATGCAGGGATCGCCTTCACTACCACCTATGTGAGTGACTGCAAGGAGGCGGCAAGCCCGTGAGGAACCCAACGGGTCGCCAACTGCGCTTCGGCACGGAGCTGCGGAAACTGCGCGAGCGTGCAGGCCTGAGTTCCACCGAGGCCGGTCAACTCCTAGGCATCAAGCAGGCCCAGGTCAGCAATATGGAGGCAGGTCGCGTAGGCGTGAGCCCCGAGCGGGTACGCACGATCGCCTGCCGCTACGACTGCTCCGACAAGCCCCTTGTCGAGGCGCTCAGCGACATGACCTCGGAGCGCACCCGCGGCTGGTGGGAGCAGTACCGCGAACCCCTGTCCAGCTCACTTGTCGACCTGGCCGAACTGGAGCACCACGCCCGGTCGTTGCGCGACTCGACCACCGCTCGCATCCCAGGTCTGCTCCAGACACGCGAGTACGCACTCGAGATCTTCCGCCAGGCCGTGACCGAACTCTCGCCACCCGACATCGAGCACCGCCTGTCGTTCCGGATCAAGCGCCAGGCGGTTCTCTTCCGCGAGGGCGCTCCGACCCCGTACGAGGCGATCATCCACGAGGCCGCCCTGCGCATGAAGGTCGGCGGTTCCACGGGGGCCCGAGCGCAGTTGCAGCACCTGCTCGACATGAGCGACCGAGACCACATCTCCCTGCGCGCGATCACCTTCGACGCCGGCGCCTACCCGGGATCCGGCCAATCGATCCACTACGCGCACGGCCCGGTACCGCAGCTGGACACCGTCTACCTCGACCAGGCCCACGGCCTCGCGTTCCTCGACGCCGAGGCCCAGTTGCGCAAGTACCGCACACTGTTCGACCGGGTCGCGGCTGTCGCACTCGCGCCGAAGAAGACCCGAGACCTCATCCACAACGTGATGCGAGAGCTGTGAAGGGAACGCCCGTGAACCCGCGCTGGCAGAAGTCCTCGTACTGCTCCGAGGGCGCCTCCTGCATCCACATATCCGCCACCCCCGAAGCGGTCCGCATAACCGAGTCCGCCGACCCCGCCGGGGCAATACTCACCACGACCCCCGCGGACTTCGGCGCCCTCCTGGCCGCACTCAAGGAAGAACCGGACAGCACCTCCCCCATCGAGATCACCTTCGGCGCAAACAACGCCGAGGAAACCCCCGTCCACCTCCACGCCCCGAACACCGTCGTCACGACCACCCGCCACCAGTGGGACACCTTCGTTCTCGGTGTCCGAGCGGGCGAGTTCGACCACTTCGTGGGCGCGTCGAGGATCACCGGTCCATAAGATCCCAGGCTGAAGCAACCGGCAGCCGGGCCAGGGCGGCAGTCAGCGCTCAGGCCGGTGGAAGACCGCGAGCGGGCCGTACTCCGTGGACTTCACGGCGGCGAGTTCGGGGTGGGCGGAGAGGCGGTCCCGTCGGATCCCGACGATGTCCGGCAATGCGGCCAGCTGCTCACCGGGACCGACCAGGATGCGGTCCCAGTCCTGCCCGCCGGATGTACCCACACGGTCGATGACGAATCCGAGGCAGTGCGCGGCGTCCTGGTCGAGCGTTCGCACCAGGGCGGCAACGACTTCCTCACGATCGGCTGCGGGGACGTCGGCGATCTGGACGGTGACCTTCTGGGTGGACGGGTCGAGGCGCCGTACGTGTGCCGTGACGGGCTGGTCGTACCCCATCCAGCAATGGAACTCCACATCGAGGTACTGACCGTCGGCCAGAGAGGCCGCCAGCACGTCAGGACCGCCCATGAGCGGCTCCCTTCTGCCGTCCGCCGTCTCGCGGGAGCCGAAGAGGGCGTCCGTGAGCGGATGCACGACCGAGAGACCCGCGGTGCCGAGCTGATTGATCAGTGCGCGGCTCGACACGCTCGTCAGCGTCGGCAGGTACCAGACGAAGAAGGGCTTCGGAGCAGCGGGCTGCGCGTCGGCGCCGTCCGAGGCGTCCCGGCCGAAGTGCTCGTTGAAGATTTCGAGGGCACGCTCATGGGAGAGGACAGGGCCGGCGTAGTCGTTGCCCCGGATGTGGGCGACGAACTCGGCGGGGAGAGCGATGTGATGCCGACGTACGTAGTGCGTCAGCTCGACAGGCCACAGCCAGGTTCCGTCGGTGACAAGGGACCCGGCGCCGGGAATCCATGCGTCACCGGTGATGACGTCCCGCTCCGCTCCCATGGCGGAGTAGATCTCGGGCGACGATTCCAGGTAGGCGACGATCCGGTCCTCATCCCACTCCCCGGCAGTTCTGACCGCATCGCGAAGGGAAGGAGCGGAGGCCGACGGATCGCCGTGCTCGCCGAACTCCTGGTAGAAGCCCACTCGCTTGATCATCGTCTCTCCAGTCGAACCGTGGGCTCAGTGGCTCATGGGCAGGTAGATGCGCCAGTAACCATTGTTACCGATCGTGGGGGTCTGATTGAGGCCGAGCTCGGCCGAGGTGCCCACTTTGTTCGTGGGTGCGTAGACGGGTACGCCCAGCTCATTGGCCACGGACTGCCCAAGTGGCAACGCCGGCGGCTTCGCGTCGGCACCGGAATGGCATGAGATGAGCCGCACCGGCCCACCGCTGTAGTTGGGATTGCTGCGGATCGCGTCCACGATGTGGTTGGGATGCACCTCGAAGTCGGTGATCGTCCGTCCCGCCATGTTGATGCGCCCCGGCAGAAAAACACCCTCGTTCGTCCCATGGACGACCACGTCGTGTACACCCGGCATCCGGGCCACACGCTGCAGGTTGTTCAACGTGCGCTCGTCGTAGCCGATGGTGGTCGTCCCTTTGCCGAAATAGACGGGATCACCTGAGACGAGTTCAAAGTCCCCGGGCTTGGTCGGAGGTACCGGAACCTTCGAGTCTTCACTCCGCAGGAGTTTCCAGTAGCGCGCCTTGCCCATCTCGTCCAGCGCGGCACTGTTCAGCCGCAGGGAGTTGCCGAAGACTGCCTCGAAACCACCACTGTCCGCGACGACCCTCGCCGTACCCCCTGCGGCTCCGAACATGCCGCCGTAAAGCATCCCGTCGGTGGCCGCCTGGCTCGCTTCGTCGAGACTGAAGCCCTTGCTCTCGCCGAGGGCGATGGAGACCGGCTGGGTGACGGCCAGGTCGACGGTGACGGACTCGATGCCGGCGAAGGCAGCGGTGGACAAGGTGGTGCCCGCGATGGTGGCAACCTCGGTGGTGACCGTGACACCCAGGGTGCCGGCGAGTTCGGTGACCGTCGCCGCGGCCGCCACGGCGGCACCCTCGGACATACCCGCGGTGAAGATGGCCAGGGCGGTGCCCGCGACGAGCGTGGCGCCGACGATCTCCAGCTCGTGCTCGAGCTTCTTCTTCGCCCCGTGCACGGCGTCCGCGTACGCGTCCAGCGCCTTGGCCATGTCACGGGCGGCGTCGGCCAGGTCCTTCAGCCAGCCGTGCCCGTCGTGGTAGTAGCGACGCCAGAACGGGTCGTCAAAGGCGGAGATGGCCTCGCCCTTGTTGTGCTCGATCAGGGAACGGGCCGCCTTGTTGGCACCGGAGGTGACGTCGTCGACGTCGTCGGCGAAGGCCCGCCACGCCTTGGCGGCATCCCGCAACCCGTCCTCGTCCGCGTCCGGCCACCACATGCCGGTCATGTCCTGGACGACCTTGCGGGCCTTGTCCGCAACGCTCACTTGCCGTCGCCCTCGGTGTCGTGATCAACGGGGATCCGGCTGAACATGCCGCGGATCAGCTGCTCGTTGTCGATGTGTCCGTCGGCCATGTCGACCATGGCCTCGTGAATGCTGACCAGACCATCGACCAGGATCTGCGCGGATTCCTCGATCTGCTTGACGTGCGGGCCGTACGCCTTGTGGAACTTCTCGCCCTGCTCGTCATCGCCCCACGGCGCCCCGGCCGCGGCAAGCCCGTGCTTCAGCTTGGTGAGCGCGTGTGCAAGGGCAACGCTTTGATGGTCGAACTGAGGCGCTGTCGCCTTGATATCGGCGATCTTGATTTCAAGTATCTCGCCACTGTCACCCATGACTTGGCGTCTCCCCCCGCCGCTGACTGCCCGGATGTACGACCCTAAATTCCGGCCAGTGCTTCACGACTGCGAGTTACGCCAAGCCGGAGTAAAGATCCGGTAGGTGGCCGTGAGTCATCTCACTGGCGATGGCATGGCGAGCCGGCACATCAAGGTGAGCCGACGATCCGTACAGCGGAGAGGGCAGGATTCGAACCTGCGTGGACCCCTGAGGGGCCCGACCTTGAGACGTGCTCGCGGTCCCCGATCAACCACTCCGGGCACCTCTCCCCGTGACCGGCTTCCGGTTTCCCGTGCCGTTCACAAGTACAAGAGTGCCCGGAGGTGCTGACAGCCCGCTGACGGAGCGCTGACCGCCAACGGGCGTCCGGAGAAGGGGCCTAGTCGACGTCGACCGGACCGTCGTCCGACTTCTTCTCCTTGCTCGCGGGCAGCTGGATCAGGTCGTTGACCTTGTTCTCCTCGGGGCGGCGGCCCTCGGAGTCCTGCCCGTTCAGGTTCTGCCGGACCGAGTCGAGGATGGTCAGGCCCTGGGACACCAGGCCCGCGGCGATCTCGCCGAGACCGTCCGCGCCGTTGAGGACGTTGACGTTGGCGCCGGCGAGGCCACCCGCGGCCTCCTTCACGATCTGCGGGAGCTGGTCGATCAGCATCCGGTCGAGCGCGACCCGGTCGTACGAGGCCGCCGCCTCCGCCTGGATCTTCATCCGCTGTGCCTCGGCGGCGGCGAGGATCCTGACCCGCTCGGCCTCGGCCTCGGCGGGCTTCACGACCTCGGCCACCAACTGCTGCTGGCGCAGCTTGGCCTGGCGCTGGGCCAGCTCCGTCTGGGCGGCGAGCACCTCCTGCTGGGCGTGCGCCTGCGCCAGCGGTCCGGCCTGCGCCGACTGGGCCTGCGCACGGTCCACCTCGGCCGAGTACTCCGCCTTCACGATGGCGGTCTGCCGGGCGTACTCGGCCTGCTTACGGGCCGCCGCCTGCTCCGCCTCGACCGCGGCCTGGGTGGCCTGCGCCTGGGCGATCTGCGCCTGCCGCTGGATCGCCGCCTTGTGCGGCGCGGACATCGCGTCGATGTAGCCGGTGTCGCCGTCGTCGATCGACTGGATCTGCAGCGAGTCCACGATCAGGCCGATCTTCGCCATCTCCGTCTTCGAGGTGTCCAGGACCTCCGCGGCGAGCTTCTGACGCTCGGTGACGATCTCCTCGACCGTCATCGAGCCGATGATGGCCCGCAGGTGGCCGGCGAAGATCCGGCCGGTCAGCACCGACATCTGCTCCTGGTCGGAGAGGAAGCGCTGGCCCGCGTTGATGATGCTCTCGTGGTCGTTGCCGACCTTGAAGGCGATGACCGCACGGACGTGCAGCGAGATGCCCTGCCTGGTCACACAGGTCTCGGTGACCTCGGACTCGCACATCGACAGGGTGAGGAAGCGGACCTTGCGGAAGACCGGCAGCACGAACTTGCCGTGCCCCGTCACCACCCGGAACGGCGCGCCCCCCAGTCCCCGCCGACCGCCCGAGATCAACATCGCCTCGTCGGGCGCGGGAACGCGGTATCCGAACATCCTGTACTCCTCAGCCGGCGTCGGCGGTGTCGCCGCCGAGCGCATCCAACGGATCCACCCACTCGATGACACCGACCTCGCGGCATCCACGGGATTCGATCACGAGTACCGTCGCGCCCGTCGGCAGGGGTTGCTCCGACCACGCGAGGAAGGTCTCGGAGCCTCCTCTGACCCGCACCAGGACCTCACCGGGGCCCGCGGATCCACGCGTTCCGATGAGCACTTTCCCCGTGCAGCCGATCACGGCCTCGTCCTGCGGCATCACCGGCCGTCCTCCTCGTCCTGACCCCAGGATTCCGACGATAGACCCAGTCGGGGCGGGGGCCCAGCGGACGGTGGGCCTCGGTTCCAGAGGACTCCGTGGGACCCGGTTCCGCCGCCGCGGCGGACGGCCCCCGGCGTGCTGCCTCCGCCCTAGCGCACCCCCTCCGCCCCGGCCGGCCCCGCCACCGCGGCGAGCCCCCACGCGACCCCGGTCATCTCCTCCGACAGCCCCCACAGCCTCCGCGCCCCCTCGGGATCGCTCGCCGCCGTGCTGCGGCCCACCAGTGTCGGCGCGCCCCGCATCTCGCCCAGGCCGTCCGGGCCGACGTACGCGGCCCCCGGCAGATCCTGGCCGGCCGCGTAGAGCGTCGGCAGGGCGCCGGACTTGTCGTCCTGGGCCAGGACCTTGTTGCCGACGGCCATGAACGCCCGCAGGAAGGGGTTCGTCGTGTGGCTCTGCAGGTTGGTCGCCGCGTAGCCGGGGTGGGCCGCCAGGGCCCGTACGGAGGAGCCCGCCTCGGTCAGGCGGCGCTGGAGTTCCAGGGTGAACAGGAGGTTGGCCAGCTTGGACTGGGCGTAGGCGCGGGTCGGTGAGTAGCGCCCCTTCAGGTTCACGTCCTCGAAGTGGATCACTCCGTCGCCTCCGCGGTGGAGACCGGAGGACACCGTCACCACCCGGTCCGTGACGTACGGCAGCAGCAGGTTGGTGAGGGCGAAGTGGCCGAGGTGGTTCGTGCCGAACTGCATCTCGAAGCCGTCCTTGGTGCGCTGCTCCGGCAGCATCATCACGCCCGCGTTGTTGATCAGCAGGTCGATCGGCCCCTGCCATCCCGCGGCGAACTCCCGCACCGAGGACAGGTCCGCCAGGTCCAGGCGGCGCACCTCGACGCTGCCGCTCACGTTCGCCGCCGCGGCGCCGCCGCGCGCGGGATCCCGTACGGCGAACACCACATGCGCCCCGGCCCGGGCCAGCGCCTCGGCGGTCGCGAGGCCGAGGCCGCTGTTGGCGCCGGTGATCACGGCCGTACGGCCGGACAGGTCGGGGAGGTGGGCCGCGTTCCACTTGCGCACAGGGCGCGTCGTCTTGCTCGTATCAGCCATACCCTCAATGTAGGCAGCGCCAACAATGCTGTCAATGACAACAATGATGGCGATGACAACTAAATTGACGCCGTCTACATCGGGATACGATGGTGCCCATGTCGCGCATGTCCCCGTCATCCACGAGCCGGCCGTACCACCACGGAGATCTGCGCGCCGCCCTGCTCAAGAGCGCCGAGCGCACGCTGCGGGAGAAGGGGGTCGGCGCGCTGTCGCTGCGCGAGCTGGCCCGTGACATCGGGGTCAGCCATGCGGCCCCGGGCCGGCACTTCAAGGACAAGCAGGCCCTGCTCGACGCCCTCGCGCTGGACGGGTACGAACGCCTGAACCAGGCCCTGGGCGCCGCCGCCGAGCAGCCCGGCCTCACCTTCGAGCAGCGGATGACGGCGCTCGCCCGCGCCTACCTCGGCTTCGCCGTCGAGAACCCGGAACTCCTGGAGCTGATGTTCGCGCGCAAGCACGACCCCGACAGCTCCGCGCAGCTCGCGGCGGCCGTCGACGAGTCCCTCGGCTCCTTCGCCCGGATGATGGCGGACGCCCAGGAGCGGGGCGAGATCATCCAGGGCGATCCCGAGCGCCTCACGATGGTCGCCGCCGCGAGCCTGCACGGACTCGCCGCCCTCATCGCGAGCTGCGCCCTGGAGGCGGAGGAGGCCCTGGCCGGCCTGGACGAACACGTCCATCTACTGCTGCACGGCCTCAGGCCCAGGTGAGCAACTGACCGTCTGTGCGCCCTCTGTGCGCCCGGTCAAGCACAGGCCAGCACAGAGCCATTGATCAGTAAGCCCCCAACCCCCTTCGGTATGGCGGAAGTCAGAATTCCGAAACCCTCCTTGTTTGTCGCGTACTCAACAAGTCATCGTCGTCGCGGGCCGCCGCCCCCACCGGCAACCACACCGGTGGCCCCCACCCGCAGGCCTCTGTCACCCCACTCACAGGAGGCTGTACGTTGCGTACGCCCACCCCCACCACCCCCCATATACGCGGCAGATGGCGCCGTATCGGCTCCGCCGCCACGATCACCGCGGCGCTGCTCCTCGCCGGACTCGGCACCGCCGCCCACGCGGACGCGGCCACCCCCACGGCCCCGAAGTCCGTCAGCGCCAGGGCCGTCGCCGCGCAGGTCGCCAAGGCCCATGTGCACTACACCAACGCGTGTGACGCGACCCCGAAGAAGGGCTACGCGTCCTGCCACGCGCTGCGCGTCACCAGCGGCACCACCGCCTTCCAGGAGGAACAGGCCGCCAGGAAGGGCGTCGCGCCCGCGACCGTCTCGCCGAAGGCCTCGTCCGACTCCCCGACGGGATACGGCCCGAGCGACCTCCAGGACGCCTACGGCCTGACGTCCGCCGCCTCTTCCAGCGGCTCCGGCGAGACCATCGCGATCGTCGACGCGTACGACGACCCGAACGCCGAGGCCGACCTGGCCACCTACCGGTCGTACTACGGCCTGTCGGACTGCACCACCGACAACGGCTGCTTCAAGAAGGTCGGCCAGACCGGTTCGACGACCTCCCTGCCCAGCGCCGACAGCGGCTGGGCCGGTGAGATCTCGCTCGACCTCGACATGGCCTCCGCCGTCTGCCCGAACTGCACCATCCTGCTGGTCGAGGCGAAGTCGTCGAGCATGGCCAACCTGGGCACGGCCGTGAACGAGGCCGTCAAGCTGGGCGCCAGGTTCGTCTCCAACAGTTACGGCGGCTCCGAGTCGTCCAGCGACACCTCCTACGACACCTCGTACTTCAAGCACCCGGGCGTCGCCATCACCGTGAGCGCGGGCGACGAGGCCTACGGCGCGGAGTACCCGGCGGGCTCGAAGTACGTCACCGCCGTCGGCGGCACCGCCCTCAAGACCTCCTCCAACAGCCGCGGCTGGACCGAGAGCGTCTGGAAGACCTCCAGCACCGAGGGCACCGGCTCGGGCTGCTCCGCGTACGACGCCAAGCCCACCTGGCAGACCGACACCGGCTGCACCAAGCGCATGATCGCCGACGTCTCGGCCGTCGCCGACCCCGCCACCGGCGTCTCCGTCTACGACACCTACGGCTCCGACGGCACCGGCTGGAACACCTACGGCGGCACCAGCGCCTCGGCCCCGATCATCGCGGGCGTCTACGCCCTGGCCGGCACCCCGGGCTCCAGCGACTACCCCGCCTCCTACCCGTACGCCGCGGCCGGGACGTCCGCCCTCAACGACGTCACCAGCGGCACCAACGGCACCTGCTCCACCAGCTACTTCTGCACCGCGAAGTCGGGCTACGACGGCCCGACCGGCTGGGGCACCCCGCAGGGCACGGACGCCTTCACCGGCTGACGGGCAGGTGAACCACCCCGTCGGGTCACGGGGAGCCGCCATCTGAGGGGGACGTGGGGTCCCTTCGGCGGCAAGGAAAAGGAAGACGGGTCACGGCATCCGGCCGCGGCCCGTTTTCCCGTGCTCACTACCATGCCCCGCAGCACACTTGGTCCATGACACCCACGGGGGAAACCATATGAAGCGCACGCTCGCAGTCCTGCTCACCGTCGCCGCGTTCACCACGCCGCTGGCCGGTTGCAGCAACACATCGAAGAACGTCACCGGCACCGTCGTCAGCAAGGACACGGACCACGAGTGCAAGACGAAGAAGAAGGGAACGAAACGGACCCGCAGCTGCCACACCGAGTACGAGCTGACGGTCCGCACGAAGAGCGGCGACCAGGAAGAGGTCGACGTCAGCAGCGGCGCCTACGACAACTGCGTCGAGGGTTCCAGCTATCCCAAGTGCACCACGCGCTAGTCGGCGTGTGTCGAGCCCGTGCAGATCTCCGGAGCCTGCCTGCCGGGCTCGGCCGGGCACCTATGCTGCACTGCACATCTCAAGATCATCTGCAAAAACACACGGGGACATGAACAAGTACACAGTGACGGCCGTCGGCCTCGTCCTTACGCTCGGGCTGGTCGCAGGCTGCGGTTCCTCCGACGGCGACGACTCCGCCGCCCGGCCGAAGGGCGGCAACTCGGCCGGCCCGGACGGCGCGAGGCCCACAGGACCCGCGTACAGCGGTCCCGCGATACCCGGCCTTGCCGCCCGGCCCGCGTGGAGCCTGCCGCCCGCCCACGCCATCGACCTCGGTGACACCCTCCTGTTCGTCAAGGATGCCCAGGGCAAGTACGCCATCGGTCGCGGATACGCGTGGGAGCCGGCCGACGGCTCGATCGGCACCCTCCACTTCACCGACGACCCGGAACCGGCCACCTTGGAGTTCCGGGATGTGAAGACCGGCCGGGTGCGCAAGATCCTCAAGGTGAAGACCGATCGCGTGGCCGCCACGACCTGGCACAACGGCGTCCGGGCGGTCGCAGTGTTCGCCGCTGCCACGACGGAGTCGGACGGTCTGAGCGAGGAAAAGACCACCACCAAGGTCACCGTCTACGGCAGTGACGGCACCGAACTGGGCAAGGCCACGGCCGAGGGCGACAAGTTCGACGTCCACGAGGCGTACATCATCGAGCAGGACGGTGAGGAGAGCCTGAAGCTCACGCCCATTGACGGCGGCGCCGCCCGCAAGGTCACCTGCACCGGACAGCTGGCGCAGTGCTCCTTCGACTCGCGCACCAACGAGATCGACGGTGGGCAGGCCCACGCGCCCTTGATCACCGGCAAGTACGCCTTTTACGTGGAGAACGCGTCCACCTACGAGGACGATCCCGAACAGCTCGTCATGACGGACCTCACCACCGGCAAGAAGGCCTGGAGCACCGCGGACGTCACCCCGCCGGCGGGCGTGGAGCTGGACGAGGACGGGAAGCGCACCAGCGGCGCCCTCCGGGTCCTCGACGTGCGCGACGGCCGTGTCCTCACTGCCTGGGGTGCGGGCGCCTTCTCTCCCGACACCTGGGTGACGGCGACGTACGACATCGCAAGCGGCAAACAGGTCGGCGGCTCCTCGAAGTACTCGTACGAGGACAGCCCTTCCGACACCATCGACACCGAGGGCACTTCCGTCTTCACGCCCGACCGCACCCTGGCCGCCGCTCACACGGAGCAGGGCACCGCCGTGTGGCAGCCCGCCGACGGCAAGGAGGTCTGGGCACAGAAGGAGGGCGAGAAGGCGATGCAGCCGCTGCGCTTCTCGCCGAACGGCATCCTCTACGGCACCACGAAGGACGACTTCAGCCCGAGCGTGTTCCTCGCAGTCGACGGCCGTACCAAGAAGGTGCTCGCCAAGAGCCTGCCCGAGGAGAACATCCCGCTCTTCTCGCAGCCGTCGGGGTACGGCTACATCAGCACGCAGAAGGGCTTCTTCGTGTTCCCAGCCCAGGGCTGAAGCGTGTTGTGCGGGTGGAGACGCTCACCGGGCCGGGGGGCCGCGCGGCCGGACGCCGTGAGCGGTACCTTCGTAGCGCTTGCCATAAACGCGGTCAGGCCCCATTCACCCGTCCGAGGGGGATGACGGCCGACCGCGACCCACCGTTGCCTGCCCGACCGGCCGTCAGAAACCCTGCCGGGCCGTAAGGGGGTCAACGACGGAACCACACGACAGGTTCCGCTCAGGCCTCGTTGCCCGGCGTGACCTGCCGTGATACACAGAGTGACCGTACGAGGTATTCGTACGAAACCCGCCAGTCAATGACGTCAAGTCGACATACGACGGCGACGTTGTCAGCGAGAATGATGCCTGACCTCTGCACACCGCGGGGTCCAGCGGAACTACCCACCAGGGGCGGTGACTTACATGCTCTTTGCGGCCGACAAGGGAGACATCAACACCATCATCGGCGGGATCGCTCCGGACTGGGGCCCCTTCGGCAGCCTGGGCAACGAGGCCAAGGTGATGATCGAGGTGGTGATGGCCGTGGCCATCCTGCTCTGCCTCGGCATCGCGGTCTGGGGTGCGGCCAAACAGCGGATCGGCGCGACGGCGCTGCGCGACACCTTCAGCGCCGAGCAGGGCAAGGGCCTGATCATCGCCGGCCTCACCGGAGTCTTCATCATCGGCTCCCTCGGCACACTGTTCACGATCGTGTACGGCATGGCGGTCTGACGCCCCTTCTGCTCCCGGGCGCGCCCGGTCGTCCCCTCCACCCCACCCACCCGTCGTGCCCACCGGCAGAGGTTGCGTTTCCCTGATGTCGAGTCACCACACCGCGCCCGCGCGGGAACCAGCACGGCTACCGTCGTATGTCTACAAGGTGGAGGGGGCGTACGCGGCATGAGTCCCACAGACGAGCAGGATTACACCGAAACGGGCCAGACCCGAACCCGCCTGCCCGGCGGCGACCCCTACGGCGGCGCACCCCGCAGAACCGGCCGCTCCTCGTCCCGGGGCCTGGTCACGGTGGTCGGCGTGGTCGTCCTCCTCATCGCAGCGATCGCCTTCGCGAACCGCGGTGACGGTTCGTCCACCGACAACTCGTCCGGCAAGAGCGACCGGCCCCGAACATCCTCCACCGCAGCCAGCGGCACGAAGCCGGTGGAGACGAAGAACGGCGGCATTCCGTCGGGGTTCACGCACAGCGGGCAGGGGGCGGAGAGCGCGGCGGCCAATTATGCGGTGGCCCTGGTTTCGGCCGACATTCTCAAGCCTTCGCGGCGGAGCGAGATCGTCAAGCAGGTGTTCGCCACCGATCAGCAGGCTCCCCTGACTGAGAAGTTCGACAAGGCGTACAGCAAGCAGTTCCTGAGCAGCATCGGCCTGGACGCGAACGGCAACGCACCCACCGGACGCACCTACGTCTCACGCACGGCGCCGCTCGGCACCAAACTCACGAACTACTCGGACTCCACCGCCACGATCGAGGTCTGGTGCACCGGTGTGTTCGGCACCGCCGGTAACGACTCGACCAATCCAGTCACCAGCGACTGGTTCACCATGACCCTCCAGCTGCGCTGGGAGAACGGTGACTGGAAGGTCGACAGCTTCTCCCAGAAGGACGGTCCCGCTCCCGTCCCCGGCGACAGCAAGGCATCCAGCGCCGACCAGATGGCCAAGGCCGTAGAGGAGTACGGAGGCTTCACTTATGCCCGGTAGTCCGCGCCGAGTACTCAAGATCGCCGCCGCCGCAACCGCCGTGCAGGGCACTGTCCTCCTGCTGGCCACTCGAGCCGTCGCCGCCCCCACACCGTCACCGTCGTCCAACAAGTGCGACCTCATCGTCGGCCCTGCCAAGCAGTTCTGCGAGAAGGACAGCAGCTCGAAGGGAGGCTCCTCCGGCCTCACCTCCGACAGCCCCATCGGCTCCACACTCGACCCCCTCGCCTCCCTCGCCAAAGGCTGTGCCGACGCTGCCTCATGGACCATCGGGAAGCTCAGTGGTGCGGTGAAGGAGACGGCCAACGTCGACTTCACGAACACGAAGTTCCTGCAGCAGTACGCGGTGGTGTTCGCGGCGTCCACGATCCTCACCCTGCTGCTGTGGCTGCTGGCCGTGGCCAAGAGGGCCGTGCGAGGGGTGCCCCTGACCACCGCGATCGGCGAAGCCGTCGGCTTCCTGTGGCTGACGGTCCTCGCCTCCGCGTTCACCCCGCTGATCCTCTACACGGTCGTCTCGGCGACGGACGGCGTCACGGACGTACTCGCGAAGGCCACCGGCGACCAGACGGACACCTTCTTCGGCACCTTCTCCGGCGCCCTCAGCAAGGGCAACGACATCGGCGGCGGCCCGATCATGCTGATCGTCGTCTCCCTGGTCAGCATCCTCGCCGCCGGCGTCCTCTGGCTGGAGCTGGTCATCCGCGCCGCCCTGCTCTACGTCGGCGCCCTCCTCGGCACCGTCGTCTACGCGGGCCTGGTCGACAAGAACCTGTGGGGGCACGTCAGGCGCTGGGCCGGAATCATGATCGCCGTCATCCTGGTCAAACCGGTGATCGTCATCGTGCTCGGCCTCGCCGGCGCCCTCTCCGGCGACAGCGGCCCCGACGCCTTCTCCGCCGTCGTCTCCGGCCTCGCCATCATCCTGCTCGCCATCTTCGCCAGCGCGATGATCTACCGCTTCGTCCCCGGCTTCGGCGACGAGATCGCGAACGGCCGCAACAACCGCATCATGCAGGGCGCCGAGGGCAAGGCCGCCGCCGTCATCAGCTCGCCCGCCACCCTCGTCGCCCAGGGCATCAAGACCCACAGCACCCGCGCCGACAACAACGGAGGAGGCGGAGGCGGCTCCAGCAGCGCCCGCCCCGCCAACCCCGCTTCCGGCGGTGTCGCCGCCCACAGCAGCCGTACCCCCCAGGGCGGCGGCGGAGCAGTCCCCTCCGCCGCGCCCGCGCCGCGCGCACCCAGCCCGGCCAACACCCCGCACGCCAGCAACAGCCGCAACAGCAACCGCTCGGGAGGTGAAGGGCGTTGACGACCGAGTCCCACCTGTCCCATCCGGTCACGCCCCGCCGTACGTATCTCATCGGCCGCGCCCGGCCGAACGCGATCGTCGGCCGGAACCGCGAGTCCGGCGAGATCGCGCTGATCATCGCCGGCGCGTTCCTCGGCATGATGTGCGGCCTCCTCGTCCCGGTCCTCTCCCTGCGGATCGTGCTCCTGACGGGCTTCCCGCTGCTCGCGCTCGCCGCGGTCTACGTGCCGTACAAGCGCCGCACGTTCTACAAGTGGTTCGAGATCAACCGCTCGTACAAGCGGACCGTCAAGCGCGGCGCCGCGTACCGCTCCGGTGCCGTCGAGGCCGGTACCCGGCTCGACGGGCGCGAGGTCGAGATCGGGCCGCCGCCGGGCATCGGGCGGATCAGCTGGCTCGCCGCCCCCTTCGGACCCGACGAGATCGCCGTCCTCCTGCACGCCGACCGCAGGACGGTCACGGCCGCCATCGAGATCGAGGGCCCCGGCGTCGGCCTGCGCGACGCCGAGGACCAGGAAGCCCTCGTCGACCGCTTCGGCACGCTGCTCAAGCACGTGGCCAACGGCGACGGGTTCGTCACCCGTCTGCAGATGCTCGCCCGCACGCTCCCCGCCGACCCCGACGCCCACGCCAAGGACGTCACACTGCGGGGCGACGAGAAGGCCCCCGACTGGCTGTCACGGTCCTACGACCAGCTCCAGTCCATGGTCTCCACCAGCAGCGAGCAGCACCGCGCCTACCTCGTCGCCTGCATGCACTACACCCGCGAACTGGCCTCCGAGGCCCAGGCCATGGCACGCGCCGCGCGGCCCCAGGCCGGCCGCAAGCTGGACCGGGACGCGGGCCTGGCCGTCGTCATGGCCCGTGAGCTGACCGACATCTGCTCGCGCCTCCAGGAGGCCGACATGCGCGTCCGCCAGCCCCTCGGGCAGGGCAGGCTCGCCTCCCTCATCCACTCCATGTACGACCCGGACCACCCCATCGACCACATCCAGGCGATGACCCGGCGCAACGCCTGGCCGGCCGAACTGGACGCCATGGAGCCCACCTACCTCCAGGCCAAGACCCGCGAGTCCGCCACCCGCGCCCCCTGGTGCCACGCCACGGCCTGGGTGAAGGAGTGGCCGATGACTCCGGTCGGCGTCAACTTCCTGGCGCCCCTGCTCGTCCACACCCCGGACGTCATCCGCACGGTCGCCGTGACGATGGATCTCGAACCCACCGAGGTGGCCATCGAACGCATGCTGACCGAGAAGACGAACGACGAGGCCGAGGCGTCCCGCGCCGCCAAGATGAACCGCACCGTCGACCCGCGTGACATCGCCGCCCACAACCGCCTCGACCAGCGCGGCGAGGACCTGGCGAGTGGCGCGGCGGGAGTGAACCTCGTCGGCTACATCACCGTGTCCTCCCGCTCCCCGGAGGCCCTCAACCGCGACAAGCGGACCATAAGGGCCTCCGCCGGAAAGTCGTACCTGAAGCTGGAGTGGTGCGACCGCGAGCACCACCGGGCCTTCGTGAACACACTTCCCTTCGCCACCGGCATTCGAAGGTAGGGGCTGATGCGCTGATGCGGGACCCGCTGTCCGTCCTCACCGACGCCTTCACGTCCTTCCTCTTCGGCAAGGTCGAGACGACCCGCCTGCCGGTCCGCACCTCCACGGGCCAGGCCCAGGCGGTCTACCTGCCGACCGCCGCGCCCGGCCTCGGCGACTCCGGCGTCATCATCGGCCGCGAGGTGTACTCCGGGAAGGGCTACATCTACGACCCCTTCCAGCTGTACGGCCAGCAGCTGCCCGCTCCGCACTGGCTGGTCCTCGGCGAGTCCGGAAACGGCAAGTCGGCCCTGGAGAAGACGTACGTCCTACGGCAGCTGCGCTTCCGCGACCGCCAGGTGGTCGTCCTCGACGCCCAGGGCGAGGACGGGGTCGGCGAATGGAACCTCATCGCCGAGGAGCTGGGAATAACTCCCATCCGCCTGGACCCGACGGCGGCCCTGGACCACGGCATCCGTCTGAACCCCCTGGACCCGGCGATCACGACGACGGGCCAGCTGGCGCTGCTGCGCACCATCATCGAGGTCGCCATGGGCCACGGCCTGGACGAACGCTCCGGCTTCGCCCTCAAGGTCGCCCACTCCTACGTCAACGAGTCGATCCTCGACCGCCAGCCGGTCCTCACCGACATCGTGGAGCAGCTGCGGCACCCCGAGCCGGAGTCGGCGGAGGCGATGAACGTCGCCATAGACGACGTTCGGGCATGGGGCCTGGACGTGGCCCTGGTCCTGGACCGCCTGGTCGACGGTGACCTGCGCGGCATGTTCGACGGCCCGACGACCGTCGGCATCGACCTGGACGCCCCGCTGATCGTCTTCGACCTGTCCCACATCGACCGCAACTCCATCGCCATGCCGATCCTGATGGCGATCGTCGGTGTGTGGCTGGAGCACACCTGGATCCGCCCCGACCGCAAGAAGCGCATCTTCCTCGTCGAAGAGGCCTGGCACATCATCAACAGCCCCTTCGTGGCACAGCTGTTCCAACGCCTGCTGAAGTTCGGCCGACGACTGGGCCTGTCCTTCGTCGCGGTCGTCCACCACCTGTCCGACGTGGTGGACGGCGCGGCGGCGAAGGAGGCGGCGGCGATCCTGAAGATGGCCTCGACCAGAACCATCTACGCCCAGAAGGCGGACGAGGCGAGGGCCACGGGCCGGGTTCTGGGCCTCCCACGCTGGGCCGTGGAGATCATCCCCACCCTCACCCCCGGCATCGCCGTCTGGGACGTCAACGGCAACGTCCAGGTGGTCAAACACCTGGTCACGGAGACGGAACGCCCACTGGTCTTCACCGACCGCGCCATGACCGAGTCGTCCAGCGACCTGACGGCCGACGACGCCCTGCACGCGGCCGAGCTGGAGGCCGAGGAGCGGGCGGCCGCCTTCGTGGAGCAGCACCTGGGCGACTCCGAATCGACGGTGGCGTAGGGGGAGAGCGTGAGACCGGACGACCGCGACCGTCGCGACAGACGTGACAGCCGTGACGGCCGTCGGGAAGGCCAGGGCGGCATCCCCGACGGCCTGCTGATCGGCATACTCGGCTTCCTCCTCGGCATGACCCTGCTGGTGTGGACGGCCACGGGTCTGGCAGGCCTCTTCACCAAGGGCGCCTGGCCCCAGGGCGTCACCTTCACCCACACCCCCCTGGCCATGCGTCACCTCATCGGCCGGCCCCACGACATCACCGGCGCCTGGCCGGACACCCCCGCCGGCCAACTCTCCGGCTGGGGCCTCTTCTGGGGCCTGTTCATCGGCCAGCTGATGGTCCTCTTCGTCCTGGCCCTGTTCGTGATGGGGACGGTGGCGCGGTGGCGGGCAGGGAAGGCACGGCGAGCGTTCGACCGGGGGGCGGCGAAGGGGCGGGCCCAGTCGCCGGCACCCGCGCCGGCTCCCGTTGCCGCTGCCGCTCCCGCTGCAACACCGCAGCAGCACTACGAGGTCCCGGAGCCCCGCACGGAGCCGGAGCCGACGGAGGCGGCGCAGGAGGCGGCTGGGGAAGGTCTGTCGGGCGCCTTCTCAGCCAACGGTGAACGGGTGGGTGGGTGGGAAAAGATCCTCATCGCACCCAGGGAAAGCCGCCACGCAACCGCAACCCAGGCCATCCAGGATGCACCAGGCCCCACCCTTGTAGTCACTTCAAACCCCGCCCTCTGGCAGGACACAAAGGACGCCAGAGCCAAACTCGGCCCCACCCTCCTGTATGACCCCACCCACCTCTGCGACACCCCGGCCCGCCTCCACTGGTCCCCGACAACAGGCTGCGCGGACAAACAAACAGCGCTGAGCCGAGCGGCAGCGCTCCTCAGCCCCGTCCAACCCACAGCCAAGATCGACCAGGCGGTCGCCGACACGGCGATAACGCTCCTGCGGAGCTACCTGCACGCCGCAGCACTGGAATCCCGCACCGTCCGCCACGTCCACCGCTGGTCCCAGGGCACCCAGATCCAGGACGCCGTACGAACTCTCCGTACCCACCCCAAGGCCGCCCCCGGCGCCGCGGGCGAACTCGAGGCCGCCCTCACCGCGCACCCGGAACGCCGTGACATGGCCCAGGAGTTGACCAGCCGGGCGCTCGCCGCCCTCTTCACGGTCAACATCCGCGAGGCCTGCACTCCCAACCGAACTGATGCGCTCGCCTTGGATTCCTTCGTGGACGAAGGGGGCACGCTTTATCTGGTAGGTGAATCCATCGAGGACCCCAGGACCAACCCTGGTGCGATGCCCCTCCTGACGGCCCTCGTCTCCAGCGTGGTCGAGCGCGGCCGGCGCATGGCCGAACGGTCATCCTCCGGTCGGCTCGACCCACCACTCACCCTGGTGCTGGACGATGTGGCGGCCGTGGCGCCACTCCCCCAGCTGCCGGACCTGCTCGCCACCGGAGCCGACCGGGGCATGCCCACCCTGGCTCTGCTCCGCTCCCGCGAACAGGCCAGATCCCGCTGGCCCCACCAGGAACTGCCCGCCTGACCCCGGCTCCAGACCGCCGCTCCGGAACTACCGCTGCAGAACGAACTCCAGCTCGTTCTCGGCCTCGTCCTTCACGAACGACACGACCAGCCCGCTCGGCGCGAACCCCACCTTGCGGTACGCCCCCTGCGCCCGCGCGTTGTCCGCGTGGACGAACAGCCGTACCCGCTCGGCACCGCGCTCCCACGCCCAGGACACACCGGTGTCGAAGAGGGCCTTGATCAGCCCGTTCCCGCGGTGCTCCGGCCGTACGAACACACCGACCACATGTCCCTGCCGGCGCTCGACCGGATTCCCGCCCCAGTCCTCTGTCCCGGCCTCCTCCAGGAGCACGGTGACGGTGCCGGCCCAGCTCCCGTCCGGTGCCTCGGCGATGAACTGCCGTGCGGAGCTGGTCTGCTCAGCGGATCTGGCGGCCCGCTCCTGGTAGAAGGAGTCCGGCCGTTCCAGGGCGTCCTCGTAGGTCTCCAGGAAAGCGATGGGCGCGACCGGATCCCGCAGCGCGTCCAGACGCAACTGCTTCACGGCGGCCCACTCGTCGGGTCGTATCGCTCGGACGACGTAGTCATCGCTGGTCGGGCTATTCATGGAGCCACGGTAGCCCGCACCCCTCACACACCTCACCCCATATTCGGGGCCGACTGTCAGTGGCCGGTCCTACTGTGGCCCCATGACCACGCTTTCCGATCGACCCAACACCGCAGTGCTCATCATCGACGTCCAGAACGGCGTGGTGGCGAACTCCCACGACCGCGACGGCGTCATCGCGAACATCAACACCCTGATCGACAAGGCCCGCGCGGCGGACGTGCCGGTCATCTGGGTGCAGCACTCCGACGAGGAACTCGCGTACGGCGGCGAGACCTGGCAGTACGTACCGGAGCTGACCCGCCAGGACGCCGAGCCCCTGGTCCACAAGAAGTACCCGGACTCCTTCGAGGACACCGACCTGGAGACGGTGCTGGCCGACCGCAAGGTGGGCCGGCTCCTCGTCTCGGGCGCGCAGACCGACGTGTGCATCCGCTCGACCCTGCACGGCGCGATCGTCCGCGGGTACGACGCGACGCTGGTCGCCGACGCCCACACCACCGAGGACCTGTCCAAGTACGGCGCTCCCGCCCCGGAGCAGGTGATCGCCCACACCAATCTCTACTGGGGATGGCACAGCGCACCCGGCCGCCGGGGCGGGACCGTGGAGACGGCTGAGGTGGCCTTCTAAACACCCGTGAAAACAGAAAACCCCCGCATCCGAAGATGCGGGGGTTTTCTCAAAATTTGTTCGGCGGCGTCCTACTCTCCCACAGGGTCCCCCCTGCAGTACCATCGGCGCTGTGAGGCTTAGCTTCCGGGTTCGGAATGTAACCGGGCGTTTCCCTCACGCT
>NZ_JBIWPG010000010.1:0-395199 GCF_044768135.1 Streptomyces sp. NPDC101165 | reverse complement strand
AGCGTGAGGGAAACGCCCGGTTACATTCCGAACCCGGAAGCTAAGCCTCACAGCGCCGATGGTACTGCAGGGGGGACCCTGTGGGAGAGTAGGACACCGCCGAACTCCTTTTACAGCTCCGGCTCTTGGGCACACAGCCCAGGGGCCGGAGCTTTTTTGCGTTGAGGTAGGGTCAGGGGGCATCGTTGGTTCGTTTTCGCACAGGAGGCCCCCGGGTGGAGGTCCAGGAGACCCGTGTCCAGACTGACCGGGTCCTCACCATCCCCAACATCCTCAGCATGGCGCGGCTCGTCGGCGTACCCCTCTTCCTCTGGCTGATCCTCAGGCCGGAGTTCGGGGGTCCCAACAGCGATGGCTGGGCCCTCCTGGTGCTGGCCTTCAGCGGGATCAGCGACTATCTCGACGGCAAGCTCGCCCGGCGCTGGAATCAGATCAGCAGCCTCGGCCGGCTCCTCGATCCGGCTGCCGACCGGCTGTACGTACTTTCCACTCTGGTGGGGCTCACCTGGCGGGAGATCCTGCCGTTCTGGTTGACCGGCCTCCTGCTCGTGAGAGAGCTGGTTCTGCTGGTGATGGTGGGCATCCTCCGGCGGCACGGCTATCCGCCGCCACAGGTGAACTTCCTTGGGAAGGCCGCCACCTTCAACCTGATGTATGCCTTCCCGCTCCTGCTCCTCAGCGACGGAAACGGATGGATCGCGTCAGTTGCCGCTGTTTTCGGATGGGCGTTCGCGGGATGGGGTACAACGCTCTATTGGTGGGCAGGAGTGCTCTACGTGGTACAAGTCCGCCGCCTGGTCCGCGCGGACGCCACGGCCGATTGAGCTCGTTGATTGTCCGGACATAGTGGCCCCGATGGCCCGCTGCGGAAAACTGCGGGACAATCTGGACGGGTGAAGTCGGCTAGACCGTCGTCTCTCTAGGAGGACGCTTCCGACATGAAGGCCGTCGTGATGGCCGGTGGCGAAGGCACTCGCCTTCGCCCTATGACCTCCAGCATGCCCAAGCCGCTCCTGCCTGTGGCGAACCGTCCGATCATGGAGCACGTGCTACGGCTGCTCAAAAGGCATGGGCTCAACGAGACCGTTGTCACCGTTCAGTTCCTGGCATCGCTCGTCAAGAACTACTTCGGCGACGGCGAGGAGCTCGGAATGGAGCTCACCTATGCCAATGAGGAGAAGCCACTCGGTACCGCCGGAAGCGTCAAGAACGCCGAAGAGGCGTTGAAGGACGATGCTTTCCTCGTCATCTCCGGCGATGCTCTGACGGACTTCGACCTCACCGATCTGATCAATTTCCATAAGGAGAAGGGTGCGCTGGTCACGGTTTGTCTGACCCGGGTGCCCAATCCGCTGGAGTTTGGTATCACCATCGTCGACGAGGACGGCCAGGTCGAGCGTTTCCTCGAGAAGCCGACCTGGGGGCAGGTCTTCTCCGACACGGTGAACACGGGCATCTATGTGATGGAGCCCGAGGTGTTCGACTACGTCGAACCCGATGTTCCCGTCGACTGGTCCGGAGATGTCTTCCCGCAGCTGATGAAGGAAGGCAAGCCGATCTACGGCTATGTCGCCGAGGGCTACTGGGAGGACGTCGGCACCCACGAGAGCTACGTCAAGGCCCAGGCCGACGTCCTCGAAGGCAAGGTCAACGTCGACATCGACGGATTCGAGATATCGCCTGGCGTCTGGGTGGCGGAGGGCGCCGAGGTGCACCCCGATGCCGTGCTCCGCGGGCCGCTCTACATCGGCGACTACGCCAAGGTGGAAGCCGGCGCCGAAATCCGCGAGCACACCGTCGTCGGCTCCAATGTCGTCGTCAAGAGCGGTGCCTTCCTGCACCGGGCCGTGGTGCACGACAACGTGTATGTCGGTCAGCACAGCAATCTGCGCGGCTGTGTCGTCGGCAAGAACACCGACATCATGCGGGCGGCCCGGATCGAGGACGGCGCGGTCATCGGTGACGAGTGCCTGATCGGTGAGGAATCGATTGTCCAGGGCAATGTGCGGGTCTACCCGTTCAAGACCATCGAGGCGGGCGCCTTCGTCAACACCTCGGTGATCTGGGAGTCGAGGGGCCAGGCGCAGCTCTTCGGCGCCCGCGGTGTGTCCGGAATCCTGAACGTGGAGATCACGCCGGAGTTGGCCGTACGGCTGGCGGGTGCTTATGCGACCACGTTGAAGAAGGGGTCCACGGTCACCACGGCCCGTGACCACTCCCGAGGTGCCCGGGCCCTCAAGAGGGCGGTGATCTCCGCGCTCCAGGCCAGTGCCATCGACGTACGGGACCTGGAGAACGTGCCGCTTCCCGTGGCCCGGCAGCAGACCGCGCGGGGCAGCGCCGGCGGCATCATGATCCGGACCTCGCCGGGTGTGCCGGACTCCGTCGACATCATGTTCTTCGACGGGCAGGGCGCGGACCTGTCGCAGGGCGGTCAGCGCAAGCTCGACCGGGTGTTCGCGCGACAGGAGTACCGCCGGGCGTTCCCCGGTGAGATCGGTGACCTGTACTTCCCGGCGAGTGTCTTCGACTCCTACACCGGTTCGCTGCTGCGCAACGTGGACACCACAGGCATCGCGGAATCGGGCCTGAAGGTGGTCGTCGACGCCTCCAACGGCAGCGCCGGCCTGGTTCTGCCCAGCCTGCTCGGCAAGCTCGGTGTGGACTCGCTGACCATCAACCCGGGTCTCGACGAGTCCCGACCCACGGAGACCGCCGAGATTCGCCGGAACGGAATGGTGCGCCTCGGTGAGATCGTGGCGTCCTCCCGGGCCGCGTTCGGTGTCCGGTTCGACCCCGTCGGCGAGCGGCTGTCGCTCGTGGACGAGAAGGGCCGGATCATCGAGGACGACCGGGCCCTGCTGGTGATGCTGGACCTGGTGGCCGCGGAGCGGCGCAGCGGCCGTGTGGCGCTGCCGGTGACCACGACCCGGATCGCCGAGCAGGTGGCCGCCTACCACGGCACGCAGGTCGAGTGGACGACCACGTCTCCCGACGACCTCACGCGCGTGGGACGCGAAGAGGGCACCATCTTCGGCGGTGACGGCAAGGGAGGGTTCATCGTCCCCGAGTTCAGCGGCGTCTACGACGGCACGGCTGCCTTCGTACGGCTGATCGGGCTGGTGGCGCGCACGCAGCTCACGCTGAGCCAGATCGACGCGCGGATTCCGCGGGCGCACGTCCTCAAGCGGGACCTGGCGACCCCGTGGGCCGTCAAGGGTCTGGTGATGCGGCGTGTCGTCGAGGCGGCCGGTGATCGCTCTGTCGACACGACGGACGGTGTGCGGGTCGTGGAGACCGACGGACGCTGGGTGATGGTGCTGCCCGACCCCGCCGAGGCCGTCACCCATCTGTGGGCCGAGGGCCCCGACGACGCCTCGGCGCAGGCCCTGCTGGACGAGTGGTCCGCCGTGGTGGACAGCGCCGGGCGGTAGAACCGGCAGTTCCGGACGGCAAAAGCCACAGCACGCGTGCGTGCCGGACAAGTGTCCCCAAGGGGGCCTGTCCGGCACGCCGGAGGGGCCATTCGGAGGTACTGCGCGCGACATGCGACGATGTGCGGCATGCCGCAGCAACCCCCCGTTCGGAGCAGCCCCCCGCGGCCGCGGCGTCCGGACGCTTCCATGTCGTTGATCACCAACGTCATGGACCACAGCCTCGACGACGGGTACGCCGAGGCCGCCGCCCGGAAGAGGTCCCAGGGCATCGAGGGCGGGCTGCCGAAGACCCTCAGGGCGAAGCTGGGCCTGGCGGCCGGGCTGGTGCTCGCGGCGCTGGTCGTGACCGTCGGAGCGGCCCAGGCGCGCGTGGCGGCGCCCGTGGTGGCCAAGGAGCGCCAGGAGCTGATCGACCGCATCGACCGTGAGACCGCGGCCGCGGACAGCCTGGAAGGCGATGTCGACAAGCTGCGCGACGACGTCAGCTCCCGCCAGCGGGCGGCGCTGAAGCAGAGCGGCGGGGGTTCCGAGGCGGACCTGGTGGGCATCCTGTCGGGTGCCACCGCGGTGCACGGCCCCGGGGTGAAGCTCGTGGTCGACGACGCCAAGGAGGCCAGCACCGGCGGCGACGGCACCAATCCGCGCGAGACCTCCGGATTCTCCGACACCGGGCGGCTGCGCGACCGGGACATGCAGCGGGTGGTCAACGGGCTGTGGGCCTCGGGGGCCGAAGCCGTCTCGATCAACGGACAGCGGCTGACGGCCCTGTCCGCGATCAGGGCCGCGGGTGACGCGATACTGGTCGACAACAGGCCGCTGGTGCCGCCGTACACGGTGCTGGCGGTGGGGGACAGGGAGCAGCTGAGCACCGGGTTCCAGAACAGCGCGGACGGGCTGTATCTGCATGCCCTGGAGCAGAACTTCGGCATCCGCGCCACCATCTCCACGCAGGGTGACGTCCGGTTGCCCTCCGCACCGAGTGTGATCGTACGCACAGCACAGCCGAACGCCGAGAAGACTGAGAAGGGCACATCGTGATCGCCGTACTGGGCCTCGTCGTGGGAGTCGTGGCCGGCCTGTTGGTCCGGCCTGAGGTTCCGGCGGTCGTCGAGCCTTATCTGCCGATCGCCGTCGTGGCGGCGCTGGACGCCGTGTTCGGTGGCCTGCGGGCCATGCTGGACGGCATCTTCGACGACAAGGTCTTCGTGGTGTCGTTCCTGTCGAACGTGGTCGTGGCCGCGTTGATCGTGTTCCTGGGTGACAAGTTGGGCGTGGGCGCCCAGCTCTCCACAGGAGTCGTGGTCGTCCTCGGTATCCGAATCTTCTCGAACGCCGCGGCGATCCGGCGGCACGTCTTCCGGGCGTGAGGCAGATGAGCAACCAGGAAGAGCAGCCGGAGAGCAGGCTGCGCAAGGAACTGCCCGACGAGGTGCCGGCCCCTGCGGCCGAGCCCGAGCAGGCGCCAGCCGAGAGCGCCGAGCCACAGCTCACCGGGCGCCAGCGGCTGGTCAAGGGGCTGTGGCCGCCGCGGATCACCCGAGCCCAACTCATCGTCGCGCTGCTGCTGTTCGGCCTCGGTTTCGGCCTGGCGGTGCAGGTGGCGTCGAACAGCGACAGCGACAGCGCGCTGCGCGGCGCCCGTCAGGAAGATCTTGTTCGCATCCTCGATGAACTGGATGACCGTACTCAGCGTCTTGAGGACGAGAAGCAGGGACTCGAGAAGCAGCGCCAGGAGCTGCAGAGCAGTTCCGACCAGGCCGCGGAGGCGCGCCGGCAGACCGCCGAGAAGGAGAGACAACTCGGCATTCTGGCGGGCACCGTGGCTGCGCAGGGTCCCGGCATCACCATGACGATCGAGGACACGAAGGGGACGGTCAAGGCTGACATGCTGCTCGACGCGATCCAGGAGTTGCGCGCGGCCGGCGCGGAGGCGATCCAGGTCAACGGAGTACGGGTGGTCGCGAGCAGCTACTTCACCGACTCCGGCAAGACCGTGAGCGTCGACGGGAACAAGATCAACGCTCCCTATCGTTTCAAGGTCATCGGCAAGCCGCAGGATCTCGAGCCGGCACTGAACATTCCTGGAGGCGTGGTGCAGACGCTGGAGAAGGAGCAGGCCACGGCGGCCGTCGAGCGGTCGAACAAGATCGTTGTGGACGCCTTGCGACAGGCGAAGCGGCCTGACTACGCTCGGTCGTCCTCCCAGTGAACCGGTGGTGCATGGGGGACGTCCGGCAGGGGCATGAGGTTGCGGGGGGTCGGCGCACCGAAGAGGTGGTGCGTGGTGGAAACTGTCTGGTGGATACGGACGTTGTGAAGGTGTCCGGGTCGGCCGGTGTAGGCAATCAGGGTTCGTCCTGCCCCACGGGCGGGTCTGTTTCGGTCAAGGGGAATCGCCCGTGAAGTTGTTTGCGAAGTTGTTCGGCAAGAGCGCGCGAGAGGGTAGCGACAACGCGACCGCTCGTCATCGCGCACAGCCTGACGCAGAGGGCCAGCGCCCGCTGTTCCGTGACCAGGTCGCTGGTCCGGGCGGTGACATTTCCGGAGGTCAGGGCGCGGCGTCTGTTGACCCTGCCCAGTCCGGCGGCATAGGTTTCGGGCAACCGTCAACCTCAAGTGCGGGTGGAGAGTTCGCCTCCGACCCGTATGCGTCCAACGCCCCCGCGGGGCTGCCGCGGCAGGAGGATCCGTCCATGTCGGTCCTGGTCTGTACGAGGTGCGGTAACCGCAACGCGGAGAACGCCCGCTTCTGTTCCAACTGCGGTGCGCCGCTGCGGCCCGGTGTGGCGCCGGAGCGTGCGTCCGAGACCACGTCCACGATCTCCATCTCCGGTCTCGAGGCGTACGACGCCGAGGTGACCGGTCAGACGGCCACGCCGATGCTCTCGCCCGAGGCGCAGGCCGCGGTCGACGCGCTGCCGGTGGGCTCGGCGCTGCTGGTGGTGCGCCGGGGGCCGAACTCGGGCAGCCGCTTCCTGCTGGACAGCGACCTGACCACGGCCGGCCGTCACCCGCAGAGCGACATCTTCCTGGACGACGTGACGGTCTCTCGTCGGCACGTCGAGTTCCGGCGCTCCCCGGACGGCTCGTTCACGGTGGCCGACGTGGGCAGTCTGAACGGCACGTACGTCAACCGCGAGCGGATCGACCAGGTCGCTCTGTCGAACGGTGACGAGGTGCAGATCGGCAAGTACCGGCTGGTCTTCTACGCGAGCCGGCAGGGCATCTGACCCCCGGACTCCGTCCGGGGGGACCCCAGGGAAGGTCCATGCTTCAAACACCGAGCGGCGGTGCCCGAAGCGGTGCCGCCGCCGCGGGCGGTGGGCTGATGAGCATCGGCGCGGTGCTGAACGCGCTGCGTGACGAGTTCCCCGAGGTCACCATCTCCAAGATCCGCTTCCTGGAGTCGGAGGGCCTCGTCGAGCCGCAGCGGACCCCTTCGGGGTACCGGAAGTTCAGCGCCGGTGACGTCGAGCGCCTCGCTCATGTCCTGAGGATGCAGCGGGACCACTATCTGCCGCTCAAGGTGATCCGCGAGCACCTGGACGCCATGGAGCGGGGCGAGGCCGTCCAGCTGCCCCTGGTGGGGCGCCAGCGCACCGGTGAGGACGTGCTGGAGCCGCTCGAGCGGCCCACGGTCGCCCGGATCGGGCGGGCCGCGCTGCTGGTGGCCGCCGACATCGCCGAGGGTGACCTCGAGGAGTGGGAGTCGTACGGGCTCATCGCCCCCCTGGAGGACGGGGCGTACGACTCGGAGGCCGTCACCGTTGCCTCGTTGATCGCCGAGCTGGGGCGGTTCGGGATCGAGCCGCGCCACCTTCGGGTGATGAAGGCCGCCGCCGACCGGGAGGCGGGGCTCGTGGACCAGGTGGTGGCCCCTCTGAAGCGCCACCGCAACCCGCAGACCAGGGCGCATGCCGAGGCCCGGGCGAAGGAGCTGGCGGCGCTCACGGTGAAGCTGCACGCCGCGCTGGTGCAGATCGCCCTGGGTGTCCGGCTGCCCTGAGCGGCGAGGGTTCCGGGGGCCGGATCGGGCACCTGTTCCCGGCCCGACTACCCAAACGTCCCGGGCACGGCCTAGGGTTGCTGTGTGAACGAGCTCGATGTCGTAGGTGTCCGGGTGGAAATGCCCTCCAACCAACCGATCGTGCTCCTGCGCGAAGTGGGGGGCGACCGTTACCTCCCCATCTGGATCGGGCCGGGGGAGGCGACGGCGATCGCCTTCGCCCAACAGGGCATGGCCCCCGCGCGACCGCTGACCCACGACCTGTTCAAGGACGTGCTGGAGGCCGTCGGCCAGGAGCTGACCGAAGTGCGCATCACGGATCTGCGTGAGGGCGTCTTCTACGCGGAGCTGGTCTTCGCCAGCGGGGTCGAGGTGAGCGCCCGTCCTTCGGACGCCATAGCGCTCGCACTGCGCACCGGAACGCCGATCTACGGCAGTGACACGGTGCTGGACGACGCGGGCATCGCGATCCCGGACGAGCAGGAGGACGAGGTGGAGAAGTTCCGCGAGTTCCTCGACCAGATCTCGCCCGAGGACTTCGGCACCAGCAGCCAGTGAGACGGGGGCCGGCCGGGCGACCCGCGGGGTCTGCTGACCGGCCGGTCAGTGGCCCGTCCGGGTCCGGCGCGGTGGCAATTGCCGCCGGCCATTGAGAGCGTCCTACGGTCCCCCGCCGGAGCATTCGGCTAGCCTTTCCCCGCGGTGGGGCACGGGAAACCACTCCTAGGGTGATTATCACTCGGCGTGCCGAGTGTGGCGATCGTTGACGCACCCCTGGTGACTGCCTACCGTCGAGAAGGCAGGTCAAGGACGGAGGTCGGCGTGAGAACCAGCGGCGACGGTACGGCTGGGGGTGCCCCCGGACGACTCGGGGAGAGCGGTCCGTACCCTCCCCCGGGTTCTCAGCTGCGTTCGGACAGGGGGTATCCCCAGCCCGGCAGTGCGGTCGACCACGCCTCACATCGACCGACGGTGGTGCCCGACGGCGGAGGGGCGGCGTCCATGGCGTCCGAAGAGATCGGCTATCGCGGGCCCACCGCCTGCGCGGCCGCCGGAATCACCTACCGGCAGCTCGACTACTGGGCCCGCACCGGCCTCGTCGAGCCCAGCGTGCGGCCCGCTTACGGCTCGGGAACGCAGCGTCTGTACAGCTTCCGGGACGTCGTCGTCCTGAAGATCGTCAAGCGGTTTCTGGACACCGGGGTCTCGCTGCAGAACATCCGTACGACCGTCCAGCACCTCCGGGAACGCGGTTTCCGCGATCTGGAGCGCATGACGCTCATGAGCGACGGCGCCACGGTCTACGAGTGCACCTCGCCCGACGAGGTCCACGCCCTGCTCCAGGGCGGTCAGGGCATCTTCGGCATCGCCGTCGGCGTGGTCTGGCGGGACGTGGAAAGCGCGCTCTCCCAGCTGCACGGCGAGCGCATCGACACCGGGGAGACCCTGGTCGGGCACAACCCGGCGGACGAGCTGGCCAGGCGCCGCAACCGGGCGGTCTGACGGCGCCCCCTCGGGGGCCCGCGTTGTCAGTGGCGTGGTGCAGCATCGGAGATGTGAGAAACGCTCCCACGATCCTGCATCTCGACATGGATGCCTTCTTCGCCTCGGTGGAGCAGGCATCCAAGCCGAGCCTGCGCGGGAAGGCCGTCGTCGTGGGCGGACTCGGACCGCGCGGGGTGGTGGCCACCTCCTCGTACGAGGCCCGGGTCTTCGGGGTCCACTCGGCGATGCCGATGGCCCAGGCGCGCAGGCTGGCGCCGAACGCCGCGTACCTCGTGCCGCGCTTCGCCCTGTACAAGTCGGTCAGCGAGCAGGTCATGGCGCTGCTGCGGGAGCTGTCGCCGCTGGTGGAGCCGCTGAGCCTGGACGAGGCGTTCGTGGATCTGGAGGCCGGGGGAGCGGCCTGGGACGAGGCGTCGGCGCGGCTGGCCGGGACAAAGCTGCGCGCGGACATCCGGACCGTCACGGGGCTGACCGGGTCGGTGGGGCTGGCCGCCTCCAAGATGCTCGCGAAGATCGCCTCGGAGCAGGCCAAGCCCGACGGACTCGTGCTGATCGAGCCCGGGACCGAGCGGGCGCTGCTGGGCCCCATGTCGGTGCGGACGCTGCCCGGCGTCGGGCCGGCGACCGGGGACCATCTGCGGCGGGCCGGGATCACCACCGTCGAGGAGCTGGCCGAGGCGGGAGAGGACGAACTCGTCCGGATGCTCGGCAAGGCACACGGGCACGCGCTGTACGCGATGGCACTGGCGCACGACGACCGGCCCGTGGTGGCCGAGCGGGAGACCAAGTCGGTGTCGGTCGAGGACACCTACGACGTGGACATCCATGACCGGATGCGGGTCGGACTGGAGGTGCAGCGGCTCGCCGACCGGTGCGTGGGGCGGCTGCGCGGGGCCGGGCTGTCCGGGCGGACCATCGTGCTGAAGGTGCGGCGGTACGACTTCTCGACGCTGACCCGCTCCGAGACGCTCCGTGGGCCCACCGACGATCCGACGGTGATCAGGGAGGCGGTCGCGCGGCTGCTGGAGTCCGTGGACACCACGGGCGGGGTACGGCTGCTGGGCGTGGGCGTCTCGGGACTCGCCGACTACACCCAGGAGGACCTGTTCGCGCAGGCCGCGGCCGGCGAGCGGGACGCGGCCGCGGCCGTGGAGGCGTCGCAAGAGGTCGTGCCCGAGGCCGTGGAGGACCGCCCGGAGCCCGCCGGGCGGCAGTGGCGCGCCGGGTACGACGTGCGGCACGCCGAGTACGGGCACGGCTGGGTGCAGGGCAGTGGCCTGGGGCGGGTCACTGTCCGCTTCGAGACACCTCAGTCCGAGCCGGGGCGGGTCCGTACGTTCTTCGTCGACGATCCTGCGCTGGAGTCGGCCGAGCCGTTGCCGTTGGTTCCGGCAACGGACGCCGCCCACCCGCTCAACCCGGCCGAGGATCAGACCTCCTCCGTGCCCGCCAGCTTGCCGAAGTCGTGGTCCGGTACCGAAGGAGGTGCGGCCGCGTCGAGGCCGTAGTGGTGGTAGAGCTGGAGTTCCTGTTCGGGGGAGAGGTGGCGGCCCACGCCGAAGTCGGGGGCGTCCTTGATGAGCGCACGGTCGAAGGGGATCCGGAGGGCGCCCTCCACCAGTTCGCTGGGCTCCAGGGGGACGAAGGCGTCCCGGGAGAACAGGCCGGTGCGTATGGCCGCCCACTCCGGCACGCCCGTGGCGTCGTCGAGGTACACCTCGTCGATGGTGCCGATCTTGGTGCCATTGCGGTCGAACGCCTTGCGGCCGATCAGGTTGCGCGGATCGATGTCGGTCTGCACGGTCCCTCTCCCTCCACTTGGTCGCAACTCATCCGTAAGCACTACAAAAGAGCACATTCAAGGAGGCGGCCACTCGAGGGCCCAGGCGTTGACCTCGCTGGTAGGCTGGCAGCGGCTGCTGACCCCGTGCGGGAGAGTCCTCCGACCACCTCGGAGGCGCCGAAGGAGCAAATCCTCCCCGGAATCTCTCAGGCACACGTACCGCACGGACGAGGTCACTCTGGAAAGCAGGGCGAGTGTCGACGGCTCGCGCCCTCACCGACGGTGAAAGCCGGGCCCTTCGGGCGCCCGGTGAAGCTCTCAGGTTTTGATGACAGAGGGGGAGGCCGTCGGGGCAACCGCCGTGGTGCCCCTCGAAGGTCGCGTCAGACCAGGAGGCCTCCGCAATGACCGCCCATCGCACCCCGCTCTCCGAGCTCGAAGCGGGCATCCCCTTCGAACAGCGCCACATCGGACCCGACCCGGAGGCGCGGGCCAAGATGCTCGCGCACGTCGGTTACGGCTCGCTCGACGAGCTCACCGCCGCCGCGGTGCCGGACGTGATCAAGAACGCCGACGCGCTCGATCTGCCGGGTGCCCGTACCGAGGCCGAGGTGCTCGCCGAGCTCCGCTCGCTCGCCGACCGCAACCAGGTGCTCGGCTCGATGATCGGGCTCGGGTACTACGGGACCTTCACCCCGCCGGTCATCCTGCGCAACGTCATGGAGAACCCGGCCTGGTACACGGCCTACACGCCGTACCAGCCGGAGATCTCGCAGGGCCGCCTCGAGGCGCTGCTGAACTTCCAGACGATGGTCGCCGAGCTGACCGGTCTGCCCACCTCCGGCGCCTCTCTCCTGGACGAGGGCACGGCCGCCGCAGAGGCGATGGCGCTGTCCCGGCGCATGGGCAAGAACAAGAAGGGCCTCTTCCTGGTCGACGCGGACGCGCTGCCGCAGACCGTCGCCGTCATCGAGACGCGTGCCGAGCCGACCGGTGTCGAGGTCGTCGTCGCCGACCTCAGCGACGGCATCCCGGCCGACATCGCCGCGCGCGAGATCAACGGCGTGCTGATCCAGTACCCGGGCGCCTCCGGTGCCGTACGCGACATCAAGCCGGTCATCGACCAGGCGCACGAGCTGGGCGCCCTCGTCACCGTCTCCGCCGACCTGCTGGCCCTCACCCTGCTGACCTCGCCGGGCGAGCTGGGTGCGGACATCGCCGTCGGCACGACCCAGCGCTTCGGTGTGCCGATGGGCTTCGGCGGGCCGCACGCGGGCTACATGGCGGTGCACGAGAAGTTCGCGCGCAGCCTGCCCGGCCGTCTGGTCGGCGTCTCCGTCGACGCCGACGGGAACAGGGCCTACCGCCTCGCGCTGCAGACCCGTGAGCAGCACATCCGCCGTGAGAAGGCCACGAGCAACATCTGCACCGCGCAGGTGCTGCTCGCCGTGATGGCCGGCATGTACGCCGTCTACCACGGTCCCGAGGGGCTGCGCGCCATCGCCCGCCGCACCCACCGCTACGCCACGATCCTCGCCGAGGGCCTGAAGGCCGGCGGTGTCGAGATCGTCCACGGCGCCTACTTCGACACCCTCACCGCGCGCGTGCCCGGCAAGGCCGCCGAGGTGGTCGCCGCCGCCCTGGAGAACGGGGTCAACCTGCGTCTCGTGGACGGCGACCACGTCTCCCTCGCCTGTGACGAGACCAGCAACCGGGCCCAGCTGGCCGCCGTCTGGTCCGCCTTCGGCGTCGAGGGCGACATCGAGGCGCTGGACGTGACGGCCGCGGAGACCGTGCCCCAGGCGCTGCTGCGCACCGACGACTTCCTGACCCACCCGGTCTTCCACGAGCACCGCTCCGAGACCGCCATGCTGCGCTACCTGCGCAAGCTGGCCGACCGCGACTACGCGCTCGACCGCGGCATGATCCCGCTGGGCTCCTGCACCATGAAGCTCAACGCGACCACCGAGATGGAGCCGGTCACCTGGCCCGAGTTCGGCCAGTTGCACCCCTTCGCGCCCGCCGAGCAGGCCGAGGGCTACCTCACGCTCATCCACGAGCTGGAGGACCGCCTCGCCGAGGTCACGGGCTACGACAAGGTCTCGCTCCAGCCCAACGCCGGTTCGCAGGGCGAGTTGGCCGGTCTGCTGGCCGTACGCGGCTACCACCGGGCCAACGGCGACGAGCAGCGCACCGTCTGCCTGATCCCGTCCTCCGCGCACGGCACCAACGCCGCCAGCGCCGTGATGGCCGGCATGAAGGTGGTCGTCGTGAAGACCGCCGAGGACGGCGAGATCGACGTCCAGGACCTGCGGGCCAGGATCGAGCAGTACCGCCACGAGCTGGCGGTCCTGATGATCACCTACCCGTCCACGCACGGTGTGTTCGAGGAGCACGTCGCCGACATCTGCGCCCAGGTGCACGAGGCCGGCGGCCAGGTCTACGTCGACGGCGCCAACCTCAACGCCCTGGTCGGCCTCGCCAAGCCGGGCCACTTCGGCGGCGACGTCTCGCACCTGAACCTGCACAAGACCTTCTGCATCCCGCACGGTGGCGGCGGCCCCGGCGTCGGCCCGGTCGCGGTCCGCTCGCACCTGGCGCCGCACCTGCCCAACCACCCGCTGCAGCCGGCGGCCGGCCCGGAGACGGGCGTCGGCCCGATCTCGGCGGCGCCCTGGGGCAGCGCGGGCATCCTGCCGATCTCGTGGGCGTACGTCCGCCTGATGGGCGGCGAGGGCCTCAAGCGCGCCACCCAGGTGGCCGTGCTCTCCGCGAACTACGTCGCGAAGCGCCTGGAGCCGCACTACCCGGTGCTCTACACCGGCCCCGGCAACCTGGTCGCGCACGAGTGCATCATCGACCTGCGCCCGCTGACCAAGGCGACCGGCGTGAGCGTGGACGACGTGGCCAAGCGCCTGATCGACTACGGCTTCCACGCGCCGACCATGTCCTTCCCGGTGGCCGGCACGCTGATGATCGAGCCGACCGAGTCCGAGGACCTGGCCGAGCTGGACCGGTTCTGCGACGCGATGATCGCCATCCGCGCGGAGATCGAGAAGGTCGGCTCCGGCGAGTGGCCCGCGGAGGACAACCCGCTGGCGAACGCCCCGCACACCGCGGCCGCGCTCGGCGGCGAGTGGACGCACGCCTACAGCCGCGAGGACGCCGTCTTCCCGGCCGGCGTCTCGGCCGCCGACAAGTACTGGCCGCCGGTGCGCCGGATCGACCAGGCCTTCGGTGACCGCAACCTGGTCTGCTCCTGCCCGCCGCTGGACGCGTACGAGGACTGAGCGATCGCCTGGTGAGAGCCCCGCCCGTGTTCAGGCGGGGCTCTCCCGTGCTCACGCCGAGGCCAGCGCGACCTCGGTCGCCTTGATCAGGGCGATCACGTCGGAACCGACGAAGAGGCCGAGGTCTTCGGCCGCGTCCTTGGTGATCACGGCCGTGAGTTCGCCGCCGGGCACCGAGACCTTCACGGAGGCCATGGCTCCGCCGAGGGCGATCTGGACGATCGCGCCAGGGAGCTGGTTGCGGATCGACAGGCCCTCGAACCGGCTCGTGGCGAGCGAGATCTCCGTCGACTTCACCAGTGAGAGGACGCGGGAGTCCGGGGCGAGGCCGAGCTGCTCGACGGCCTCCAGGGTGATGGCCGCCATGAGCTCCTGCCCGCCGTCCAGGCGGATCTTGACCGTGGCCATGACCTCGCCGGGGTGGACCTCGGTGACGGTGCCGGGGAGCTGGTTGCGGATGCTCAGTGTCATGGGCACCCACGGTAGAGGGCGCACCCGTTCAGGCAGGGTATGCGTGCGTCTGCGTCGCTTTGACCGTCGCCCAGACAGCTGCGCCGGGATGCAGCTCCAGCTCGGCCGCGGCGACCGTGGTGAGGTCGGCGGCGAGGGGGAGTTCGCCGGTGAGGTCGGCGCGGATCTGGTCGCCGTGGGTCTCCAGACCGGCGACCTCGCAGCGCCACAGGTTGCGGGCGCTGGCGCCGGTGGGCCGGTCCCGGAAGAGGGTGACGGCGACCGGCGGGAACGCCACGAAGACCGGCCCGGACAGCACTTCCGTGGTCGTGATCGAGGGGCCCGCGTCGAGCCGTACCGTGTGCCCCTCGGCCCGTCCCCGGTAGAGGTTGAGGCCGACCAGCTGCGCGATGTAGTCGGTGCGCGGGTGGCGGGCGATGTCGGCCGGGGTGCCCTCCTGGACGACCCGGCCGTGCTCGACGACCACCAGCCGGTCCGCGAGCACCATGGCGTCCAGCGGATCGTGCGTGACGAGGACGGCGACCGCCTCGAACTCGGCCAGGTGGCGGCGGAGCTGGGCGCGGACCTCCAGGCGGGTACGGGCGTCCAGGGCCGCCAGCGGCTCGTCCAGGAGCAGCAGCCGGGGCCGGGTGGCCAGGGCGCGGGCGAGCGCGACGCGCTGGGCCTGGCCCCCGGAGAGTCTGCGGGGCTTGGCGTCGGCGTGGTCGGCGAGGCCCATGCGGTCCAGCCAGGCGGCGGCCCGGGCCCGCGCCTCGGCCTTGGAGAGGCCCTGGCAGCGTGGTCCGAAGGCCACGTTGTCCAGGGCGGACAGGTGCGGGAAGAGCAGGTAGTCCTGGAAGACGACGCCGACCGGGCGGGACTCGGGCGGAGTGTGGTCCAGGGAGTTGCCGTCCAGGCGCAGATGGCCGTCGGTGAGCGGGACGAGACCGGCGAGGGCGCGCAGGGCGGTGGTCTTGCCGGCACCGTTCGGGCCGAGCAGGGCGACGACGTCCCCGGGAGCGGCGGTCAGAGCCACGTCGAGCCGGAAGGGGCCTCGCTCGACGACGAGCCGGGCGTCGAGCCCCTGCTCGCCCACCACCTCGAGGCCGGCCTTGGGGGCGTCGATGTCGGTCATGAAGAGGGCGTCCTTCGTCGGCACACGCACAGCGTCGTCTCCCATCCTCCCGTTACCGCCCGGTCCCCGTCAGCCACCGGTCCCGCAACCCCGCCAGGACCGCGACGGACACGGCCAGCAGGACCAGGCTGAGGGCGATGGCCGCCTCGGGGTCGTTCTGCAGGGCGAGGTAGACCGCGAGGGGCATGGTCTGGGTGCGGCCGGGGAAGTTGCCCGCGAAGGTGATCGTCGCGCCGAACTCGCCGAGCGCGCGGGCCCAGGCCAGCACCGCGCCCGCGGCGATGCCGGGGGCGATCAGCGGCAGGGTGACCCGGCGGAACGCGGTGAAGCGGGAGGCGCCGAGCGTGGTGGCCGCCTCCTCGAAGCGAGGGTCGGCGGCCCGCAGGGTGCCCTCGACGCTGATGACCAGGAACGGCATCGCGACGAACGCCTCCGCGATCACGACGCCGGTGGTGGTGAAGGGAAGGGTGATCCCGAACCAGGAGTCGAGCCACTTGCCGATGACGCCGTTGCGGCCCAGGGCGAGCAGCAGGGCCACACCGCCGACCACCGGCGGAAGCACCAGGGGCAGGGTCACCAGGGCGCGGACGAGACCGCGGCCCGGGAACTCCGTACGGGCCAGCAGCCAGGCCAGCGGCACCCCCAGCACCAGGCTCACGGCCGTCGCCGCCGTCGCGGTGACCAGGGACAGCTGGAGCGCCTGCCACACCTCCGCGCTGGTCAGCTGCTGCGGCAGGCCCCGCCAGGGAGCCCGTACGAGCAGTGCGACCAGTGGCAGCAGCAGGAACGCCAGGGCCACCACGCCCGGCACCAGCAGTGGCAACGGCACCCCGCGTCGGCCCCCCGTGCCGACGCGGCGGCGCCGCGGCCCACCCGTGCGGGGGTCGGCCGCGGCGCCGGGCTTGCCGAGCGAGGTCACGGCTTGAGGAACCCGGCCCCGCTCAGGACCTTCTGGCCCTCGGCGGACTGCACCAGCTCGATGAACGCCTTGGCCGCCGCGGCGTTGCCGGCGTTCTTCAGCAGGGCGATCGGGTAGTCGTTGATGGCCTTGGCGGACTCGGGGAACTCCACGCCCTCCACCTTGTCACCCGCGGCCTTCACATCGGTCTTGTAGACGACGGCCGCGTCGGCCTCCTTCAGCTCGACCTTCGTCAGGGCGGCCTTGACGTCCTGCTCGTAGGAGGCCGGCGTGAGCTTCAGCTTGCTGGCGTCCAGGGCCTTCTGCGCGGCGGCGCCGCACGGCACGGTCTTGTCGCACAGGACGACCTTCAGACCGGACTTGGTGAGGTCCTTCAGGGAGGCCACCTTGTCGGGGTTGCCCGGCAGGGTGGCGATCTCCAGCTGGTTGCGGACGAAGGTGGCCGGGGTGCCGACCGCGTCCTGCTTGTCCGTCACGATCGCCATGGTCTTCGGGCTGGCGGCGGCGAAGACGTCCGCCGGGGCGCCGCTGGTGATGCTCGCGGCGAGGGTGTCGCTGCCCCCGAAGTTGAAGCTGACGGAGGTGCCGGGGTGGGCCTTCTCGAACTCCTTGCCCAGGGTCGTGAAGCTCTCCTTGAGGGAGGCGGCCGCGAACACGGTGACCTTCCCGGAGAGCTTCGGGGAGGCGGCGGACGACGAGTCCGACGCCTTCGACTTGGCCGACGAGTCGTCGGACGAGGAGGAACAGGCGCTCAGTGCCATCAGGGCAGCGGCTCCCGCACCGGCCAGCTGCAGTATCCGGGTCCGGCGCACGGAACGGGTCATCACGGATCTACTCCTCGGGTTCTGTGGAACAACGGTCGCGCCCTGGCACGGCCGGACAATCGGCCGTGCGGCGATGATACTGCCGCATCTGCCAGGTGTAAGTCTCCTGTCGCATCGCATGAGCTGCGAAGTTGTGACTTGGGGCTGGCATGTGCGTTTGCACGGTGCTCGGGCAGGGGTACGGTCCTGCGGGAGGTGGTCGCGGTGAAGCTCGCGGAACTCGCCCTGACCGGCGATCTCGTACGACCGGCCCGGCTGACCGTGCCGGACCTGCTCGACTGGCCGCAGCACGTGGCGGACGTCAGCTTCGAGTGCGCCACCAGCGACGTCCAGCACCACCGGTTCGCCGGTCCGCGCCTGTACGACGTGCTCGCCGACGCCGGACCCGGCTTCGACCCGGCCCGGCGCAAGGACCGGCTGCGCTTCCTCATCGCCGTCACCGGCACCGACGGCCACCACGCCCTGCTGTCCTGGGCCGAGATCGACCCCGACTTCGCCCACGCCCCCGTGCTGCTCGCCGTCACCATCGACGGCACTCCGCTGGACGCGGCCGGCCCCCAGCTGGTGCTGCCGCAGGACCGCTGCGGGGCCCGGCACATCAGCGGGATCACGGCGATCCGGGTGGACGGGGGCTACGGCTTCGACGCTCCAGTGCCCGCCACACCCGGTCGCGCGTCAGCGGCAGCTCCGTGAACCGCTCGCCGGTCGCGTCCCGTACGGCGTTGGCCAGGGCGGGGGCGACCGGGTTGAACGGGCTCTCGCTCATCGACTTGGCGCCCAGCGGTCCGATCGCGTCGGCCGTCTCCATGAAGTGCACCTCGGTGCGCGGCACATCGGCGTACTGGGGGAGCCGGTAGCGGCGGAAGGCGGCCGTGTCCACCGCGCCCCGCTCGTCCAGCCGTACCTGCTCGAAGAGCGTGGCGCCGAGCGCCTGGGCGACCCCGCCCTCGACCTGACCCCTGCACTGCATCGGGTTCATCACCTTGCCCGCGTCGGCCGCGTGCACACTGCGCAGGACGCGGATCTCCCCGGTGCCGGGGTCGACCGCGACCCGGAACCAGTGCGCGTTGAAGGCGACCGAGCGCGGGGTGCCGCCGAAGTGCCCGTCGGCCGCGAGGCCCAGGCCGACCGCGCGGGCGGCGGCGTACACCTCCTTCAGCAGGAGCCGTCCGCCCGGGTGCAGCACCGCCTCCTCCGTGAGCCGGCAGTGCTCGCGGGGCGCGCCGAGGTGGGCCGCGGCGAGATCCAGCAACTGGTCGGCGAGGGCGCGGGAGGCGCGCAGGGTGGCCTTGCCGGCGACGACGGTGCCGGTGGAGGCGAAGGCGCCCGTGTCGTGCCGTACGACGTCCGTGTCGGACTGGCGGACGGTGATCCGGTCGACGGTGGTGGCGAGTTCGCCGGCCGCGATCTGCCGGTGCACGGTTGTCGTGCCGTTGCCGAACTCGGCGGTGCCGACGGCCAGGTCGAAGGTTCCGTCGGGCAGCAGGGTGGCCTTGGCGTCGGCGATGTGGCCCCCGGGCGGCCCGGTCGCGATCATCGCTAGGGCCGCGCCCTCGCCGAGCAGCCAGCCGTCCGGGACGGGTTCGGCGAGCGGCTCGGCCTGGGCCCGGCGCACGATCGACAGGCACTGGTCGAGGCCGTACCTCGCGATGTGCAGGTCCTCCTCGTGGCCGCCGGGCGTGAGCATGGGTTCGTCGGGGCCGATGATGTTGCGCGCCTTGAACTCCAGCGGGTCCAGGTCGAGGCGGCGGGCCAGCTCGTCCAGGGCGGACTCCACCGCGAACAGCACCTGACCCAGGCCGTAGCCGCGGAAGGCGCCCGCCGGGACGGTGTGCGTGTACACCGAGAACGCGTCGACCTTCTTGTGCGGGGCGCGGTAGACCGCCATGGACTCGCCGACGCTGTGGAACATCACGGCCGGGCCGTGGTTGCCGTAGGCGCCCGTGTTCGCGACCACCCGCAGCTGGAGAGCGGTGAGGGTGCCCTCGCGGCGGGCGCCCGCCTTCACCTGGACGGTGAAGGGGTGGCGGGTGGTGGCACCGTAGAACTGCTCGGCGCGGGTGTACTCCAGCTTCACCGGGCGGCGCAGCTTCAGCACGGCCAGCGCCACCACGTCCTCGACCAGCATCTTCTGCTTGCCGCCGAAACCTCCGCCCACCCGGCCCGCGACCACCCGGACCTGCTCCGGGGGCAGGTCGTAGAGGGCGCACAGGGCGCGGCGGGTGAGGAACGGGGTCTGGGAGCTGGTGCGGACGGTCAGCCTGCCCTCCTCGTCGATCCAGGCGACGGCGCCGTGCGTCTCCAGGCTGGCGTGCTGGACCCGCTGGGTGCGGAAGGTCTCCTCGTAGACGACGTCCGCCTCGGCGAAACCGGCCGCGACATCGCCGATCTCGCCGTGAGCCTCGCCGACGACGTTGGCCTGCGGGCGGGCGATCCGGGCGGTCGCCGCGTCCTTGTCGTGGACCACCGGAGCCCCCGGCCGCATGGCCTCCTCGGGGTGGAGGACGGCGGGCAGCACCTCGTACGTCGCCTCGATCCGGCGGCAGCCCTCCTCGGCGGCGGCCTCGCTGTCGGCGACGACGGCCGCGACGCGCTGGCCGATGTGGCGGACCCTGTCGTCCAGGACCCGGGTGTCGGCCGGGTCCTCCTCGGGGTGCTCGTGGCGGGCGGTGGAGAAGTGCCGTTCCGGGGCGTCCTGGTGGGTGAACACGGCCCGGACACCGGGGACGCGCAGGGCGGCGGAGGTGTCGATCGCGAGGATGCGGGCGTGCGCGTGGGGGGAGCGCAGCAGCTTCATGTGCAGCAGGCCGGGCACGTCGAGGTCGAAGGTGTAGCGGGCGGTTCCGGTGACGACCTGGGGTCCGGCCGGGGCGGGGAGGCTGCGGCCGACGGACTCACCGGGCGCCGGCTCCTCGGTGTTCTTGACCCCGCGTACGGCGTCCTCGATGGCCCGGTACCCGGTGCAACGGCACAGGTTGCCCTTGAACGCCCGGGGGAGATCGGTGAGTTGCTCCTCGTCCAGGGCGGCCGTGGTCATCAGGAAGCCTGCCGTGCAGAAGCCGCACTGGAAGCCCTGCGCGTCGAGGAACTTCTGCTGGACGGGGTGGAGTTCGCCGTCCGGGGCGGCGAGGCCCTCGACGGTGGTGACGGCGCGGCCGTGGGCGCGGAAGGCCGGGTAGAGGCAGCTGTGCACGGGCTCGCCGTCGACGTGGACCGTGCAGGCGCCGCAGCCCTTCTTCACCCCGAACCAGCCGCGTTCGCGCAGGTAGGTGCGCAGACACTGTCCCGGACGTGGCTCCTCCTCGTGGTGCCTGCCGTTGACCTCGATGCTCATCGTCGCTCCTCCTCGACCAGCTCCCGGCGGATCTCCTCCGCCAGCCGGAACGTCATGTGCCGCCGCCACTCGGGCAGCCCGTGGATGTCGTCGAACCATTCGCCGTCGGCGACCCCCGCGTCGATCGCCGCCCGCAGTTGCCCGGCCGTCGGCGGCAGCGGGAACCACTGCCGCACCGGGCGGACCGTGGCCGCGGTGACGGTCACCGTGACGGAGTGGTCGAGCGGGTCGAGCGTGCCGATGACCAGGACACCGGAGCGCCCGAGGCCGTACAGGGACGCCTGCCGGAACGCGGTGCGGCAGGCGAGGGCTCGGGCGGGCAGGGTGACCGAGCGCAGGAGCTCGCCCTCGGCGAGGTCCTTGCGGCCCGCCCCGGTGACGAAGTCGGCGACCCGGACCCGGCGCCGTACGCCGTCCTGGGCGATGAGCAGGCACTCCCCGTCGAGGGCCGCCGTGAGGGAGATCATCGGGCCGGCGGGCAGGCCGT
Organism: Streptomyces sp. NPDC101165; assembly: GCF_044768135.1. Lineage (NCBI taxonomy): Bacteria > Bacillati > Actinomycetota > Actinomycetes > Kitasatosporales > Streptomycetaceae > Streptomyces > Streptomyces sp. NPDC101165. The sequence continues at coordinate 374,028 of NZ_JBIWPG010000010.1, read as the reverse complement.
TGCACAGGTTGCCGCCGACCGTGGCCATGTGCCAGATCTTGAACGAGGCGAGGAACGCCCGGCAGCACTGCTCGAACAGGGGCGCCGCGGGGGCGGGCAACGTCCGTGCGTGGCGGGAGAGCTGGGCGACGGTGCAGGTGGCGGCGATCTCCAGCGAGCCGTCCGGGTGCCGCTGCGCGGGCGTCCAGCCCATGCGGCTCAGGTCCACCAGGCGCCGCAGGTGCGGCTGGGGTTCGGAGAACAGATACGTTCCGCCGCCGAGCCAGGCGTCACCCGGCCGCCAGGGCGCGGGCCGCCGGGCGTCGCGTATGTCGGCCACCGTGTTCAGGTCCATGGCCGGAAGCGAACCAACGCGGCCGGGACGGAACGACTGGTGTACGGCACGGAAACTCCGACGCCCCCGGCGCCGGTACTGGAGGATCAACCAAGAAGCATTCCCCTCCTCTGAGCTTGCATTTACGATGTTTCTTCTCGCACTCGCCTGGTGAATGCGAGAGGCAGGGCGTTCTGTCCAGCGTCCGGCGGCCGTACGAGGAGCCAGCACATGCACGTCGAACACCTCCTGGGGGACGCCTCCCTCGGACTGCGCCTGCTGTGGGCGGAGGACGTCCTGCTGAGGCGCGAAATCAGCGGTGTGACCGTCACGGACCTGGAGGACCCGGCCCGTTTCGTGCGGCCCGGGGAGGTCGTGCTCAGCGGGCTGGTGTGGTGGTCGCCGGACGGCGGGCCGGTCAAGGCGGACCGGTTCGTCTCGGCGCTGAAGGGCGCGGGAGCCGCGGCGCTGCTCGCGGGGGAGGAGACGCACGGGAGTGTGCCGGACGACCTGGTCGAGGCGTGCGTGCGGCACGGGGTGCCGGTGGCGGGGGTGCCGGCGCACATCATGTTCCGGTCGATCACCGACACGGTGTACCTGCGGCAGTGGGGGGAGTTGAGCCGCCGGCACGCGCTGCGTCATCCCGCGCTGCCGGAGAGCGCGCGGGTGCGGTTGAGCCGGCTCCTTGCCCAGGAGGCCGGTCCGGACGGAGTCCTCGGCGCCGCCTTCGCCCACCTCGACCCCGTCACCGCCTACGTGTTCACGCCCTCGGGGTGCACGGTCGCGGCCACGGCGGGGGCGCCGGCCGTCGCGGCGCAGGAGGCGGTCGCGCTCGTGGCGGACGGCACCGGGGTGACCGTGTCCGTCGAGGCCGACAGCGGCTCTGCCTACGACCGCCGGCTGCTGTACGTGCCCGACCCCGACAGCGCGCCACCGCGCATGCTGCAGGAGACCGCCGCAGCCCTGAGTCACTGTCAGGAGGTCGCGGCCCGGCGCCGGTCGGCCGACCGGCGGGCTGCGGACGACCTGGGCGCCCTGCTCGCGGCGCCGGAGCCGGAAGCGGGGGCGGTGGAGGCGGCGCTACGGCGCTGCGGGCTGCCGGAGGCGGGGCCGTACCGGGTGGTGGTCGCCGAGGCGGGGACGCGGTGGCCGGGGGTGTCGGCGGGGGCGCTGGCGGAGGTGGCCCGGCATGTTCGGGCGGAGGCTGCGCGGGGCGCGGCGGGGGGTGCGGAGAAGGCGGGGCGAGGCGCGAAGAGGGCCGGGCGCGGCGGGGGCGACGTCAGTAAGGCGGCGGCCGAGGCCGTGCGGGACGCGGTGGGTGCCGGTGGCGATGCCGCGCGGGGGGCGGTCAGGGCCGGGGATGCCGCGCACGGGGCGATCAGGGCCGAGGGTGCCGCGCACGGGGCCGCGGATGCCGTGGCGGGAGCCACGGTCGTGGGGCGGCTGCCGGACGGGTGTGCCTTCGCGGTCCTGCCCGGTGCCTACGACGGCGTCCTGGGCGAGGTCTGGTCGCTGGTCGCCGGCTGCGCGCCCGAGGTGGCCCTGCACGGCGGCACCGGGGCGCCCACGGACGGTCCCGAGGGGCTGGGCGGGGCGCTGGCGCAGGCAAGGTACGCCCTCACCTCGGCCCGGACCACGGCGCCGGACGCCTCCCTCCTCGCCGATGCGACCACCCTCACCAGCCTCGACGCGCTGCTCACCGGTGTGCCGGCCGAGGTGCGCGCCGCCTACAGCCGTACGGTCCTCGGTCCGTTGCTGGAGTCCGACCGCACCGCAACCGCCGTACTGCTGAGCACGCTGGAGACGTTCCTCGCCTGCGACGGGTCCTGGGCGCGCACGGCCAAGGCGCTGCATCTGCACGTCAACACCGTGCACTACCGGATCCAGCGCATCGAGCACTTCACCGGACGGGACCTGTCCCTGCTGAGCGACCGGCTCGACCTGTGGGCGGCGCTGCTGTGCCGGTGAGGGGGCCGCTCGGGAGGCGGTCTCGGAGAGGCCCCCGGAGGCGTTGTCAGACGCGGTCGATGTGCACGTTCGTGGACTTCACGCGCGCGGTGGCCTCCATGCCGACCTCCAGGCCCAGTTCCTCCACGGCCTCCCGGGTCAGCAGGGAGACCAGGCGGTGCGGGCCCGCCTGGATCTCCACCTGTGCGGCGACGTCGCCGAGCTTGATGGCGGTGACGATGCCCGGGAAGGCGTTGCGGACCGAGGTGTAGGAGGCGTCCTCCTCACCGCCGCCCGCCTTGGCCAGCTCGACCGAGAACGCGGCGAGATCCTTGCCGTCGATGAGCCGTCGCCCGGCCTCGTCGCGATGGGTGGCCACCCGGCCGGCGTCGGCCCAGCGGCGGGCGGTGTCGGGGCTCACGCCGAGCAGCCGTGCGGCCTGGCCGATCGTGTAGGACTGCATGCCGGTCACGATAGGGCCATGACGTGGGAACCGTGGACGTGGGGTTGGCCGTTGGGTATAACGCGATATAGCGTTAGTGCGTGACATTGGGTCCCCTGCGGGGGCGTCCGAATCGGGGTGAGGGTATGTCGGCCGAACTGGTGCCCACGGATGTGCCGTCCGGGGTGCGGGCCTCGCACGCGGACCGGGACCGTGTGGTGGACGTCCTGACGGCGGCCGCGGGAGACGGCAGGCTCACCGCCGAGGAACACGACGAGCGGGTGGGGGCGGCCCTGTCGGCGCGCACGCTCGGGGAGCTCGCGGAGCTGACGGGCGACCTGCCGGACGCGCCCGGGGCCGCGCCGGTCAAGGACGTCGTCCGCATCGAGCAGCAGTTCTCGTCGGCCACGCGCGGCAACGGATGGTCGGTGCCGCGCCGGATGGAGATCGACTCGGAGTGGGGCGATGTGACCGTCGACTTCACCCGGGCGGAGATCACTCACGACACCCTCCGCATCGACCTGGACCTGCGCGGCGGCACCCTGCGGCTGATCACCCGGCCCGGCGTGGTCGTGGACACCGACTCCCTGGTGATCGACTACGGCACGGCCAAGGTGCGGCCGGCCGGGCAGCCCGGGACTCCGGTCGTGCTGCGCGTGGAGATACACGGGCGGCTGAGCATGGGCCGGCTGGAGGCGCGACCGCCGCGGCGGCTGTTCGGCAGGAAGACGGCGACGGCCTGAGGCGCGTGCCGTCTTCCCGGCCTGGTGCAACTGTCGTCCCCCTTGCTTGAGGGACCCGACGTGACCGCGGCTGTGCCTCAGCCGGTGTGGACGCGCGGGCGTCGGGCGCGGTCCGATTCCGCCTCGCGCAGCACCTCACGGGTGACCGGGGCGACCTCGCCCTGCCCGAAGAGGAAGAAGCGCAGGAAGTTGGCGAACGGGTTGCCCTCGGTCCACTCGAAGTAGATGTGCGGAGTGCAGCCGGTGGCGTCGCGGACGTGGAGGAGGAGCGCGGCGAGGGCGTTAGGGATGGAGGAGGACTCCACGGTCAGGACGCGGTAGCGGTTGTGCAGGACCTCGCCGCGTACGGTCAGGCCCGCCTCGAACTCGGAGGGGTCGGTCACCGTGACCTCGACGAAGACGAAGTCCTCCTGCTCGGGCATCTCGTTGTCGGCCCGGATCTGCTCGACCTTGTCGCGGTACTCGGCCTTGTCGCGCACGTCGGGCTCGTTGGCGATGAACCGTATCTTGCGGCTGGCCATGTCGCGGATGAATCGCTCCGCCATGTCGTCCAGTTCGACATGCGTGACGCGCAGCTCGAAGGCGCGGGCCAGCCGGGACGCCAGCGAGACCAGGATGATGCCGACGATGAAGCAGGCACCGATCTTCACACCGTCCGGGCGCTCGATGACGTTCGCGACGGTCACGTAGAGCAGGACCGCCGAGACAACGGCGAAGCCGACGGTCCACCCGCGCTGAGCGGCCCGGCGGGACGCAATGGTCACCGCGATCGCCGCCGAGGACATCAGCACCAGGACGCCAGTGGCGTACGCGCCGCCCTGCGCGTCTACGTTGGCGTCGAAGATCCAGGTCACCAGGAAGGCGACCAGCGTGAAGACGATCACCATTGGGCGCACGGCGCGCGCCCAGTGTGGAGCCATGCCGTACCGAGGCAGGTAGCGCGGCATCAGGTTGAGTAGCCCGGCCATGGCGGAGGCGCCGGCGAACCACAGGATGGCGATGGTCGAGACGTCGTAGACCGTGCCAAAGGCATTGCCCAGGTACTCGTGCGCGAGGTAGGCCAGCGCGCGGCCGTTGGCCTGACCGCCGGACTTGAACTCGTCCGCCGGGATGAGCACCGTCGTGATGAAGCTCGTGGCGATCAGGAACACGCTCATGATCAGCGCGGCTGCCGTCAGCAGCTTCTTGGTGTCCCGGATACGGCCCGTCGGCTTGTCCTCGCTGTCGTCCGGGTCGCCCTGGACGTGCGGCATGACGGCGACGCCGGTCTCGAAGCCGGACAGGCCCAGGGCGAGCTTCGGGAAGACCAGGAGGGATACGCCGATCATGGCGAAGATGTTGCCGTGCTCGGTGGTCAGGGCGCTGGTCCAGTCGGTGACCACGTGCCCAGCGGTGAAGACGTGCCACATCCCGACGACCACGACCACGGCGTTCAGCCCGAGATAGACCACCACCAGGGCGACGGCGACGCCGATCGCCTCCAGGAAGCCCTTGAGGAACACGGCGCCGAGCAGGGCGACCAGCAGCAGGGTGATGATCATCTGCTGGCCGTGCAGCGTGCTCGTCAGGTGCGGATTCTCGATCAAGTGGGTGGAGGCGTCCGCGGCCGACAAGGTGATGGTGATCAGGAAGTCCGTGGCGGCGAAGCCCAGCAGAGTCAGGACGAACAGCTTGCCCTTCCAGAAGGACAGCAGCCGCTCCAGCATTGCGATCGAGCCTTCGCCGTGCGGGCTCTCCTCTGCCACCCGGCGGTACACCGGAAGGGCGCCCGCCAGGGTGACGACGACGAGGACGAGCGTGGCGATCGGAGAGAGCAGACCGGCCGCGAGGGCCGCGATGCCCGGCTGGTAGCCGAGGGTGGAGAAGTAGTCGACACCGGTCAGGCACATCACGCGCCACCAGCGCTGGCCCTTGTGCGCGGGCTCCGGCTGGGCTTCGGGGCGGGCGTGCCCCTTGCCCATGTCGGACAGCCCCTCCAGCATCCAGGTGCGCAGGCGACTGGGAGGAGGGTGCTCGGTCGTGGCCATCGGCGTGTGCTCCTGGTGTGCGGCTCAGCGGTTTCCGGCCATCACACGGACGGCGGCACCAGCGTAAGCAGAGAGTGACGCCTGGGCCCACGGATCCAGGGTCTGAGGGCGTCAATCTTGCGTTAAGAAAGACCCGACGGGAGGAGGTGACGCGGCAAGAAGCAGAGGCCCGCAGGCCGACGGCACGCGTTCGACTGTATGGGGGAGGGGCGGCCGCGAACTCCGGGTCGGACACCCAGCGTCATCTCGTACGACACCTCCATGCTGCCCCGCGGACAGCGGAAGCGCAGCCGCAGCGAGCGTATCTGCGTGGGCTGACACCCCTTGAAGCGTCTGCTACTCCAGGCCCGACGCCCTGAACACCCGCAGGGCCGTCTCCCGGTCGATGCGTTCCGCCAGCTGGTGCAGGGCCGTCGTGCCGGCGCGGAGCGTGCCGGAGGTCTCCGAGGAGTGGGCCGCCTCGGTCAGGCGGAGCCAGAGGTCGGGATTGCGCAGGAGTACCTCGGGGTCGATCTCGACGCGGGCGCCGAGGGTGTCGCGCAGGACCAGGCGCTTAGCGACGCCGTCCAACGGGCGTACCGCGACCAGCCGGTCGGTGCGGACCCGTCGGGTGCGCAGCAGGCGGCGGGAGGCCAGCCAGCCCTCGCCGGCCGAGACGCGGGCGGGGAGGAGGACGAGGAAGAGGAGCAGGGCCAGGGAGATCCACAGGGCCGAGCGCCACCAGGTGAGGGTGCCTGCCGCCAGGTCGACGAGCAGCAGCATGCCGAGCAGCACGGCCGCGCAGCGGGCCGAGCCGAAGAGGTCCGAGGTGTACTGACGGTCGTACGCGACGGGACCGGTGCCGTACGGGTGCGGTGCCGTCACCTCGGGGCGGGTGTCGTCGCGATGCTCCATGGGTTTGACGGTAGAGAGGGGCGGGCCCGGTGGGACCCGGCCGTGCCGTTCATTGATGGGACCCTGACGCCATGGCAGCGGGTTTTGACGCGCCTGTTGACGCGCTCACAGCGCCTCACAGACCCCGGGTGTCCATCCGTAGATGCCAGGCGTTGCGGCGGTGGACGGACACCAGGTCGGACTCCAGCGGCGACGGCGGTACCGCGAGGACCGGGCAGTCGGCGTGCGCGAGGCAGTGCCGGGAGACGCGGCTCGAGAAGGCGCGCTGCAGGCCGCGCCGGCCGGCGCCCACGACCAGCAGGTCGCTGTCGCGGTCGGCGGTCACCACCAGTGCCCTGCCCGGAGTGCCGCGGACGATCACGGCGTGCATCGGCACCCCCGGCCCGTCCTCCCCGAAGATCTCCTCGAGCACGGAGGCCAGCCGCTGCTTGGCCAGCCGCTGCCACTCCTCGACCAGCAGACCGGCGGCGGGGGAGCGGCGCGCGGCCGGATCGCCGCCGGGCGGCTCCCAGGCCAGCACCGGCCAAAGCTCCGCACCCAGTCGCCGGGCCAGTGCCGCGGCCCGGCGCAGGGCCGTGACGCTGCCCAGGGAACCGCTCACCCCGACCACCACGCGGGCGGCCGCCGAGGCGTCGTAACCGGACATGACTCCACCGTTCCTCACGCATGCCCGCGGGCGACCCCCGCGGGTGGGCCCGCGTACAGGGCTTCTCTTCCATCCCACTCCTGTACGGGCGATTCGACCAGCCGACGGGAGCAATTTCTGGCAGGTCCCTGACGGCTCCGGCTCGTCCGGTGTCCGCGCCCGTCAGCAACCCGTCAGCGTCGGCCCGTTCGCCGTCAGCGTCGCGTCATGAGGGATCGGATCACCGGCCCGGCCGGGCATAGCGTCGAGGCAGCCCCGGTCCGCCTCCCCGCGTCCGGGGCGCTCAAGGCCACCACGCTCCTCCCAGGAGGCAACCCATGCCCGAACTCGTCTGCGGCGACGACCCGGAGCCTTCCGAACGCACCCCGGCCGGACCCCTGTTCGTCCCCGTCCGGCCGGGACCCGCCGGGTGCACGGCCCGCCTGTTCCGCACCCCCCTGGGTGGCCGCACGGCCGTCGCCTTCACCTCCGCCCGCCTCCTGGGCGACACGCTGGGCCCCGACCAGCCATGGATCCGCCTCGCCGAGCCCGCGCTGCGCGCGCTCACCGCACCGCTCGGCGTCACCACCCTCACCGTGGACCCCACGTTCTCGGCCCCGGCCCCCGGCCCCGCCGCCCGGACCTTCCGGCTCCCCGCCTTCCGGATCACTGAGGGGAGCACCCGATGACCACCCTGCACGAAGCAGCCGTCCCCACCACCCTCGCCGGCCCGTCCGTCTGGCCCGCCTCGGCCACCGAGTCCCGCCCCGGTGACCTGGCCGTCGGCGGAGTCCCGCTCGCCGAGATCGCGGACCGGTTCGGCACCCCCGTCTACGTGCTCGACGAGGGCGAGGTGCGCGAGCGCTGCCGTACCTACCGGCAGGCCTTCCCCGAGGCCGAAGTCCTCTACGCGGCCAAGGCGTTCCTGTGCCGGGCCATGGTCCGCTGGACGGACGAGGAGGGCCTGGGCCTGGACGTGTGCTCGGCCGGTGAGCTGGAGCTGGCGGTCACCGCCGGGTTCCCGCCCGAGCGGATCGTGCTGCACGGCAACGCCAAGTCGCCGCGCGACCTGGAGTCGGCGCTGCGCCTGGGCGTGGGCCGGATCGTGATCGACAGCCCCGCGGAGATCGCCCGGCTGGCCGCCGCACTCGGACCCGACGGCCGGCAGCAGGTGCTGGTCCGCGTGGTGCCCGGGATCGCCGCGGGCGGGCACGAGAAGATCCGCACCGGCACCGAGGACCAGCAGTTCGGCCTCTCCCTCTCCGACGGCCACGCCCAGCACGCCATCGCCCGCATCCTCGACCAGCCGCAGCTCCGACTCGTCGGCCTGCACTGCCACTTGGGCTCGCAGATCACCAGCGTGAAGCCGTACGTCACCGCCGTACGCCGCATGGTCGGCCTGCTGGCCCGGCTGCGCGATCAGCACGGTCTCGTCCTGCCCGAACTCGACCTCGGCGGCGGGCACGGCATCGCCTACCGCCCCGGTGAACCGGCCCTCGACCCGGCCGTCCTGGCCCGCAGGGTCCGCGCCGAACTCGCCGCGTCCTGCGCCGCGGCCGGCCTGCCGGTGCCCCGTCTGATCATCGAACCCGGCCGGGCGATCGCCGGCCCCGCGGGCATCGCCGTCTACCACGTCCTCGCCGTCAAACGCACCGGCGACCACACCTTCGTGGCGGTCGACGGCGGCATGGGCGACAACCCGCGGCCCGCCCTGTACGGCGTCCGCTACGCACCCCGTCTGATCGGGCGGCCCGCCACGGCGCCCCTGACCCCGGTGACCGTCGTCGGCCGGCACTGCGAGGCCGGTGACGTCCTCGCCGAGGCCGAACTCCCCGCCGACGTACGCCCCGGCGACCTGCTCGCCGTGCCCGCGGCCGGCGCCCACCAGCTGTCCATGGCCTCCGCCTACAACCTGGTCGGCCGCCCGCCGGTGGTCGCCGTGCACGCCGGCCGGGCCCGCCTGCTGGTCCGCCGTGAGTCGCTCGCCGACCTGCGCAGCCGCGACGTGGGCGTCTGACACCACCGCGTCCGGCATCCGACGCCACCTCGTCCCGCGTCACTGCGCCGCGCACCGGACTCCCGGGCGGGCCGGTCCTCCCTCCCTCGCCGGCCGGCCCGCCCGGGCCTTGCAGTTGCTCAGTCCGCCCGAGTCCCAGCGTAGGGGGCCAGTAAGATTCGCCAACAGGCTCGAAACTTTCGATCACCTGTGAGGCGTACATGCGGACGTACGACAACCCCGTCATCCCCGGTTTCCATCCCGACCCCAGCGTGTGCCGCGTCGGGGACGACTACTACCTGGTGTGCTCCAGCTTCGAGTACTTCCCCGGCCTTCCGCTGTTCCACAGCCGGGACCTGGTGCACTGGCGCCAGATCGGCAATGTCCTCGACCGGCCCGGGCAGTTGGCGCTGCCCGACGACGTGCCGGCCTCCGGCGGCGTGTACGCGCCGACCGTCCGGCACCACGACGGACTCTTCCACGTCGTCACCACCTGCGTCGGGGCCGGCGGAACCTTCCTCGTCACCGCCGAACGGCCCGAGGGTCCCTGGTCGGACCCGGTGTGGATCGACCTGCCCGGCATCGACCCCGACCTCGCCTGGGACGAGGACGGGCAGTGCTGGTGCGCGATGGCCGGGGTCACCGTGGCCCGCATCGATCCGCGGAGCGGGAAGGTGCTCGAAGGGCCGCTGCTGATGTGGTCCGGCACCGGTCTGCGGGATCCCGAGGCGCCGCACCTGTACCGGATCGGCGACTGGTGGTACCTGCTGCTCGCCGAGGGCGGCACCGCGCTCGGCCACGGCGTCTCGACCGCCCGCGCCCGCTCCCCGCGCGGCCCCTGGGAACCGGCGCCCGGCAACCCGCTGCTGTCCCATCGCGGCACCGGCCTGCCCGTCCAGTGCACCGGCCACGCCGACCTGGTCCAGGCGGCCGACGGCAGTTGGTGGATGTTGCTGCTCGGAACCCGGCCGCGCGGCCACTTCCCGGAGTTCCACGTCCTGGGCCGGGAGACCTTCCTGGTGCCGGTGGAGTGGGCGGACGGCTGGCCCCGGGTGGGGCCGGTGCGGGAACGGCATCCGGCGCCGGCCGCCTGGGCGCCCCTCCGACCGCCGCCCGTCCGGGACGACTTCACCGACCGGACCCTCGCACCGCACTGGATCTCCCCGCGCCGCCGGCCCGACGGCTGCTGGTCCCTGACCGAGCGGCCGGGCCGGCTGACCCTGACGGCCACCGGCGACAGCCTCGACCGGCCCGGGCACACCTTCGTCGGCCGTCGCCAGCAGCACCCGGACTGCCGGGCCGCCGTGCTGCTCGACCCCGGACCGGCGTCGCGCTCCGGGCTGTCCGTCCGGCTGGACGAGGCCCACCACTACGACCTCGAAGTGGGCAGGGGCGAGGCCGCCGTGGTCGTACGGATCGGGCCGGTGCGGCAGCGCATCGCCGCACACCCGGTGCCCGCGGGTCCGGTCACCCTGGCCCTGGACATCCGCGCGACCCGGGAGCCCGCACCGCTGAGCGGACCCGACAGTATCGCCTTCTCGATCGAAACTTCCGAAGGAATCGTTCGACTGGCCGAACTGGACGGTCGCTATCTCTCCACCGAGGTGGCCGGTGGCTTCACCGGACGTGTCCTCGGCATGTACGTCACCGAGGGGAGCGCGGCCTTCGACTGGTTCGACTACGAGTCCGCGACCTGCTGCACGACATCTTGACGCTCCCCACGCGCCTTCCTAGAGTCGCGGTTCGGAACGTTCGGGAATCTGAGCGAATGTTTCGGCCCACCGGGATTCGGTGAATGATTCGGCGGCATGCGGTGGGCTCCGCTTTCTCTTGTCGGGACCCTCTCCGAAGCAACTCCGAAAGTTTCGAAGGAGCGCATGATGGGCGACCCTGCACTGTCCCGCCGCGGCTTCCTGGCGGCCTCCGTCGCCGCCGGTCTCGGTGTGACCGCACTCAGTGGCTGCGGCGGCGACTCGGACGGAGGGTCGTCCTCGGGGACGACCACGATCGAGTGGTGGAACATCTCGACCACCGAGCCCACCAAGACCGTCTGGGCCGGCCTCGCCAAGCAGTTCGAGGCCAAGAACCCCAAGGTCAAGGTGAAGATCGTCCAGCTGGAGAACGACGCCTACAAGTCGAAGATGACGGCCCTGACCGCCTCCGGGAAGCTGCCGGACATCTTCCACACCTGGGGCGGCGGCGTGCTGAAGCAGCAGGTCGACGCGGGCCTGGTAGAGGATCTCGGCGACCGCACCAGACCATGGGCCGACGGACTCCTACCGGTGGCCAGGCAGCCGTACCTCCTCGACAACAAGCTGTACGGCATCCCGTTCGACATCGGCATGATCGGCTTCTGGTACAACAAGGCGCTCTTCGAGCAGGCCGGCATCAGCGCACCCCCGACCACCTGGAGCGGCTTCCTCGACGCCGTACGCAAGCTGAAGGCCAAGGGCATCACCCCCCTCGCCCTCGCCGGCAAGGAGAAGTGGCCCGGCATGTACTACTGGGCCTATCTCGCGATGCGCACCGCCGGCGTCGACGCCCTGCAGAAGGCCGACGACGCCAAGGACTTCACCGGGGCCGGGTTCGTCGAGGCCGGGCAGCACCTCAAGGACCTGGTCCGGCTCCAGCCGTTCCAGAAGGGGTTCCTCGGGGCGGCCTACTCCACGCCCACCGGGCAGGCCGCCACCGTCGGCAACGGCAAGGCGGCCATGGAACTCATGGGCCAGTGGGCCCCGGTCGTGGAGGCCGACGCGGGCAAGGGCCTCGGCCCGAACCTCGGTTTCTTCCCGTTCCCCGAGGTCGAGGGCGGGAAGGGCGCCATCACCGAGGTGTTTGGCGGTGGCGGCGGGCACGCCCTGCGCAAGGGCGCCCCGCAGGCGGCCGTCGACTTCCTGAAGTTCTTCGCCTCGGCCACCACGGACATCGAACTGGTCAAGAAGACCAGCACCCTTCCGGTGGTCCCGGCCGCCGAGAGCGCCATCTCCGACCCCAACACCAAGGCCGTACAGGCGCAGTTGAAGGGCGCCACCGGCTTCCAGCTCTACCTCGACCAGGCGTACCCGCCCGCCGTCGGTCAGGAGGTCAACGACAGCGCCGCCGCGCTCATCGCCGGCTCCAAATCCCCCGAGCAGGTCGCGCAGTCGATCACCAGGACCGCGAAGGAAGAGCAGTAGCCGGCGATGACCTCCACCTTCCTCCCGGACAAGCGGTCGGGTCCCGACGTCGCCGTGCCGTCCCCGACCGTCGCCTCGGCCCGGGGGCGGGCACGGCGGCGCACCCTGAACTGGCTCACCGCGGTCGGCTTCCAAGTGCCCGCACTGGCGCTGTTCATCACGCTGGTGCTGCTGCCGATGCTGTTCGCGCTGTACGCCGCCTTCTTCCGCTGGGGCGGCTTCGGTATGCCCTCCGACTACACGGGCACGGACAACTTCACCCGGCTCTTCCAGGACCCGGTCTTCCTGGGCGACCTGTGGCGCTGCCTGGTCCTGGTCGTCCTGTCCCTCGTCCTGCAACTGCCGTTCGCGCTCGCCATGGCCGTGGCCCTCGACCAGCGGCTGCGCGGGCGGGCCGTGTACCGGATGCTGTTCTTCGCGCCGTACGTCCTGTCCGAGGCCATCACCGGTGTGCTGTTCGGCATGGTCTTCGCCCCGGACGACGGACTCGCCGACCATGTCCTCGGCAGCATCGGTCTGGACGGACTGGGCGGTGAGTGGTTCGCCGATCCGTCCTCCGTCTTGGCGACCCTGTTCCTGGTCATGACCTGGAAGTACTTCGGTTTCCACATGATGCTCCACCTGGCCGGACTCCAGGCCGTTCCGGCCGAGTTGACCGAGGCGGCGCTGATCGACGGCGCGGGTCCCTGGCAGCGCTTCCGCAACGTCACCCTGCCGCTGCTCGCGCCGACCCTGCGCATCAGCGTCTTCCTGTCCGTCATCGGGTCCATCCAGCTGTTCGACCTGGTGTGGGTGGTCACCCAGGGCGGCCCCGACCACCACTCCGAGACGATGGCCGTGACCATGTTCCAGTTCGGCTTCAAGCGCTACCAGGTCGGCTACGCCAGCGCGATCAGCGTGGTCATGTTCGGCATCTGCCTCGTCTTCGCCCTCGCCTACCAGCGGTTCGTGCTCCGCCGCGACCTCGAAGGGGCCACCACGACGATGAGGGGAGACGGCACGTGACCCGGAAGAGCACACGCACCCTGCCGCTGCACATGATCCTCGTGGCCGTCGGCGCGGTGATGGTCGTACCCCTGGTGTACGCCGTCCTCTCCGGCTTCAAGTCCACCGACGAGCTGTCCGGCAACCCGTTCGGACTGCCCGAGCACTGGCTGACCGGGAACTACACCGGCATCCTCGGCTCGGGCGACTTCTGGCGGCTGGTCGGCAACAGCACGCTGATCGCGGTGGGCACGACCCTGCTCGTGGTGGCCGTGTCCGCGCTCGCGGCCTTCTCCTTCGCCCGGTTCGCCTTCCGCGGGCGGGAGGTGCTGTTCACCGTGTTCACGATGGGGCTGATGTTCCCCTTCGCGGTGGCCGCCCTGCCGCTGTTCCTGCTGCTGCGCCATCTGAACCTGCTGGACAACCCGCTGGGCGTGATCCTTCCGCAGGCCGCCTTCGGACTGCCGATGACGATCATCATCCTGCGCGGCTTCTTCCGGGACATCCCCGGCGAGCTGGAGGAGGCGGCCACCCTCGACGGCTGCAGCTCCTTCGGGTTCTTCTGGCGGGTGCTGCTGCCCATGGCGCGGCCCGCGCTCGGCACCGTCTCCGTCCTCGCCGTCGTCACCAGCTGGAACAACTTCTTCCTGCCGCTGCTCGTGTTCACCGACTCCACGTGGTGGACCCTGCCCATCGGCGTCCAGCAGTTCCAGGGCCAGTACTCCTCGGACTACGCCCGCGTCTTCGCCTATCTCGTGCTCGCCATGGTCCCCGCCCTCGCCTTCTACTCGGTTGCCGAGCGCCAGCTCGTCGGCGGCCTGACCGCCGGCGCCACCAAGGGCTGAGCACGCCCGCTGAGCACACCGGCCGAGCCGTCCTGGTGGCGTCCTCGGCAGCGAGTTCGACATGATCACGCCCGGCAACGGCATGAAGTGGTACGCCACCGAGCCGCAGCAGGGGGTCTTCGACTGGACGAGGCCGTCGCTCCCAAGAGTGACGCCTACCACCGGCTGGCCCAGGACCTGAAGGCGCGGGGCGTCCTGCTCGACGGCATCGGCTTCCAGGCCCATCTGGCCCTCCGGTACGGCTGTCCCGCCACCCTGGAGGACAACCTCCGCCGCTTCTCCCGCCTCGGCCTCGACACCGCCCTCACCGAGGTGGCCGTACGCACGCAACTGCCCGTGACCGAGGAGAAGCTCGCCGAGCAGGCGGACTGGTACCGGGACCTGACCGTGGCCTGCCTGGCCGTGCGGCGCTGCGTGGGCGTGACGGTCTGGGACTGCACCGACAAGTACTCCTGGATCCCGGCCTTCTTCCCCGGCGAGGGCGCGGCCCTGCCCTGGGACGAGCAGCTGAACCCCAAGCCGGCCCACACCGCGCTGCGGGAGGCGCTGCGGTAGCGCTCGGCTACGGACCGTAGCCACCCTCGGACACACGTCGGGGCCGGTGCGCACCGTGAGCGTGCGGCCGGCCCCTTGGGGTCACCGGGCGGTGCGGCGGACCGCCCGGGGTGCTGCTCAGGCGGCGGTCATCACCTGTTCCGCACCGAGCGGGCGGTGCGGGGCGATGACGCGGCCGTCGGGCAGCAGCTCACCGGTGTCCTCGAAGAGCAGTACGCCGTTGCACAGCAGGCTCCATCCCTGCTCCGGGTGGTGCGCCACGAGGCGGGCGGACTCCCGGTCGGCGGACTCGGCTTGCGGACACGGTGGCTGGTGCTGGCACATGGGTGGGATCTCTCGCTCGGTCGTTGTCATGTTCGTCCCCCGTGGTGATAGTCGGTCGGAACCCAGTGTTGCCCTCTGGGCGTCATTCCGCAGGGATTTCGCAGCACCGCTTCTCACAGGTTCATGACGCGTCACCCGCGCGGACGGTTCATTCCAACTGCACTGTCACTTTGGGTGGTTCGGCGTGACCGGATAGGACTAGTCCGGACGCAAGAGAGCCTTTTCTGGCTCGTCGGAGCGGGTAATTGCTCGTACGAGCGCATTCTATTCCCGTGGGGCGCGACAGCCCCGGAAAAGTATTCACATCCCGGCAAAAACAGTCGTACCCCGCTTCCCTTCCGGGCGGCGGGGTACGCGGGCGTCGTTCAGGCGGGTGAGCCGAGCAGCGGGACGGGAGTCGCCCGATGGGTCAGCACCGGCAGCAACTCGGAGACCCGGCAGGGCCGGTGGGCCGAGATGCCGGGCGGCGCCGGGGCCAGCGGTATCAGCAGGTCGGTGGCGGCCGGATGGCCCTCGGCGGGCTCGGCGGCGACCTCGCCGTGCAGCCACAGGGTGAGCATGTAGAGCCCGGGCACGGACAGCAGGCGCGGCTGGTACGGCTGCGGCAGCGCCTCGGCCTGCTGCAGGGCCCGCTCGGTGGAGACGATGTAGGGACCCTCGAAGAAGTGCGAGAAGGCCCAGCCGTCCGGGGTGAGCATGGTGTCGGCCGCGGCCACCGCGCGGTCGCCGCAACGTATCAGGAAGCGCCACCCGGCCAGCCGGGTCGCGGACAGGCCCTGCGCGGTGATCCGGTCCAACACATGCACGGGAAGAGGCAGTTCGGGCGTCGCGGGGCCCTGCGCGGCACGCAGGGAGGGAGTTCGGGCCTCACGGACCGCGGTGGGGGAACCGAGGGCCGTGAGGACGGAGCGCAGGGCAGGCGCGGGTGCAAGGGGCACGTGCAGCGGCATGGTGGGTCGCCTCTCGTTCGACAGGCGCGGCGGCGCGAGGGAGGGTGGGGCGGACGGCGCTGTCTGCTCACGGGTGGCCTGAGAGGTGGGGCCCGGATCGGTGAACGAGGGTGCGGCTGAGGCCTGCCGCCCGTCACTTCGGCGGCAGGAACACGACGGGAACCGGGACCACGGGCACCAACCTTAGGCCTTGTTCGCAAGGTTATACGACACGTGTTCAGACGATGTTTCGTCTACCGGATTCCGGTTGACCCGACAAGGGGTCATTCAGCCGATGAATCGCGCAAATCATCCCGATTTCCGGTCCGGGATCGCGCCGCTGACCTCGGAATACGCCACGATCGCGGACGGCCGAATGTCGTCGGCGTTTTTCACGAGGCGGTCGGGGAACCCGAAGATGCGTACTGCGGCATGCCCCGTGAATGTGCCGCGGGGAACATTCGACAGAGTAACGGGCGCCGGGCCCGCATGGGACGTTATCGATCGCTTCGGCTGGGCATCATCCCACCTGACCCGGGACCCCGGCGGCCGGATCTGCGGCCCGCCCATCCGAGGAGGGACACTTCGATGGGGGAGAAGGTCGTGGCGGGGCAGTTCGACCTGTCCGATCGCCAGCGCTACCGCGAAAAGCTCCAAAAGTGTCTGGCGGGACTGGAGCGGCTGCTGGTCGAGAAGCGGTTCGACCGCCCGAAGAACCTCATGGGCGTGGAGATCGAGTTGAATCTCGCCGGCCCCGACGGCATGCCGAAAATGCTGAACGGGCAGGTGCTGGAGCGCATCGCGAGCCGCGATTTCCAAACAGAACTCGCCAGGTTCAACCTGGAAGTGAACATAGCCCCACACCGGTTGGGCGGCCGCGTATTCGACCGGCTCGCCGAGGAACTGCGCACCTCCCTGGCGTACGCCGACCGGAAGGCCGGCGAGGTGGACGCCGGAATCGTGATGATCGGCATTCTGCCCACGCTCGAGCCCGACGACGTGGTCTCCGCCAACCTCTCCGAGGCGGATCGTTACACCCTGCTCAACGACCAGATCGTGGCCGCCCGGGGCGAGGACTTCGTCCTCGACATCGAGGGGGTCGAGCACCTGACCCGCACCTCCAAGTCCATCGCCCCGGAGGCCGCTTGCACCTCCGTCCAGCTGCACCTCCAGGTCACCCCGGCCCGCTTCGCCGACGTTTGGAACGCGGCGCAGGTGGCATCGGCCGCGCAGATCGCCGTCGGCGCCAACTCGCCCTTCCTGTTCGGTCACGAGCTGTGGCGCGAGTCCCGGGTGCCGCTGTTCCTGCAGGCCACCGACACCCGCCCGCCGGAACTCCAGGCCCAGGGGGTGCGGCCGCGCATCTGGTTCGGCGAACGCTGGATCTCCTCCGCGTACGACCTGTTCGAGGAGAACCTGCGCTTCTTCCCGCCCCTGCTGCCGATCTGTGACGCCGAGGAGCCGCTGGAGGTCCTGGACGCCGGCGGCGTACCCCGGCTCGCCGAACTCGTCCTGCACAACGGCACGATCTACCGTTGGAACCGGCCCGTCTACGACATCGCGAACGGCGTGCCGCACCTGCGCGTGGAGAACCGGGTGCTGCCGGCCGGGCCGACCGTCACCGACGTGATCGCCAACGCGGCCTTCTACTACGGCCTGGTGCGCGCCCTCGCCGAGGAGTCCAGGCCGATATGGACCCGGATCCCCTTCGCGGTGGCCGAGGCCAACTTCGACGCGGCGTGCCGGTACGGCATCGACGCGCGCTTCGTGTGGCCGCGGCGGGGACGCTACGGCGGCACCGGCGAGGTCGACGCGGTCACCCTGGTCCGCGACGAACTGCTGCCGCTGGCCTCGGCGGGACTGGACGCGTGGGGCCTGGAAGCCGCCGACCGGGACTTCTACCTGGGCGTCATCGAGGAGCGGTGCCGGCGCCGGGTCAACGGGGCGTCCTGGCAGGCGGCCACCTTCCACCGGGCCCTGGAACAGGGACTCGGCCGCGAGGCGGCCCTCGCCGCGACGACCCGGCGCTATGCCGAGCTGATGCACGCGGGGGAGCCGGTGCACACGTGGCCCGTCGGGTTGCCCGAGCCGGTGCCGCTCGGCTGAGGGCCGTCGGGCCACCGGGAAAGCCCTGCCCGGGCACGCACTCCACAGGCCGATCCGGCATGCTGTGACCTCGCACGACCGGACCGAAGGCAGGAGTGCACGTGGAGGCTGACCCGGTGGCCGAGGCGTACCCGCGGGAGCGGTTCTCGCGGCGGATCCTCCGCGACGAGACGCTGCTCGTCCTGGGGCTCTCGCTGGGCGCGAGCGGGGTGTCCGCGCTGATCAGCTTCGTCGGGTCGGTCACCAAACCGGGCGGCCTCAAGGAGCAGGCGGCCACCCTCAACGCCTCTGCCGCGCCCGGCCGCCCCTGGCTCGACCTCGCCTGGCAGCTCTTCGGCATCGCCAGCGCGCTGGTCCCCGTGGCCCTGGTCGCCCACCTGCTGCTGCGCGAGGGCGAGAGCATGCGCACGCTGGGCTTCGACCGCACCCGCCCCTGGCCCGACCTCGGCCGGGGCGCGGGCGTCGCGGCCGTGATCGGAAGCACCGGCATCGCCTTCTACCTGGCCGCCCGCGGTCTCGGTTTCAACCTCACCGTCGTGCCCGAGGCGCTGCCCGACGTGTGGTGGAAGTACCCGGTGCTGATCCTGTCCGCACTGCAGAACGCGATCCTCGAAGAGGTCATCGTCGTCGGCTATCTGCTGCGCAGGCTGGGGCAGTTGGGCTGGACCCCGGGGACCGCACTGGTGGCCAGCGCGGTCCTGCGCGGCTCGTACCACCTCTACCAGGGCATCGGCGGCTTCATCGGCAACATGGTCATGGGCGTGGTCTTCGTCTGGCTCTACCGCCGCTGGGGCCGGGTCGGCCCGCTGGTCGTCGCACACTCCCTGCTCGACATCGGCGCCTTCGTCGGCTACGCCCTGCTCGCCGGCAAGGTGGGCTGGCTGCCCACGGCCTAGGACCCGAGCAGCTCGCCCTCGATCACCGTGACCGCGCCGCCGGTGAGCAGGGTGCGGTCGCCGCGCAGTCCGGTGCGGACCAGACCGGTGCGGCGGGAGGCCTGCAGGCCGGTGAGGTCGTCCCGGCCCAGACGGGCGGACCAGTGCGGGGCGAGCGCGGTGTGGGCGCTGCCGGTGACCGGGTCCTCGTCGATGCCGACGTTCGGGAAGAAGCATCGGGAGACGAAGTCGTAGCCGAGGGACGGGTCGTCGGCGCGGGCGGTGGCGATGATGCCGCGCGAGGAGTGGGCGCCGAGGGCCTTGTGGTCGGGGGCGAGCCCGCGGACCGTCTGCTCGTCGGCCAGCTCCACCAGCAGATCGCCGACGTTCGGGCCGGTGTCGAAGGCGACGACCGGTTCGGCGCCCAGCGCCTTGCCGACCCCGGCCGGGATCTCGACCGGGGTGAGCGGGGCGGTCGGGAAGTCCAGGGTGATCGAGCCGTCCGCACCGGGCGTGGCGATGAGCACCCCGCTGCGGGTGGCGAACCGCACCGGTCCCTCATGAGCGCCGCTGGTGTACAGGACGTGGGCGGTGGCGAGGGTGGCGTGCCCGCACATCGCGACCTCGGTGGCGGGCGTGAACCACCGCAGCGCCCAGTCCGCGGGGCCGCCCTCGGGCAGCCGGTGTGCGAACGCCGTCTCGGCGTGGTTGACCTCCAGAGCGACCTTCTGGAGCCAGTCGTCGTCCGGGAAGGCGTCGTCCAGGATCAGGACTCCGGCCGGGTTGCCGGCGAAGGGGCGGTCGGTGAAGGCGTCGACGATTCGGATGCGCATGGCTCCGACGCTAGGGGCCCGGGAAGCGGCGGGACCAAGGCCAATTCACGAGCCCTGGACCGATTTCGCGCCGACGGCACGGCCGGCCGTGACCCACGGGGCGAGCTGGGCGACGCCGAACGCCACCTCCACGACCAGGAACGGCCACAGCACCGAGGGACCGCCGTGCCCCAGTGCGTACGCCTGCCAGAGGGCGAAGAGCGTGCGCGCGACTCCGTCCAGCAGCCCGTGCAGCGGCAGCGGTCGTACGACCCGCAGGACGGACCAGACGACCACGACCGAGCCCATCAGGTTGGCGTACAGCATCTGCATCGGGTCGAGCGCCGGGAAGGCACCCAGCCCGGCCGCGTCACCCGCCTCCGCCAGCAGGTCGTGCACCAGCGCGTACGTCCACGGCGTCGCGAAGCCGGCGGTGACGAGCAGGTCGTACCAGCCGCTGGCCCGTACGAGGCGGAGATAGGCGGGGCGGTGCGGGACGGGGACAAAGCTCACGGAGAACTCCTCGGGCAGGTCCGTCTCTGACGCCGCTCACGCTAAACAGCGGAGTACGCTCCAAGGTCAAGTCCAGGGAGCGGCGGGGGAGCCATGCGCATCGGAGAACTGGCCGCGCAGGCGGGCCTGTCCAAGGACACCGTTCGGTTCTACGAGCGGATCGGGCTGATCGAGGGCCGCCGCCTGTCCAACGGCTACCGCGACTTCCCGCCCGAGACGGTGACCTGGCTGCACTACGTCCGCACCGCACAGACCCTCGGCTTCACGCTCGCGGAGATCGCCCGGCACGGCGCGGACCTGCGCGACGCCCCGGACAGCGCCGAAGCGCTGTCGGCGCTCCTCGCCGACAAGATCCGCATCATCGACACCCGTATGTCCGAACTCACGGCCCTGCGAGCCGATCTCACGTCCCGCGTCGACACGGGCTGTCCACTGCGGGCGGCAGGGACGGACGCCTGAGCCCCACCGGACCCGCCCCGCACCCCCACGCCTGCGGCGGGAACGGGTAGCCCGGCTCGGCCCTCCCGGCAGCCTGACGCACGTGCCCCGAGAAGGGGCTTGCCACGCCGTCGTTACCGATATATCGTCGAGACATCGCGTAAGGGACGCGATCGATACGTGACTGATCAACGATGGAATGGAGTGATCGCGATGCGTACCCACGGATTCGAGCGTGGACATCGTCAGGACGGCCCGGGCCGGCACGGCCGGGGCGGGTTCGGTGGATTCGAGGCGCGCCGGGGTGCCTTCGGGCCCTTCGGTCCGGGTGGTCCCGGGTTCGGGCCCGGCTTCGGACCGGGACCCTGGGGGCCGCGAGGACGGGGCGGTCCGAGGGGAAGGGCGCGGCGCGGTGACGTGCGCGCCTCGATCCTGGCCCTGCTCAAGGACCGGCCCATGCACGGCTACGAGATGATCCAGGAGATCGCCGAGCGCAGCGGCGGTGCGTGGAAGCCCAGCCCCGGCTCGGTCTACCCCACCCTCCAGCTGCTGGAGGACGAGGGTCTGATCGCCAGCGAGAGCGAGGGCGGCAAGAAGCTGTTCGCCCTGACCGAGAGCGGCCGCAGCGCCGCCGAGGAAGGTCCGGAGGCCCCCTGGGAGGAGGCCTCGCGCGGGGTCGACTTCGAGGCCCTCGGTGAGATCCGGCAGGCCGGCTTCGGTCTGATGCAGGCCTTCGGACAGGTCTGGAACACCGGCACCAAGGAACAGCGCGAGAAGGCGCTGGCCGTCATCAACGACGCCCGCAAGAAGCTGTACCTCATCCTCGCCGACGAGGACTGAGGAGCACGGCGACGGAAGGCGCCCCGTGGAGACTCCGCGGGGCGCCTTCCCGTGTCCGTCTCTGTGTCCGCTTCTGTGTCTGTGCCCGGGCTCAGGCCACCAGTCCGCCCAGCTTGCGCAGCGACTCGTTCAGGGCGGCCGTCGCCGAGTCCTTGAGCTTGCCCGCCATCAGCGACACCGCGGCGCCGGTGAACTCGCCGTCGATACGGACCGTCGTGGCGTCGCCGTCGGGGGTGAGCGTGTAGCGGGTGGCCACGGTCACGGCCATCGGGCCCTTGCCGCGGATGGCGAACACCCGCGCCGGCTCCAGCTCCTCGATGGTCCAGTCGACCTCCGCCGGGAAGCCCATCAGCTTCATGTTCTCCTGGAACGTCCCGCCCACCGCCAGGGTCTCGGGACCGCCCTTCGGGAAGCTGGTGTGGGTCGCGTTCCACTCGCCGTACGCCGACCAGTCGGTGAGCTGGGTCCACACCTTCTCGGCCGGTGCCTGGATGCGTGCCTCGGCGCTGACTTCGGCCATGCGACCACCCCTTCGTTTCGGGCTTCGGTGTCGCGGAACGTAGCCTCAGGGCCTCGAACATTCAATACTGATGAACCGTCAGGAATTGAGTTCTCCGGGGCATGCGCACCCGGTACACGTACTGTTTGCGGTGGTTGCGTTCGGGGCGCGGGGCAAGGCGGCGCGCGCCCCTTGGCCGGGTCAGTGGCCGAGAGTGGCCTGATCTCCTCCGTAAGGATGAGATTCCGGCCGGTGATGTCCACTCTGTGCGGCACGCGAAAATGGTTCCCCTCGCGGATGACGCGGCCCGCTGGGGCTGATGGGGTAGAGGGTGTGCAACACCGTATAGCCCGTCAGCCCGCCCATGACCAGGGCGGCCTGCCCACGGACGACGACGCCGGGCTCAGCGCCGAGCTGGCGGCGGTGGTCGCCGGTGCCCGTCGTAGGGCCCTGCGGGACGGGGACCGGCAGATCGACACCGCCCATCTGCTCCACTCCCTTCTCGAGTCCGACCCCGAGGTCCGCGCCGCCGTCGGCGACGCCCCGCAGCTCGCCCGGCTGCTCGGCTATCTCGTACAGCGCAGCATCGGCTACGGGCTGCGCTGGCAGAGCGGCGTGGAGGACTCCGGCGCGATCGCGGTCGTACCGGACCCCGCCCGGTACGGCGGTGAACCCAAGGAGGCCGGGGGCTGGTCGCCCGTCGCGGCCGCCACCATGGAGGAGGCCCGTCGGCGCGCCCGGCAGCGCGGCGAGGCCCGCGCGGGCGGCACCGATCTGCTGGCCGCACTGGTGGTGGACCCGGAGTCCCGGGCCGTCGCGGTCCTGGAGCGCGCGGGCATCCCCGCAGGCGACCTGCGGGCCCGGATCGAGGCCCGCCCGGGGGAGTACCCCGGCGAGGGCGGGGCGGCCTGCTGAACCGGCGCGCCGGCACCCCGGCCGGCCCCCGAGAAGTCCACCTCCTGAGACAGGTGTCAACGGGGATGACGCTCATGTCAGTGCCTGTCATCATGTGCCGGTGCATACGTCTGAGAGCAGTCAGGGCAGCCGCGGCAAGGGTGTCGGGCTCGGTCTCGCCCTCGCTTCCGCGCTGGCCTTCGGCGGGTCCGGAGTGGCGGCCAAACCGCTGATAGAGGCGGGTCTCGACCCGCTCCACGTGGTGTGGCTACGGGTGGCCGGAGCCGCCCTGGTGATGCTGCCGCTCGCCGTGCGGCACCGCGCCCTGGTGCGCCGCCGCCCCACGCTGCTCGCCGGGTTCGGACTGCTCGCTGTCGCCGGTGTCCAGGCCTGCTACTTCGCCGCGCTCTCCCGTATCCCGGTGGGCGTGGCACTGCTCGTCGAGTACCTGGCTCCCGCGCTGGTGCTCGGCTGGGTGCGGTTCGTGCAGCGGCGGCCCGTCTCGCGTGCCGCCGCCCTCGGCGTGGTGCTCGCGGCCGGCGGTCTCGCCTGCGTGGTGGAGGTGTGGTCGGGGCTGAGCTTCGACGCGCTCGGCCTGCTGCTCGCGCTCGGCGCCGCCTGCTGCCAGGTCGGCTACTTCGTCCTGTCCGACCAGGGCAGCGAGGCCGGCGACCAGGCGCCGGACCCGCTCGGCGTCATCGCCTACGGCCTGCTCGTGGGGGCCGCCGTCCTGACCGTCGTGGCCCGCCCCTGGAGCATGGACTGGTCGGTGCTGGTCGGCTCCGCGGACATGAACGGCACCGCCGTCCCGGCCTTCGCCCTGCTCGGCTGGATCGTCCTGGTCGCCACGGTCGTGGCCTACATCACCGGCGTGCTGTCCGTGCGACGGCTGTCCCCTCAGGTGGCGGGTGTCGTCGCCTGCCTGGAGGCGGTCGTCGCGACCGTCCTGGCCTGGGTGCTGCTCGGCGAGCACCTGTCGGCGCCGCAGATCGTGGGCGGTGCCGTCGTCCTCCTCGGCGCGTTCATCGCCCAGTCCTCGACACCGGCCAAGGGCTCCGGCGAGCCGGTGGCCCAGGGCGGCGCGGAACGGGAGCTGTCCACCCCGGGTGCGACTGCCTAGGGTGCTGATCATGCCGCTGAACGCACTCGTCCGTCCGTCCACGGCCGCCTGAGGCGGGTCTCCGGGAGGAAGGCGCCCGGCATGGGGTGCCGGGCGGGCCGGTGCTTGCCCGCAGACGAAGTCCGCGTGCCCTGCGTCCGCGTGCCCTGCGTCCGCGTGCCCTGCGTCCGCGTGCCCTGCGTCCGCGTGCCCTGCGTCCGCGTGCCCTGCGTCCGCGTGCCCTGCCTCGGTGACCGGCACCCCGCTGATGCTCCGAGCGGTCGTCGGCCTGATGTTCGCCGAGGCCCACGACCGCCGTGAGACGGTCGCGGTGTGGCCCCCGCGTCAGAGCGCGGCGATGTACTCCGGGACGTCGATGCCGGGCGTCAGGTCGGTGTTGTCGACGGGCGTGTCGTAGCCCTTGCGGAGCGGGACGACCCCGGCCCAGTGCGGCAGTTCGAGGTCCTCGGGCTCGTCGTTCGCGCCGCCGGTGCGGATCTTGGCGGACACCTCGTCCAGGTCGAGGCGGATGACCGCGGTGGCGGCGAGCTCCTTCTTGTTCGCGGGCCGGGAGTCGGCGGCCCGGCCCGGCACGACCTGGTCCACCAGCGCGTCCAGGGCCAGTCGCCGCTCCTCGGGGTCGGTGACCTCGTGCGCGATGCCGTGCACCACCACGGAGCGGTAGTTGATCGAGTGGTGGAACGCGGAGCGGGCCAGCACCAGCCCGTCGACGTGGGTCACCGTCAGGCACACCGCGAGGCCGGGGTCCGCCTCACCGGTCATGCGCAGCGGACGCGAACCGGTGGACCCGTGCACGTAGAGCCGCTCGCCGACCCGGCCGTACAGCGTCGGCAGCACCACCGGGGCACCGTCGCGGACGAAGCCGAGGTGGCAGACGTAGCCCTCGTCGAGTATCGCGTGCACCACGTCCTTGTCGTACGACGCCTTCTGCGCGGATCGCGTCGGCACGGTGCGGTCGGTCGCGGTGTACGCGACGGGCTTCGGCGGAGTCTCCTGGGTCCCCTGCATGGCGTTCTCCATTGCACTAGTGCATAATTGGTTTTGTGCTAGGAGAGTATCCGATTCAGGGGCACGGCGCAGCAGAGATTGCGGCCAGTGTCGAGCGCGCGGTCGGCACCGGTGAGCTGGAACCGGGCCAACCACTGCCTCCCATGCGGGAGTTGGCGACCCGGCTCGGGGTGAACCCGAACACGGTCGCGGCCGCCTATCGCACCCTGCGCGAGCGCGGGGTGATCGAGACCGCCGGCCGTCGGGGCAGCAGGGTCCGGCAGAAGCCGGCGACGACGGGCCGCGAGCAGATCCGGGTGGCCGTACCGGAGGGCGTGCGGGACGTGGCCGACGGCAACCCGGACCCCGCGCTGCTGCCCCACCTCGCCGATGCGTTCGCGGCAGCCGCCGCGCAGGGCGACCGCGAACCCGTGCTGTACGGGCACGACTCGGTGGAGCCGGAGCTGGCGCGTCTCGCCCGCGCCGCCCTGGACGCCGACGGAGTGCCAGACGGCCCCATCGGTGTGGCCTCCGGATCCCTGGACGCCGTCGAACGGGTCCTCACGGCGCACCTCAAGCCGGGCGACGAGGTGGCGGTGGAGGACCCCGGGTGGGGGAGGGTGCTGGATCTGGTTCCGGCGCTCGGGTTGCGCACGATGTCCGTCGGCGTGGACGACGAAGGGCCACGCCCCGAGAACGTCAGGCGGGCGCTGGAGTCCGGGGCCCGCGCCCTGATCGTCACGGACCGGGCGCAGAACCCGACCGGCGCGGCACTGACCGCCACGCGCGCGCGTGCCCTTCGGTCGGTGCTCCGCGAGCACCCCGAGACCCTGCTGATCGAGGACGACCACGGTCACGGCATCGTCGATGTGCCGCTGTCCCCGCTCGCCGGGGTCACCCGCCACTGGGTCCTCGTCCGCTCCGTCGCCAAGGCTTGGGGCCCTGATCTGCGTCTGGCCGTGTTCACCGGGGACGCGGTCACCGTCGACCGGGTGCGGGGGCGGCAGCGGCTGGGCGCCGGGTGGGTGAGCCTGCTCGTCCAACGGGCCGTCGTGAGGCTGTGGAACGACGGCGCGGTGGACCCGCGCGAGGTGGCGGCCTCGTACGGCCGCCGCCGGGACACTCTGATCGGGGCCCTGACCGAACGCGGCGTGCCGGCGCACGGCCGCAGCGGCATGAACGTCTGGGTCCCGGTCCCCGACGAGACGGGCGTGGTGGCCCGCCTGCTGCACGCGGGCTGGGCGGTCTCCCCGGGCGCCCGCTTCCGCCTGAACGCCCCACCGGGGATCCGCATCACGATCTCGACGCTGACGACGGAGGAGACCGGTGAGCTGGCGGATGCGGTAGCGGCGGCGGTGGGCCCGGCACCTGCCAGGACGTATGTGTAGCGAAGGCCGAACACCCCGGGGGCGCGGGGCCGTGTCGATATGCGGCTCCGCGGCGCGGGCGTGACAAGCCACGACGCACCCGCACCCGCGTAAGCGCCTCGCCCCCTGAGACCTTTCGCTTCACCCGTGCAAGCGCTTCGCCCCCTCAGGCCTTTCGCTTCACCTGAGTGAGCGCAGCCCCCGCAAGAACGATCACTGCCCCCACCGGCGTGGTCCAGCGAAGCGACTCCCCGAGAATCGCCACCCCGGCAGCGGTGGCGATGACCGGGATGAAGTACGTGACCATCTGTGCCGTGGTGGGCCCGACTTCCGCGACCAACCCGTACTGAATGAGAACCGCCAGCCCGGTCCCCAACGCCCCCAGCGCCGCGATCGCCAGCAGCGGGACGAACGAGAAGTGCGCCGGAAGACTGGTGAACAGAGGCGTCACAACGGCCAGTTGGACGGTCGCCAACAGCAACTGCGCTCCCGTCATCGCCAGATGCGAGTTCCCCGTCCCCGCCAGCGTCCGCCGTACATAGATCCACCCGATCGGATAGCTCAGCGAAGCCGACAGAGCCATCGCGGTACCCGTGGCATCAAGCCCGTGGAACCCCTGCCACGCACCGAGCACCGTCAGCACCCCGAGGAAGCCCAGGCCGAGGCCGGCGAAACGAACCCGTGTGGGCCGGTCCTCCGAGAGCGCGACGAGGGACAGTGCCATGCCCCACAGCGGCGAGGTGGCGTTGCAGATGCCCGCCAGCGTGGAGGGGATCGTCAGCTCCGAGTAGGCGAAGAGGGAGAACGGCAGCGCGTTCAGGAAGAACGCGGCGACCGTCATGTGCCCCCAGACCCGCGCCCCCCGCGGCAGCCGCTCCCGCTTCACGGCCATCGTCGCCGCCAGCACCGCCGTACCGAAGACCAGCCGGCCCAGAGTGACCTGGAAGGGCGCGTAGCCCTCCGTGCCCACCTTGATCAACAGGAAGCTGAAGCCCCAGATCAGGGAGAGGGCGCCGAAGCGCAGCCGCCAGTCGAGGCGGGGGTGGGGGCGGGAGCGGGCAGGGGCGGGGGACTGGGTTCGGGGTGCGGCGACCGTGCTCATGGCATCAACGATGCTGGAGGCAACCTCGTAGCACAATCGAGATTTCCCACTCAGTATCTCTTAGGATTGCTTACATGTTGAATCTGGAGCGCCTGCGTACCCTGGACGCCCTCGCCCGGCACGGCTCGGTCAGCGCCGCCGCCGAGGCGCTGCACGTCACCACCTCCGCCGTCTCGCAGCAGCTGGGCAAGCTGGAGCGGGAGGTCGGCCAGCAACTGCTGGCCAAGAACGGGCGGGGCGTGCGGCTCACGGACGCGGGGCGGCTGCTGTCCGAGCACGCGGCCCGCATCCTCTCGCAGGTCGAGCTGGCCCAGTCCGACCTGGAGGCGCACCGCGGCCAGGTCGTCGGCGAACTGCGCCTCTCGGCGTTCCCGACCGCCGCCCGCGGCCTCTTCCCGACCGCGCTCGGTGCCCTGCGCGCCCAGCATCCGGGGCTCCGGGTGCGCTCCAGCGAACTGGAGCCGGAGCAGGGCATCGCCGGCGTCGTGCGCGGCGACCTCGATCTCGCGGTCGTCCTCGACTGGTACAACAAGCCGATGCCCGTGCCGGACGGCCTCGTCAAGGCTCCGCTGCTGGACGACGCGGCCGACGTCGCCCTGCCCGTCGGGCACCGGCTCGCAGGCCGGGACGAGGTGGACCTCGCCGAGTTCGCGGAGGACGAGTGGATCACCTGGGGCGAGGGCGAGTTCTGCCACGAGTGGCTGATGTTCACGCTGCGCTCGAAGGGCATCGAGCCGATCGTCGGCCACCGGGCCGGCGAGACCCACACCCAACTCGGCCTGGTCGCCGCCGGGTTGGGTGTGTGCATCGCACCGCTGCTGGGCCGCCACCCGGTGCCGCCGGGCATCGTCATGGTCCCGCTCACGCAGCGCGTACGCAGGCATGTGTACGTCGTCTGGCGTGCGGACGCCGACCGCCGCCCGTCGATCCGGGCGGCGGTCGAGGCCCTGCGTACGTCGGCCCGACGATCCGGCTGAGCGCTACGCCCCGAGCTTCCGGAAGTCCCAGGACACGATCTTCTCCGGGGTCAGCCGCGCCCAGGCGTGCCGGCCGTCGTGCGGCATCTCGTCCAGGCCGAAGTTCTTGCGGGCGAACAGCGTCTCCGCCGTGTCGAGTTCGGCGCGCAGCTCGCCCGTCCGCGGCACCTCGCCGACGAACTCCACCCGCCCGGACAGCTCGACCCCGCGCAACTGGTCGTACTCCTCGCCCGAGTCGACCACGACCGCCACCCGCGGGTCGCGGCACAGCTGGGTCCAGCGCCGGCTGCGCACCACCGAGTACAGCCACAGCGAGCTGCCGTCCCAGGCGAACCAGAGCGCGCTGACGTGCGGCGCGCCGTCCGCCGAGACCGTGGCGACCCGGCAGGTGCGCTGGCTGGTCAGGAACTCGTCCAGCTCACCGGGCGTCATCATGATCTTCCGGCCCCGGCGCTGCTGAGTGACGGTCATACGGCCCCCTCTTCTCCCACGTCGTGCCAGAGGACTTCCGAGTGCTGTTGATCCTCTGACATCACGTCAGAAAAGGGAATGGGTCGACTTCCGCTGTTGCCTCGTTGTGGTTACTCTCGCGGCTCCGCACCTCGGCGAACGGAGGCGCCATGCCGTCGTACGAAGAGCTCGGCGAACTGCTCGATCCCGCGAGCACGGTCCTGCTGACCGTGGAGTGCCAGCAGGGGGTGGTCGGCCCGGACGCCGCGCTGCCCGAACTCGCCCGCGAGGCCCGCTCCTCCGGTGCCCTGCGCAACGTGGCCCGGCTGGTCGTCGCCGCGCACGAGACCGGGGTGCAGGTGATCCATGCCCTCGCCGAGCGCCGCCCGGACGGCCGTGGCGCGAACCGCAACGCCCGCCTCTTCCGCGCCGCCGAACGGCTTCCCGTCCAGCAGCTGACCGGCACCACCGCGGTGCGGGTCGCGCCCCCGATCGAGGTCACCGAGGAGGACTTCGTCGTACGACGGCTGCACGGCCTGTCCCCGATCCAGGGCACCGAGGTCGACGCGCTGCTGCGCAACCTCGGCTGCCGCACCCTGGTCGTCACCGGCGTCTCGGCCAACGTGGCCGTGCCCAACGCGGTGTTCGACGCGGTCAACCGCGGCTACACCGCCGTCGTCCCGGCCGACGCCATCGCGGGTGTGCCCGCCGACTACACCCCCGCGATGATCCGCAACACCCTCGCCCTGGTCGCCACGATCACGTCCACGGACGAGGTGCTCGGCTGCCTCGAGCGGCCGCGCCGGCGGCCGTGAAGCGACTCAGGCCAGCTTGATCTCGTCGCCGGAGACGGTGATCTTCGCGGCGGCCAGCGGCTGGGTCGCGGGACCCTGCTTCACGCTGCCGTCCTCGGCGGAGAAGTGGCTGTTGTGGCACGGGCAGACGATCACGCCGTCGGCCACACTGCCCACCGCGCAGCCCTGGTGGGTGCACTTCGAGGAGAACGCCTTGTAGGTGCCCGCCGCGGGCTGGGTGACCACCACGCCCTGGTCCTTGAAGATCTTGCCGCCGCCCTCCGGGATGTCCGTGGTCTTGGCGAGGGCCGTGCCGCCGGCCGAACCGCCCGAGGCCGAGGAACCGCTGTCCTGCGAGGCCCCGGTGGATCCCGTGGATCCGGTGGCCCCGCTCGTGCCGGACGAACCGGACCCGGTGTTGACGGTGTCCGACGAGTTGTCCGAACCGCAGGCGGTCAGCGCGGCGGCGAGCCCGGCCGCTCCGGCCGCCGCCATGACGGTACGACGGGCCGGTCCCGCTTCGGGCTTGGGCGATGCGCTGGTCATGTGGACGTTCCCTTCCGCGGAGCTTCTCGTGATCCGTCCAGGGGTACGGTCCTCGGGCACCACCTGTTCAGACGGGCACCCAGATCCTTGCCCACCGGGGATGAGACGGCCGTAAGCCACGCCTGTCGACAAGCTGTCGGGTGGGGCGCCGCTCCCGCGACAGTAACCTGGGGCGATGCTCAAGGAAGTCACCGTGACCCGCTACATCACGCCGCTGCGTGAGGGCGGCTCCTTGCCGGGGCTCGTCGAGGCCGACGACTTCGGGACGTACGTCATGAAGTTCACCGGCGCCGGACAGGGCCGCAAGACACTGGTCGCCGAGGTCGTCTGCGGCGAACTCGCCCGCCGGCTCGGTTTCCGGATGCCCCGCCTCGTCACCATCGAGCTGGACTCCGTCCTGGGGCTCGGCGAGCCCGAGCAGCAGGTGCAGGAGCTGCTCCGGTCCAGCGGCGGCACCAACCTCGGCATGGACTTCCTCTCCGGCGCCCTCGGCTACGACCCGCTCGCCTTCCCGGTGAGCCCCGAGGAGGCCGGGCGGATCGTCTGGTTCGACGCGCTGATCAACAACGTGGACCGCTCCTGGCGCAACCCGAACCTCCTCGTGCACCGCGGCGAGCTGTGGCTCATCGACCACGGCGCCACGATGATCTGGCACCACAACTGGCCCTCGGTCGAGGCCTCGGCGGCCCGCCCCTACGACGCCTCCGACCACGCTCTCGCCCGGTTCGCCCCGGACGTGACCGCCGCCGCGGCGGAGCTGGCTCCCAAGGTCACCGAGGACCTCCTGGCCGAGGTCACCGCCGAGATCCCCGACGCCTGGCTGGCCGACGAGCCCGGCTTCGACACCCCGGACGACCTGCGGCGGGCCTACGCGCGGCCCCTGCTCGCCCGGGCGGCCGTCGTCGCCGAGCGCATCACCGGTATCGAGGAGGGCAAGTGAGCGAGACCCGTATCCACATGGCCGGCCATGTGGTCGAGCGCCACATCACCCGGGCGGGCCAGGGCGGCGACCGGGACGTGTTCGAGTACGCCCTGCTGCGGGTCGTCCCCCGCGTCGAGCGCGGCGAGTGCATCAACGCGGGCGTGGTCGTCTACTGCCGCGCCCAGGCCTACGTCGGCGCCCGCATCCACCTGGACGAGGCCCGGCTGCTCGCCCTCGACCCCGATGCCGACGTGGCCGGGGTGCGGGCCGCGCTCGCCGCGATCGAACGTCACTGCGCGGGGGGCGAGGAGGCCGGACAGGCGGCCGGCGACGACGCGGGACGCCGTTACCGCTGGCTGATCGCGCCCCGCTCCACCATCGTCCGGCCCGGACCCGTGCACACCGGACTGACCACCGACCCGGTGGCCGAGACCGAGCGTCTGCTGGACCTCCTGGTGAGGTAATGGATCACACCACCCGGTGTCCCGTTGACACGGGGTGCCAGGACTTCTAGCGTCACGGGTGCTGAAGGTACTAAGCGGTCGCTCACCGCACCACACGGGCTCTCTCAAGAGCCAGACAGGTTCTCTCAAGGGCGAGGAGAAGCAGGAATGTCCACCACTGAACAGCGGGTCGCGATCGTCACCGGCGCGGCGCGCGGCATCGGCGCCGCCACCGCAGTACGACTGGCCGCCGAGGGTCGCGCGGTCGCCGTGATCGACCTGGACGAGGCCGCCTGCAAGGACACCGTGGAGAAGATCACCGCGGCCGGCGGCAAGGCCATCGCGGTCGGCGCGGACGTCTCCGACGAGGCGCAGGTCGAGGCGGCCGTCGCACGGGTCGCGGCGGAGCTGGGCGCGCCGACGATCCTGGTCAACAACGCGGGCGTGCTGCGCGACAACCTGCTGTTCAAGATGAGCGTCTCGGACTGGGACACCGTCCTGAACGTCCACCTGCGCGGCTCGTTCCTGATGACCAAGGCCGTCCAGAAGCACATGGTCGACGCGGGCTTCGGCCGGGTCGTCAACCTGTCCTCCTCCTCGGCGCTCGGCAACCGCGGCCAGGCGAACTACTCGGCCGCCAAGGCCGGCCTGCAGGGCTTCACCAAGACCCTCGCCATCGAGCTCGGCAAGTTCGGCATCACCGCCAACGCCGTCGCCCCCGGCTTCATCGCCACCGAGATGACCAAGGCCACCGCCGACCGCGTCGGCATGGGCTTCGACGACTTCAAGAAGGCCGCCGCCACCCAGATCCCGGTGCAGCGCGTCGGCGAGCCCGAGGACATCGCCAACGCCATCGCCTTCTTCACCGGCGAGGCTGCCGGCTTCGTCTCCGGCCAGGTCCTGTACGTGGCCGGCGGACCGCTCAACTAGGGAACTCGGGACACAGGGGTACACGGACATGACTGAACTCCCGGAGCTTTCCGGCAAGGTCGCGCTGATCACCGGCGCGAGCCGCGGCATCGGCTACGGCGTCGCCGAGGCGCTGGTCGCCCGCGGTGACCGCGTCTGCATCACCGGCCGCAACGAGGACGCCCTGAAGGAGGCCGTCGAGCAGCTCGGCGCCGAGCGGGTCATCGCCGTCGCCGGCAAGGCCCACGACCTCGCCCATCAGGCCGAGGCCGTCGAGCGGACCATGGAGGCCTTCGGCCGCGTCGACTTCCTGGTCAACAACGCGGGCACCAACCCGGTCTTCGGACCCATCGCCGACCTCGACCTGGACGTGGCCCGCAAGGTGTTCGAGACCAACGTGATCTCGGCGCTCGGCTTCGCCCAGAAGACCTGGCACGCCTGGCAGAAGGACAACGGCGGCGCGATCGTCAACATCGCCTCGATCGCGGGCCTCGCGCCCTCGCCGTTCATCGGCGCCTACGGCGTCAGCAAGGCCGCGATGATCAACCTGACCCAGCAGCTGGCGCACGAGTTCGCGCCGCAGGTGCGGGTCAACGCGATCGCCCCGGCCGTCGTG
The DNA here is from genome assembly GCF_044768135.1 of Streptomyces sp. NPDC101165. Lineage (NCBI taxonomy): Bacteria > Bacillati > Actinomycetota > Actinomycetes > Kitasatosporales > Streptomycetaceae > Streptomyces > Streptomyces sp. NPDC101165. The sequence continues at coordinate 341,018 of NZ_JBIWPG010000010.1, read as the reverse complement.
AAGACCAAGTTCGCCCAGGCCCTGTACGAGGGCCGGGAGGCGGAGGCGGCCGCCGCCTACCCGCTCGCCCGGCTCGGCGTGCCCGCCGACATCGGCGGGGCGGCCGCGTTCCTGACCTCCGCCCAGTCCGACTGGGTCACCGGCCAGACGCTCGTCGTGGACGGCGGCATCTTCCTCAACGCCGGGGTGGGCGCCTGACCTGCTCTGTCCGGTCGTCTCGTTCGGGCGCCGTTTCCCAGCGGAACGGCGCCCGAAACGCGTCACACGGTCCGCACAGTGCAATGACAACGTCGTCATAGCACAATCGATCAAGAACGACCGCCCCTGGGGTGGTTCACACACCCGGACGCTGCGGTATGGTCTGCCGACCCTTGGTATGGCAGATCGAGGAGCGTGCGCGTGTTCAACCGGAACCGATTCCTGCGGAGAGTCGCGGCGATCGCGTCCATATCCCTGGTGGCCGGCTGCAGTCTCTTGTCCGACGGCGATGCCGACAGCAAGGGCCCCATCGTCGTGGGCACCACCAGCGCCCCCAGCACGCTCGACCCGGCCGGTGCCTGGGACGGCTCCTGGGAGCTGTATCGGAACATCTTCCAGACGCTTCTCGCCTACCCGAACGGCGCCACGACGCCGCAGCCCGACGCCGCCGAGAGCTGCTCCTTCACCGACTCCAGCAGCCGGACCTACCGCTGCAAGCTGCGTGAGGGCATGAAGTTCGCCGACGGCGACGCGCTGAACGCCCAGGCGGTCCAGCACTCGATCGACCGCATCCGCACCATCAACGCCCCCGCAGGCCCCGCCGGACTCCTCGGCAGCCTGGACAGCGTGGACACGGTCGGTGACCGCGAGGTGGTCTTCCACCTCAACCAGTCCGACGCCACCTTCCCGTTCGTGCTGGCCACCCCGGCCATGTCGATCGTCGACCCCGACGAATACCCCGCGAACTCCCTGCGCAAGGACAGCAAGGTCTTCGGCTCCGGGCCGTACGAGCTGCAGTCCTACGAGGAGGGCAAGCAGGCCGTCCTGGTCCGCAACGACCACTACGACGGCTTCGCCAAGCGGCAGAACGACGCGGTGACCATCCGCTACTTCCAGGACTCGGCCACCATGGTCAAGGCCCTGCACGACAAGCAGATCGACGTCACCTACCGCGGTCTGGCCGCCGACGACATCATCTCGCTGCAGCGGCACGGCACCACCGACCTCCAGCTGGTCGACGGCGCCGGCATGGACATCAGCTACCTGGTGTTCAACCCCAAGGACCCGTGGGCCAAGCAGCCCGCCGTCCGCAAGGCCGTCGCCCAGGTCGTCGACCGGGGCGCCATCGCGCACAAGGTCTACAAGGACACCGTGGACCCGCTGTACTCCATGGTCCCCAAGGGCCTCACCGGCCACACCACGGCCTTCTTCGACGACTTCGGCGACCCGAGCGTCTCCAAGGCCCGCAAGACCCTCCAGAACGCGGGCATCACCCAGCGCGTCCCGCTCACCCTCTGGTACACCACCGACCGCTACGGCTCCGAGACGGCCCTGATGTTCCAGGAGCTCAAGCGGCAGCTGGACGACTCCGGCCTGTTCTCGATCACCCTCAAGAGCCGCCCGTGGAAGACCTACGTGGTCGGCTACCAGAAGGGTGAGTACCCGGTGTTCGGCCGCGGCTGGTTCCCGGACTTCCCCGACGCGGACAACTTCATCGCGCCGTTCGTCGGCGAGAAGAACGCCCTCGGTACGCCCTACGACGCCAAGCAGATCACCTCGGTGCTGCTGCCCCGCTCGCGCGCCCAGAGCGACCGCGCCAAGGTGGTCAAGGACCTCAAGGAGGCCCAGCAGATCCTGGTGGACGACGCCCGGCTGATCCCGCTGTGGCAGGGGCGGCAGTACGTGGCGGCCACCGACGACATGTCCGGCGGCGAGCGCGCCCTCGACCCGTCGACGATCATGATGATGTGGGAGCTGCACCGCAAGACCAGCTGGTGATTCCGGCTCACGGCAGCGGTTGTCAGTGGTCGCCTGTAGGTTCTTGAGCCGGCAAGTGACCGCACATCGTGAGGACGTTGACGTGACCGACATCGCCATGCTGCCCGAGTCCTGGCGCGGGGTTCTGGGCGACGAGCTGCAGCAGCCCTACTTCAAGGAGCTGACCGAGTTCGTCGAGGAGGAGCGGGCGAGCGGTCCCGTCTACCCGCCGCGCGACGAGGTCTTCGCCGCGCTGGCGGCGACGCCGTACGAGAAGGTCAAGGTCCTCGTCCTCGGCCAGGACCCGTACCACGGCGAGGGCCAGGGCCACGGTCTGTGCTTCTCGGTCCGCCCGGGGGTGAAGACCCCGCCCTCCCTCCGGAACATCTACAAGGAGATGAAGGAGGAGCTGGGCCTGCCCGTCCCGGACAACGGCTATCTGATGCCGTGGGCCGAGCAGGGTGTGCTGCTGCTCAACGCGGTGCTCACCGTCCGGGCCGGCGAGGCCAACTCGCACAAGGGCAAGGGCTGGGAGAAGTTCACCGACGCGGTCATCCGCGCGGTCGACTCCCGGCCCGACCCGGCGGTCTTCGTGCTGTGGGGCAACTACGCGCAGAAGAAGCTTCCGCTGATCGACGAGAGCCGGCACGTCGTGGTCAAGGGCGCGCACCCCTCGCCGCTGTCCGCGAAGAAGTTCTTCGGCTCCCGCCCGTTCACGCAGATCAACGAGGCGATCGCCGCGCAGGGCCACGAGGCGATCGACTGGACCGTCCCGAACCTGGGCTGACCCGCCGCCCCGCGGGCGGCCCCGTGTCGCACGGGGCTGCCTGCCCGGGATTGCCGCCCCCGCCGGTTAGCGTCGGGACGGACAGATGACCGGACAGCCGGCCAGACATCCGACGACGGCCCCGGAGGACGTGGTGGCGGAGCGACAGGAGCAGGCGGCGCCGGATGCCGTGCTGACGCGGATCGGGCAGGTCGTGATGCTGCATCACGGGGGCGACCGCGAGGAGGCCCGGCACCGCTTTCTCCAGCTGTGGGCGGAGATCGGCGAGGACGGCGCCCCACTGCACCGCTGCACCCTGGCCCACTACCTGGCCGACACCCAGGACGACCCCAGCGACGAACTGGCCTGGGACCTCAGGGCGCTGTCGGCGGCGGAGGAACTGGCGGACGGCCGCGGCGCCGGTGACCCGCTGAGCGTGCGCGCCTTCTTCCCCTCGCTCCACCTCAACCTGGCCGCCGACTACGTCAAGCTGGGCCACGCCGAGGCCGCCCGCAGCCATCTGCGCCGGGCCCGCCGGTCCGCCGGCTCCCTGACCGACGACGGCTACGGCAACGGCGTACGGGCGGCGATCAGCCGCCTGGAGCTGCGCCTGGGGGAGGACGACTCCCCGGGCGGCGACTCGTGGGGCCCACCGCGACAGCGGCCCACTCCCTAGGGCCGGTACGGCCAGGGTCAACGTCTGTACGTCTGCTCGCAGATCGCCGCCTCGGGGCTGTCCCCGCGCCAGCCGCCGTACTGCTTGCCGAGGGCGCACACGTCCGGGGCCTTCGGGACCGGCTGGGACACGTCCGGGGTGTCGGTGCGCGGCTCGTGGGGCTGGTCCGGGCGCGGGTGCGGCCGGGGGTGTGCGGGCGGGGCCGACGGGCGGTGGGTGACCGGCGGTGCGGCCGTCGCCCGGTGCGGGGTGGCGCTCTGCCGGGCGGGGTGCCGGTGCTTGGACGGGCCGACCATCTCCAGTGCCTCCCGCGCCGGTGCCTGCACCACCCGCGGCTCGGCACTGCCGTCCGGCCGGGGCGCGGACGGCTGCGAGGGCGCGGTGTCGGGCGGGGGCGCCGGTGTCGCCGGGCGGTGTACCGTCACACAGCCGGAGAGGGCCGAGACGGCCACGGTGACCAGGAGCGCTGCGGTGGTCGTCGTTCGATGCACCCGGGCAACTCTGGTGGGTCGGCCCCCGGATTGGCACCGCGCACGGGAGGTTGAGCCCCCCGCACGGGTGATCTCGTGCCCCGTACGGAGGGTCTCGGAGTGCCGAGGGTGACGTTCAGTCGCCGGTGGCGCCGTCGATCCGCTCGCGGACGAGGTCGGCGTGGCCGTTGTGCCGGGCGTACTCCTCGATCATGTGCGTGTAGATCCACCGGAGGCTGAACGGCTCCTCGGTGAACCGGCTCCTGCCCCGGGAGAGATCGTCGAGCGCGAAGCCGGCCGCGTTGCGCCGGGCCGTCTCGATCTCCGCCTGCCAGGTGCCGTACGCCTCTTCCCAGGTGTCCGCCGCGGTGAGGTGGAACTCGCCGTCCCGGTCCTCCTCGGTGAAGTAGATCGGCCCGGGGTCGTCGCCCACCAGGACCTTGCGGAACCAGCCCCGCTCCACGTCGGCCATGTGCCGCACGAGGCCCATCAGGGACAGCTCGGACGGCGGCACGGACGCGGTCCGCAACTGCTCGTCGGTCAGGCCCTCGCACTTCCAGGCCAGCGTCCGGCGGTGATAGTCCAACCAGCCCTCCAGCATGGCGCGTTCACCGGCGTTCTGGGCGGGCTCCTGGCGTTCTGTCGTCATGCCCGCATCCTCGCAACACGACGCGGAGTGCCACCAGGGGGTTTTCAGGTGCCCAGCATCCCGGCCAGCAGCTCCCGCAGTCCCTTGCGGACCTCCTCCAGGCTCGGCACCTCGGTGCTGAACGAACCGGCCGCGCACGAGAACATCAGCCCGTCCGCCCAGGCGATCACCGACAGCACGTGCCGGGCCGGGTCGGTCGAGCCGACGGCGGTGAGCAGCGCTGCCAGCTGCTCCTTGAAGACGGCGCCGGTCGCGTCGTAGTAGGCGCGCAGCTCGGGGCGGCGGGAGGCTTCCAGGGCCAGTTCGTAGCGGGCGATCAGCAGCTCGCGGCCCCCGGTCAGGGAGCGGTGCAGCGCCAGGGCCATGCCCTCGGCCAGCGCGTCGAGCCCGCTCCGCGGGTCCGGCAACTCCTCCAGCGCGAGCAGCCGCGCCTCCCGCTCGGCGTGCCGCCGCACCGCGAGCTCCAGCAGCGCCTGCCGGGTGCGCGCCACGTTCGAGGTCGAGCCCTGCGGCAGCCCGGCCGCCTCGTCCACCGCCCGGTGCGTCAGTCCGCGCATTCCGCGCTCGGCGAGCAGGGCGAGGGCGGTGTCGGCCACGAGATCGGCGCGGGACGCGCTCGGGGTGCGTACGGACATGAGCAGACCCTACCCGGTTCACTACGGCTGTAGTAGAGTCACTGGACACTACAGCTGTAGTTCTCAGGAGGAGCCATGGCACAGTCGGCCCGCGCGATCGTCATCGGCGGCGGAATCGGGGGCCTCACCGCGGCCGCGGCCCTGCACCGGCGGGGCTGGGAGGTCACCGTGCTGGAGCGGGCCGGCTCGCTGGAGCCGGTGGGCGCGGCCATCTCGCTCGCCCCGAACGCCCTGCGCGCCCTGGACGTCATCGGCATCGGCGACGAGATCCGCGACCTGGCCGCCTGGCAGGGCGACGGAGGTCTGCGCACCCCGGGCGGGCGGTGGCTGTCCCGCTCCAGCGCCGATGCCGCCGCCGCCCGCTTCGGCGGCCCGCTGGTCCTGCTGCCCCGCACCACCCTCGTCGACCGCCTCGCCGCACTGCTCCCGCCCGGTGCGGTCCGTACGGCGGCCGCCGCGACCCTCGCCGACCCGGGGGACAGGGCCCGCCCGGCCCGGGTGGCTGCGGCCGGTGAGGAGCTGAAGGCCGACCTGGTGGTCGGCGCGGACGGCATCAACTCCCGTGTCCGGAATGCACTGTTCCCCGCCCACCCGGGGCCGGTGTACGCCGGGTTCACGACCTGGCGGGTGCTGATCCCGGTGCCCGGCGTCGAGTTCGCCTCGCACGAGACCTGGGGCCGGGGCCGTATCTGGGGCACCCACCCGCTCAAGGACGGCCGGGTCTACGCCTACGCGGCCGCCGTGGCCCCGGCCGGGGAGCGGGCTCCCGACGACGAGCAGGCCGAACTGCTGCGCCGGTTCGGGAACTGGCACGACCCGATCCCCGCCGTCATCGCCGCCGCCCGGCCCGAGGACGTGCTGCGCCACGACGTCCACCACATCGCCCAGCCCCTGCCCGCCCACCACCTGGGCCGGGTCGCGCTGCTCGGCGACGCGGCCCACGCCATGCCGCCGACCCTCGGCCAGGGCGGCAACCAGGCCGTCGAGGACGCCGTCGTACTGGCCCACCATGCCGACGACCTCGCCGCATACACGGCCGCCCGGCTGCCGCGTACCACCGCGATCGCCCGGCAGGCAGTCAAGGTCGCCCGCCTCGGCATGGCCGAGAGCCGGGCCGTCGTCGCCGTACGCGACACCGCGGTCGCCGCCCTCTCGAAGGCCCGTCCCGCCCTGTTCCTGCGGAGCTTCGACGGCATCGCCGACTGGCGGCCGCCGTATGCTTCCGAGGAGGCACACGCAGGCAAGCGGTAGGGGAGCGCACGTGAAGGTCGGCTGCATCGGTCTCGGGGACATCGCACAGAAGGCGTACCTGCCGGTGCTGGGCACCCAGCCGGATGTCGACCTCCACCTGCAGACCCGCACCCCCGACACCCTCACCCGGGTCGCGGACTCGCTCCACCTGCCCGGGGACCGGCGGCACACGTCCCTGGACTCCCTGCTGGAGGCGGGCCTCGACGCGGCCTTCGTGCACGCGCCCACCGTCGCCCACCCGGAGATCGTCACCCGGCTGCTCGAAGCGGGCGTGCCCACGTACGTGGACAAGCCCCTCGCCCACCGACTCGCCGACTCCGAACGGCTGGTGACCCTCGCCGAAGAACGCGGCGTCTCGCTGTTCGTCGGCTTCAACCGGCGCTACGCCCCCGCGTACGCGCAGTGCCAGGACCACCCGCGCGAGCTGATCCTCATGCAGAAGAACCGGATCGGGCTGCCCGAGGAACCGCGCTCGATGATCCTGGACGACTTCATCCACGTCGTCGACACCCTGCGGTTCCTGGTGCCCGGCCCGGTCGACGACGTCACCGTCCGCGCCCGCACCGAGGACGGGCTGCTCCACCACGTCGTGCTCCAGCTCGCCGGGGACGGCTTCACCGCGCTCGGCGTGATGAACCGGCTCAGCGGCTCGGCCGAGGAGATCCTGGAGGTCTCCGGGCAGGACACCAAGCGCCAGGTGCTCAATCTCGCCGAGGTCGTCGACCACAAGGGACAGCCGACGGTGCGCCGGCGCGGCGACTGGGTGCCGGTGGCCCGGCAGCGCGGCATCGAGCAGGCGGTCCTCGCCTTCCTGGAGGCGGTGCGCGCGGGCAAGGTGCTCAGCGCCCGTGACGCACTGGCGACCCATGAGCTGTGCGAGCGGGTCGTACGAGCGGTTGTCGACCCGACCGGCGCTGCCTGAGCGCCCGCACACCCTCGGTGCCGCACAACGCGGCCAGCACCAGCAGCGCGGCGTGCACCGGCCAGTCGCCGAAGCGGACGAACGGCGTGACGCCGTGCGCGAGCGGCACCTCGTACACGCGGGCGGTGCTCGCGCCGGTGCCCAGCCACGGGCCGAGGCGCTGCCCGCTCGGGCCGTAGACGGCGGAGACGCCGGTCAGGGTGGCGTGCACCATCGGGCGGCCGGTCTCGGCGGCGCGCAGCGCGGCCAGCGAGGCGTGCTGCTCCGGAGCCCAGCTGTGCTGGAAGGTCGAGGTCGCGGACTGGCCGAGCAGAACGTCCGCACCGTCCTCGGCGAGATGCCGGCTCATGTCGGGGAACGCGGTCTCGAAGCAGATCATCGGGCCGATGCGCAGCCCGTGCCCGACGTCCATCACGACCTGTTCGGTGCCGCGCCGACGGTCCTCGCCCGCCGCCTTGCCGACGGAGGTGGCCCAGCCGAGCAGGGAGCGGGCCGGGACGTACTCCCCGAAGGGAACGAGGCGCATCTTGTCGTACCGGGCACCGGTCGGGCCGTCCGGGCCGATGAGCACCGAACTCTTGTAGATGCCGCGCCGGTCCGAGCGGCGTGCGTCCACATTGACCAGGATGTCCGCACCGGTCTGCCGGGACAGCACCGCGATCCGCCGCGCCAGGTCGGGCCGGTGGCCCAGATCGAAGCCGACGCTGCTCTCGCCCCAGACGATCAGGTCGACGTGCTGCCCGGCCAACTGCCGGGTCAGCTGCTCCTCGTGGTCGAAACGCCGGTCGCCGCCGTCCATGACGCCCGGCTGTACGACGGCGATCCGGACGCGTCCGTCGATGTCCGGGCGGGGTGCCCACGCCCAGGCCGCCGAGGTGGCGGCGGCGGTGGCGACGAGCGAGGCGAGGGCGGGTATCCGGAACTCCCGCACGGCCACCAGCATGGCGACCGCCACGTTGACGGCCACCACCAGGAAGCTGAGCAGCCACACCCCGCCCACCGAGGCCAGCCGCAGCGCCGGGCCCACCTGCCACTGGCTGGAGCCGAGCATGCCCCAGGGCCCGCCGAGGCCCTGCCAGGAGCGGACCAGCTCCACCGCCAGCCACGCCGACGGCAGCACCAGCAGCGCGGCCACGCCCCGCCCCGGCGACGGCGTCCCGCCGAGGAACCGGCGGACCAGCCAGCCCCAGGGCGCCCACAGCAGACTCAGCAGCCCGGCTATCAGGAACAGGAACACGTGGAGGCTCGGCAGCAGCCAGTGGTGCACGGCCAGCATCAACCCGAAGCCGCCGAACCAGCCGTCGTACGCCGCCCGCCGCCCGGTCGGCGCCGAGCGCACCAGGAGGATCCAGGGGACCAGAGCGACGTACGCGAACCACCACAGCGAGGGCGCCGGGAACGCGAACACGGGCAGAGCGCCTGCGAGAGCGGCGGCGACGGAACGCCGCCAGGGAGAGGTCAGCCAGCGGTCGAACGTCCTCATACGGAGTCTCCCTACCAAGGGCTGCCTCCAGTGTGCGCGCCGGAAGCGATCTCCGACAGAGGGCGTCGAGGAGGCTCAGCGGCTCACTCGGGCAGGGTCGCCGGGCTGCGCTCGGGCATCCGGCGCCACTTCTCGTGCACGACGACCTCGCGCAGCCGCCAGCCCTCCCGCGTGCGCAGCAGCCCGAAGTCGTACCGGCCGCCGCACACCAGGTCCGGCGCACCCGAACTGCCGTCGCCGGCGAAGCGCATGGGGTTGACGTAGTCGGCGCGCACCCGGGCCGTGTCTCCGGTGTCGTGCTCCAGGATCCCGAACCGCAGCCGCCGGTTGACGATCAGATGCTGCCGCATCGCGAACAGGTCCAGGCTCTCGGAGAGCCACCCGGCCACCCGGCCGGCCTCGCCCTCGATGCCGCCGGCGGAACGGTAGTCGGCCCGCCCGTCCGGCGTGAACAGCCCTCGGTACGCCGTCCAGTCACCGTCGTCCACCGCCGCCGCGTACTCGGTGACCAACTCGTCCACGGCCAGCCGGTCCATCACGGTAGCGAGCTCCACACGCTGCGTCATCGGCACAGTGTTGGACACCGGAGGCCAGGTGCCAAGAGGCGCGCCGAATATTCGGTGGTGCGGGGGAGGCCGGACGACCGAACCTGTCCTCGTGAACGATCAGTCAGTCGAACAAGTAGTTGAACCCGAGCCGAAGTTCCGGATCCGGGCCCGCCACACGGATTCCACGGTCACCGTCTACCAGGCGTACCGCCCGGAGATCGGCGGCCCCGCGGCCGATACCGGACGCTTTCCGGCCTCCTGGAAGCGGGACCGGATGACCTGGATCAAGCCGTCCTTCCTGTGGATGATGTACCGCTGCGGCTGGGGCACCAAGGAGGGCCAGGAGACGGTCCTCGCCGTCGAGATCGCCCGCGACGGCTTCGAGTGGGCCCTGCGGAACTCCTGCCTGTCGCACTACGTCTCCGGCCTGCACGAGAACCAGGCGGCCTGGAAACGGGAGTTGAGGCAGTCACCGGCCCGCGTCCAGTGGGACCCGGAGCGGGACCTGCACCTCAACGCGCTGCCGCACCGCTCGCTGCAGCTCGGTCTCGCGGGCGAGGCGGCCGTTCGGTACGCGGACGAGTGGATCGTCGGCATCGAGGACGTGACACCGCTGGCGACGGAGGTCCACGGGCTGGTGCGGGCCGGCGAGCTCGACCGGGCGGCACGGCTGCTGCCGGAGGAACGGCCGTACGCCGTGGCCGACGAGGTGCTCGCGCATCTGCGCGCGTAGCGTCGCCGCGTCCGACGCCGGCTCCGGACTCAGGCCGCCTCGATGATCTCTCCGCGGATGGCCGCCGCCCACTCGACCACCAACAGCTCGTACTCCGCGCGCTCCTGGGCCGACAGGGTGCCGCCCGCACGCAGCCACAGCGCCCGGATCTGCTCGTTCACCTCGGCAGCAGACCGCACGGAACCAGGGGGCAGGGAATCGGGGGACATGCGGACAAGCGTAGGGGCAAGCACTGACACTGCGCTACCGCCCGGCTACTCAGAACGTATGGGGTTGGTCACCGGCCGGCACGCCCGCGTTCGCGGTCGCGGCAGCCCAGAAGGCATATGCCCCGCCGGGCCGCCGAGCGGAAGAAGTCGCGGGCGCCGGTGAACAGCCGCTCCGGATACCCCCGTTCGTCCCCCGCGCGGCCACTGGATCCGCAGGCCATGGCCCCTTCGGGGGAGTGGGCGGGCAGGGTGGAGGGGGCTCGTTCAGGTCCGCCCCGTCCAGCGTCCGGGAGATGTCCGAAACGGCGGTGGACGCCGAGGAGTTGGGGTGGGGCGCCGGGCCGTCAGCTCGCCGATTCCGCCGCGTGAGGGCTCAGGGCGCCCGCCGTCACCAGCGCGATGATGACGATGCCGAGGGCGATGCGGTACCAGACGAAGGGCATGAAGCTCTTGTTGGAGATCCACTTCATGAACCAGGCGATCACCGCGTAACCCGACGCGAACGCGATCACCGTCGCGAACAGGGTCGGGCCCCAGTCGACATCGCCGCTGCCCACCGAGTCCTTCACCTCGAACACCCCGGACGCCAGCACCGCCGGGATGGCCAGCAGGAACGAGTAACGGGCCGCCGCCTCGCGCTTGTAGCCCATGAACAGGCCGCCGCTGATGGTCGCTCCGGAGCGGGAGACGCCGGGGATGAGGGCGCACGCCTGGCAGAGGCCGAAGACCAGGCCGTCCTTGACGCCCAGGTTCTCCAGCGTCTTGCGCTGCTTGGGCGCGCGGTGCCGCCCCCCGGTCTCGTCACGGGCCGCCAGGCGGTCGGCGATGCCGATCACGACGCCGACGACGATGAGCATCGTCGCGGTGATCCGCAGATCGCGGAACGGACCCTCGATCTGGTCCTTGAGCGTCACACCGAGCACACCGATCGGGATCGAGCCGACGATCACCAGCCAGCCCATGTGGGCGTCGTGGTTGTGCCGCATCGTCTTGTCGAACAGCGACCGGAACCAGGCCGAGACGATCCGCCCGATGTCCTTGCGGAAGTAGATCAGGACCGCCGCCTCCGTACCGATCTGGGTGATCGCGGTGAAGGCCGCCCCGGGGTCCTTCCAGCCCGAGAAGGCCGCGGTCAGCCGCAGGTGCGCGCTGGAGGAGACGGGCAGGAACTCGGTCAGCCCCTGGACGAGTCCGAGGACGAGCGATTCGAACCAAGACATGAAGGTATGACGTCCAAGCGCTGATGGGGATACGTGGTGATCATGTGACGAGTGCAGCGTATCGGGCTCCCGGGACCGCCCGGGAACAGGGGTTCGGCGGCGCCCTGCGGTGAGCGGCGGGACGCGAAGGTTCACAGGCGGCACCGGGTGTTGACCGGCCCCGGCGCCTCCGCTTACGTTGCAGCGCAGGAGAAAGCGCTTGCTGCACCCGCCGCACCGCGCCCGCCGCCGTCCCCGGAGGAGTGCTGAAACCGCCCATGCCTCGCTCGACATCCCCCTTCTCCGGCCGGCGCATCCGGGCCGCCGTCATCGGCACCGGCGCCATCGGGCGCGGATCGCATCTGCCCGCGCTCGCCCGACTCGCCGAGGAGGGCGAGACGGAGGTCGTGGCCGCCGTCGACATCGACAAGGACGCCGTGGCGGCGTTCTGCGCCGAGGCCGGTGTCCCGCACGCCTACACCGACCTCGACCTGATGCTCGCCGAGCAGCGCCCCGACCTGGTCACCATCGGCACCCCGCCCACGCTGCACCGCGCACAGACGGTGGCCGCGCTGCGCGCCGGGGCCTGGGTGTGGTGCGAGAAGCCCCCGGTGCCCTCGCTCGCCGACTTCGACGCGATCGAGGTGGAGGAGGGCGCCGACGGCGGGCCGTACGCGTCGATCGTCTTCCAGCACCGCTTCGGCTCCGGTTCCCGGCATGTGCGACAGCTCCTCGCCGAGCGGGCGATGGGGCGCCCGCTGGTGGCCCACTGCCAGACCACCTGGTACCGGGACACCGCCTACTACGCCGTGCCCTGGCGGGGGCGCTGGCACACCGAGGGCGGTGGCCCGGCCATGGGGCACGGCATCCACCAGATGGATCTGCTGCTCGACCTGCTCGGGCCGTGGAGCGAGGTGCGGGCCATGGCCGGCCGACTGGTGCACGACGTGGAGACCGAGGACGTCTCCACCGCACTCGTCCGCTTCGAGAACGGCGCGCTGGCGACCGTCGTCAACAGTGTGCTCAGCCCCGACGAGGTCAGCCGCATCCGCATCGACTGCGAACGAGCCACCGTCGAACTGACCCACCTCTACGGGCACGCCAACGCCAACTGGCACATCACCCCGGCTCCCGACGTGCCGTCCGAACAGGTGGCCACCTGGCGGGACTTCGGGCCCGACGTGCCCAGTTCGCACCTCGCGCAGCTGCGGGAGCTGGTGGCGAGCATGCGCGCGGGGGAGCGGCCGCGCAGCAGTGGGGCGGACGGGCGCACCAGTCTGGAGCTGATCACCGCGCTGTACAGGTCGGCGTTCACCGACACGACCGTACGACGCGGTGAGATCGGCCCCGGCGACCCGTACTACACGGCCCTGCACGGCGACGCGCCCGGCTGGGCCCCGGAGGCGGCCGAGGGGGTCCCGGCATGAGCGGCGGCCTGCGCCTCGTGCACACGCACGGCGACCGGATCACGGTGACCGAACCGCGCACCGGCGTCGAGCTGTTCGCCTACGTCTACCGTCCGGAGGCGGCCTGGGAGGCGCCGAAGCCGTACCTCCACCCGGTGCGGACCCTGGCGGGCGACGTCGTCACCGACTACCGGCCCAACGACCACCGCTGGCACAAGGGCCTGTCCCTGACGGCCTCGCATCTGTCCGGGGCGAACCTGTGGGGCGGCAACACGTACGTCCATGGGGAGGGCTACCTCGAACTCCCGGAGCGGGTCGGCTCGATGGCGCACGTCGGCTTCGACGAGATCGCCGCGGACGAGGGCCGGGCCGTCATCGCCGAGCGGCTGACCTGGCATCCGCACGGCGGCGAGCTCTGGGCCGAGGAGGTCCGCCGCGTCGAGGTGCACGACGTCGACCCGGCCGGCGGCTCCTGGGCACTGACCTGGTCGTCCGCGGTGACCAACCACCGCGCGGAGCCCCTCCGCTTCGGCAGTCCGACCACCGCCGGACGCGAGATGGCCGGCTACACCGGCTTGTTCTGGCGCGGCCCGCGCGCCTTCCGTGGCGGCCGGATCATCGGCCCCGACGGGGAGGGCCCGGAGCTGATGGGTGCACAGGCCCCCTGGCTGGCCCTGTCCGGTGAGCACGACGGCGCCGACGGGCACGCCACCGTCGTCTTCGCGCACGCCCCGGAGAACGATCACTCGGGCGCCGGCGGTGCCCACCCCGCCCACTGGTTCGTCCGCAACGACCCCTTCGCGGGCATCGCCCCGTCCTGGGCCTTCCACGAGGAGCTGGAGCTGGCCCCCGGTGACACCCTCACCCGCCGCTACCGCGTCGTCGTCGCCGACGGCGCCTGGGGGCGGGAGGAGATCGCCGAGTACCTGGAGGCGCACCCGTGGTGAGCGGGTACGGCGGGCTGCCCGGCGGGGTCGCCGTCTCGCGCCTGTGCGTCTACGACTGGCCCGCCGCCGACGGCCTGCACGGCGGAACCCCCCATCTGCACCTGGCCTGTTCGGAGGGGTACGTGGTCACGGGCGGGACCGGTGCCGTCCAGACGCTGACGGCGTCCGGGTACCGGGTCACGCCCCTGGAGGCGGGCACGGTCGCCTGGTTCACGCCCGGCACCGTCCACCGGCTGGTCAACGAGGGCGACCTGCGCATCACCGTCCTGATGCAGAACAGCGGCCTGCCGGAGGCCGGCGACGCGGTGCTCACCCTGCCCCCGCGGTACCTGACCGACCCGGACACGTACGCCGCCGCGACCGTGATCCCGGCCGACGCACCGGAGGAGGAGCGGGAGCGGCACGCCCGCGCCCGCCGAGACCTGGCCCTGGAGGGCTACCGCGCCCTGTGCGAAGCCACCGGCCCCGAGCCGCTGGCCGCCTTCCACCGGGCCGCCGCAGCCCTCGTACGGCCCCGGCTGGCGGAGTGGCGCGAGCGGTGGCGGCACGGGGCACGGGCGGCGGCCGAGACCACCGGGGACCACCTGGCCCGCCTCGAACGCGGCGACGTCTCCCACCTCGCCGATGCCGCCGTACGGGCCGAACGGCCTTCGGAGGAAGGGAAGTTCGGGATGTGCGGGCGGCTGGACGTGTACCGGCCGGAGACGCTGCCGTAGGGGCGGGACACCAGGCGTCCCGCCCCTTGTTCAGGTGTCGGTCAGACCGCGGTCCGCTCCACGGGGATCCACAGCTCCGCATCCGCCTGTGTGGCGTCCTGCGACAGCCGGGTCCGCAGAATCTCCGGTCCCGGCCGGCTCCGGTAGGGGTTGGACGGGAACCACTGCGTGAACACGTCCCGCCAGAGGTGCTGGAGCGCCTGCGGAAACGGCCCAGAGCTCTCGAAGACGGCCCACGTCCCGGCCGGCACGGTCAGCGCATCCATGTCCTGGGGCACGGCGGCGCCGGTCACCACCCCGTGGTAGTAGTCGAGTTCGGTCCCCTCCGCCCGACTCGGGTCGAGGTTCTCGCTCACCCCTACGATCCCCTGCGGCTCCTGATCGGACAGACTCTGCATGCGCTGCAGCGTCTCGCGCCCGATGCCCCGGACGAGGTCGGCAATGGCAGGGTTCACCCCCTCGTGCACGAGCGGAACGCGCGCCTTCCTGCCGACCACACGGAACTCGTCCTTCTCCACGACCCGGTATCGCATGCTGCTACTCCCTTCGACGGTGAGGCGGAAGGACAGCCGTGGCTGGGACTGCAGACTCGCACCGGACCGTCTGGCCTCGCCGGGACCGACGCCGTGCATGACGCGGAACGCACGCGCGAACGCCTCCCCCGACGTGTAGCCGTACCGCACCGCGATCTCCAGCAGCGTCCGGTCCCCGGCCAGTACCTCGGCGCC
This sequence comes from Streptomyces sp. NPDC101165, assembly GCF_044768135.1. Classification (NCBI taxonomy): domain Bacteria; kingdom Bacillati; phylum Actinomycetota; class Actinomycetes; order Kitasatosporales; family Streptomycetaceae; genus Streptomyces; species Streptomyces sp. NPDC101165. The sequence goes on along the minus strand of NZ_JBIWPG010000010.1, from coordinate 325,724 downwards.
GGCGACCGTGAGCCGCCGGCGCCGGATGTACTCCGACAGCGGAATCCCCGCCAGCGCGGAGAACAGCCGCCGCAAGTGGTACTCCGACGTCACCACGATCCGCGCGAGGTCGGCCCCCTCGATCCGCCGGTCGAGGTGGCACTCGATGTGCTCCATGGCCTGGTTCAGTCGCTCCAGCACCCCGGCCCCCTTCCCTTTCGATCACTCACGTTAGGAAGGACCCACCTTGCCGGACCCGACATCCTGTGCCCGATCCGGTCGGGTGCGACAAGCGGCCGACGACCCGCGCACATCACGCCCGCAGCCACCGCATCGGGGGGGGGGGCACGGGACGCCGCGATCACCTCTCGGACACGGCCTGGGCGGTCGTCGGGCCGGTGACCGTCCAGCCCGGGGCCTGCGGGTGGGCCGTCAGGTCGTCGTGGTGGACGGGCTCGCCGCAGGCCTGGCAGGTGACCAGGGGGACCAGTTCGTTGCCGCAGCTGTGCTCGATGACCATGGGGAGGTCGGCTCCCTTGCGCAGGTGGCGGTCGCCCCACTCCTTGAGGGTCATCAGGACCGGCTCCAGCTCCAGCCCGGCCGGTGTGGGCCGGTACTCGAAGCGCTGCGGGCGCTCGCTGTAGGCGCGCTTGGTGAGGATCCCCGCGTCCACGAGCCGGCGCAGCCGGGTGGCCAGGATGTCGCGCGGGGCGCCGATGTTGCGCACGAGCTGGTCGAAGCGGCCGTTGCCCAGACACACCTCGCGCAGGACGAGCAGGGAGTACTTCTCGCCGACCACGGCGAGGGCGTCGGCGATGGAGCAGGGGCGCGGGTCTTTCGTGGCGGCCATGGTGGCCAGTCTAAATGAGGGTTTGATTTTCCAACCCATGGAGCTATCGTGGGTTTGGATTTCCTACTCACTAGTAGCTCCCTATGGGTAGCCAGGCGGCCAAGGAGGCCCGCACCATGCGAGACGCAGTGATCGTCGAAGCCGTACGCACCCCCATCGGCAAGGGCAGGCCGAACGGCTCCCTCGCCCACGTCCACCCCGTGCAGCTCCTCGCGCACACCCTGCGCACCCTGGTCGAGCGCTCCGGCGTCGACCCGGCGCTGATCGACGACGTCATCGGCGGCACCGTCGACCAGGTCGGCGAGCAGGCCATGAACACCACCCGGTACGCCGTCCTCGCGGCCGGACTCCCGGAGACGGTCCCCGCGACCACCGTGGACCGCCAGTGCGGCTCCTCCCAGCAGGCCGTGCACTTCGCCGCGCAGGGCGTGATCTCGGGCGCCTACGACCTCGTCGTCGCGTGCGGAGTGGAGTCGATGAGCCGGGTGCCGATGTGGTCCAACGTGCCGGCCGGCAAGGACCCCTTCGGTCCGGGCGTGGCCGAGCGCTACCCCGAGGGCCTGGTCCCGCAGGGCATCAGCGCCGAACTCATCGCCGCGAAGTGGTCCCTCACGCGCGCGCGGATGGACGAGTTCGCGGTCTCCTCGCACCACAAGGCCGCCGCCGCGTGGCAGGCCGGCCTGTTCGACGCCGAGGTCGCGCCGCTGGAGGGCGTCACCCGCGACGAGTGCGTACGGCCCGGCAGCACCCCGGAGATCCTCGGCGGCCTCAAGCCCGCCTACTACGACCCCGGCTTCGCCGAGCGGTTCCCGCAGATCGAGTGGAACGTCACCGCGGGCAACGCGAGCCCCGTCAACGACGGCGCCTCCGCCGTGCTGATCACCTCCAGCGAGACCGCGGCCCGCCTCGGCCTGCGCCCGATCGCCCGCCTGCACAGCTTCGCGGTCACCGGCTCCGACCCGCTGCTGATGCTCACCGGTGTCATCCCGGCGACGGAGAAGGTGCTGCGCCGGGCCTCGCTGAGTCTGGCCGACATCGACCTGTTCGAGATCAACGAGGCCTTCTCCAGCGTGGTCCTCTCCTGGCAGCAGGAGACCGGCGCCGACCTCGCCAAGGTCAACGTGCACGGCGGCGCCATCGCCCTCGGCCACCCGCTGGGCGCCAGCGGCACCCGCCTGACCACCACCCTGGTCCACGCCATGCGCGAACGCGGCGCGCGCTACGCCCTGCAGACCATGTGCGAGGCGGGCGGGCTAGCCAACGCGATGATCCTGGAAGGCGTCTGAAGGATCACTGGCTGTTCAGCGGCTGATCACTGGTCGCGCAGGTGGTGGCGCTTGCGCCAGGCCACCACCGTGCCCGCGAGCGCCGGTACGGCGATGGAGGCCATCGCGATCAGGAAGGCGGGCGAGGTCGGCGCCGAGGCGCGGGCGCCGGCGACCGCGTAGGCGGCCGTGTTCGGGATCGAGCCGAGCGCAGTGGCCAGCAGGAACGGCAGCCAGCCCATCCGGGAGACGGCGGCACAGTAGTTCGCCGCCCAGAACGGCACACCCGGGAAGAGCCGCGCCGCCAGCATCGAACGGAACCCGTGCCGGCTGAGCTGCCCGTCGGCCGCCTTCAGCCAGCGGCCGCGCAGCAACGGCCGCAGCGCGTCCTGCCCCAGCAGCCGGCCGAGCCCGAAGGCGACCCCGGCGCCGAGCACCGTGCCGGCCAGCGCCGTCGTCAGCCCGAGCTGGGAGCCGAACAGCGCGCCCGCCCCCAGGTTCAGCAGGGGGCGCGGCACGAACGCCACCGTGCACAGCCCGTACGCCGCCGCGAACACGACGGCCGCCGCGGCCCCGCCCAGCTGCGGCGGCCAGCCGTGCGTCAGCAGCCGCTGCGGCTCGAACGCGAGCACGCAGGACGCGGCGCCCGCGAGCAGGGCGAGCAGCAGGGACAGCCGTGCGTACGGCGACAGCACCACGCGCGTGCAGCGGGCGGCGAAGCCCGTGCGAGGCAGGGGCGGGACGGGAACGGCCGCGGGGACGGCCTGCTCCATGGCGGCGGCCCGGGGAGGGACCGTGGCGGTGCCAGAGCGGTTGGCATCGAACATCCGGTGACACTAACCGACGCATGCGGGTGATCGCCGTGTGGTCCGTCTCATCACCGCCCCCGTGCGCAGGGCGTGCCGGGCTGTCCCGTGCCGGCGGCTTCAGGTCCGCCAAGGGCCCTCCGGTACCAGTGCTTCGAGTACGGTCAGCAGCTGGGGCGGCTCGAGGCGGTCCGGGAGCGAGGCCAGGTCCGGCGCGGTGATCCAGGCGTGGGTGTCGAGGGTGATCTGTTCGTCCGGGAGCAGGCCCGTCCGTACGAGCGTCGGCTGTTCCTCCGGGAAACGGGCCAGGAAGAACTGCTCCGATCCTGTGTAACGCTTACCGTTCCACCACACGTCTCGTTCGACGGGCACGGACCGGTCGGTGACCGCGGCCGGGTCCAGTCCGGTTTCCTCGGCCAGTTCGCGCCGTGCCGCCTCCAGCGGTGTCTCACCGGGTTCTATGCCGCCACCGGGCGGTTCCCACAGCCATGTTCCGTCGAACGGGTCGCGCCAGCGCAGCAGGAGTACGCGATCGGCGGCGTCCAGGCAGATGACCCGCGCTGCGGGCCGGTGATTCGTCTCCACCGTCTCAATCTAGCCATACGGCCAAGTGGTGATCGAGGTCCCTACGCCGACAGCTGATCGCCCAAGGGGCTGCGCAGGTACAGGACTTGGTGGCCGTGCCGGGCACGGGTGACCAGTCCGGCGCGGTGCAGGACGCCGAGATGCTGGCTCACCGTGCCGGTGCTGACGCCCAGTCTCCGGGCCAGTCCGGTCGTACTCGCGGGTTCCGCGAGGAGAGCGAGGACGCGGGCACGGGTGCGGCCGAGCAGGTCGGCCAGAGCTGCCGGCGGGGCGGATGCGCCGGTGTGCCAGACCGTGGCGAGGCCTCGGGCCGGGTACCAGATCCGGGGCGGCAGTTCGAGGTCCACGACGGTGACCGCGTGGTCGCAGAACAGGGAGGGCGTGAACGTCACTCCGCGGCCCTCGACGGCGAGGTCGTGGTGTTCGGCGGGGAAGGCGTCGAGGCCCAGCGCGCCGGAACCGGACTGCCAGCTCAGAGCCGGGTCGATGTCCGCGAACACCTCGGCCGCTCCACCGTCGGCGAGGTGACGTGCCCGGTACAGGACGTCGGCGCGGGCGCCGGTTCCTACGAGCCGGCGGACGCCGACGTCACCGCGGTGGACCCCTCACAGGTCATGCTCGACCAGCACCCCGGCCACCGGAAGGTTCTGGCCGGAGCGGAGGAACTCCCCTTCGAGAACGGCGCGTTCGACGCCGCGATGGCGGTGATGACGGTGCATCACTGGCCCGACCTGCACCGTGGTCTCAGCGAACTGCGGCGCGTCTCCCGTCGGCAGGTCGTCTTCACCTGGGACCCGCAGCATCTGCCCGAGCTGTGGCTGATCGAGGAGTACCTCCCCGAGATCCGGCAGCTCGAGCACGCTCGCTTCACGCCCCTGTCCGACGTGGTGGAGGCGCTCGGTGCGCACACCGTCCTTCCCTTCACCGTCCCGCACGACTTCACCGACGGGTTCCAGATCGCGTACTGGCGGCGCCCGGAGCGCTACCTCGATCCCCTCATCCGGCAGGCGAGTTCCACGTTCGCCCAGCTTCCCCCGTCCGTCGTCGAACCGGCGATCGCGCGACTGCGCGCGGACCTGGCCACGGGAGACTGGCAGCGCCGCCACGCGGACCTGCTGAACCGGGAGTCCATGGACTACGGCTACCGCCTGATCATCGCGGGGCAGGACGGCCCGTGACCGTGTGATCGCCGTATCGTTCGTCCCATGACCGTCACAGGTGCGGCCCCGCCGGACGTGCCGCCCAGCGCCCTCGCCGACGCCGTGCTGGAGCGGCTGACCGCCACGTACGCCGCCGCGGCCGATCCGGGCAGGGCCGCGGCGATGCGGGCGTACATGAAGGACGTGGCGCCCTTCCTCGGGATCCCCACCCCGGACCGGCGCACCCTGTCCCGCACCGTCCTGGCCGGCACACCCCGGCCGGACGAGGCCGACTGCACCGCGATCGCCCTGCGCTGCTGGCTGCTGCCCGAGCGCGAGTACCACTACTTCGCGGTGGACTACCTGCGCCGCCACGCGGCCCGCTGTTCCTCCGCGCTCCTGCCCGTCGCCCGGTACCTCATCACCACCGTCTCCTGGTGGGACACCGTCGATCTGCTCGCCGCGCACGTCGTCGGCGCCCTGGTCGCGGCCGACCCCGCGCTCACGGCCGACATGGACGCCTGGATCACCGACGACAACCTCTGGGTGGCGCGTACGGCCCTGCTGCACCAGCTCCGCTACAAGGAACGCACCGACACCGACCGGCTGTTCGCCTACTGCCTGCTCCAGTCCGGCCACCCCGACTTCTTCGTCCGCAAGGCCATCGGCTGGTGCCTGCGCGAGTACGCCAAGACCGACGCCGAGGCCGTACGCGGCTTCCTGACGCGCGAGCGGAGCCGGTTCGCGCCGCTGACCGTGCGTGAGGCGCTGAAGAACATCTCCTGAGGACCGTCGCTCCCGCGGCCTCAACTCGCGTACCGCGGAAAACCATTCGACGGCGGACAAACCGTCGGCGATGATCGTCGACATGTTCCGGTACGCCTTCCTCCTCGCAGCATCCGCCGTCGCGGGTGCGCCGAAGGCTGCCGTCCCGATCCTCGCGGCCGCTGTCGACGGCGCCCGAAGCTGACCCTCTCCGGATTGACCGGCGGACCCCGCAGGGGGAGGGTCGGCCAGTCCTCGGGGTCCCGCGTTTCCGTACCGCTGAGAGGCTTCGAGGTACAGCCATGTCCAAAACGGCATACGTGCGCACCAAGCCGCACCTGAACATCGGCACGATGGGCCACGTCGACCACGGCAAGACCACCCTGACCGCCGCCATCACCAAGGTCCTGGCCGAGCGCGGCACCGGCACCTTCGTCCCGTTCGACCGCATCGACCGGGCCCCGGAGGAGGCCGCCCGTGGCATCACCATCAACATCGCGCACGTCGAGTACGAGACCGACACCCGGCACTACGCCCACGTCGACATGCCGGGCCACGCCGACTACGTCAAGAACATGGTCACCGGTGCCGCGCAGCTCGACGGGGCGATCCTCGTCGTCTCCGCGCTCGACGGGATCATGCCGCAGACCGCCGAGCACGTGCTGCTCGCCCGGCAGGTGGGCGTCGACCACATCGTCGTCGCGCTCAACAAGGCCGACGCGGGCGACGAGGAGCTGACCGACCTGGTCGAACTGGAGGTCCGTGACCTGCTCACCGCGCAGGGGTACCCGGGGGAGGCCGTGCCCGTCGTACGGGTCTCCGGGCTGAAGGCGCTGGAGGGCGACCCGCGCTGGACGGCGTCGATCGAGGCGCTGCTCGACGCGGTCGACACCTATGTGCCGATGCCCGAGCGGTATCTGGACGCGCCGTTCCTGCTTCCGGTGGAGAACGTGCTCACCATCACCGGGCGGGGCACGGTCGTCACGGGCGCCGTGGAGCGCGGGACGCTCCGCCTGGGGGACCGGGTGTCGGTGCTCGGCGCCGACGTGGAGACCGTCGTCACCGGACTGGAGACCTTCGGCAAGCCGATGGAGGAGGCGCAGGCCGGGGACAACGTGGCCGTGCTGTTGCGCGGTGTGCCGCGGGACGCCGTGCGGCGGGGGCACGTGGTGGCAGCGCCGGGGAGTGTGGTGCCGAGCCGGCGCTTCACGGCGCGGGTCTACGTGTTGTCCGGGCGCGAGGGCGGGCGTACGACGCCGGTGTCGACGGGGTACCGACCGCAGTTCTACATCCGTACGGCAGATGTGGTCGGGGACGTCGACCTCGGGGAGGTGGCGGTCGCGCGGCCCGGCGAGACGGTGGAGATGACCGTTGAGCTGGGTCGGGAGATGCCGGTCGAGCCTGGGCTCGGGTTCGCCATCCGGGAGGGTGGCAGGACCGTCGGGGCCGGGACGGTCATCTCCGTGGCCCGGTAGTTCCGTGCGGTCGAGGGGCGTGGGGGACTGCGCGGCCGTTGCGGCGGATCGCTCCAGCCCCGCGCCCCTCGGGTACGCACCGCACCGGTGTTCTCCGGTTCCGGAGACAATGGGTTCGTGAGTGAAGCCATACCTGTGACCCGGGCCGTCGATCACGGCACCGCCAAGCTGATGCCCGATGTCGATCGGGAGCGGGCCTGGCTGCTCACGGTCGACGGGGCGCCGCAGTCGTACGTCGATCTGGACGAGCCGACGTATCTGGAGTTCGAGTACGCGCGTCGGCTCGGGTACCTGCTGGACACCGTGGCCGAGGAGGGGCTCGCGCTGGACGTGGTGCACCTGGGCGGGGGAGCGCTCACGCTTCCCCGATACCTCGCCGCCACCCGGCCCGGCTCCCGGCAGGACGTGGTCGAGGCCGACCGGGGGCTGCTGGAGCTGGTCGTCGAGCATCTGCCGGTTCCGGAGGGCTCGGGTGTCGCGCTGCACACCGCCGACGCCCGGGCCTGGCTCGAGACCGCCCCGGACGACTCGGCCGACGTGCTGATCGCCGACGTGTTCGGCGGCTCACGGGTCCCGGCCCACCTCACCTCGCTCGCCTACGCCCGCGAGGCCGCGCGGGTGCTGCGGCCCGACGGGGTCTATCTGGCCAACCTCGCCGACGCGGCGCCGTTCGGGTTCCTGCGTTCCCAACTGGCCAACTTCGCGGCCGTGTTCGAGGAGCTGGCACTGATCGCCGAGCCGGGCGTGCTGCGCGGGCGGCGGTTCGGCAACGCGGTTCTCGTCGCCTCGCACCGGCCCGTCGACACGGCTGCCGTGGCCCGTCTCACCGCCGCCGACGTCTTCCCGGCCCGTGTCGAACACGGTCCGGCGCTGCGGGACTTCATCGGTGCCGCGCAGCCCGTCGGCGACAGCGACGCCGTACCCTCACCCGAGCCCCCCGACGGGGCCTTCGGCATCGGCTGAGGGGATCGAAGCGATTGCCGGGCTTTCTGCCGGGTGATCGAGGCGTCGGCGGGAGTGAGTGAGGACGAGGTGGCCGCTGCATCGGCTTTGGCCGGTGGAGGAGAGGCGGCGTCACCCATTGCGGTGATCCATTGCGGTGATGCATTGCGGTGCATTCGGGTGGCAAGGGGCTGAAACCGACGGCGGAGGCTTGACGCGGGGAATCGGACTGGCTGGGCAGGGACCGTCCCGCACACCCGGAAGGATCACAAGATGCAGCGTCGCAGCTCGTTGTACCTGTCCCCTGCCGTATGTGTCGCCGTTGCCGCCACCGCGCTGGCCACGGCGTCGCCGGCGTCCGCGCAGACGGAGGTGCCCTGTGACTCCGCGGCGTTGGTCCAAGCCGTCAACAGCGCCGGCCCCGACGACACCCTGGAACTGGCACCGGGGTGCAGATACGTCCTGACCGCGTCGCTGCAGATCAACGTGCCTCTCACCATTCACGGCAACAACGCGACGATCACGCGGAGCACCAGCGCCCCGTCTTTCGGCGTCCTGAAGGTCAACGCCGACCTGGACCTGGACCGGATCACGATCACCAACGGCGATGCAACCACGTCGTTCGGTGACTTCGGCGGCGCCATCGCGGTCCTCAACGGCAGCACCCTCACCCTGGACCGCAGCAACATTCGGGACAACCAGGGCAGCTTCTCCGGCGGTCTCGGCGGCGATCGGTTCACCACAATGCACGTCACGCAGAGCCAGATCAGCGACAACCACGCCTTCCACAACGGCGGCGGCATTGCCGTCGACGGAACGCTCGAACTCATCCGCAGCCGGGTGGTCAACAACACCGCCGACGTGAAGGGCGGAGGCATTGCCAATGACGGCCATAACCGCGCCACGAAGGCCCCCGGCGGCTTCGACAACGAGGGCGGGGTCGCCAGCGTCACCCTGGACCGATCCCGGGTGAACGGCAACGTGCCCACCAACTGTGCCCCCACCGTGGTCATCGGCTGCCGCAACTGACACCGACCCCCCCGCTGGATCCGATCTGCGAAGGGGCCGGGACCCGGCCCCCGCACAAGAACTCTCTTTCCGACTGAAGGGTGCACGTTGATGGAACTGGATCTGCCGGTCCGCCGAAACAACCGTTCCGACGGAGACTCCGGGTCGGCCATGCCGCCGGGCGCGCGTCCGAGGGCACGCCGCGCGGGCCGCCTGCTGCTGCCTCTGCTGGCCCTGGCGACCGCGGGCCTCGTCACCGGCGCCGCTCGCCCACCCGTCCTGGTGTCCGCCGCCCACGCGCCGACCCCGACCTGTGAGGGCGTGCCCGCGACGATCGTCGGTACGAATGGCGACGACAACATCGTGGGCACCCCGGGCAATGATGTGATCGTCGCGTTGGCCGGGAACGACCGTGTCGACGGCCTGGGGGGCGACGACCGCATCTGCGGCGATGCCGGCAACGACAGCCTCTCCGGTGGCGGCGGCAGCGATGTCATCTTCGGCGGCAACGGCAACGACGGCCTCGACGGCGGCGCCGGGAACGACGCCCTCAACGGCAGCAACGGCGACGACGTCCTCTCCGGCGGCGACGGCAGCGACACCCTCTCCGGGGAGGCCAACGACGACGTCCTCGACGGCGGCAACGGCGGCGACACCCTCGACGGTGGCAAGGGCATCGACAGCCTCAACGGCGGCGCCGGCAACGACAGCCTTTCCGGCGGCGACGGCGGCGACGGCCTCAACGGCGGCGACGGCGACGACAGTCTCTACGGCGACGACGGCAACGACACCGTCTTCGGAGGCGAAGGCGACGACACGCTCTTCGGCGGGAACGGCAACGACGACCTCTTCGGCAACACCGGAAACGACACGCTCTCCGGCGAGGCCGGCAACGACAACCTCTTCGGCGGCGAGGCCAACGACATCCTCGACGGTGGTCCCGGCACCAACTTCAATGACGGAGGTCCCGGCACCAACACCTGCACCAACCCCGCCACCGGGCCCGGCTGCCCGGTCTGACGGCCGGCCCGCGCAGGCGGGTCTGCGTCGGCGGTGAAGGTCACCGGGCGGCGTTCGGCACTCGGCCGACCGGCCCGCCGAACGGTCTCCCGGCCCTCCACCGCCGCTCCGTCAGCTGCTGTTCGTCGGATCGCCGTGCAGGCGTACCGTGCTGAGGATCTTCATGATCGTCGCGGTGTCGACCTCGTTGTGCACGCCCTTGGCGCCGTAGAAGTCGAACGACACGATGTCGTCGGCCGAGTTCTTGAAGGCGAAGGACAGAGCCTTGCCGTCGCTCGCGCACTTGCCCTTCTGCGGGCTGTTGGCGGAGCGGGCCCAGGCGTAGGCGCCCTGGAGGCCCGACGCGGTCTTGTAGGGCGTCGCCTTCTTGTCGAAGGTGATGCTCTTCTTGTCGGGCTGGGTGTAGCCGCCGTAGACGTACCACGGAACCCGCGTGACGGCGGCGTCGGCGGGGCTCTTCGCGCCGTTCTCGCCCCGGGTGCCGGCGACGGCCAGCGCGGTGTCCTCGGTCTTGCCGTCCTTGTTGCTGTCGGTCGAGCACCACTTCGACTGGTACTCGGCCGGGCCGGACACGGAGGTGATCAGCTTGTCGTTGTCGGCGTGGTCCTCCATGAAGACGGAGGTGTCCGGGGACTCGACCTCCCAGCTCGCCGGGACCTCGAACGCCGTGCCGAACTTGGGGTTGACGACGACCTTCCAGCCCGCGACGGTCGGCTTCTCGGTGTTGTCGCCGCGCGGGTCGTCGTTCGTCGCGGACGAACTCGCCGTCGGATCCGTCTTCGGCGACTGGCTCGCCTTGCCCTTGTCCTTGCCGCTGTCGGCCTCGTCCTTCTTGGAGCCGCCGAGAACCAGGAACGCGGTGACACCGGCCGCGACGACGACAGCTGTTGCCGCGACGATGGCGACCACCTTGGTCCGGTTGCCACCGCCACCACCACCGCTCTGCGGCGGCTGCGGCGCGCCGACGGGAGCCGGCGCACCCCACTGCGGCTGTTGGCCGTACGCGTTCGGCTGCTGCCCCTGCTGCGGCTGCTGCTGGTAGCCGGGCTGCTGATACGGATTCGGCTGCTGGTAACCCGGCTGCTGGTACGGGTTGTTCTGCGGGTTCTGCGCGCCCCCGGGCGGCTGCTCTCTTGGCCACATGGCCAGTAACCCTAGTGTGCCCAGGGAAACGATTCGGTCACCGGCTCTTGTCAGGGACGTACCGAATCAGGAGTGTGACTTCTCGTCGTACAGCCGCACGGTCCGCATGATCTTGCCGATCGTGGCGTCCGGGACCTCCTCCGAGACACCCTTGGCGCCGAAGAACGACCACGACAGCATGGCACCGTCCTGGTCCTTGAAGGCGAACGTCGTCGCCTTGCCGTCGGTGTCGCACTTGTGCCGCTTCACCGTCCCGGACGACCGGGAGGTGGCGACGCTGCCCGTGATGCCGGACGCGGTGGTGAACGACGTGACCGGGCCGGTCGTGACCTTCTTGCGGTCGGGCTGCGTGTACCAGCCGTAGACCCAGTTCGCCGAGTCCTGGCGGGCGACGTCGGCGGGGTTCTTGGCGCCCTTGTTCCCGCGCGTGCCCACGTTGGCCAGCGAGGTGTAGTCGGTCTTGCCGTCCTTGTCCTCGTCCGTGCCGCACCACTTCTCCTTCAGCACGGCGGGAGCCTTCATGCCGACCAGCACCTTGTCGTCGGAGTCCTCGGTGACGTAGGTGATCCAGTCCTTGGAGCGCACCTGCCAGCCGGCGGGAACGTCGAAAGCGATGCCGGTGACCGGGTTCACCACGACCTTCCAGCCGGCGACCGTCGGCTTCGGGACGTCGTCCCCCGAGCGCGGGTTGTCCGAGGGCGAGGGGGTCGTGGCGGTGGGGGAGGACGTGGTGGGGTCGGGCCGGGCCTTGTCGTCGCTCTTGCCGCCCAGCAGCAGGAAACCGGTCACACCGGCCGTGACGACCACGGTCGCGGCCGCGAGGATCGCCACCAGCTTGGTGCGCCCGCCGCCGCCCGGCTGCGGTGCCGGGGGCTGTCCCCACGGGGCGGGCTGCTGCTGCCCGGCGTAGGGGTTGGGCTGCTGCTGGTACGGATTCGGCTGCTGATACGGACCGGGCTGCTGGTAGCCGGGCTGCTGGTACGGGTTGTGCTGCTGGCCGCCTCCCGGCGGCTGTTCCCCTGGCCACATGGGCCGCAACGATACAGCGGCGATCACCGGGGTACTGGTCAGCCCTGCTACTCATGAGTAACATGGCGGCATGAGCGCAGACCAGATGTCGATCGGCGACATGCTCGCCGCCACCGTGCCGATGGCCCGGACGCTGAACCTGGAGTTCTTGGAGACGTCTCCGGAGCAGGCCGTGGTGTCCCTGCCGGACCAGGGCGACTACCACAACCACGTGGGCGGACCGCACGCCGGTGCGATGTTCACGCTCGGGGAGTCGGCCAGCGGGGCCATCGTGCTGGCCGCGTTCGGCGACCAGCTCTCGCGCGCCGTGCCGCTCGCCGTGCGGGCCGAGATCGCCTACAAGAAGCTGGCGATGGGCGCCGTCACCGCGACCGCGAAGCTGGGCCGCCCGGCCGCCGAGGTCGTGGCCGAACTGGACGCGGGGGAGCGCCCCGAGTTCCCGGTGACGATAGAGATCCGTCGTGCGGACGGAGCCGTCACGGGCGAGATGCAGGTCGTGTGGACGCTGCGTCCCAACAACAAGGACTGACACGGGACTTGTAGGGCTTGCCGGGCTTGTGGGGTCTGCGGGACGCGCAGGCCCCGGCAGGTTGTGGGGGAGGGGTCCGGGTGGATCCCTCCCCTCGCGTCGTCTCAGGCCGCCCGGCGCTCCTCCCCGATACGGTCCTCGCCGGCCTCTCCGTCCTTTCCGTCCTCCAGTCCCGCCACGAACTCCCGGAGCCAGCCCCTGAATTCGGGGCCCAGGTCCGGGCGGGCGCAGGCCAGGCGGACCACCGTGCGCAGGTAGTCCGCCTTGTCGCCGGTGTCGTAGCGCAGGCCGTCGAAGACGACCCCGTGCACCGTGCCGCCCGCGGCCAGGTCCTGGAGGGCGTCCGTCAGCTGGATCTCGCCGCCGCGGCCCGGCGGGGTGCGTTCCAGGACGTCGAAGACGGCGGGGTCGAGGACGTAGCGGCCGATGACCGCGTAGCGGCTCGGCGCCTTCTCGGGTGACGGCTTCTCGACGAGGCCGGTGACGCGTACGACACCCTCCTCGCCGGTCGGTTCCACCGCCGCGCAGCCGTAGAGGTGGATCTGCGCCGGGTCGACCTCCATCAGTGCCACCACGGTGCCCGCGTACCGGTCGCGGACGTCCAGCATGCGGCTGAGCAGGGTCTCGCGCGGGTCGATCAGGTCGTCGCCGAGCAGGACGGCGAAGGGCTGGTTCCCGACGTGGTGGCGGGCGCACAGCACGGCGTGGCCGAGGCCGAGCGGGTCGCCCTGGCGGATGTGGTGGATGTCGGCCAGCCGTGCGGGATCGCGTACGGCGTCCAGGCGCACGGTGTCGCCCTTGGCCGCCAGGGCCTGCTCCAGCTCGAAGGCGTTGTCGAAGTGGTCCTCGATGGCGCGCTTGTGCCGGCCGGTGACCATCAGGATGTCGTCGAGACCGGCCGCCGCGGCCTCCTCGACGACGTACTGGATGGCCGGCTTGTCGACGACGGGGAGCATCTCCTTCGGCGTCGCCTTGGTCGCGGGCAGGAACCGGGTGCCGAGTCCGGCGGCCGGGACGACCGCCTTGCGTACCGAGCGGGTGGACGCGGGGGTCGCTGTGGAGCGGGGGGCGATCATGCGGCCATGCTCGGGCCCGCGGATGAGAGTGCGCCGAGAAGAACGTGGGAACCGGCTGTGGGTGTCCGCCGAGGGGGTGGACGGGAAGTTGAAGATTTCGTGTGCCATCCGGCTTTCCGTGCGCACAAGTTGACCGCCATGCAACCGCGGCCTCGGAGAGGTGTGTGGATACCAGCGGTAACTTTTGTGTATTTCCCCGACTTTGAAGCCGAGTCATTCGCACTTCTTGTTTCCTGTGAGGCTCGTGTGCGAAGGTGAGCCCTCCTGTGAGCGGGGCAAAGGTCGCAACCGAACGGCAAGGCCGGGCCCCTCAGGTATGCACCAATCAGGCACTGATTTCCGACGGGGCGCCATTTCGGATGCCGCCCTGCGGCTGGAAAGGAAATGGTGTTCCGTGCAGTCCCCCTACCCCCCACGCCCGCCGTTCCCGCCCCGCCCCGGTTCGCTGCCGGGGGAGTCCGACCGTGATCTCGTCGCCCTTCTGGGCGGCCCCGGTGACGGCCGCCATCACGCCGTTGCCCTGCTCCTGGCCCGGCACTGGCGGGCCACCCGTGACTACGCGATCGTCTGCCTGGCCGCCGCCGGGTCCACGGCACAACTGGTGGCCACCGCCGCCTTCCAGCAGGTACTCGGCCGGCTCACGAGCGGGACGGTCGGCGGCGCCCTGCGCCCGCAGCTGCTCGTGGCCGTCCGTGAGACCGTCCGCACCTGGGCCGCCGACGAGGGCGCCTGTGTGGTCATGCCGGAATTGCGCAAAACCACCGGTGGCCGTGGTCTGCGCGCGACAAGGCCCGGCACGCCCGAAAGGCGGCAACTCGCAGAACGCGCATTCCAGGCCCTGCCCGCCGCCTCCCAATGCCTTCTGTGGCATACCGAGGTCGAGGCGGAGCCCATATACATACCCGCTGGTCTGTCGGGGGTGGACGCGGCCGCCGCCGCGACCGCCCTGGAGCAGGCCCGCGAGCAATTCCGGGCGGGCTGCGTACGCGCCCACCGCGAACTCGCACCCTCCAGGGAATGCCGTTTCCACAACCGCCTCCTGGACGTCCCCATTCGCCGCGGCGGCTCCCTGCTCCCGGATGTGCAGGCGCATCTGGCGGCCTGCCGCCACTGCCGGCACGCCGCCGAACAGCTCGGCCATTTCGAGGGCGGCCTGGAAGTCCTGCTCGCCGAGACCGTGCTCGGCTGGGGCGCCCGTCGCTATCTCGACTCCAGGCCGGGCCGCGGCGCCCTGGAGGAGGAGCCGCCCACGCCGCACGCGGTGGCCGCGGCGCAGGGCGGCCGGCACCGCACGGTTCCGGACGGCAGACGTCGCGCGATGCCCGAGGGCAGACGTCGTACCGCCCTGGCGGTGGGCGTCGGTCTCACCTCGCTCGCCCTGCTGGCCACGGTGCTCGTCGCCAAGGGCTGGTCCGATGACAACGGTGTCCCGGTACCCGGGGCCACCTGGGGTGCCCCGGTGGGCAGTTCCGCCCGCCCCGGCGCCGACAGCGAGCGGTCCACCGCGGTCTCCTCGTCATCCGCCTCGGCCGGCGGTCCCGTCGAGGTCGCCCACGGCAGGCTGCGCAGCCTCGCCTCCGGGCTCTGTCTGGACGTGAGAGGGGGAAACGCGGAGGCGGGGGCGGGTGCCGTGCTGGCGGAGTGTTCGTCCGCCGGGTCGCAGCAGTGGTCGTACCAGGACGACGGACTGCTGCGCAGCGCCGCCGATCCCACCCTCTGCCTGGCCGCCGACCCGGGGACGCGGGGCGTCGTGGCGTCCGGCTGTGTCGTGCCCGCCGGAGAGGTGTCGTACGACCTCACGGTCCGGGGCGAAGTCCTGCTCCGCCGGCCCGAGGGCCTTGCTCTCGCCCCGGACCCAGGGGACCCGCCGACCCGGGTGGTGGTCGCGGCCCGGGACGGCTCGAAGGGGCAGCGGTGGGCCCTTGAGGCGGGGGTGCGGGCGGGGGTGGGGTCGGGTGCGCCGCCACGACGGGGCACGCTGCCCGTGGCGCCTGACCCCGGGCGGGCCGACCCCTCGAAGGGGGCCGCCGAACAGCCGTCCGGGCGGCCGGACGGGGGCGCCCCGCGTGCGGAGCGCGGGCAGGGGCACGGGGACGGACAGGGGCGGGAGCATCGGTCGACCGGGCCGGGGTACGAGACCCGGATCGCCCAGGTCCGCGCCCACGACGATCCCGGCGCGGCGGAATCCGTCCCTCCCGTGGACCCGGTGCGCCGGCTCGTCTCCCCGATCGCGGGCACCCTCGTCCCCGCGCCGACGGCGGTCGGCTCGCTGCTCGGCTGACATCGGAGGGCCACCACACGGACACGTGGTGGCCCTCGCACGCCGTCCTCCGGCCAACTCGCCGCCCGGCTCGGGGGCGTACCGGGATCGAGCCACCGGGCGGAAGTCATACGGAATTTACAGAAACCGATCCCGTGTCCTGCGACGTTGCCGCCCGGTGAGTCCACGGTGAATATGCCCGGCGCTTTGACGGGCTTGTGGGGGTGTGCCGAGAGGCCCGGGACGGCCGTACGGTCAATGGGCGTCAGAGGATTGCTCGGATTTCCGGCGCTTGCGGGTGAATTCGGCGGGCTGGCCGAATCGATACCACCGCCCACGAAAAGGACGCGGCGTTATTGACCCGCCAGTAAGCGCCTCGCTAGGTTCCGGTGGCCTCGCACCAGAGTGTCCTGCCGCACACCCCCCACCGTGCTGTCTTGCCGATTCTTCGGAGCATCATGACCTCGCCCGTGCGCGCCCAAGACCTGATCCTGTGTCTCACCCCCTTCGGAGAACCCGACGCCGGGCCGGCCGTGGCCGCCTGCGCTGCCGGCGCGCTCGGCATCCTCGATCTCGGCGACGGCGACCGGCGATCCCGCGAGGAGCTGAACCGGCTGAGCAGAGCGGCGCCGGGGCCCTTCGGCGTACGGGTGACCGGACGCTGCGCGCTGGACCCCGGCGAACTCGGCGGTGCCCCCGACACCGTGGTCCTCGCGCAGGACGCGCCCTGGAACGCGGGCGACGTGGCCGCGCGGTACCGGTTGTTGGCGGAGGTCACCGATCTGGCGCAGGCGCGGGATGCGGTGCGTGCCGGGGCCCATGGGCTGATCGCGCGAGGTGCCGAGAGCGGTGGCCGGGTCGGCGGGCTGAGCACCTTCGTTCTGCTCCAACTGCTCCTGGCTGATGATG
Organism: Streptomyces sp. NPDC101165; assembly: GCF_044768135.1. Classification (NCBI taxonomy): domain Bacteria; kingdom Bacillati; phylum Actinomycetota; class Actinomycetes; order Kitasatosporales; family Streptomycetaceae; genus Streptomyces; species Streptomyces sp. NPDC101165. The sequence continues at coordinate 308,944 of NZ_JBIWPG010000010.1, read as the reverse complement.
GGTTGGAGGTACCCGTCTGGGCCTGTGGCGGCATCGGGCCGCGTACGGCCGCGGCCGCGGTGGCCGGCGGGGCGGCCGGTGTCGTCCTCGACAGCCAACTGGCCCTGCTGGCCGAGTCGCGGCTGCCGGAGGCGGTGCGGGCCGCGCTGCGGTCCCTCGACGGTTCCGAGACCGTGGTCGTCGCCGGGCACCGGGTGCTGCGCCGACGCGGCCCGGACGCCCCGCCTCCGCCCCCGGACGACGCGGAGGCGGTCGCCTCCCTGCTCGGCGCGCGGGACCTGCGCCGCCAACTCCTGCCGGTGGGCCAGGACGGCTTCCTCGCCGCGCGGTTCGCCGAGCGGTGGGGGGACGTACGGCGGACCGTGCGCGAGGTGAGGGCGGCGATACGGGAGGTCGTCGGGGCGGCGGAGGCCGAGGGCGCGGCGGAGGCTGAGGCGGCGGATGGCCGCGGGCCGAGGCGGGCGGGTGCCGAGCCCGGGAGGGTGGTGGGCGGCGGGTCGGCCATAGCGGTCCGGGGTGGGTCGAGGGAGTCGGTCGGCGGTGGGGCAGCCGAGTCGGTTGACCGTGGGTCGGCAGAGGCTGCCGCTGGTCCGACGGAGTCGTCCGGCAGTGGGTCGGCCGAGTCGGTCGACCGTGGGTCGGCAGTGGTCGGTGGTGGTCCGGCGGAGTCGTTCGGTGGTGGGGCAGCTGAGTCGGTCGACGGTGGGTCGGCAGTGGTCGGTGGTGGTCCGACGGATTCGTTCGGCGGTGGGCCGGCCGAGTCAGTTGACCGTGGGCCAGCAGTGGCCGGCGGTGGTCCGGCCGAGGCGTTCGACGGGCGCCCGGCCGAATCGCCCGACGCCGACCCGCCCCAGGCTGCCGAGCACGCCCCCGCCAGTGCCCTGCGCCCCGGCTCCCCCATGAGCCGTGCCCTCGGCACCCGGCTGCCGGTCGCGCAGGGCCCCATGACGCGGGTCAGTGATCAGGCGGGCTTCGCCGCCGCCGTCGCCGCGGACGGGGCGCTGCCCCTCCTGGCGCTGGCCCTCGCCGACGGTGGGCGGACCCGGGCGATGCTGACCGAGGCGCGTGCCGTGCTCGACGGGCGGTCCTGGGGCGTGGGTGTGCTCGGCTTCGCGCCCGAGGACATCAGGAACGCCCAGTTGGAAGCCGTACGGGAACTGCGCCCCACGCACGCGATCATCGCGGGCGGACGGCCCGCCCAGGCCGAGGCGCTGGAGCGGGCCGGGATCCGCACCTATCTGCACGTGCCCTCGCCGGGACTGCTGCGGCAGTTCCTGCAGGCCGGGGCGCGCCGGTTCGTGTTCGAGGGCTCCGAGTGCGGCGGGCACGTCGGACCGCGCGCCTCCTTCCCGCTGTGGGAGGCCCAACTCGCCGTACTGGAAGACTTCCTCGACGACGAAGCCGACGCCGGGACCGCACGGCAGCTGGAGGTGTTCTTCGCGGGCGGGATCCACGACGAGCGGTCCGCCGCGATGACCGCCGCAATGGCCGCACCGCTCACCGCCCGCGGCGCCGCCGTCGGCGTCCTCATGGGCACCGCCTATCTGTTCACCGAGGAGGCCGTGGCGCACGGCGCGATCCAGCCGCTCTTCCAACGCCAGGTCCTGACCGCAAGCACGACCGCCCTGCTGGAGACCGCACCCGGCCACGCCACCCGCTGCGTCCCCAGCCCCTTCACCACGGACTACCGTGCTCGCGAAGCCGAGCTACGCGCGTCCGGTCTGCCCGAACGGGAGGTGTGGGAGGCGCTGGAGCGGCTCAACGTGGGGCGGTTGCGCATCGCGAGCAAGGGCCTCGAGCGGTCGGACCAGGGCGAGTTGACCGGTGTCGACGAGGAACGGCAGCTCAGCGACGGGATGTTCATGGCCGGTGAGGTCGCCGTCCTGCGCTCCGCGACCACCACCCTCGCGGAGCTGCATCACGCCGTCACCGACGGCGCCGCCGACCTGCTCGCCGCCCGCGCCCCCCGCCCCGCCGGTTCGTGGGCCTGCGAACCCGCGCCCCCCGCCCCGCTCGACGTCGCCGTCGTCGGCATGGCCTGCATGTTCCCGCAGGCCCCCGACCTCGCCACTTTCTGGGCCAACGTGGTCGCCGGACACGATGCCGTCACCGAGGTCCCGGCCGACCGGTGGGACCCGGCCGTGCACCACGAGGCCGGCAGCACGGCGTCCAAGTGGGGCGGCTTCCTGCCCCGCATCCCCTTCGACCCGCTGGGCTACGGCATCCCGCCCGCCTCCCTCGGCAGCATCGAGCCGGTCCAGCTGCTGTCCCTGGAGGCCGCCCGCAGGGCCCTGGACGACGCCGGATACGGCGACCGGGGGCGGACGTTCGACCGCTCCCGCACCTCCGTCGTCTTCGGTGCCGAGGCGGGCAGCGACCTGTCCAACGCGGCCACCCTGCGCGCCGTCCTCCCGTCGTACTACGGCAAGGTCCCCGACGGTCTGGAGGAGCAGTTGCCCGGGCTGACCGAGGACTCCTTCCCCGGCATGCTCGCGAACGTCATCTCCGGCCGCATAGCGAACCGGCTGGACCTCGGCGGCGCCAACTACACCGTCGACGCGGCCTGCGCCTCCTCGCTCGCCGCGCTGGACGTGGCCTGCAAGGAACTCGTCTCCGGAAGCAGCGACGTCGTGCTGTGCGGCGGGGCCGACCTGCACAACGGCATCAACGACTTCGTCCTGTTCTCCTCGGTGCACGCCCTCTCGCCGACCGGCCGCTCCCGCGCCTTCGACGGCTCCGCCGACGGCATCGCCCTCGGCGAGGGCGTGGCCTGCGTGGTCCTCAAGCGGCTCGCGGACGCCGAGCGCGACGGCGACCGTGTCTACGGTGTGATCAAGGGCCTCGGCTCCGCCAGCGACGGCCGCTCCCTCGGCCTGACCGCACCCCGCCCCGAAGGACAGCGGGCCGCGCTGCTGCGCGCCTACCGCAACGCCGGCGTCTCGCCCGCCGAGGTCGGCCTGGTCGAGGCACACGGCACCGGCACGGTCGTCGGGGACCGTACCGAACTCACCGTACTCAGCGAGGTGTTCGCCGAGGCGGGCGCCGAAACCGGTACCTGCGCGCTCGGCTCGGTCAAGTCGCAGATCGGGCACACCAAGTGCGCCGCCGGACTCGCCGGCCTGATCAAGACCACCCTCGCCCTCTACACCGGCGTCAAGCCACCCACCCTCCACCTCGACCGGCCCAACCCGGCCTGGTCGGAGGAGGAGAGCCCCTTCGCCTTCCACACCCGCGCCCAGCCCTGGGCGGACCCGGCGGGGGAACGGCTCGCCGGAGTCAGCGCGTTCGGCTTCGGCGGCACCAACTTCCATGTGGTGGTGGGGGCGTACGACGGCGCCGTAGCGCCGCAGCAGACCCTGGACGCCTGGCCCGCCGAGCTGTTCCTGTTCCGCGGGAAGGACACGGCGGCGGCCCGCCGGGACGTCGAGGAGCTCCTGCGGGCCGCCGAGTCCGACGGACGCCCCTGGCGCCTGCGCGACCTCGCGCTCGCCACTGCCCGGCGCGCCGACACCTCCCACGAACCCGTGCGGGCAGCGTTCGTGGCCCGCGATGTCGACGACCTGATCGAGCAGTTGGGGCGCGTCCTCGCCGGGGAGCACGAGTCGGCGGCCGGCAGCCCCGTCGAGGGCGAGGCCAAGGTCGCCTTCCTCTTCCCGGGCCAGGGCAGCCAGCGGCCCGGCATGCTCGCCGACCTGCTGGTCGCCCTGCCCGAGCTGCGCCACTACCTGCACCTCGGCCGCGCTCACGCCGACACCCTGTACCCGCCCGCCGCCTTCGACGAGGCCGCCCGGGAGCGCCGCCGGGCCGGCCTCACCGACACCCGGGCCGCCCAGCCCGCGCTCGGCATCACCGGACTCGCCGCCCACGCCTTCCTCACCGCGGCGGGCATCCACCCGGACCTCGCGGCCGGCCACAGCTACGGTGAACTGGTCGCACTGAGCGCCGCCGGAGCCCTCGACCCGGAGACCCTGCTGGAACTGAGCGCCGAGCGTGCGAGCGCGATCCTGGCGGCCGCGGGCGACGAACCCGGCACCATGGCCGCCGTCGGAGCCGGTGCCGAGGACGTCGCCCGCGCACTGCGCGCCGCGGGGGCGCCCGAGTCGGTCGTCGTCGCCAATCACAACTCGCCCGATCAGTCGGTGATCTCGGGCCCCACGGCCGAAGTCGAGGCCGCCGTGGCCCAGTTGCGCGAGGCGGGTCTCGGGGTGCGTCGCATCCCGGTCGCCTGTGCCTTCCACAGTCCGGTGGTGGCCGCCGCCGGGGAGCGGTTCGCCAAGGTCCTCGCGGACAAGGCCGTACGGGCCCCCGAGTTCCCCGTCTGGGCCAACCGCACCGCAGCCCCGTACCCGCAGGACGCCGACGCCGTACGCGGCGAACTCGCCGCACAGATCGGCGCGCCGGTCGCCTTCGCCGCCCAGATCGAGGCGATGTACGAGGCGGGAGCGCGGATCTTCGTGGAGGCGGGCCCCGGCACGGTCCTCACCCGGCTCGTCGGCCGGATCCTCGGCGACCGTCCGCATCGCACCGTCGCCTGCGAGCCCCGCGCCGACAGCGGCCTGCCCGGCTGGCTCGACGCCCTCGCCCAACTGGCCCTGGCAGGGCTGCCGGTGCGCGCCGCCTGGCTCTTCCGGGGCCGCGACGCCGTCGACGCGCTCCGGACGTCGGCGCCGCGGCGGCCCGGCTGGACGGTCGACGGACACCTCGTCCGCACCGCCGACGGAGCACTCCTCCCCGGTGCCCTCGCACCGGCCCGACGAGTCGTGGAGACGACTGTGACGACGAATCCGCAGTACGGTGCCCCGGCCGGCCAGGACGCGCTGATCTCCGAATTCCTGCGCACCAGCCGGGAGATGATCGCCGCCCAGCGCGATGTGCTGCTCACCTACTTCGGCGCCGCGCCCGGAGCGACCCCGCGGGCACCCGCTGCCCCCGCACCGATACCGCAGGCCGTGCTCCCGGAGCCGGCCCGGCTACCCGCTGCCGCACTGCCGTCGCCAGAACCCGCCGAGCCCGGGCACGACGTCGAGCGCGTCGTCCTGGAGATCATCAGCGAGCGCACCGGATACCCCGTCGACATGATCGAGCCCGACCTCGACCTGGAGGCGGACCTGAGCATCGACTCGATCAAACGGGCCGAGATAGCGGGTGAACTCGCCAGACGTCTGGGGATCGCGGGCGGGGCGGAGATCCTGGACGACGCGGAGCTGGAGGAGCTGGCCAAGGCGCGTACGGCGGCGTCGGTGACGGCCTGGCTGACGGCGCGGGTCGGCGGGGGCACCGGTGCTGATCTGGAGCCGACCGCGGCAGCCGGCCAGGGACCGGCGGCCCCGCACGAGCCGACGCCCCTCGGCGAAGTCCCGATCCGCTGCGAGCTGCGCCCGGTGCCCCTCCCGGACCCCTCGGCCGACCCCGCCTCCACCCTCTCCGGCACCCGATTCGTCCTCCTCGGCGACGGCGGGGGAGCGGCGGCCGAGGTCGTGGCACGGCTCCGGGCGCACGGCGCCGACGCGGTGACCGTCGACCAGGCCCACCTCCTCGGTGAGGCCGACGGCACGGTCGACGGCGTCCTGTACCTGGGCGCGCTCCCCGGTCCTGAGCTTCCGGTGCTGCCCGATGCCTTCCCCGTGCTGCAGGCGGCCCTGGCCCGCGCACCGCGCAGCCTGCTGGCCGTGCAGCCGGCCGACGGCGGGGCGGCGACCCGGTCGGCCGGTCTCCACGGCCTCTTCCGCACCGTCGCCCGGGAGTACCCCGACACCCTCGCCCGCATCGTCACCGTCCCCGACACCGACCCCGCGGCCGTCGCGGACGCCCTGCTCGCCGAGCTGCTCGCGCCGGAGCCGGCCCCCGTCGTCCTGCGTACGGCCACCGGGCGGCGGCACGGTCTCCAACTGCTGCCCGCGCCCCTGGGCCCGCTCGGCAGCACCGGCGCGGGGCCTGCCGGGGACGGCGCGGCCGAGGCCGCCGCGCTCGGCCTGGACCGGGACTCCGTGGTGCTGCTGGTCGGTGGCGCCCGGGGCATCACGGCGAGGTTCGCCGTCGCGCTGGCCGCCGCGAGCCGCTGTTGTGTCGAGCTGGTCGGCCGCACACCCGTGCCAACCGCGCCCGAGACCCCGGCGATCGCCGCCGCCCGCACCGCCGTCGAACTGCGCGCCGCTCTCGCCACGACCGGCTCGCTCACACCGGCGGAGGTCAACCGGGCGGCCGAACTCGTCCTCGCCCAGCGGGAGATCACCGCCACCCTCGCGGAACTCGCCGCCCTCGGCAGCGAGGCCCGCTACCGCTCGGTCGACTTCCGCGAGCGGGACGCCGCGCTCCAGGCCGTCAAGGAGATCCACGCCGAGCACGGCCGGCTCGACGGGGTCGTCTTCGCCGCCGGGGTGATCGAGGACCGGCTGATCGCCGAGAAGAGCCCCGACTCCTTCCGGCGCGTGTACGGCACGAAGACGGCCGGGGCCGCCGCCCTGCTCAGCGCGCTCGAGGACCTGCCCGACGGACCGGCATTCACCGTGCTGTTCGGGAGCATCGCCGCCGTCCTCGGCAACCGCGGCCAGGCCGACTACGCCGCCGCCAACGACGCCCTGGAACACCTCGGAGCCGACTGGGCCGAGCGCACCGGCCACCGCGCGCTCACCGTCCACTGGGGTCCCTGGGCACCCGCCGGCATCCACAGCGGCATGGTCGGCGAGGAACTGGGCCGGGAGTACGCCCGCCGCGGGGTGAAGCTGATCGACCCGGACGAGGGCACCGCGGCCCTGCTCCGGGAACTCGCCTGGGGCGACCGCCCGGCCCGCGCCGTCGTCTACACCGCCTCGGGCTGGTGAGATGACGGAGCCTCAGACTCCCGTCGCCGTGGTCGGGATGGCGGTACTGCTGCCCGGTGCCGCAGGGCTCGACGCCTACTGGCGCAACCTGCGCGACGGCGTGGACGCCATCGGCGACGTCCCCGAGGGCCGGTGGGACGCCGGCTACTACCGCCCCGGCTCGGCCGCGGAGCCCGCCGTCGCCGACCGGATCTACTGCCGGCGGGGCGGATTCGTTGACGGACTGGCCGAGGTGGAGGTGACCCGGTACGGCATCATGCCCGCCTCGGTGCCGGGCACCGAGCCCGACCAGCTGATCGCCCTCGACGTGGCCGCCGCCGCGCTCGCCGACGCGGGCGGCACGGACCGGCTGCCCGAGCGGGACCGGATCGGCGTGGCCCTGGGGCGCGGCGGCTACCTCACCCCGGGCCTGGTCCGGCTCGACCAGCGCGTGCGCACCGCCGGACAACTCGTCCGCACACTCGGCGAGTTAATGCCCGACCTGTCGTCCGCCCAGCTGGACCGGGTGCGGGAGGCGTTCACCGAACGGCTCGGCCCGGACAGCCCCGAGTCCGCGATCGGCCTGGTCCCCAACCTCGCCGCCTCCCGTATCGCCAACCGGCTCGACCTGCGCGGCCCCGCCTACACCGTGGACGCGGCCTGCGCCTCCTCGCTGGTCGCCGTCGACCAGGCGGTCACCGAACTCACCACCGGCCGCTGCGACATGATGCTGGCCGGGGGAGTGCACCACTGCCACGACATCACCCTCTGGAGCGTCTTCTCCCAGCTCCGCGCCCTGTCCCCGAGCCAGCGCATCCGGCCCTTCCACCGCGACGCCGACGGCATCCTGATCGGCGAGGGCACCGGCGTCGTCGTACTCAAACGGCTCGCCGACGCCGAACGCGACGGCGACCGCGTGTACGCGGTGATCCGCGGGACGGGCGTGGCAAGCGACGGCCGTACCGCCGGGCTCGTCACGCCCGACCCGGGTGGCCAGACCCGAGCCGTGCGCCAGGCCTGGCACGCGGCCGGACTCGACCCCGCCGCACCCCACTCCGTCGGCCTGCTGGAGGCGCACGGCACCGCGACCCCCGCCGGTGACGCCGCCGAACTCGCCACACTGGCGGAGGTGTTCGGGCCGGGCACGGTTCATGGCGACGGGCGGCCCGTGCTCGGCTCGGTGAAGTCGATGATCGGCCACACCATGCCGGCCGCCGGTGTGGCCGGCCTGGTCAAGGCCGCCCTCGCCCTGCACCACGGCACGCTGCTGCCCACCCTCCACTGCGACGACCCCCACCCCGCTCTCGCGGCCACCCGCTTCCGCACCCTGGAACGGGCGCGCCCCTGGGAGACCGGCCCGGAACAACGGGTCCGGCGGGCCGCCGTGAACGCCTTCGGGTTCGGCGGGATCAACGCCCACGTGGTGCTGGAGGAGGCGCCGGGCGAGCGAGCGAGGTCCCGGCGGGCCCGGACCTCGCTCGCGGAGCCGGAGCGCGTTCTGCTGCTCGCCGCCGACACCCCGGACGACCTCGCCGCCCTCCTCGCCGCCGACGACCCGGCGGTCCTCGCCGCCGGCCTCGATCCCGCGCGGCCGCACCCCGACGTCGGCCCCGTCCGCCTCGGCATCGTCGACCCCACCGCCAAGCGGCTGGCCCTGGCCCGTCGCGCGGTCGGCAAGGGCCGCGCCTGGCAGGGGCGCAGCGACGTCTGGTTCCGGCCCACTCCGCTGCTCGGGCCCGGCAAGCTGGCCTTCGTCTTCCCCGGCCTCGAAGGCGACTTCGCGCCCCGCGCCGACGACATCGCAGCCCACTTCGGCCTGCCCCCGCTCGCGGCCACCGGCACGGACGTACGCGTCGACGACGTCGGACGGCACGGCTTCGGGGTCGTGGGCGTGGGCCGGCTCCTGGACACCGCGCTGCGCCGCATGGGGGTCGTACCGGACGCCGTCGCCGGGCACAGCGTCGGCGAATGGACGGCCATGGCGGCGGCCGGACTGTACTCGAACGCCCAAGTGGACGCCTTCATGGCCGAGTTCGACCCGGACACGGTGACCGTGCCGGGACTGGCCTTCGCCGCGGTGGGCGCCTCGGCGGACCGCGTCCGCACGGCTCTCGCCCAGGCCTGGGCCGGCTCCGGGATCGTGCTCTCCCACGACAACGCGCCCCGCCAGTCGATGGTCTGCGGTCCGGACGCGGCGGTCCAGGAGTTCGTACGGTCCTTCCGCGCCCAGGGCGTCCTGTGCCAGGTGCTGCCGTTCCGCTCCGGCTTCCACACGCCGATGCTCGAACCGTATCTCGCCCCCATCCAGGAGGCCGCCGACCGCTTCCGGCTCCATCCGCCGACCGTGCCGGTCTGGTCCGGGACGACCGCTGCACCCTTCCCGCAGGACGAGGCGGCGGTGCGCGAGCTGTTCGTACGACACCTGCTGGAGCCCGTCCGCTTCCGCGAGCTGATCGAGTCCCTGTACGCGGCGGGCCACCGCACCTTCGTCCAGACCGGCCCCGGCCAACTGGCCTCCCTCATCGACGACACCCTCGCCGACCGCGATCACCTGGCCGTCGCCGCCAACTCCCCGCACCGCTCCGGACTGTCCCAACTGCGATGCGTGGCAACGGCGTTGTGGACGGCAGGAGCACGGGTGGCTCCCGCGCTGCCGCCTGATCCGGAACAGGGGGCGGCGGGCCGCGTCGAAGCGCCCGGGCCGGCGTCCCGCGCGCAGGCATCCGTGACCGCACCCCGCACCCACGCGGCCGCGGCGGTACCCGCGCGCCCCGCCGTACGCCTCGATCTGGACGGTGCCCTGGTGTCCCTGGCCGGGCCGGACCTGGACGTGCTGCGGTCGGAGCTGCGGCCGGGCCGACAGGCGGCGCACCCCGCGCAGCCGCCCCGCCCAGGCACGTCCTCCCTCGACGACCTCGCCACCCGCTTCCCGGCCGCCGCCGAGCTGACCGCCCTGCTGCGGGACACCGCGGACACCGCGGCGGAGCTGATCGCGGCGCACGGCCGCCGAAGCGGCCGAAGCGACGGCGGACCGGGACCGCTCACGACCACCGCCCGTGCCACCGCCGCCACAACGCCCCCCGCTGCCGCGCCCCGCACCGTCGCCCGAGCCGCCGCCACGGCCCCGGCACACCCGGCCGCCACACCCCGCACACGGGTCGCCACCCCGACCCCCGCCACCACAACGGTCCACATCTCCCCCCACTCCATGCCCCACCTCCTCGACCACTGCTTCTTTCCCCAACGTCCCAACTGGCCGGATGTCGAGGACCGTTGGCCGGTGGTCCCCGCCACCACGATCGTCCGGCACATGATGGACGCGGCGGAGGACGCGGCGCCCGGCCTGCGCGCCGTCGCCGTGCACGGTGCCCGCTTCGACCGTTGGCTCACCGCCACACCCCCCGTCGACGTGCCCGTCACCGTCACCCCCGACCCCGGCCACCCGGACCGGGTCGCCGTCGCCTTCGGCCCCACGGCCCGTGCGGTCGTCGAACTCGCCCCGCACCAACCCGCACCGCCCCCGCCGAGCCCGCGCCCGGACGCCCCCGAACGCGTCCCCGAGCACACCGCCGCGCAGATCTACCGCGACCGATGGATGTTCCACGGCCCGGCCTTCCAGGGCCTCACCGAACTGACCGCGGTCGGCGCGCGGCACATCCGCGGAGTGATCACCGCGCCCGCGGCGCCCGGCGCCCTGCTCGACAACGTCGGCCAGCTGCTGGGCTACTGGATCATGGCGACGCGCACCGAGCGGACCGTCGTGTTCCCGGTGCAGATGCGCGAGATGCGCTTCCACGGGCCCCATCCGGCCCCCGGGACGAAGGTCGACTGCCTGCTGCGGATCACCTCGCTCACCGACACCCTCCTGGAGGCGGACGCGGAACTGACCATCGAGGGGCAGGTGTGGGCCGTGCTCAGCGGCTGGCAGGACCGCCGCTTCGACAACGACCCGCAGACCCGCCCCGTGGAACGCTTCCCCGAGCGCCACACCCTCTCCGAGGCCCGGCCCGGCGGCTGGGCGCTCGTGCACGAACGGTGGCCCGACCTCGCCTCGCGCGAGCTGATCATGCGCAACTCGCTCGGCGGTGCGGAGCGCGCCGAGTACGCGGAGCGCCCGCCGCGCGGCCGCAGACAGTGGCTGCTGGGCCGGATCGCGGTCAAGGACGCCGTACGGCAGTGGTTGTGGCAGCACGGCGAAGGGCCCGTCTTCCCGGCGGAGATCCGCGTGCACAACGACGAACTCGGCCGCCCGTACGTCACCGGCGTGCACGGCCGCACCCTGCCCCCGCTGGACGTCTCGCTCGCCCACCGGGCCGAGGCGGGCGTGGCGATCGTACGGCCGCACACCCCGCAGCCCGGCCCCGGCATCGACATCGAGGAGGTCACCGCGCGCGACCCCGCGACGCTCGCCACCGCCCTCGGCGCGGACGAACTGCGGCTCCTGCGCTCGCTCTGCGCGGACGGCCCCGACGGCGAGGACCTGTGGTTCACCCGCTTCTGGGCCTCCAAGGAGGCGGTGGCGAAGGCCGAGGGCGTCGGATTCGGGGGCCGCCCCAGGGACTTCACCGTGCGCGCCGCCGCCCCGGACGGCAGCCGGCTGGAGGTCTCCGGGCGGCTGGAGCGTGCCTACACCGTGCACTGCGCACCGGCGGGCAATCCGCCCGCCCTGGCCCGACGCGCCTACGTGGTGGCCTGGACGACGGGACCCGAGTCCGGTGACGGACCAGGCGATGGACAAGCAGACGAAGCAGCCGAGGAGTACCCGCGATGAACCCCACCCAGCCGGTGCCGGCGCAGCCCACCACCGACACCGTGCTCGCCGACATCACCGGCATGCTCCGTACCCTCCTCGCGGAGTACGGCGAGGACGACGTGGTGATCGGCATGTCCACCGCCTTCAACCGCGACCTGGAGCTGGAGAGCATCGACCTCGTCACCCTGGCCGGACTGCTGGAGGAGCGGTACGGCCGGCGGGTCAACCTCGCCGAGTTCCTGGCCGGGATGGAGTTCGACGAGATCATCGACCTGACCGTGGGCCGGCTCGTCGAGTACGTGGTGTGGAGCCTGAAGACCACGGAAGCGGGTTGACCATGGCGATGATCGACGCCGGCGGAGTCCGCCTGCACGTCCAGCGGACGGGGCCAGCGGACGGCCGTACCCCGCACGCCACGGTCGTCCTCGTGCACGGGCTGCTCACCGACAGCCTGGCCAGCTACTACTTCACCGTGGCCCCCGCCTTCGCGGCGGCCGGCCTCGACGTCGTCATGTACGACCTGCGCGGACACGGCCGCAGCGAGCGCCCGGCGGACGGCTACACCCTGGACCACAACATCGACGACCTGGAGGCACTCCTCGACCGGCTCGGGATCACCGGGCCCGTGCACCTCGTCGGCAACTCCTACGGCGGCACCATCGCCTTCGGCCACGCTGCCCGCCACCCCGACCGCACGGCCGGCCTCACCCTGATCGAGTCCGAACCCGCGACCGCCGCCTGGGCGGTGAAACTGGACGGCATCCTGCGCCGGGTGCTGACCGAACTCGCGCACAACGAGCCCGACGCCCTCGCCTGGATCGCCGCCCACCGCGGCCCCAACCATGCCCGCCTGGCCAAGGGCGCGGCCCGGTTCGCCCGCGAGACCACCCTCGGCCGGGACATCCCCGCGAGCCGGGTGCTGACCGAGGAGCAGATCAGGGCCGTACGCTGCCCCGTCCTCGGCGTGTACGGCGGCGACTCGGACCTGGTGGACCTGGTGCCGTTGATGGAGGCGCTGCTCACCGACTTCCGGCCGGTCGTGCTGCCCGGGCACGAGCACTCGGTGCTGGTCGAGGCGGCCCCGGCCGTCGGCGGGCACATCCTGGACCTGATCCACTCCGTCGGGGACGCGCGGGCGGGGGTCCGGTGAGCGGGTTCCTGTTCGTCGTCCCGCCGCTGGTCGGACACATCAACCCGGCCGTCGGCGTCGCCGCCCGGCTCACCGCACGCGGACACCGGGTGGCCTGGGCGTGCGCCGACCCGGCGTTGGTCCGCCGGCTCGCGGGCGAGAACGCGGAGGTGTTCGCCTGCGCGGGCCCGGTGCCGGGCGCCGGGGGTGCCGTACGACCGCCCGACCTGCGGGGCGCGGAGGCGCTGAAGTTCCTGTGGGAGGGGTATCTGGTGCCGCTCGCCGACGCGATGGCGGCGGGCGTCCGCGCGGCCGTCGAACGGTTCGGCCCCGATGTGGTCGTCGCCGACCAGCAGGCCTTCGCCGGTGCCCTGGTGGCCGAACGCCTGGGCCTGCCCTGGGCGACCTCCGCCACCACCTCGGCCGAGTTCACCGGCGCCTACGACGGCATGCCCAAGGTCGCCGAATGGCTGCGGCAGCGTCTGGCCGAGCTGCGCACCCGGATCGGCGACCCGGCCGGCACCGCCGACCCGCGCTACTCGCCCCACCTGCTGCTCGTCTTCAGCACACCCGAACTCATCGGCCCCCAGGCGCCGTTGGGTCAGCGGATCCACTACGTCGGCCCGTCCCTCGCCGACCGCCCCGCCGGGCCAGGCTTCCCCTGGGACTGGCTGGACGCCGGCCGGGCGAAGGTCCTGGTGACCCTCGGCACCGCCAACGCCGACGCCGGGGGCCGCTTTCTCGCCGAGTGCCGCACCGCGCTGCGCGAACGCGCCGACCGGGTGCAGGCGGTGCTCGTCGACCCGGGCGCCACCCGGCCCGCCGACCTCTCCGACAAGGACGTGCTGTTCCTGCCGTCCGTGCCCCAACTCCCGCTGCTGGAACGGATGGACGCGGTCGTCTGCCACGCCGGACACAACACCGTGTGCGAGGCGCTCTGGCACGGTGTCCCGCTCGTCGTGGCGCCCATCCGCGACGACCAGCCCGTGGTGGCCGCCCAGGTCGTGGACGCGGGCGCCGGCGTCCGGGTCCGCTTCGGCCGGGTCACCGCACCCAGGCTGGGCGCGGCCCTCGACACCGTCCTGCAGGACCGCGCCCACCGGGCCGCCGCCCTGCGCGTGCGCGCGGCGTTCCGCGCCGCGGGCGGCGCCCGCGCGGCCGCCGACCACCTCGAACGACTGGCAGCACGAAGCAGCGGAGGGACAACGGAGAACCGATGAGCGACCACAGTGACAAGAACGAGCACATCGCCGCCCTGCGCCCCGCCTACCAGGCCGACCTCGCCGACGGCACGGAACGCTTTTTTGCACCCCGCCGCACCACCTGCCCCTGGTGCACGTCGAGCAGCCTGGCGACCCGCCTGCGCACCACCGACCTGCTCCAGCACAAGCCCGGCCATTTCACGCTCGACCGCTGCACGGACTGCGGACACACCTTCCAGAACCCCCAACTGACCTCAGAGGGCCTGGAGTTCTACTACCGCGACTTCTACGACGGCCTGGGCGAACAGCGCATGAGCGGTACCTTCGGCGGCCGCACCGCGATGTACCGGGACCGCGCGCAGGCGATGGCACCGCACGACCCCACCCCGAAGAACTGGCTCGACGTCGGCACCGGCCACGGCCACTTCTGCGAGGCCGCCCGCACCGACCTGCCCGGCACCTCCTTCGACGGTCTCGACTTCACCGACGGTGTCGAACTCGCCGCCCGCGAGGGCCGCGTGGAGCACGCCTACCGCGGCTCCTTCCCCGACCTGGCACCCGAACTCGCCGCCCGCTACGACGTCGTGAGCATGTTCCACTACCTGGAGCACAGCACCAGCCCCGACCGCGAACTCCGCGCCGCCCACGAGGTCGTACGCCCCGGCGGCCACCTGCTCATCGAGGTACCGGACCCGGAGAGCCGCTACGCCCGACTCCTCGGCCGCTGGTGGCTGCCCTGGCTCCAGCCGCAGCACCTGCACTTCATACCGGTCGCCAACCTGCGCCGGCGGCTGACCGAACTCGGCTTCACGGTGGTCGCCGAGCAGCACGCCGAACCGCACGACCCGGTCGACCTGCTCGCCGCCGTCTGGCTGGCCCTCGACCACACCGCCCCGCGCGACGACGCACCCTGGCTGCCCGAACCTCCCGGCCTCCTCCGCCGCGCCCTGCGCACCGCACTCCTCCTGGCAGGCGTCCCCGCCCTGCTCACGGCCACCCTGCTCGACCGCTTCGCGGTACGGCCCCTCTCCCACCGCCTCGGCCTGTCCAACGCCTACCGCCTGGTGGCCCGCCGCGAGTGACCGGGCTCAGCACACCCCGGCGCCCACACCACGGGCGCTCGCCAGATCTCGGCGCTCACAACACCTTGGCGCGGATCAGCGTCGACAGCACCAGCGCGCCCGGCAGCAGCGGCAACCAGTCGGTCAGCACCCGGTACCCGATCACGGCCGCGGTGGCCGCCGCCGGCTCGGCGCCGAAGGCGACCAGCGTCCACACCAGCGCCGCGTCCACCGCGAGCCCACCGGGCGACGGCACGGCCCCGACGGCGGTACCGGCCGCGAGATGGGCGAGGACCACCTGCTGCCAGGGCAGTCCGAGGCCGAGCGCCGCCCCCACACAGACCAGCGCACTTCCCTGCAGCAGCGGCATCGCGGCCGCCCCGCCCCACAGGGCCAGCACCCGGCAGGGCCGGCCGTGCACCTCCCGCGCATCGGCGAGGGCGGAGCGCACCAGCCCGGTCACCGGGCGCCGCAACGGCCGTACGACCGTCAGCAGCACCCCCGCCACGGCGAGCACCCCGCCCGCGACGGCGGCGAGCGGCACCAGCAGCCGTCCGTCCGGGAGCAGGTCCCCGAGCCGCCGCCAGGCGGGCGAGGCGGCCAGGAACACCAGCAGCACCAGGGTCTTCGCACCGGACTTGGCCAGCGAGTACAGGCCGATCGAGGCGGTCGCCCGATGCAGCGGCACGCCTCGGGTGCGCAGGAACCGTAGCGTGACGGCGTGTGCGCCGAGGCCGCCGGGCAGCGCGTGGTTCGCGGCACCGGCGGCGAACTGGGAGGCCAGCAGCAGCCCCGGCGGCACCCGGTCCGGCAGCGCGCCCTGGCGGGCACAGGAGGCCGCCACCCAGTTCAGACACGTGAATCCGACGCCGGCCAGCAGCCACCAGGGGTCGGCCGCGAGCAGCCGCGTCACACCGCCGTACGCCACGGGCCGGTTGGCCAGCGCCCAGCCCACGGCGAGCAACAGGGGAGCCAGACAGAGGCCGAGCCGGACCGGCCGGGCCGCCATGAGCGAGCCCCGGCGCACCGGGGCCTCGGACTCCGGACACGATGGAGAGACAGGTGAGACAGGAGAGACAGCTGAGACGGGCACTACAGGGGAGGCAGGAGCAACAGCTGTTGCGGGTGGGGAGATCGGGGAGAGCGGGGACAGTGAGGACACGGGGACGTCGTCCTTCCGCATCGGGCCCCGGCGGGGGACCTGGGGGAAGCGGGGCGGCGAAACCGCCGTGAGCCTTCCCCTCCCGCGTGACGGCCGGATGTCCGAAAGCCGAAGGAGCGAGGGCGGGACGGTGCCGCCGGGTGTCCGCGGGAGCCGTCGTTCACCGCCGACCAGGTAGCCTTCCCCTGGGGCGCGCTGTGCAAGCCATGCCCCGACAGCAGGGAAGGCGAAACGGGAGGAATCAGCGGTGCACGTCCAGGAATGGCTCGACACGGTGCCCCCGGCCGCCGTCTACGCGGTGGTGGCCCTGGTGATCGGCCTGGAGAGCCTGGGCATCCCGCTGCCGGGCGAGATCGTCCTGGTCTCGGCTGCGCTCATGTCCTCCCAGCACTCCGGCATCAACCCGATCGTCCTCGGCGCGTGCGCGACCGCCGGTGCCGTCATAGGCGACTCCATCGGCTACGCGATCGGCCGCAAGGGCGGACGCCCCATGCTGGCCTGGCTGGGGAAGAAGTTCCCGAGACACTTCAGCGAGGGACACGTCGCCACCGCGGAGCGCTCCTTCGAGAAGTGGGGCATGTGGGCCGTCTTCTTCGGCCGCTTCGTCGCCCTCCTGCGCATCTTTGCCGGCCCCCTCGCGGGCGTCCTCCACATGCCGTACTGGAAGTTCCTGACGGCCAACGTCCTCGGCGGCATCTGCTGGGCGGGCGGCACCACGGCGGTCATCTACTACGTCGGCGTGGTGGCCGAGGACTGGCTGAAGCGCTTCTCGTACCTGGGCCTGGCGGCAGCGGTCCTGATCGGCCTGACCTCGATGCTGGTCATCAAGCGCAGGGCGAAGAAGGTCCGGTCCGCGGACCGAGAGCCGGAACCTGTGAACGCCGGCGAGTAGTAGGACACCCGCACCCGCGAACGGCCCTACTGGTGCACATCCTGATGCGCCTTGGCCAACTCCGCGTACATCGTGCCGTTGAGGGTGACCCCCTGCCGCTCCTCCTCGGACAACGTCCGCCTGACCTTCGCCGGCACCCCCGCCACCAGCGACCCGGGCGGCACCACCATCCCCTGAGGCACCAACGCCTGAGCGGCCACGAGCGACCCCGCCCCGATCACGGCCCCGTTCAGGACGGTCGCCCCCATCCCGATGAGACAGTCGTCCTCCACGGTCGCGCCGTGCACGACCGCGTTGTGCCCGATGGACACCCGCTCCCCGACGCTCACCGGAAACCCGGGATCCGCATGCAGCGTGACGTTGTCCTGCACATTCGCCTGAGCACCCACGGTGATCCGCTCGACGTCGCCGCGCAGCACAGCCCCGTACCAGACACTCGCCCCGGTGTGCAGCGTGACATCCCCGACCACCGATGCCGTAGGCGCCACGAACACATCCGCATCGAGCCGGGGCTCCTTCCCCCCGATGCCCACGATCAGCGCCTTCTGCGTCATCACCGTCTCCTCGCCATGCCAGTGGTACTCCGCACCGTACGTCAGGGGTGGGGCAAAGATCACAGCAGCCCGCCCTCATACCGAAGGCTCCCGCCGAGTAACTTGAGCCCGTGCCGAAGAGCAAGAACACGTTCTCATCCTGGCGACGCCGACTGGTGCAGCGCGCCGTCCACACGGGCTGGGCGTGGGTCCAGCGCACGGGATCGGTGACGGCCGAGAACCCCGGCCGCCTCCGCTTCGGCGCGATCGGCGAAGCCACCCGGCTGACCTTCCCGCTCGGCACGGTCTTCGGCGAGCCCTGGATCCACCTCGGATCCCACTGCATCATCGGCGAGCAGGTCACCCTCACCGCCGGCCTGATGCCGGACCTGGACCTCGGCCCGGACCCGATCCTGCGCCTCGGCGACGGAGTCGTCCTCGGCCGGGGCAGCCATGTCATCGCCGACACCACGGTCACGATCGGCCGCGACTGCTACTTCGGGCCGTACGTCTACGTCACCTCCACCAACCACTCCTACGACGACCCGCACGAGCCCATCGGCAGGCAGTGGCCGCGGATGGAGCCGGTGGAGATCGGCCCGGGCTGCTGGATCGGCACCGGCGCGGTGATCCTGCCGGGGGCGCGGATCGGCCGGAACGTGGTCGTGGCGGCCGGCGCCGTGGTGCGCGGGACCGTGCCCGACCACGCCGTCGTGGCGGGGGCGCCCGCCCGGGTCGTACGGCGCTGGACACCCGAGGACGGCTGGCAGCCGCCGCTGAGGACGCCCGCGCCGGTGCCGCTCCCGGAAGGGGTCACGCCGGAGCAGCTGCGCGCGCTGGCCGACCTCGACGAGGAGGGTGTGGAACGGCTGGCCCGCCTGGAGGCCGACGGCTGAGTCAGCCGGTCGCCAGCAGCAGCGTCCCCAGCAGGGCGAGGCCCGCGCCCGTGGCCTGGATCGCGCGCAGCCGCTCGCTGAGGAAGCCGCGTGCGGCCAGCGCGGTGACCACGGGGTAGAGGGAGGCGAGCACCGCCGCCACCGTGACCGGGCCGTGCTGGGCGGCGACCGCGTAGGTGCCGTTGGCCGCCACGTCCGCGAGGCCGACGAAGGCCAGCGCCGGCAGCGAGGACCGGGGCAGGCCGCCCTCCGGCAGGGCGGGGTTGCCCCGCCGGACCGACGCGTACAGGGCCGCGCCGCCCGCGGCGACGCTCGTCACGCGCTGCACGAAGAGGGAGAGGAAGAGACCGGTGACGTTGGTCGACGCCTCCGTGATCAGGGCGAACACCGTGCCGAAGCCCAGCGCGGCGACCAGCGTGAGCAGGATGGTCAGCCGCTGCACGGGTGCTCCGCGCAGCTGGGGGCCGCCCGCGAGGACGACACCGGTGACGGCGACCGCGATGCCCGCGACCTGCAGGGCCCCCGGGCGTTCGCCGAGGATCAGGCCCACACCGACGGGGACGGCCACACTGAGCGTGGCCAGCGGGGAGACCACGCCCATCGGGCCGAGGGCGAGCGCCTTGTAGAAGGCGAACACGGCCAGCGGCCCGGCCAGGCCGGCCGCGACCGCGAACCACAGCCGTGGCCCGGCCTCGGTCCAGCCGCCGGTCGCGACCACGATCGCGCCCAGCACCACCGCCGCGATCGCCTGGGAGGCGACCACCACCGTCAGCGCGGGCGTGCGTCGTGTCAGCAGCCCGCCACCGAAATCGGCCAGGCCCCACAGGAGGCTGGTGGTCAGGGCGAAGAACGCTGTCACTGATGCCTCGCAGTACAGTTTGGTGAACGAGCGGGTGCATCCCACCGTAGTTCGGCTCAGTGAACCCTGTCATCCAAAATATTGAACCCCTTGGACGGAACGTGTCGGACCTCGAACTCCTGACCCAGTCCCTGGCGCGCAACGTCAGGCACTGGCGCGCGGTGCGCGGCTTCACCCTGGACGTGCTCGCCGCCCGGGCCGGTGTCAGCCGCGGCATGCTCATCCAGATCGAGCAGGCCCGCACCAACCCGAGCATCGGCACCGTCGTCAAGATCGGCGACGCGCTCGGCGTCAGCATCACCACCCTCCTCGACTACGAGCAGGGCCCGAAGGTCCGCATCGTCCCCGCCGAACGGGCCGTACGGCTGTGGCACACCGACGCCGGCAGCTACAACCGGCTCCTCGCCGGCACCGAGGCGCCCGGACCGCTGGAGATGTGGGACTGGCGGCTGATGCCGGGCGAGCACAGCCCCTCCGAACCGCACCCCGGCGGCACGGTCGAACTCGTCCATGTCACCGCGGGTGAGCTGACGCTCACCGTGGACGGCGAGGAGTACCACGTCCCGACCGGCGCGAGCGCCTCGTTCGAGGCCAACCTCCCGCATACGTACGGCAACACCGGCGACGTACCGATGGAGATGGTCATGGCGGTCTCGGTGCCGCCCGTGCCCTGAGATGCCGGTACGGCGGACGGGCGGGCCTTGCTAGCGTGCGGCCATGCGCGCACCCATCGGAGACTTCGACACCGCCACCCCCGCCCCCGACTGCCTGGACGAACTGACCGCCCCGGTCGCCGACGCCGTACGCCACTGGCGGGGCGGCGTCCCCGCCGACCGGATCCTCTACGTCGAGACCGACCCGCGCTGGGCCGACACGGCCGTCTTCGTCGAGCACTACGGCCGCGACCTGCTGGAGCGGTCGGCGAACTGTGTGGTGGTCGCGGGCAAGCGGGGCGGCGAGACCACCCTCGCGGCGTGTCTGGTGCTCTCCACCACCCGGGTCGACGTGAACGGCGTGGTGCGCCGCCAACTCGGCGCCCGCAAGGCGTCGTTCGCCGCGATGGACACCGCGACCGGCGAGACCGGCATGGAGTACGGCGGCATCACCCCGGTCGGACTGCCCGCAGACTGGCCGGTGTTGGTGGACGCGGCCGTCGTCGACCTGCCCTACGTCCTGGTCGGCAGCGGACGCCGCCGCGGCAAGCTGCTGGTCCCGGGCAAGGCGCTCGCCGAGCTGCCCGGCGCCGTGGTGCTCGAGGGGCTCGGGGTCGCCTGAGGTCAGGCCGTCAGGTGATGGGCGAGGGCCAGATGCGGGTCCGTCTCGCCCGGCACCGGTGCCGGGTCGGCGTGCACCAGGGCGGCCGTGAGCTTCGGTACGGCGTGCAGCAGCGCGTGTTCGGCCTCGACGGCGATCGCGTGCGCCTGGCGGACCGACACCTCGCCGTCCACCACGACCGCCAGCTCGGCGCGCAGCCGGTGCCCGATCCAGCGCAGCCGCAGCTCGCCCACCTCACGCACGCCGGGCACCGCACGCACCGCCCGCTCGGCCCGGTCCACCAGCGCCGGGTCGACGGCGTCCATCACCCGCCGGAACACCTCCCGCGCCGCGTCCCGCAGCACCAGCGCGATCGCGGCGGTGATCGCCAGCCCCACGAGCGGGTCGGCCAGGTGCCAGCCGAGGGCCGACCCGCCGGCCCCGAGCAGCACCGCCAGTGACGTGAATCCGTCCGTCCGCGCGTGCAGCCCGTCGGCCACCAGCGCGGCCGAGCCGATCCCCCGGCCCACCCGGATCCGGTACCGGGCCACCCACTCGTTGCCCACGAACCCGACCAGCGCGGCCACCGCGACCGCCGGCAGATGCTCCACCGGGCGCGGGTCGAGCAGCCGGCCGACGGCCGCCCAGGCCGCGAACGCGGCGGAGGCGGCGATGGTCAGCACGATGGCGAGCCCCGCGAGATCCTCCGCGCGCCCGTAGCCGTAGGTGAACCGCCGGGTCGCCGCCCGCCGCCCCAGCACGAAGGCGATGCCCAGCGGTACGGCCGTCAGCGCGTCGGCCGCGTTGTGCACGGTGTCCCCGAGCAGCGCCACCGAACCGGAGAGGGCCACCACCACGGCCTGCGCCAGCGCGGTCGTCCCGAGCACGGCGAGCGACACCCACAGCGCGCGCATGCCCCGCGCAGAGGACTCCAGGGCGGGGTCGAGCTTGTCGGCGGTCTCGTGCGAGTGCGGGGCCAGGAGATGGGTGAGGCGCTGGCGCAGGCCGGGGGAGGGGTGGGGAGGGGCGTGGCGGTGGCCATGGTCGTGGTCGTGGTGACGGCCATGGTCGTGGGAGTGGTCACGGTCGTCGACATGGCCATGGTCGTGGGGGTGGCCGTGCTCGGGGGGGTGGCCATGGGGCTGCTGGCCGTGCCCGTGCGTGTGCCGGTCGCTCACGTGGATCCCCTTCCGGTGGGTGGGAACGGACGCGCGGCTGGGAATGGACGCGCACGGCCCACGGAGCCATTATGTGCGTATGAGCGCACGCATGCACCTATCACCTGCGCACCATGCGCAGCCGCGCACTCCGGGCGACGAGCAGTTCGCGGTGGCCGCCGAACTCCTCGCCCTGCTCGGCGACCGCACCCGCCTCACGCTGCTGCACGCCCTCACGGCCGGCGAGGCCGACGTCACCACCCTCACCGAGGCATGCGGCGCCGCCCGCCCCGCCGTCAGCCAGCACCTGGCCCGGCTCCGCCTCGCCGGCCTGGTGAGTACCCGTAAGGAGGGTCGCCGCGTGGTCTACGCACTGCGCGACGACCATCTGCGCCGACTGGTCGACGAGGCGCTGAAGGTGGCCGACCACCGCCTCGCCGAACGGGTCACCCCAACAGAGCCGAGCGGTTCACCGCAACAGGGCGCTGAGCCGCTCCAGTAGGGCCGGCACCTCGTCCGGATCGCCGGCCGGTCTCCACCTGGCCATGGCCCTCGCGGTCCTCCTCCTCGCCCTCGTGGGGGCGGCCCTGCACCTGACCCGGCCGCGCCCGGCGGTCGCCGCGTGATGCGGCCGCTCTGCGCTCAGAACGCGGCGGCCGAGCCCAGGTACTGCTCGGCGAAGGCAGCCGCGGCGGCGGGCGAGGTGAACAGGCGGCGCAGCCGGGCGATCGTGGTGCCGGCCCGGAAGGGATCACCCGAGGCGACCCCGTGATAGACGTCCGACAGCCACTGCGAGAACTCCTGGTAGTCCCACACCCGCCGCAAGGACGCCTCCGAGTAGCCGTCCAGGCCGCTCCCGTCGCCCCGGGTGAGGTGACCGACGAGCGCGTCGCCGAGCAGGAACGCGTCGTGCAGGGCGAGGTTCATGCCCTTGGCCGCGATCGGCGCCGTGAGATGACCGGCGTCCCCGGCCAGCAACAGCCGTCCGTGGACGAGGGGTTCGACGACGTAGTGGTGCATGTCCAGCACCCGCTTCTCGATCAGCCGGCCCTCGGTCAGCGGCGGTGCGCCGGCCGCGCCGAGCCGGGTGCGCAGCTCCGCCCAGACCCGTTCGTGCGGCCAGTTCCCGGGATCGTCGCCGGGCGGGCACTGCAGGTAGTAGCGGGTGACCTCGGGGCTGCGGGCCATGTGTCCGGCGAAGCCGTTCGGGTGGACGCCGAACAGGACGCAGTCGGAGGAGGGCGGGGCCTCGGCGAGCAGGGCCAGCCAGCCGATGCCGTCGTCCTGCCGGGCGATCCGCGTCCCCTTGGGGGGCATCGCGTCCCGGGTCACCCCGCGCGCCCCGTCGCAGCCCGCTACGAACTCGCAGCGCAGCAGCCGCCGTTCACCGGTCTCCGGGCACCGGTACGACACCGCGGGCCGGTCCGAGTCCAGGTCGTGCAGCTGTACGTCGCGCACACCGAAGCGGATGTCGCCGCCGCGTACGTCGGCGTACTCCCGCACCAGGTCCGCCACCAGCAGCGGCTGCGGGTAGACGTAGTGGTGGTGGCCCGTGAGGTCGCCGTAGGAGAACCGGAACCGTTCGCCGCCGAAGCGGAACTCGCAGGTGTCGTGCACCTGGGCCCGCTCCAGCAGGTTCGCCGCCAGGCCGCGCCGCGCGAGTTCACGCACCGCCCATTCCTCGATCACGCCGGCTCTCGGCCGGGTCTCGATGAACTGCCTGCTCTCGGTCTCCAGGACCACACAGTCGACGGAGGCGTCCCGCAGGATCGTGCCGACGGTGAGCCCGGCGGGCCCGGCGCCCACGACGACGACCGTACGGCGTTCCTCGGGCGTGGAGTTGGAGTTGGGGTGGGGGGAGGGGTGCGTCACCCCGGCATTATGACGGTGTCCCGTCAGCCACGGCGGAGTTGCCGCGGCTGACGGGACACCGGGTGAGGTGCGGGGTCAGTGCGCCGGAGCGTCGGTGACCACGACCTCCTCGATGCTGCGCTCGATCGCCTCGGGCTTCGAGGCGGTGGCCTTGGCCCAGTAGTAGATGACCAGGGAGAACACCGTGACCACCGCGATGTCCCAGTACAGCGGGATGGTGCCGTCGCCGCCGAAGGTGCTCAGGTAGGAGATCACACCGAGGCCGGCCAGGTATCCGGGCAGCCACTGCGCGGCCTTGAAGTCCAGCCGGGGCGCGTCGGGCAGGTTCTTGCGGATCGCGTACCAGGCGTAGGAGCCGAGCAGCACGTAGCCGATCAGGATCGCGGCGCCGAGCCGCCACAGGGTGTCCCAGCCGGACCAGAAGATGATCAGGTTGGCGACCACGAAGGACAGCGGCGAGACGAACTTGCCGAAGGGCAGCCGGTACGGGCGCTCGTGGTGCGGCAGGCGGTCGGCGAAGACGCCGTAGGCCAGCGGCGCACCCGCGTACATCAGGACGCTCGCCGAGGTGATGAAGCTGACCAGCTCCTGCCAGCTGGGGAACGGCAGGAAGCAGATGATACCGGTCACGAACGAGACCACGAGGCCGAACCACGGCACACCGCGCTTGTCCGTCTTGGCGAACACCTTCGGCGCGTAGCCGTTCTTGGCCAGGCCGTAGGAGATGCGGGAGGTGGCGGTGGTGTAGATCAGGCCGGTGCCGCCGGGAGAGATGATCGCGTCGGCGTACAGGACGAAGCTCAGCCAGCCGAGGCCCACCAGCGTGGCCAGACCCGCCCAGGGGCCGCTGATGCCCGCGAAGTCGAGCTTCGCCCAGCCGTGCGCGAAGGAGGCGTGCGGCAGCGCGACGATGAACACGACCTGGAGCAGGATGTAGATCACCGAGCCGATCGCGACCGAACCGAGGGTCGCGCGGGGCAGGTCACGCTTCGGGTTGCGGCTCTCGCCGGCCAGCTGGATCGCCTGCTCGAAGCCGAGCAGCGCGAA
This sequence comes from Streptomyces sp. NPDC101165, assembly GCF_044768135.1. NCBI lineage: Bacteria > Bacillati > Actinomycetota > Actinomycetes > Kitasatosporales > Streptomycetaceae > Streptomyces > Streptomyces sp. NPDC101165. The sequence goes on along the minus strand of NZ_JBIWPG010000010.1, from coordinate 284,327 downwards.
GATGATGCCGCTGGAGCTGATCGCACCGAGGACGCCCTTGGCACCGAAGGGCGCGAAGCCCTCGGAGGTGAAGTTGCCCGGGTGGAAGTTGCCGATGGCGATGACGAAGATCGCGGCGAGCGGGACGGCGATCTTCCACCAGGTGGCGGCGCTGTTGGTGTGGGCGAGGACACGGACGCCGAGGAAGTTGACCGCGACGAAGACCGCCATGAGGACGACCGCAGTGACGATTCCGCTCGCGGTGAGCGTTCCGTCCGCGCGCTGCAGTCCGTCGGCCCAGCTCCAGTGCTTGGCGTAGCCGATCATGGCCTCGACCTCGATCGGTGCCACGGTGGCCGCCTGGAGCCAGGCGAACCAGCCGAACGACATGCCGGCCAGGCCGCCGAAGGCGTAGTGCGGGTAGCGGGCCGTGCCGCCGGCCACCGGGAACATGCCGCCGAGCTCGGCGTGCACCAGCGCCAGCAGCCCGATGGCCACCGCGCCGATCACCCACGAGATGATCGCCGCGGGGCCGGCCACCACGACCGCCTTCTCGGCGCCGAACAGCCAGCCGGAGCCGATGATGGAGCCCACGGAGGCCCACATCAGACCGATCAGGCCGACGTCACGGCGCAGGCCGCCCTGGTCCTTCGCGGTTATGGGCGCCGCATGGTCGACTTTCACCATGTCAAGTGGCCTCTCAGATCGTTTAACGCAGACTTAACGAACAACAGCGCCACACAGTAGGGACGCTTTCTGCTTCGCCAAAAGACTCTTGGTGAAGTCTTGACCTCGGATCTTGCCCCTCTTGGCCTCAGTGTTCGCACAGGTCAGGGGGTGACTCGAATGTCAATATTCAGCCGTGAATTGTGAGAAGAAGGTGAGACAGGTCAGCTCAGGAGCGGGATTTCGATCGCCGGGCAGCGGTCCATGACCATGCCAAGTCCGGCTGCCCGGGCCCGCTCGTGGGCGGCCTCGTCCACCACTCCGAGCTGGAACCAGACCGCCTTCGCGCCCTTGGTGACGGCCTCGTCGGCGACCGCTCCGGCCAGCTCGCTGTTGACGAAGACATCGACGACGTCGACCTCGAAGGGGATGTCCGCGAGGGATGCGTAGCCCTGCTCGCCGTGCACCGCCTCCGCCTTCGGGTGCACCGGCACGATCCGCTTGCCGTAGCGCTGCAGCACCTGCGCCACGCCGTACGCGGCCCGGCGCCGGTTGGCGGACAGGCCGACCACCGCCCAGGTGTCGCCCAGCTCGGTCAGAATCCTGCGGATCGTCGCTTCGTCGCCGTACACGGCTGCCTCCTCGGGCTGCGGTCACTGTCGTCGGGGCAGAACAGCGCCCTTCAGGTGCTGATTCCCCCCGGAACCCCGCCACGGTGACCGGAATCGGCGCAAGGTGCCTGCGTACGGCCCGCCGCACGCCTACGCTCGGGCCGTGCTGCGCATCCTCGACGCCCGAACCGGTGAGCCCATCGCCGCCGCGCCCGCCCGGCGTGGCCTGACCCGCATCGAGGCCTACGCCTCCGGCCTCGACCTGACGGCCCTGCGGGTACTGCTCACCGCCGACGTCCTCGTCCGCGCCCTGGAACTCGGCGGCACCCCCGTCTGGACGATCCTCACCGCACCCCACCGGCACGCCGAACTCCGCACGGCCGGGACGACCCTCGCCATCCGCCCCTTCGAGGACGGCCGCGACCTCGCGTCCGGGCTGGGAGAGGCGCAGGTGATCCACGTGGTGTCCGAGGACACCGGGACCATGCCGAGCGAGGGTCCCCTGCTGACGGTCGCCCCGGCGGTGTGGACGGCGGCGGAACCGGGGGAGGAGGAGCGGCTCGGCGGGTCGGGCGGATCGCCGCGCAGCGGTGCGGGTGCCGGCGGACACGGCTCGGGCATCACTTCGGACACGCCACCCCACACCGCCCCCACTGCCGGGCAGGCCCCCGCACCCCGCTCGCCGGGTGACCAGCCCCCTCTGAGCCTCGCGGCCCTCCTCTCCGATCCCACCGCGCTGCGCCTCGCCCTCCTCTCCGTCCCCCGGAACACGGCGGTACGGCTGGACGCCGACGAACTCGCGGAGGCGGCGCAGCGTCTCGCCCGCTGGCGGCGGGCCGTCGCCGGGTGGGCGCGGCAGCCCTCGCGGCCGGTGCCCGATGCGGTGCGGGCGCGGTTGCGGGCCGCGTGGGAGGACGATCTGGACCTGCCCGGGGTGCTGGCTGTGCTGCGGGACGTGGAGAGCGCGCCGGAGCTGCCCGACGGGGCCCGGTTCGAGACGTACGTGTACGCGGACCGCCTGCTCGCCCTCGACCTCGCCCGTGACCTCGGGAGCCTCGCGTGATCGAGCGCGCGGGCGCGGGCCCGCTGCGCCGGCTGGTCGTCCTGCGGCACGCGAAGTCCGCGTGGCCCGAGGGCGTCGAGGACCACCGGCGTCCGCTCGCGCCGCGCGGCCTGCGGGACGCCCCCGCCGCCGGGCGCGCCCTCGCCGAGGCCGACTGCCTGCCCGACCTCGCCCTGTGCTCCACCGCCGTACGTGCCCGGCGTACCTGGGAGCTGGCCTCCGCCCAGTGGGGCACGCCGCCCCGGGTGCGCTACGACCGCAGGCTGTACGGCGCGGACGTACCGGAGCTGCTGGAGGTCGTGCGCGAGGCGCCGCGCGAGGTGGAGACGCTGCTGCTGGTCGGGCACAACCCCGGGTTGGAGGAGCTGGTCCTGGAACTGGCCGGGGACGGTCTGGAGGGCACGCTCGAGCAGGTGCGGGTGAAGTTCCCGACCTCCGCGATCGCCGTGCTGACCTGGCGCGCCACCGGCTGGCCGGCCCTGGCTCCGGGCACCGCCCTGCTGACCTCGTTCATCGTGCCGCGGGGCAGGAAGGAGAAGGAGTAGCCGGTGCCGGCCGCCGCGCACCGCGATCAAGGACGGCCCGGCGCTCGCATAGGCTGACGGAATGCAGGACGAGTACCGCACCGTAGCCCGCGCGGGCGTGCACGAGACCGAGATCAACCGCTCCCGCTTCCTGTGCGCCCTCGGCCCGGCGGCCACCGAGCAGGAGGCCCAGGAGTTCGTCGCGGCCGTCCGCAAGGAGCACGCCGACGCCACGCACAACTGCTGGGCGTACGTCATCGGCGCCGATGCGTCCGTGCAGAAGGCCAGCGACGACGGCGAACCGGGCGGCACCGCCGGCGTGCCCATGCTGCAGATGCTGCTGCGCCGCGAGATGCGGTACGTCGTCGCCGTCGTCACCCGGTACTACGGCGGTGTGAAGCTCGGTGCGGGCGGGCTCATCCGGGCCTACGGCGGAGCGGTCGGCGAGGCCCTGGACGAGGTGGGCACGCTCACCCGGCGCCGCTTCCGGCTGGCCACGGTGATCGTCGACCACCAGCGCGCCGGCAAGATCCAGAACGATCTGCGCGCCACCGGGCGGGAGGTCCGGGACGTCCGTTACGGCGAGGCCGTCACCATCGAGATCGGCCTGCCCGACGCCGACGTGGACGCCTTCCGCGCGTGGCTGGCCGATGCGACGGCGGGCTCGGCCGGGTTCGAGCTGGGCGGAGAGGCCTACGGAGACGCGTGAGGTCCGGCGCCCGTACCGGGACGGCCGGACCGCACGCGGCTCAGACGTTCACGCCTCCTCGGGGGCCGTGCTCCGCGGGCGGGGAATGCCCAGGGCGCACAGGGCGCCGACCAGGACCACGGCGACGCCCACCCACACCGCGGGGTGCAGGCCGTCGACGAACTCCTGGGGCCCGTGGGTGCTGCCGTGCGCCACGAACACCGTGCTGAGGACGGCGATGCCGAGCGCCCCGCCGATCTCGCGGACCGTGGTGTTCGCGCCGGAGGCCTTGCCCGCGTGCTCCTTGGCGACCGAGGCGAGCACCACCGCGGCCGTGGGTGCGAAGACGAAGCCCATGCCGATGCCCGCGACGATCATCGGGCCGACCATGGCCGAGTACGCGGTGTCGGTGTCCGCGACCAGGTTGATCCAGCCGAGGCCCACCCCTTGCAGGAACAGGCCGAGCGCCATCAGCCGGCCGCCGCCGACCTTGTTCGTGAGCACACCGGCGACGGGGGCGACGAACATCGGCATCAGCGTCCAGGCCAGGGTGCGCACACCGGCCTCCAGCGGGGTCCGCGAAGGCACGATCTGCAGGTACTGGGCGAGCAGGAACAGCGAACCGAAGACACCGAAGTACATCGCCGCGGAGACGATGTTGGTCAGCGTGAAGGCCCGTATCCGGTAGAAGGACAGGGGCAGCATCGGCTGCGCGACCCGGGCCTCCCGGAGCACGAACACGGCGAGCAGCACCGCACCTCCGGCGAAGGCGCCCAGCACCTTGGCCGAACGCCAGCCGTCCGTGTCGCCGTGCACGATGCCCCACACCACGGCGCACAGTCCGGCCGCGGCCAGCAGCATGCCGACCAGGTCGAGGCGGATCCCCGGCAGCGAGCTCTCGCGCAGCGTCAGCAGGATGAGGGGGACGGCGACGACGCCCACCGGCACGTTGATCCAGAAGATCCACCGCCAGTCCAGCCCGTCGACGACCGCACCGCCGACCACCGGGCCCATCGCGACGGCCAGGCCGCTGATCCCCGACCACAGGCCCAGTGCCAGCCCGCGCATCCGGTCCGGCACGGCCTGGGACAGCAGGGTCAGCGACAGCGGCATCACGGCCGCCGCGCCGAAGCCCTGGACCGTGCGGAAGGTGATCAGCTGGGCGCTGGTGTCGGCGAGACCGCAGCCCGCGGAGGCCAGCGTGAACACGATGATGCCGAGCACGAACACCTGTCGGCGGCCGAACCGGTCACCGAGCGCGGCCCCCGTCATCAGCAGGCAGGCGAAGCTGAGGACGTAGGCGTTGACGAACCACTGGAGTTGCTGGGTGTCGGCCTTCAGGTCGACGGCCAGGGTGTGCAGGGCCGTGGAGACGACGAGGTTGTCGAGCGCGACCATGAACATCGGCACGCTGCAGGCGACGATCGCGAGCCAGAGCGGAACGCGCCGACCCGTGCGCTCCGGGTCGGCGACGACCGGATCGTCGAGGACCGGGTTTTCTTCGGACAGCGTCATGGCGGGGGTCTCCTGATGAGGGTGGGCGGGGTCAGGCGTTCGTGTTCTGCTCGGCCAGCCGCCGCTTGGCGTCCGACCAGTCGATGGGCAGGCCGGCCGCCGGGACCTCCCAGAACGTGAAGACCGAGTGCTTCATCGTGGGCCGCAGGCCGGTCATGATCGACTTGTGCGGCTCGGTCCGGGCGTACGTGTAGAGCGCGTCCTTGTCCTGCCAGGCGGACAGTGTCCAGAAGGTGCGCTTGAAGGGTTCGGCGATCAGCGAGGCGCCGTAGGCGCCGGGCGCGCCGGAGACCTGCCTCCAGGCGACCAGGGACTTGAGGAAGAAGCGCGGTACGTCCTTGAGGGAGCGGACCTCCAGGCGGGACGCCATGACGAACGCCTCGGCATCCGGCGCGGGCTTGTTGACGGTGGTCCAGGGCAGGGTCGGCATGGCTGTGGCCTTCTCGGGTCAGAGGCAGGGCGAGGTGAGGGACCCAAAATTGGATACCTCTACTATCTATGTTAGACAGTAGAGGTATCCAGTTTTCAAGAGCGGAGCCGATCCGATGCGCATGTCCGAGCTGAGCCGCCGCAGCGGCGTCTCCGTCACGACGATCAAGTACTACCTCCGTGAGGGCCTGCTCCCGGCCGGCCGGCAGACCGCCGCGACCCAGGCCGAGTACGACGAGCAGCACCTGCGCCGGCTCCGCCTGATCCGCGCGCTGACCGGTGTGCGCGGGCTGTCCGTCAGCACCACCCGGGACCTCCTCGACGCCCTGGACCAGCACACCGGCGACACCCACCTCACCCTCGGCCTCGCCCTCGGCGCGATCCGGCTGGCCGAGGAGCCCGCCGAGCAGGCCCCCGAGGCCGCCGAAGTCGACGCACTCGTCAAGGAGTTGGGCTGGAACGTGCACGAGTCGGCGCCCGCCCGTGCCGCGCTCGCCGAGACCCTGGCCTCGCTGCGCTCGCTGGGCGTCCCGCGGGACTGGCACACCTTGCTGCCGTACGCCCGGCTCGCCGAGCGGACCGCGGTCCTCGACCTCGACCAACTGGACGGCATCGAGGACCCGTTGGAGCTGGCCGAGCACGCGCTGCTGCTGACCGTCCTCCTGGAGCCCGCGCTGCTGGCGCTCCGGCGCATGGCCCAGGAGAACGAGTCGGCACGGCGGCACACCGAACACTGAGACGCGTCAGGACAGCTCGCGCAGGATCTCGGCCGCGGCCTGAGAGCCGGCCGAGAAGGCTGCCTCGTGGGAGCCGATCAGGTCCGGGCCCAGCTGCTTGGAGTGGAAGTACGACCCGGCCAGCTTGACCCGGGTGCCCTCGTTGGCGTCGTAGATCACGGACTGCCGCTCGCGCAGCGCCATGTCGATGACCGGGTGGGTGTAGTCGAACTCGCGGATGAGTGTCTCCGGGTCGACCGGGCGGGGCGGGTCGAGGGTGACGAAGTAGTCCCGCTCGGCCTCGAAGTCCTGCAGCCGGTTCAGGTAGTAGGTGACGAAGCAGCGGGTCGCGCCGTCCTCCTGGACCTTGCCGTAGTTCCAGGCCCGCCAGCTCTCGGTGTCGCTGGGCATCAGCGTCGGGTCGGTGTGCAGCACCACCCGCGACCTGCTGTAGCGGACGCCCTCCAGGGCGGTGCGCTGGGCGCTCGTGGGGTTCTGCAGCAGGGCGAACGCCTCGTCGGCGTGGGTGGCCAGCACCGCGTGGTCGAACCGCTCGGAGCCGGCGGCCGTGGTCACGGTGACCCCGTCCGCCTCCTGCCGTACGGCGGTGACCGGTGAGGAGACCCGGAGGTCGGGGCCGGTCGCCGCGAGCGCCTTGCGCACGTAGGAGATCGAACCGCCGCCCACCGTGCGCCAGTCCACCCGCCGGCCGCCGAGGCCGCCCTCGTCGTGGCCGACGAAGAACGCGATGACCGTGGCCGCCGGCATCTCCCAGACCAGCTCGGCCGGCACCGACCAGACGGCGGAGCAGAGCAGGATCAGATACGAGTGGCGGAACTCCTCGCTGTATCCGCCCTGGTCGAGGTAGTCGCCCATCGACATGTCGGCACGGCCGCGGACGAAGTCGCGCCGGCTCTCCTCGTGGAAGCGGCGCACCTCCCGCCAGACGTCCGGGAACCCGGGGTACTCGGCTGCGTAGCGCTCCTCGATCGCGCCCTCGTCGAGCTCCAGCTCCTCGGTGCCGTACTCGAGGCCGCTGTCGAGGTCGAAGAAGGTGAAGCCGCCCGGATGCGGGACGGTGTCCACGCCGAGCTCGTCGAAGAACCCGGTCAGCTGCGGGTAGAAGCGCCGGTTGCAGACGATGAACGCCGTGTCCAGGCCGAGCAGGTGCCCGCTCTCCTCGACCTCCACGGTGTTGGCGTGGCCGCCGGGGCGGTCCTCACGCTCGAAGACGGTGATCCGGGCCCGGTCGCGCAGATGGTAGGCGGCGGACAGACCGGCGGGGCCGGCGCCGATCACGGCGACGGTCGGCGTGTGCTGGGACATGGCAGGTCCTTACGGTCACAGAGGGTCGGGAAGGGAGGTGAGGGGAGTACGGGAGGGGACGGTTCCGGGCTCGCGCCGGCGCAGGCTGCCGCCGCCCTCGGTCGCGACGGCCACGAGGTGGTGCTCGGTGGGGCGCAGCAGGTCGAGCCGCCAGCGGCGCGCCAGGTCCGGCCGGCGCCCGTCCGTGACGGTGAACCGCCCGCCGCCCTGGTGCCGGAAGCGGAGGTCCTTCAGGCCGCCCGCAAGACCGACGCCGATCCCCTTGAGATAGGCCTCGGCCAGCACCCATCGCTCGCTCGCGGCCAGGTCGGGGTCCGCCGGGCCCAGGAAGGCGTTCAGCAGACGCGTCTTCTCCGCGTCGAAGGGGACGCGCTCCACGTCCGCACCGCAGCCGCGCCCCCGGGTGAGCACACAGACGATCAGACCGTCCGTGTGGGACAGGTTGAAGCGCAGCCCGGCCGTGTCCGGGACCGGCTCCGGGCGCCCGCCCGCACCGCGGACGAACCGCCAGGTGTCCGGCGGCAGCCCCGTGCGGGTGCTCAGGGCCAGCCGGGCGAGCAGCCGCCCACCCAGGAAGCGGCGCCGGGAGCCGGTCCGCAGCAGCCGGTCGTGCCGGATGCGCTCGTCCGGGGCCAGCAGGTCCGGGCCGCCCAGCCGCGCGGCCAGCTCCGGCACCCGGTGCTCGGGCAGCGTCCACAGATCGGCCACTCCCGCGTCCGGCCCCGCGTCGGCGTGCGTCAGCGGGCTTCCGCGCACCGGGCACCCTCCGTGGGCGCGGTCCGCTCGGCCAGCGTGACCGGCCAGTGCGACAGCAGCCGGTTGTCGTCGTGCAGCCGGGTCAGCACCGCGAGGACCTCGTCCACGGCGGCCGGGTCGCGGTAGGCCTCGTACGGGTGGAACTGCCGGTTGATGCGCTCCAGTTGGAGCAGGAGCAGTGAGGGGCTCGGCAGCGGCTCGGCCATCAGGCCGTGCGAGTGGACGTAGGTGTGCGCGCACGCGGCGGCCGCGTGCACCAGGCAGTACTCCTTGGCCAGGTCGAACAGCTCGGCCGAGTGCGCGAAGCCACGGCCCAGCTCGGCGCGCAGCCGGTCCGCCCGCTCCTCCAGCGGGAGCAGCCGGCCGAGCAGTTCGGTCGCCACGTCGGCGGCCAGCAGCAGCCGGTCGCGGTCCTTGTCCGCGGCCCGGTCGGCCAGCACCCGCAGCCGGATCAGGGAGTCGGGTGCGGCCAGTACCGCGTCGTCCAGGCCCCGGTTGGACAGCTCCTGCAACGCGGGCCGGTAGACCGGTAGTTCGGCGTCCATGCTGTAGAGCACGGCCACCCGCGCGGCCGCCTCGGCACGCACGTCGGCGTCGGAGCCGCGGCCCTTCTCCAGCAGCGAGCCCAGCTGGTGGCCGATGTTGCGCAGGTTCACGACGGTGTTCCCGTCGGCCATGTTGGTCACCAGGACGTCGCGCAGCATCTTCTGGTGCATGCCGAAGCGGGGGTGGGTGCGCAGGAAGACGCGAGCCCCGAGCACCACGTTCAGCCGCGCCAGGGTGTCCTCCAGCAGGGTCGGCACCAGGTACTTGGCGGCAGAGGAGAAGACGCTCACCTGTCCGGTCGAGGCCTGGACGCTGCGGACGGCGCCCAGGCACACCGCGTCCGCCACCATCAGATCGGCGAAGGACTCCGCCAACTGACGCCCGGTGTAAGGCACTTCGACGACAGGACGCTGCTCCGGCTCCCCTCGCTCCCTCCGCCCCCGCCGCGCTGCCCGCCCTGCGGGGCGAGCGGTGTCCAGCCGAGCGTGGGATCGTCCGGGACGAGGCTGCCGTCCGCCTGCACCAGCACCAGGGGCAGCGGCGCGGGAGCGGGCCGGTACGGGGCCGTCAGCCGGTTGTTGCGCAACAGTCCGTCCACGTAGGTGTCGTAGAGCTTGCGCAGTCCCGGCAGCGGGGTGTCCGGGAGCAGGGCCCCGGCGGCGACGGCCGCGTCGAGCACGACGGGCAGCCCGTCGTCCGTCCCGCGGCCGGTCAGCGCCTCGGGGGCGAGCCCGATCGGCCTGCCCCGCTTGGCCCCGAGGTACATGGCGAACCAGCCGAGGAGCAGGTCGGGTTCGAGCGCCTCGTCGGGCTGCTTGTACTCCTCGGCGGGCGCGATGCTGTCGAGGAGCACCAGACGCTCGGGGCGCCGTTCGGCCGGCATCGCCTGGGCCATGGCCAGGGCGAGCACACCGCCGAAGGACCAGCCGGCGAGCGTGTACGGCACCCGGACCGGCTCCATCGCCGCGAGCAGCCGGCCGGCCAGGGCCTCCACCGTCGTGTCGGCCCGGCCGCCGTTCAGCGCCGCCCGCGCGTACTCGTCGAGGGCGCCCAAGTCCAGGACCGTCAGTCCGTCGCCCTCCGGCAGCGCGTCCGCCAGACCGTGGTGGACCTGCGCCGCGAGCGCGCCGGGGTGGACGACGTAGACGGTACGGCGGCCGGCCGCGGTGGCCCTGAACTCCAGGGCCACCGGCGGCCGTCGGTCACGCGGCGGTCGCACGCCGGTCGCTCTCCTCGGCCAGGAAGGACGCCAGGTCCTTGACGGTCGGGTGGTACCAGAGCGTCGTCGTGCTCAGTTCGAAGCCGAGCCAGTTCTCCAGCTCGCCCGCGAGGATGAGCGCCTCGGTCGAGTCGAGGTCCAGTTCGTCGAAGTACACCTCGCGCGAGACCTCGCCCGGCGCCACGCCGAGGCGGTGGGCGATCTTCTCGATCAGCCAGGTCTCGGCCTCGGAAGCGGTCACTACGGCCATGGTGGGTCGTCCTTCCTCAGGCGCGGCTCCGGGCGTGCCGGAGGCGCGTGCGGTTGATGTGGGCGGGCACCGGCCCGTCGTGATGGGGGGCATACGGGCGCACGAGGGCCCGTGGACGGTGCTGCGAGCATGACTGCTCGGCCAACCGGGTTTCCGCCCGGTCGGCGCGGTGCAATCCCGGAACGCCGGCTGGAAGTGGGGCGCCGGACGAGGAATCGGGGAGATTTGAGCGGTGCTCTGCGGTGGGGATTCACTGCCGGGGGAGGGCAGACAACAACTCGTCAGTAATCTGGCGGGTGGTCGGGTCGAGCGAAGGTCAGATCGCTCTTTCTGGTACGGATCTGCAGGTCCACGGTGTCTTCGGAGTGGCCGCCCGAAGCACGCAGGCCACAGTCTTGCCAGGTTCCGGATTCCTGAACAACCGCTCTTCCAGAGAGTGGAAAGAACTCCAGGTTAATCGTCGGATGCGGGCTGGTTGAGGGCCCTGGCGTCCCGCCGGAATGCGCCCGGTGCCGTATTCACGCGCCGCACGAAGAACTTGCCGAAGTTGGTGACCTCGGAGAAGCCGAGATGGCGGGCGATGGCGGCGAGCGGCAGGTCCGTGTGGACGAGCAGCCGGCGCGCCTCGAGCGCGACCCGGGCGTCGATCACGTCCTTGGCGGACGTACCGGCGACGGCGCGACAGGCCCGGGACAGGGCGCGGGTACTGCAGTTGAGCCTGGTGGCGTAGTCCTCCACCAGCCGGGTGGAGCGGTACGCGTTGTCGAGCTCCTGGCGGAAGCGGACGAACAGCTCGCCCGCCTCACCGCTCGGAGCGCCGGTGTGGGCCTCGTCGTGACGCAGGCGGCACACCTCGTCGATGCGGATGAGCACCACGGCGAGCAGATGCTTGAGCATCTGCTCGCCCATGCCCCGGTCGGGCCGTGCGAACTCCTCCTGGAGCAGCGTCAGGCCCTGTTGTAACAAGGGCAGTTCGGTGTCGGAGAGCTGCCAGTGGCTGGGGCGCAGCACATCGTCCAGCAGCCCGAGCCCGCGTGCATCGGCAGCGGGAACGCCTCGGTGAACATGAGGAGTTCGCCCTCCATGTCGTCCGGGAACGCCTGGATCACCTGGTTCGGCCGGGTCCACAGCAGTGTGCCGGCGGAGCACGGTATGCAAGCGGAGTCCACCGAGTACTTTCCCCGGCCTTTCGTCACCAGCATGATCTGGTGGAATTCGAGCCGATGCGGAGCGGCGAGCAACTCCATGGGTGCCCGTCGGCGCAAGTCGCGCAGGGTCGACATCGCGATACCGAGGCCTGGTCGGCAGATCGGGGTGTACGGGACGACAGGGATCGGTAACGAAGCGAAATCGACCATGAACGTTCCGAGATCGACCTTCCTAGTGCTGCTTGAAGACTTGATGATAGCGATGGCCGCCCGTCACCAGTTCACGCCTGGTGCCAGCACGCGTACACAAGCACCCCAGACGTGCAGGTGAAGGGAACTGAACGGGATGACCACCTCCCCCTCCGGCGCCCCGGAGTGCTCCGTCGTCGACCGGACGCTGAGCATCCTCGGCGCCTTCGACCGCGACAACCGGACCCTGACGCTGTCGGACATCAGCCGGCGCTCGGGGCTGCCGGTCGCCACCGTTCACCGCATCGTCAACAAGCTCACCGGCTGGGGGGCCCTGGAACGGGGGGCTACAGCATCGGCCTGCGCCTGTGGGAGACGGCCGTGCTGGCCCCGCGCAGCTCGTCCCTGGCCGAGACCGCCCAGCCGCATCTGGTCGAACTGCACGGACAGACCTCGGTCGGGGCGACGCTGGCCATACGTGACGGTGTGGAGAGCGTCTGCCTGTCCGTCATGACCAACCAGGCCGATCTCGCCGAGCTCTACACCCACCCGGGCGGCCGCCTGCCGTTGCACGCCTCCTCGGTGGGCCTGGTGCTGCTCGCCCATGCCGGCGAGTCCGTGCAGAGCGCGATCTGCGCCGGTCCGCTGCCCGCGTACACGTCCGCCACCATCACGGACGGCCCCGCACTGGGCCGCTGCCTGGTGCGGGTCAGACGCGAGGGATACGCGCTGGTCCGCGGCATGCTCACCGAGGGGTGGGGCGGGCTCGCCGTCCCGGTGCGCGACAGCCGTGGCGCCGTCGTCGCCGCCGTCGGAGCGGTCGGGCGTGTCGACCTCGTCCAGCCGGTCCGCCTGCTGCCCCACGTCCGCGCCGCGGCCGAGGCCATCGCCCGGAGCATCCGCCCGAACGGCTGGCGCGACGTGGAGGTCGGCACGTGACGCTCACGACAACCGTCCGGTCGCGCGGCAGCCGACTTTTGTTTACAACAAGGTGATTTCCAGGCATACCGGGCATGGTTGTCGGTCGCGCATCGAGGTCCGTGGTGGATCAGGTGTGCCGAGGCATTAGCGTGGTGGGTGCTGTGCGCGAGCCTGTCCGGGTTCGCGCGGGTCCTTGAGGTGTGGATGGGGTAGTCGTGCGGGCCGGAGCGGTGTCGTGAGAGTGCTGCACACGTCCGACTGGCATCTCGGCCGGGCCTTCCACCGGGTGAGCATGCTCGGAGCCCAGGCCGACTTCATCGGGCACCTCGTCACCACCGTGCGCGAGCACGCGGTGGACGCGGTGGTCGTGGCCGGGGACGTGTACGACCGCGCGGTGCCCCCGCTCGCCGCGGTCGAGCTGTTCGACGACGCCCTGCACCGCCTCGCCGCCCTCGGCGTACCCACGGTGATGATCTCCGGCAACCACGACTCGGCCCGCCGCCTCGGCGTCGGCGCCGGACTCATCGACCGCGCCGGCATCCATCTGCGCACCGAGCCGTCCGCCGCCGGCACCCCGGTCGTGCTGACCGACGCCCACGGCGACGTGGCCTTCTACGGGCTGCCCTACCTCGAACCGGCGCTGGTGAAGGACGAGTTCGCGGTGGACAGGGCCGGTCACGAAGCCGTGCTCGGCGCCGCCATGGACCGCGTCCGCGCCGACCTCGCAGGCCGCCCGCCGGGCACCCGCTCCGTCGTCCTCGCCCACGCCTTCGTCACCGGCGGCCAGGCCAGCGACAGCGAGCGGGACATCACCGTCGGCGGAGTGGCCGCCGTACCCGCCGGGGTCTTCGACGGCGTCGACTACGTGGCGCTCGGCCATCTGCACGGCTGCCAGACGATCACCGAGCGCGTGCGCTACTCCGGCTCCCCGCTGGCGTACTCCTTCTCCGAGGCCGACCACCGCAAGAGCATGTGGCTCGTCGACCTGGACGCCGACGGCTCGGTCGCCGCCGAGCGGCTCGACTGCCCGGTGCCACGCCCGCTGGCCCGCATCCGGGGCGCCCTGGACGACCTCCTCGCCGACCCCGCTCTCGCCCCTCACGAGGACGCCTGGGTCGAGGCCACCCTCACCGACCCGGTCCGCCCGGCCGACCCCATGGCCCGGCTCACCGAGCGCTTCCCGCACACCCTCAGCCTGGTCTTCGACCCGGAACGGGCCCCGGACGACCCCGAGGTGTCGTACGCCCGGCGCCTGGCCGGCCGCAGCGACCAGCAGATCGCCCAGGACTTCGTGGCCCATGTGCGCGGCGCCGGGCCCGACGAGCAGGAGGCGGCCGTGCTCGGCGAGGCCTTCGACGCGGTGCGCGCCGACGACGTGGTACGGGAGGTGGCCCGGTGAGGCTGCACCGGCTCGACATCACCGCCTTCGGCCCGTTCGGCGGCTCCCGGGCCGTCGACTTCGACGCGCTGTCCGCCGCCGGGCTCTTCCTGCTGCACGGCCCCACCGGCGCGGGCAAGACCTCCGTCCTGGACGCCGTCTGCTACGCGCTCTACGGCTCCGTGCCCGGCGCCCGGCAGAGCGGCCAGGGCATGCACCTGCGCAGCGACCACGCGGAGCCGGGCACCCGCACCGAGGTCCGCCTCGAACTCACCGTCGCCGGACGCCGCTTGGAGGTCACCCGGCAGCCGCCGTGGGAGCGGAAGAAGCTGCGCGGCACGGGCACCACGGTCGACAAGGCCCAGACCTGGCTGCGCGAGTACGACGCCACGACCGGCGCCTGGAAGGACCTCAGCCGCTCCCACCAGGAGATCGGCGAGGAGATCACCCAGCTGCTCGGCATGAGCCGCGAGCAGTTCTGCCAGGTTGTCCTGTTGCCCCAGGGCGACTTCGCCCGCTTCCTGCGCGCCGACGCCGAGGCCCGCGGCCGCCTCCTGGGCCGCCTCTTCGACACCCGGCGCTTCGCCGACGTCGAGAAGCGGCTCGCGGAGCGCCGGCGCACGACCGAGGCCCGGGTACGGGAGGGCGACGCCGCGCTCCTCGCCGACGCGCACCGTATGCAGCAGGCGGCGGGCGACGCGATGGAGCTGCCCGAGCTGAGCCCCGGCGAGCCCGGCCTGGCCGAGGCCGTCCTCGGTGCCGCGGCCGTGGCCCGCAGCACCGCGCGGGAGCGCCTCACCATCGCCCACAGCCGCCTGGCCGCCGCCGATTCCGGCCGGGCCGCGGCGCAGCGCGCCCTGGACGACGTACGCGAACTCGCCCGGCTGCAGGGCCGGTTCGCCGAGGCCCGGCAGCGGGCCGAACGCCTTCAGGAGCGGGCCGGAGCCCACCGGGAGGCGCAGGAGCGGATGACGCGCGCCCGCAAGGCGGAGGCGGTGGCGCCCGCGCTGGAGCTGCGGGAGGCCGCCGAGACCGAGCACGGCGCGGCCGCCGGGGCCGAGTCGCGAGCACGCCGTACGCTTCCCGGCTCCCATGCCGACGCCGGCCCCGCGGGCCTCGCGGCCGCCGCCCGCCGCGCCGCCGAGGAGCTGGGCGGTCTCGAATCGGCCCGGCGCGCCGAACGACGGCTCACCGAACTGGTCGAGGAACGGGCCGGGTTGGACCGGCAGGAGCGTGCCGACGAGGACGTCCTGCGCGAGGCCGACGCCTGGCTCGCCGAGTGGGACGCAACGCGGGCGGCCCTGCAGTCCCGCACCGAGACCGCGCAGGAGGCGGCCACTCGCGCCGAACAGCTCGCCGTCCAGCGCGAGCCCGCACGACGGCGCCTGCACGCCGCGCGGACCCGGGACGAGCTGGCCGCCGACCTGGAGGAGGCACAGCGCCGTGCCCTCGCCTCCGGGCAACGCGCCCTGGACGCCCGCGCCCACTGGCTGGACCTCAAGGAACAGCGCCTGACCGGTATCGCCGCCGAGCTGGCCGCGCACCTCACCGACGGCGAACCCTGCGCCGTCTGCGGAGCGACCGCACACCCCGCCCCCGCTCGCAAGGTCGCCGGACACGTCGACCGCGAGACCGAGGAGCGCGCCCAGGCCGCCCATCAGCGCGCCGAGGAACAGCACAGCGAGGACGAACGCCGTCTCGGCGTCGTGCGCGAGGCCCTGGCCGCCGCCACCGCCGAAGCCGGCGACACCCCCACCGCGCGGCTCGCCGCCGAGGCCGACCAGCTGGAGCAGGACCACGCGCGCGCCCGCCGCGACGCCTCCGCCCTGCACGCCGCCCAGGAGGAGCTGCGCAGGGCCGAGCGCGAGCGCGAGCAGCGCCTCCAGGCCCGCCAGGAGGCCGCCGTACGGGCCGCCTCCCGGCTCACCCGACGCGAGACCCTGGAACGTGAACAGGGCGTCCTGGAGCAGGAGTTGACGCAGGCGCGCGGAGCGGCGGTCAGCGTGGCCGCCCGCGCCGCACAGCTGGAGCGGCAGGCGACGCTGCTCACCGACGCCGCCCACGCCGCGAGCGCCGCACAGGACGCCGCGCAGCGGCTCAAGGACGCCGACGCCCGCCTCGCCGACGCCGCCTACCGCGCCGGCTTCGACACTCCGCAGGCCGCGGCCGCCGCCCTGCTGGACGACGCGGCCCACCGCGACCTCCAACACCGCCTGGACGCCTGGCAGTCGGAGGAGGCGGCCGTACGCGCCGTGCTGGCCGAGGCCGACACCGCGGCCGCCGCGCAACAGCCGCCCGCCGACCTCACCGAGACGGAGCGGACGGCGGCCGAGGCGGAACGCCGGCTGCGCGCGGCCGCCTCCGCACGGGACGCGGCCGCCCGCTGCTGCACCGAGCTGGACCGCCTCTCCGCCCGTGCCGCCGCGGGAGTACGCGCACTCGCCCCGCTGCGCGCCGAGTACGACCGGGTGGCCCGCCTGGCCGCGCTCACGGCGGGCACCTCCGCGGACAACGAACGCAAGATGCGCCTGGAGTCGTACGTCCTGGCGGCCCGCCTGGAGCAGGTCGCCGCCGCCGCAACCGTACGGCTGCAGCGCATGTCGTCCGGCCGCTACACCCTGGTCCACTCCGACGACCGCACCGGACGCGGCCGCAGCGGCCTCGGGCTGCACGTCGTGGACGCCTGGACCGGCCGCGAGCGGGACACCGCCACCCTGTCCGGCGGCGAGACCTTCTTCGCCTCCCTCGCCCTCGCCCTGGGCCTCGCCGACGTCGTCACCGACGAGGCCGGAGGCGTCCGCCTGGACACCCTCTTCATCGACGAGGGCTTCGGCAGCCTCGACGACCAGACCCTGGACGAGGTCCTGGACGTCCTCGACTCGCTGCGCGAACGCGACCGCAGCGTCGGCATCGTCAGCCATGTCGCCGACCTGCGCCGCCGCATCCACGCCCAGCTGGAGGTCGTCAAGGGCAGGTCGGGGTCGTCGCTGCGGCAGCGGGGCGGGTGACGGTCAGCGGCCGAGCGGACGGCGGGGCAGAGGTGAGGAGTACACCACGCTTGTGGTCACCGAACCCAGCGCGCCGATCCGGCCGGATATCTCCTCCAGATGCGGCATCGACCGCACGGCGACCTTGATGACGAAGCAGTCGTCACCGGTCACGTGGTGGGCCTCGAGGATCTCCGGGGTCACCGCCACCAGGTCGTGGAACGGCTTGTAGTTGCCGTTCGGATAGCGGAGCCGCACGAACGCGAGGATCGGGAGGCCGAGACGCTCGGGGTCCACGACCGCCGCGTACCCCTGGATGACACCGGCCTCCTCCAGCCGGCGCACCCGTTCGGTGACCGCGCTCGGCGACATGGAGACGGCGCGCGCCAGCTCGGCGTAGCTGGCCCGGCCCTCCCGCTGGAGGACCTCGAGGATGCGCCAGTCGGTGGCGTCCGGGGAATACACGGTCATCCCGGATGGATAGCAGGGAAATCCCCGGCCGATCAAGGGGTAGCCCGGGGTTCTCCACTTCAGGGACCCGGCCCGGCCCCATAGATTTCTGGCCATGATCACCCACTCCGTGAACCCCGTTCTGCGGGTCGCCCCCGCCGCCCCCGCCGAGGCCGCCGCCTACTTCCGGGCCTCCCTGGCCTTCCACGCCGACGTCTCCGACGTGGCCGCCGCGCTCGCGGCCGACGGCGACCCCGGCTTCGTCGTGATCGACTCCCGCTCCACCGAGTCCTGGGACCAGGGGCACGTCCCCGGTGCGGTCCACCTGCCCACCGCGCTCATTCCCCAGCAGGCCGAACAGCTCCTCGACAAGTCCGTGCCCGTGGTGACGTACTGCTGGGGTCCCGGCTGCAACGGCGCCACCCGTGCCGCCCTCGCCCTGGCCGAACTCGGCTACCAGGTCAAGGAGATGCTCGGCGGCTTCGAGTACTGGGCGCGCGAGGGCTTCGCCTACGAGACCTGGCAGGGGCCGGTGCGCCGGGACGCCGACCCGCTGACGGCACCCGTGGACGGCGAGTGCGGCTGCTGACGCCCGCCGTGTAGGTTCTGCCCATGGCTCGATACGCGGATCCAGGCGTACTGGAGTGGGTGGAGTCGGGCGGCGGCCCGCTGATAGCCGTACCGGAGACGGTGCTGCCGTTCTGGGCGGGCGCCGACAGCGAGGAGCTCGCCACGGACTACGACCGCGCGTGCGAGGTCGACGGCTACATCGGCCTGCTCCCGGTCGGCGACAGCACCGCCCTCGTCCTCGGCGACGAACCCGCCTCCACCTCGTACCTGCCCGACCACGGCACCTTCGTGCGCTGGTCCGCCGCGAACTCCGAGAGCGAGCTGCTGGCCCAGATCCCCGGCGCGCTCGACGCGGCCGTGTGGGAACACGAGATCCGCTGGAACGTGCCCGGCCCGGTGGTGCTGTTCGACTCGGCCTGGCCGGGCGGCGCGGCGGAGGGCGAGGAGCACCTGCGCGTCCCGCTGGCACCGGGCCCGTACGCGGTGCGCGCCGCCTACGCCCAGCCCGGCCCCGAGACCTGGGTCGGCCTGGTCCAGCTCAGACGGCTCGCGGACTGAACCAGACCACTCCCGCCGTCACCGCAGGCCGTCGAAGGTGATCTCCAGGTGGCGCGGGCCGCGCAGCACGGCGTTCGGGCGGTAGGGCGGCGGGTCCTCGACCAGCTGGGGATTGTCGAGCCGCCGGGCCAGTTCGGCCAGCGCGATCTGGGCCTCCAGCCGGGCCAGCGGAGCGCCGAAGCAGCTGTGGATGCCGCTGCCGAACCCGAGGTGCTGGATGTCCTCGCGGTCCGGGTCGAACCGGTCGGGCTCGGGGAAGCGCTCCGGGTCCCGGTTGCCCGCGCCGAGGACCAGCCAGATCCGCGAGCCCTTGGGGATGGTGACACCGCGCACGTCGATGTCGGTGATGCAGGTGCGCTGCGGCACGAGCTGCACCGGCGGTTCGTAACGCAGGAGTTCCTCGACGATCTTCACGGACAGGCCCGGGTCGTCACGCAGCCGCCGGAGGTACTGCGGGTACCGCAGCAGCGTGAGCATGCCGTTGGTGATCAGGTTGACGGTCGTCTCGTGACCGGCGATGAGCAGCAGCACCGCCGTGCTCAGCACTTCCATCGTGGTCATCGGGCCGTCCGGGCCGTGGCTGTTCACCAGGTCGGACAGCATGTCGTCGTGCGGTTCCTTGGCGCGCTTCTCCACCAGCCCGTTGAGGTACATGCCGAGCTGCAGCCGGGCCTCCTGCGCGGTCTTCATGGACTCGGCGCTCGTGCGGGTGTCGGGGTCCAGGCCGGCGACGATCGGGTCCACCCAGGACCGGAAGCGGGGTTCGTCCTCGCGCGGCACGCCCAGCAGCCGGCAGATCACGGTCACCGGGAAGGGGTACGCGAACTGGTCGACCACGTCGATCTGCCGTGCGTCCCCGAAGCCGTCGATCAGGTCGGTGACGATCTGGGCGAGCTCGCCGCGCATCGAGTCGACCCGGGTGGGCCGGTGCGGCGGTCCGAAGGAGCTGTTGGCGATCCGCCGCAGCCGGTCGTGCTCCGGCGGGTCGAGCCGGATGAAGCTCGGCGGCAGCCCCGTCGCCTCCGGCCCGGACAGCTCGTCGTCGCCCGGGGCGGTGAGGTTGGTGGCGTCGGAGCTGATCCGCGGGTCGTGGAGCAGGTTCTTGATGTCCCAGTACGAGCTGATGAGGTACGGACCGTCCTCCTCCTCGTGCAGCACCGGGGTCTTGCGGAGCTCCTCGTACAGCGGATACGGGTTGGCGCGGTTCGCGAAGTCGGTGATCTGGCGCAGGAGCGGGGCGTGCGTCATGCGGAGTCCTTGGGGCGTGAAGGTCCGTGGAGTGGGAGCGGGGCCCGGGCGCCGGGTCAGTGGGCCGGGGTGAAGACGAGCTGCCGGTCGGTCGGCGAGTAGCCGCTGAGAGTCACGCCCGGGCCGTGGGTCGGCAGCGACGGGTCGGGGAAGTCGGCCGGGACCGGCTGGCGGCCCTCGGGGCGGCGGTCCACCGTCGGGTACTCCACCGGGAACGGCGCACCTCGCTCGATCTCCCGCTGGTAGAACTCCAGCCACCGGGTGTTGTCGAAGCTCACGGCGGCGATGACGCGGCCCTGGTAGCCGTACACGCCGACGAAACGGCGATCCGCCAGGGAACCCTGCGTGATCATGATCTGCTCGCCCATGGGAGGGACGCCCACGGACTTGATGTTCACGCCGAACTGCGACGACCAGAAGGCAGGCACCCACAGGTGCGGGCGGCGGTCGCTGCTGGGGCTGATCATGTTGTGCGCGGCGATCTCGGCCTGCGCGACGGCGTTGCCCCAGTGCTCCAGGGAGAGGAACTGGTAGCCGAACAGCGCGTGCGGGGACCGGGCGACGTCGCCCGCGACGAAGATGTCGTCGGTGACGATGCCCCGGAAGTCGAAGGCCCGGCAGCCCGCGTCGCAGGCGATGCCCCGGGGACCCGCGCCGAGCCCCGACCCGGTCAGCCACTCGGTGTTGCGCGTCGAGCCCAGCGAGACGACCACGAGGTCCGTCTCGACGACGCTCTCGTCGGACAGATGGGCGGCCTTCACCCGGCCCACCGAGTCGCCCTCCAGGCCGGTGACCATGACACCGGTGCGCAGGTCCACACCGTTCTCGTGGTACAGCTCCGCGGACACCGCGCCGACCACCCCGCCGAGGGCTCCCACCAGGGGCGCGCCCGCGCGCTCCGCCACCGTGACCGCGAGGCCCATCTCCCGGCAGGCCGAGGCGATCTCCGACCCGGAGAACCCGGCGCCGATGATGAGCACGCGGCGCGGACCGGCCTTCAGCCGCCGGTACAGGGCGGCCGCGTCGTCCCGGGTCCGCAGCAGGAGGACGCCGTCCAGCTGCGCCTCCGACTCCTTCGGCCAGGGCCGGGCGCGCACACCGGTCGCGATCAGCAGGCGGTCGTACTCGACCTCGTCCCCGTCGGCCAGCCGCACCCGTTTCGCGGTCATGTCGAGGCCCGCCGCCGGGACGCCGAGGCGCCACTTCGCGTCGATCTCGCGGCGCCGGGGCAGTTCGGTGTGGAGCGGGTCCGCCTTGCCCAGCAGGACGCTCTTGGACAGCGGCGGCCGGTCGTAGGGATCGTACGGTTCGTCTCCGATCAGGGTGAGTTCACCGGCGAAGCCCTCGGCGCGCAGCGTTTCGGCGGCCCGCAGACCGGCCAGCGAGGCGCCCACGATCACGATCCGGCCGTCGCGCCTGAGCCAGTCCACGTAGTCAGTGACCATCGGACGCCTCCTGGCCGGACGCGGCGTCGACACCCGTGCCGTCCAGCCCGTCGGCCGTGATCGCCTGCACCGGGCAGGCGGCGACGGCACGGGCCAGTCGCTCCCGCTGTTCCTGCTGCGCCCGCGGGTTGTAGATCAGCGCCTCCTCGCCGTGCATGGCGAAGACGTCGGGCGCGAGGAACGCGCACTGGGCGTACCCCTGACACTTGTTGAGATCGACGACGAGCCTCATCGACGCTCCGTCCTTCAGGTGGCCAGGTCCGGTGCGCGCCACCACGCTCCGCGCGGGCGCCTTCGGACGGCGGTCATGTCCCGCTCGTCAGCATGCGAGCGACGAGGGGGCCTCGCGCGCTCAGGCGCACCGTTCGGGTGAACGGCCCCGCGAGGTCACGCGGACGCCGTGGGACGCGCCCTGGTGCGACCGCTCGCCACGATGATGTGGACGCTGAGCACCAGCGACCAGGCGGGGAAGACCAGTTCCGCCCACGGGACGTTCGACGAGACGAAGAGCAGGATCAGGGCGGTGAGGAAGCCCAGCACCGAGAGCCAGCGCGGGAGCACTCCGAGGCGGTGCCCGATCACCGACATGGAGCACACGAACACGGCCGCCATCCGCATCGCGTACCCCGTGATCAGCGTGTACGCGAGGTGGCGGCCGAAGTCCCAGGTGGGCAGTGCGGGAGTGGCTCCCGGGGAGTGCGCGAGGCTCAGTACGGCGCCGGCCGCCGCGGCGGCGCCGAACATCGTGGCGGTGAAGACCAGCCCGCTGCCGAGGAGGACGGTCGCGAGGAACTTGTCCTCGACGGCCCCGACGTGGGCCCGGACGGCGCCGACGAACCACAGGAAGAAGATGCCGGCGAACGGTACGAGCGCGAGTGCGATCCGCACAGCGGTGCGCCGCGCGGAGTCCGTGAACCCCTGGACCTCGACCGCGTCGGCCCCCTCGGGAATGGCCAGCCGGATCAGCACGATCGCCGCCGCCAGCAGCAGCGCGAACACCACTCCGGCCAGCCCGGCGGCCCGCGGGGTCTCCATCGCCTCCTGACCCGGCCCCTTTCCCTGCATACCCGGCCCGCCTCCTCCGATTCGCCCTTCGCCACCAGCAAGCCGCCTCACCGACGGCTCCGCCACCGGAGGGCGGCCGTACGGCCGAACGGGGTGCGGTTCACTGCCCGGGATCCGGTCGCTCCCATTCGCTCGCGCCGGCCCCGGCACTCTCACCAGCGTGGTCGGCCATGCCTACTCCCACGCTCCCCACGCCCGAGGAACTGCGCCGCGACCCCTGCCCCTGCGCGGCCGCACCACGCTCGTCACCTGGCCGGCAGGCGTGCCGGTATCGGGCATGCGGTGGCCAGGCGGCCGGCCGCTTACGGCGCGAGCGTCCATCTGCATCACCATGTGCCGCACGACACCGCGATGCTGGACGCCCACCGGGCGGTGGACACCCGCTCGGTGGTGCTGCTCGTCCAGGCGTACGCCCGCTCGCGCGCCCAGCTGCCGAGGGCACCCCCGGCGGACGCGTGGTGATGATGACCTCCGGACAGGACATCGCGGGCGGGATGCCCGGCGAGATCGGCTACGCCCTGCAGAAGGGCGCCCTCGCCTCGACCACCCGCTCCCTGTCCACCACCCTCGTCGAGCGCGGCATCACCGTGAACACGGTCAACCCCGGTCCCGTGGACACCGGTTACGCCACCGGCGCTGGGGCGGGCCGGGTCACCGGCGAGGTGATCAACTCCGACGGCGGCTTCCGGCGTTGAGACCCCGGGCGGGTCAGAGCTGGGACAGCTCGTCCAGCAGGTCGTCCAGGCCCAGCGAACCCTGCGACAGGGCCGCCATGTGCCAGGCCTTCAGGTCGAAGGCGTCGCCGTGCCGCTCACGGGCCTTCTCACGGCCCAGCAGCCACGCCCGCTCGCCGAGCTTGTAGCCGATCGCCTGCCCCGGAATCGTCAGGTACCGGGTCAGCTCGCTCTCCACGAAGTCCGCGGGCCGGCTGCTGTGCGCGCCGAAGAACTCCTGGGCCAGCTCCGGCGTCCAGCGCTCACCGGGGTGGAACGGGGAGTCCGCCGGGATCTCCAGCTCCAGGTGCATGCCGATGTCGACGATCACCCGGGACGCCCGCATCATCTGCGCGTCCAGGTAGCCGAGCCGCTGCTCCGGGTCGGTGAGGTAGCCCAGCTCGTCCATCAGCCGCTCCGCGTACAGCGCCCAGCCCTCCGCGTTGGCGCTGACCCCGCCAACCGTGGCCTGGTAGCGGGAGAGGTCCTTGGCGACGTGCGCCCACTGCGCGAGCTGGAGGTGATGTCCGGGCACGCCCTCGTGGTACCAGGTCGACACCAGGTCGTACACCGGGAACCGGGTCTGCCCCATGGTCGGCAGCCAGGTCCGCCCGGGACGCGAGAAGTCCTCCGTCGGGGGCGTGTAGTACGGGGCCGCGGCACCGCCGGGCGGGGCGATGCACGACTCCACCTTCCGCACCCGCTCGGCGAGGTCGAAGTGCGTGCCGTCCAGATCCTCGATGGCCTTGTCCATCAGGCCCTGCAGCCACTCCCGGACCTCGTCGACACCCTCGATGTGCCGGCCGTGCTCGTCCAGGTGCGCGAGCGCCACCCACGGGGTCTCGGCGCCGGGCAGGATCTTCTCCGCCTCCTTCCGCATCTCGCCGAGGATGCGGTGGAACTCCGACCAGCCGTACGCGTACGCCTCGTCCAGATCCAGGTCGGTGCCGTTGAAGTAGCGGGACCAGCGCGCGTAGCGCTCGCGGCCCACCGTGTTCGGGGCGCCCTCGACGGCCGGTGCGTACACGTCCCGCATCCAGTCCCGCAGCTCCACCACGGCGGCGCTCGCCGCGCGGGCCGCCTCGTCCAGCTCCGCGCGCAGCGCGTCCGGGCCGGCGGCGGCGAAGTCCTCGAACCAGCCGAGGCCCTTTCCGTCGGTGTCCGACCACTCGGTGAGCTGGTCGACGAAGGTCGCGGTCGGCCGCGGCGCCGCGTACAGCTTGCGCTCCAGACCGAGCGCCAGGGACTCCTGGTAGCCCGCGAGCGCCCCCGGCACGGCACGCAGCCGCTCGGCGATCGCCGCCCAGTCCTCCTCCGTCTGCGTCGGCATGACGGTGAAGACCTCACGCACCGAGTGGCCGGGCGTGCTCAGGTTGCCGACCTCGCGCAGGTGCTCGTCGGCCTCGTGCACGGCCAGGTCGGCGGTCAGCCGCTCCCGCAGGAGCCGCCCGCAGCGACGCTCGACGTTACTGTCCGCGCCGGGCTGCCGCTCCGCCTCGTCGAGCCGGGCGAGGGTGGTCCGCGCCAGCTCCGCGCGGGCCTCCTGGCCCCGCGGCGAATAGTCGGGCAGCTTGCTCGAACTCTCCTTCACACCGAGGTAGGTGCCGGTGACCGGGTCGAGGGCGATGAGGTCGTCCACATAGGTGTCGGCGACCTGGCGGGGCAGCGGGCTCTGGATCTCAGACATGCCGCCCATCCTCGTACGGGGACTATGCCTGCGTCACCCAGGTATTCGTGATTCCGCTCTGGGCGTGGCCGGAGGCAGCAGCGGCCCGCAGTCCCACTGCTGGAAGATCAACCGGGTCTCCACCCGGGCCACTTCCCGGTGCGCCGTGAACTCGTCCAGCACCAGCCGCTGCAGATCGGCCATGTCCGCCACGGCCACATGCACCAGATAGTCGTCGGGCCCGGTCAGATGGAACACGGTCCGCGACTCCGGCAGCGCCCGGATCCGCTCCACGAACGGCCCGACCAGCTCCCGCCGATGCGGCCGGACCTGAACCGACAGCAGGGCCTCCAGGCCGCGCCCCAGCTTCGCCGGATCCAGCCGCAGCTGGTGACCGAGGATCACGCCCGCGCGGCGCAGCCGGGTCACCCGGTCCAGACAGGTCGACGGCGCCACGCCCACCTGCGCGGCGAGATCGCGGTAGGTGGTCCGGGCGTCGTTCTGCAGCAGCCGCAGCAGATGAAGGTCCACCGGATCCAGTACGACGGATTCAGCCATTGGCCGAACGTAGCACGGTGTTCGATTCGGGTGGCCCGTCCTGTGTTCAACCTTCCGCCCATGGACACAGCGAGCACGGGTGCCTACGACGCCGTACGCACCGCATCGAGAGCACTGGCCACCGAGGCCGTGCATGCCGGCCGCGACGACCTCGCCCGGCAGGGCCTGCACGCCCCGCCCATCGACCTGTCCACCACCTACCCCTCGTACGACAGCCGGGGCGAGGCGGCTCGTATCGACGCCTTCGCCACCGACGGCGCCGACCCGGTCGGCCCGCCGATCTACGGCCGCCTCGGCAACCCGACCGTCGCCCGTTTCGAGACCGCCCTGGCCAGGCTGGAGGGCACCGAGTCCGCCGTCGCCTTCGCCAGCGGCATGGCGGCGCTCAGTGCGGTCCTGCTCGCCCGGTCCGCCATGGGCCTGCGCCACGTGGTCGCGGTACGACCCCTGTACGGCTGCAGCGACCATCTGCTGACCGCCGGGCTCCTCGGCACGGAGGTGACCTGGACCGACCCGGCCGGCATCACCGACGCGCTGCGCGCCGACACCGGTCTGGTGATGGTCGAGTCCCCGGCCAACCCCACGCTCGCCGAACTCGATCTGCGGGCGATCGCCCACGCCTGCGGCTCGGTCCCGCTGCTCGCCGACAACACCTTCGCCACGCCCGTCCTGCAGCGCCCCGTCGAGCAGGGCGCGCGGCTGGTGCTGCACAGCGCCACCAAGTACCTCGGTGGCCACGGCGACGTGCTGGCCGGTGTGGTGGCCTGCGACGAGGAGTTCGCCGGACAGCTTCGGCAGATACGTTTCGCCACGGGCGGTGTCCTGCATCCGCTGGCCGGCTATCTGCTGCTCAGGGGCCTGTCCACGCTGCCGGTGCGGGTCCGGGCCGCCTCCGCGAACGCCGCCGAGCTGGCCGCTCGGCTCGCCGCCGACCCGCGGGTGGCCCGTGTCCGCTATCCGCGCCTGGGCGGCGCGATGGTCGCCTTCGAGGTCCACGGCGACCCGCACGAGGTGATCTCCCAGGTCCGGCTGATCACCCCGGCGGTCAGCCTGGGCAGCGTGGACACCCTCATCCAGCACCCCGCCTCGATCAGTCACCGCATCGTCGACGCCGACGACCGGCGCGGCGCCGGGGTGAGCGACCGGCTGCTGCGGATGTCGGTGGGCCTGGAGGACGTCGACGACCTGTGGGCCGACCTGGACCAGGCCCTGGGGGAGCGGACCGCTGCGCCGGTACCGCTCCAGGAAGCCGTGCGCTGACAGGGGTGCGCACGACCACGGCCCGGCGGAAAACCGCCGGGCCGTTCGTCCGTCGAGCCCGGCTCAGTCGCGACGGGCAGCCCCGCCGAGCCGCTCCTCACCGCCGCCGTGCGGCATGCGCGCGGCGACCGGAGCCGCGTCCAGGCGGACCGTGATGACCAGGGTGCCCTCCTCGATCTGGTAGTCCAGGGGCAGTCCGAGACCTCGCATCGCGGCGACCATCCCGGTGTTGGAGGCCTGCGTCACGGCATAGACGCTCTCGCAGCCCGCCTCCACCGCCATCGCCACCAGGCGGCCGAGGAGTTCGGCGCCGACGCCGCGCCGCTGCCAGTCGTCCTCGATCAGCAGCGCGACCTCGGTCTCGTCGCCGTCCCACAGCAGATGCCCGAGGCCGACGATCCGGCCCGCGGGGGTCTGCGCGGCCAGCGTCCGCCCGAACCGGGGGCTGAGCAGGTGGTTCAGATAGCGGTCGGCGTCCCCGACGGGCCCGTGGTACCGCATGCCGAGGGTGCGCTTCGAGCACCGCTCGTGCATCGCCCGGGCCGCCGCCAGGTCGCCGGTGTCCGCCCGGCGCACGGCGATGTCGTTGCCCTCGGGCAGCGTCAGCACGTCCTGGCCGCGCGGGATCCGCGGACCGAGCCGGCTGTCCAGCTCGACCAGAGCCCTGGCCCGCGCGAACTCGGTCGGCGTGAACGGCAGATACGGCCGCTCCACGGTGAGCACACCGCCCTCCGGCGCCCGCAGCCGCATCACGGTGTCCTCCAGGACCCCCTCGACCGGCACGGGCTCCGGGCCGCGCCCGCCGCCGACCGGCGAGGCGGGCAGCGAACGGATCGTGCACCGGCCCAGCAACTGCCGGAGCGCCAGCGGCAGCTCCGCCGCGTCCAGCGCGGTGCGCGCCGCGAGGCCGAGGACCCGGGTGGGAGCGTCCACCAGGTCGTGGGCGTCGGCCCGCTCGATCCAGGTGGACGCGCCGCCGGCCAGCGAGACCACCCGGGTGATCTCGGCCCCCGTCAGCGCCTCGGGCGACCGCAGCAGGAACTCGTCGACCGTGCCGTCGGCCAGCGGATGCGTCTGCAGGCTCAGGATGTCGACCCGCTGCCCGGCCAGCGCCGTGCACAGCGCGGCCAGCGAACCGGGCTCGTCCTTCACCGTCGTCCGCATCCGCCACAGTGCGCCGGTCCGGGCCACGTCCTGCGCGTCCGCTTCCGCTACGGGCCCGGCCGACCGCACATCGGCGGCCGACCGGGCACCGGTATCCTCGGCCGGCGGTGCGTGGCTGTGGCGCCGAGCCCACCACGTGTGGAAGCCCGCCGTCGCGGCCAGCACGATCGCCGAGATCACCAACAGCGCCGGACCGTCGGGGCCGTGCCCGATCAGGTTCGCCACCCCGTCGGCCACGGCAACGGCCGTGAACAGGGCGGCGAGTTCGACGAGGTCCCGCCGCCAGTGGTGCATGGGCCGTCCGTGCTTCGTCCGGGTCACTTGAGACATCTCTGGAGTCATGCACTCACTGTGAAGGAACGGTGTTGCGTGATCACGAACGGTTTGTGACCGATGGGTAAAGCATGCTTCCGCCCTTTTTGTTGCGCTTCCTATCGTTGCGGTAGGCGGACATGCCGCTCCGGCTCAGGCCGCCACCTCCTCCGCCAGCCCGTCCCGCAGCCGCCGCGCCTGGACGACCAGACGGGACGAGCCGCCACGCGCGGCGGCCTCCGCCAGATGCGGTACCTCTCCGCGCGCCCCTGAGCGCTCGGCGCACTCCGCCGCCACGGCCATCAGGTCCCCGAGGCCCCGGGCCGCCACGGCCGTCGCCTCCGGGCGGGCGGTCGCCAGACCGGCCAGCGGAACGGGCAGGGCGTGCCGGAGCAGCTCCCATATCGTCGCATTGGCTCCCGTGGCCGCCGCCGTCCGCACCGACTCGGCCAGCCGCTGCGGCTTCACCGCATCGCCCCCCACCAGCTCGCCCAGATCCGCGCCCAGCCGCGCCGCGTCGAGCTGCCCCCGCGCGGCGAGCACCAGCAGGGCGTCCACGGCCGCGAGCCGGTCCTCCCGGTGCCGGGCACCGAGCCCGTACGCCACGCACAGGTGCACGGCCTCGCCCGCCACGCCGCCGGATTCGGCGAGCAGCGGAAGGACGCCGGTACCGCGCTCGTCGTCCACGGCCGTGTCGGCCAGATCCTGCAGCATCCGGGCCGCGACCAGCTCCCGCCGCTCCGGGAGCACGGCGAGCCAGTGCCGGCGTGTGGCGTGGTCCCAGTGCCTGCACTGCCAGCCGCAGGAGATGGGGGACAGCGGCCGGCCGAGCCGGTGGAACTCCTGCGGGAAACCGTCCTGCAACTCGGGGAGTTCGGCCAGCTCCAGCAGGATCCGCTCGCCGTCGGTATGCCGCGTGGCCGCGGGGAGGGCGGCGTTGGTGCCGCCCAGCCAGCGGGCCAGCCGCGCCCCCTCCGGAGTGCCGAGCGCCCGGGCCCGCCCCGCCGCCTCCTCGGCCGTCGCACGGTCGTCCCTGCGCACCCGCAGCAGGGCCTGGGCGAAGTCGGTCGGGCAGACCCGGGCGTCCAGGCGCCGGTACTCCGTCAGGCGGGCCACCAGCTCCGCCGGCTCCAGCAGGCCCGTGCTCCAGGTGGGCGTGGCGAGCAGCAGCGGCATCGGTTCCGTGCGCAGGCGGTACGCCACCTCGCGCAGCCGCGCGTCGAAGACCCGGGCGAGGCCGCTGTGCGGGCACTCGTGTTCCTTCGGCCCCTTGCGCACCGCGGCGTGGAGCGTCGCCGTGCTCACCTTGCCGTGCAGGGTCGCGAGGAGCAGTTCGAGGCCTTGCCGGGCGCCGAAGAGGCCGTAGCGGGAGTTGCTGAACATGTCGTCCGTACGCGGCCACTGCCGGTCCTCGTCCGTGGCCCACCAGCTGTTCGCGACCACCGGCACGAGCGCCCGGCGCAGTGCCTCCGGATCCTGGTACGCGTGCCGCACCAGACCGTCCAGCGCCCGCTCGAACGCGGCCACGTCACCCTCGGAGGCCAGCAGCGCCCCCATCTCCTCGGCCACCTCCTCGGGCGTCAGCGGCGCGGGCTCCAGCCGGAACGGCTCCGGGGCGGGCGGCAGCACCTCCTCGTACACCTCCTCGAACTCGCTCTGCGCGACGCCCAGCGCTGCGGCCGCCCGGGCGCGCAGTGCCGGGGACAACTGCTCTGCGGCATGGGCGAGTTCCTCGCGGACCTGGTCGGCGTCGAGCTTCTTCAGATGCCGTTCGACGAGCTTGAGCGCCCGCTCCTGCACCTGGGTGTCCTCGTGCCCGAACGCCTGGGCCACGACCGGCAGCAGCTCCGCCACCGCGCCGGGGTCGCGGGCGAGCACCTTGCCGAGCAGGACGAGCTGGGCCCGCACGAGCTTCTTCTCGCTGCGGAACAGCAGCCCTTCGGAGGCCTCGGCCAGCTGCCGGGCGGTCAGATCACCCTCCAGCGCCAGGCCGGTGAGCACCGCCTGTGCGTGCGAGGCGACGGGGGAGACCGCGTCGCGGGACAGCGCCGTCCAGTCCGGGATCCGCGACCGCTCCTCCTCCCGGGTGAGTGCGAGCCCCGTCAGCACCGGCAGGAAGATCCGGTGGTCGGTGGGGCCGCCACCGCGCACCAGCCGGGCGACACAGGCGTCGACCAGGAACTCACGGTCCAGGGAGCCCTCCTGGCAGAGTGCCGCGAGGGCGCTCTGCCAGGAACCCGGTCCCTCACCGAGCAGCCAGCGGACCTCGGAGAGATCCGAGAGCGTGAACAGCCCGCCGACCAGCGTGGCCAGGTTCGGCTCGCGGCGCAGCACGTCGGCGACGCCCTCCCGGCGCCGGCTGCCGTCGCCGACGCTGACGTGCCGGATCCAGCCGACCACATAGGCGTCCGTCACCGGGACCTCGCAGCCCGACCGGCTCACCAGCCCCGCCATCAGGGCGTACGGCACCCGCGCGGACACCGGCCGCTGGGCCAGCCGGTGCGCCACATCTGCCAGCCAGCCCGTGTCCCGGTCCTCCAGCACCCGCAGGAGTGACTCCGCGGACGCCTGCCGCCACCGCAGGTCGCTCGCCGCGAGCCAGGCCGCGGCCGCCGCGGCTCCCGTGTGGCAGGCGGCACCGGCCAGGTGCAGCGCCGGGCGGACCTTCTCGAACCGGCCCTCCCACGGCGGCACGGCCCGCAACTCCTTGCGCAGCTCCTTCAGATCCGGCAGCGAGGTGCGCCGTTCGGCCGCCGTCATGCCCTTCACCAGCCGCAGGGTGTCCGCCGTGCGCCCGGCCCGTACCGCCTCCATCAGCTCACTCATCGCACGCCCCCGCCGATCGTTGCCATGTCCCGTCCCACCGCGGCGCCCCGCCGCACCATCCGCACCGCCAGGGCGTGCTTGCACGGCCCGCGTCCGCCCCGGTACTTCGCCCACCACAGACAGCTGCAGGTGAGCACCCCCGCCTCGTCCCGCACCCGGTGCACATGTCCGTCCTCGGCGGTCACCGTGGCCAGTACGCCGTCGAGGGTCACCGCGTCCGCCGCCACCAGGGCCCTGGCCGAGCGCAGCCGCGGATTGTGCTTCTCGACGCGCTCGGCGTCGTAGGGCAGCTCCCGGTGGAAGTAGGCCGCCTCCGCCGTGTCGTATCCGACGCGGCCCGAGGTGCCGAGGCGGACCAGGGCGGCGCGCACCCGCTCGGGCGTGAGGCCCGAGGCGGCCGCGAGGTCGGCCACGTCGATGCGGGGTTCCCACGCCAGCAGCACGGCTATGAGCTCGGCGTCCCCGGCGGCCTCGTCGGTGGCGAGTGCGTCCAGGACGCCGCCCTCGCCGGAGAAGCCGCGCGAGACGTCCGGCGACAGCGTGAGCGTGAGGCGCATGCCGGGCAGGACGACCTCCCAGGCGGCGGCCGTACTCGCCGCACCGCCGACCGCGGGGCCGTACACCCGCAGGGCCGTCGCATGCCGCAGCACCCGCTGCAGCGCGGCCAGCCGCTCCGGACCCGGCAGGCACACCGCGCCCGGCACCGGCCGCGTCGTCGGCCGCAGCCCGCGGCCCACCGGGACCACCCAGCGCGGTCCGCCCGAGGCCCGCCGCGCCCCGCCCGCCCTCGGCAGCCCGCGCAGGAACCGCACCGCCTCGTCCGCCGGCAGCTCGGCCCGCAGGTCGAACCCGGCCGCGATCACCTGGGCCTCGGCGAAGCCGCGCAGCCACCGGTCGGGCAGCGGGACCTTCTTCTCCACCACCGGGCCGTCCAGCGTGGTGACCGCCAACTCGTCCGGGCCGACCCGCAGATGGAGCGGATCGTTCGTGCCGATCCGGGACAGGGCCTCGCGCAGTGGATTGTTGACGTCGACGTTCGTCGTGCCGTGCCCCACCTCGCCGCCGTCGAGACCCGGGGTGAGCACGTCCAGCCGGGCGTACACCCCGCCGCAGCCGGAGAAGGACTCGAAGCGCAGCCGGTCGCCGTTGCCGGTCACCACCGGGTCGAGCGAGGCGCGCAGCTGCGGCTGGTAGTAGCGCGCGGCCGCCACGTCGGCCACCGCGAGCAGTGCCGCGGCGGCGATCCGAGGCGAGGTCAGAAAGCCCGCGAAGAACCGCGGATGGTCCTGCACACCCGTAGGTGTCGCACCCCGGGACGTTTCCAGCCCGAGGCGGCGCCCGTCCGCCGCGGACTCGAGCGCGGAGGGTCGGCGATAGGCCACGGCCTGCAGTGATCGCGTCATGGGAAAAACCGTAGAGGCGACCACTGACAATCGGCCTGACCTGCGAAAACGCCTGCCCGGCACAGGAGTTGGCGGGCAGCTGACCGTGCCGCGCGCCGGGGGATGACGCCGGTGCGCGGCACAGCTTCGAGCGTACGGGACCCGGCGGTCCCGCGCTGTCCTACTGGCCGACCCGGCCCGGCTGCAGCGTCTGCGTGAACAGCACCGTGCCGTCCTGCTCGCGCAGCCGTACGGTCAGTTCGCCGCTGTCGCCGTCGATGTCGACCTCGCCGAAGAACTGGTAGCCGCCGGCGGGCGAGACGTTCGACGCGGTCGGCGCCTTCACGAACACGCGCTCCGGACCGAACGTGTTGTCCAGCGCGTTGGCCGGGAACGCGCCGGCGTTCAGCGGCCCGGAGACGAACTCCCAGAACGGCTCGAAGTCCGTGAACGCGGCCCGCGCCGGCTGGTAGTGCTGGGCCGAGGTGTGGTGCACGTCCGCCGTCAGCCACAGCGTGCCGGTGATCCGCTGGTGCTTGATGAAGCGCAGCAGCTCGGCGATCTGCAGCTCACGGCCCAGCGGGGCGCCCGGGTCGCCCTGCGCCACCGCCTCGAAGTTCGGCTTGCCCTCCATCGGGTCGGGCACCACGAGGCCGAGCGGCATGTCGGCGGCGATCACCTTCCACACCGCACGCGAGCGGGACAGCTCCCGCTTGAGCCACTCCAGCTGCTCCCGGCCGAGGATGCCCTGCGGGTCCACGGTCTGGTCGCCGGGCGAGTTGGCGTTGCGGCAGGTGCGCATGTCCAGCACGAACACGTCCAGCAGCGGGCCCTGTCGGAGCACACGGTAGACGCGGCCCTCCTTCGCGCCCGGCCGCAGCGTGGAGATCGGGAAGTACTCGCTGAACGCCCGCCGGGCGCGCGCCGCCAGCACATCGATGCTCTTCTCTGTGTACCGGGTGTCGGCGGAGGTGATCACCTCGCCCGGGTACCAGTTGTTGCGCACCTCGTGATCGTCCCACTGGATGACCGACGGCACCTGGGCGTTGAACCGCTTCAGGTTCTCGTCGAGCAGGTTGTAGCGGAAGTTGCCCCGGTACTCGGCGAGGGTCTCGGCGACCTTCGCCTTCTCCTCGGTGGTGACGTTCCGCCAGGTGGAGCCGTCCGGCAGGGCCTGGGTGGCGGCGATCGGGCCGTCGGCGTAGATGTTGTCGCCGCTGCACAGGAAGAAGTCCGGGTCCCGCTCGGCCATCGCGTCGTAGATCCGGTAGCCGCCGAGGTCGGGGTTGATGCCCCAGCCCTGCCCGGCCAGGTCGCCCGACCACAGGAAGCGCACGCCGTCGCGGCGGTGCCGGGAGGCGGTGCGGAAGGTGCCGGTCACGGGCTCGCCGGTGCGGCGCGGGTCGTCCGGGTCGGCGAGCAGCACGCGGTAGTGGATCTGCTCGCCGGAGTGCAGGCCGTACAGCCGGGTGGTGCCGGTGAAGTCCGTGTCGGCGCCCAGCAGCGGACCGTGCCATCTGCGCGGGTTGCGGAACGACTCGGTGGCCGAGGTCTCCACGATCATCCGGGCCGGCCGGTCCGAACGCACCCACACCAGGCCCGAGTCGGCGGTCACGTCACCCGTCTGCACACCCCAGCCCGCCTGGGGGCGGCCGGAGAGGGCGAACGCCGGTGCCGCGCCGAGGCCCGCGGGGAGGGTGAGGGCCGCCGACGCGGCGAGGGAGCCGCGCAGAACGCTGCGGCGGCCGGGGAAGGGACTGTGGGACATGGCTGTGCCTCCAGGAACGGGATCCGGCCAGTGTGCAGAGCCACACCTACTGGGGCGCTGCGGCGCGTACGCAAACCGCAGGTGAACAACCGGACGCCCGGCCGGTGGTCACCCGTCGAGCGCCTCGGCCATCAGGCGTACACCGGCCCGGATCCGGGCCGGTGGCAGATGCGCGTACCCGAGCACCAGGCGCACACCGCCGTCATCGGTACGCGCGTGCGTGCAGGCGCTGAGCGGCCGTACGGCGATGCCGGCGCCGGTGACCCGTTTCAGGAACTCCTCCTCCGGGCCGTACCGTTCGGGGAGTTCGGCGATGGCGTGCAGGCCCGCGGCGATCCCGGACACCCGCGCCTCGGGGAACTGTCCGGCCAGAGCGGCGACCAGGGCGTCGCGCCGCTCCCGGTAGGCGCGCTGGCAGCGGCGCAGCTGCCGGTCGTAGTCGCCGCGCTCCAGGAAGTGCGCGAACAGCGCCTGGTCGAGCGAGGGATGGCCGAGGTCCATGGTCCGTTTGCGTTCGACGATCTCCTCCATGAGGGCCGCGGGGACCAGCAGCCAGCCCAGTCGCAGCCCGGGGGCGAGGGACTTGCTGACCGAGCCCATGTAGGCGACGCGTTCCGGATCGAGGCCCTGGAGGGCGCCCACGGGTGCGCGGTCGTAGCGGAAGTCCCCGTCGTAGTCGTCCTCCAGCACCAGGCCGTCCACCGACCGCGCCCAGTCCAGCAGTTCGGCACGCCGCCGCGCCGAGTACGCGATGCCGGTGGGGTACTGGTGGGCCGGCGTGGTCACCACGGCCCGTGCACCGGACGCGCGCAGCGGGCCGAGGGCCAGTCCGTCCTCGTCCAGCGGCAGCGGTACGGTGCCCAGGCCGGCCGCCGCGTACAGGCCGTCGTGCTGCGGACTGCCCGGGTCCTCGACCCCTATCGTGCGCATCCCGCGCGTGTGGAGCACGGATCCGACCAGGGCGCTCGCCTGGGCCACCCCGGAGACCACCACGATCCGCTCCGGTCCGGCCACCACGCCCCGGCGGCGGGCCAGCAGTCCGGCGAGCGCGGTGCGCAGCCGGGGCAGCCCGCGCGGGTCCGGATAGCCGAGGTCGTGGTGCGGCAGTTCGGCCAGCACGGCACGCTGTGCGGCGGCCCAGGCGGCCCGCGGGAACAGCGACAGGTCCGGGGTCCCCGGGACGAAGTCGGCCCGGGTACCGGGGGAGCGGGGCGCGAGGTCCCGTGCGCCGGGCCGGGCCGCCCGTACCGCGTCGCCCACCCACGTTCCCGCGCCCCGGCCGCTGCGCAGATACCCCTCGGCCGTCAGCTGCTCGTACGCCTCCGTGACCAACCCCCGTGACACGCCGAGGTCGGCGGCGAGGTCCCGGCTGGACGGCAGGCGGGTGCCGGGCGTGAGCCGGCCCGAGCGGATCGCCTCGCGCAGCGCCGCCTGGAGGGCTCGGCCACGCGCGCGTGCCGGTGCCGAGGCCGCGGGCAACAGCAGCTCCCACGCGGCGGAGCCCGTGAGACCGGCCGCATTGGTCCCCGATGACGTCATGGAAGTGGACCTTAAACCGGACCGCGCCGCTTCCTAGCGTCACGGTCATGAATGCCACCGCCCGCGGCGCCCTCCTCGCCGCCCTCGCCTGTGTGCTCGTCGGCGGGTCCTTCACCGCCAACAGTGTCCTGGGCCACTACCCCTACGCCGGCGGTCAGTTCCTGAGCTACGCCCTCGCCTGCCTGCTGCTCGCCCCGCTCGCCGGACGGGACGCCGGTCCGCGGCTGCGCGCGCTCGGCCTTCGCCGATGGCTCCGCCTCGGGCTGCTGGCGGCCGTCGGCATGGTCGGCTTCAACCTGGCCGTCATCGCGGCCGAACGCAGCGCGGAACCCGCGGTGCCCGGTGTCTTCGTCGGCTGCGCACCGGTCGTGGTGGCCGTCGTCGTCCCGCTCCTCGCCGGGCGCCGCCCGCAGCGTGCGGTGCTCCACGGCGCCCTGCTCGTCGCGGCCGGCGCGTTCACCGTGCAGGGCTGGGGCCGTACGGACGGGCCGGGAATCGCGTTCTCGGCGTGCGCACTGGGCGGCGAGGTGGGGTTCGCGGTCCTCGCCGTGCCGGTGCTGAGACCGCTCGGGCCGCGGCTGCTGTCCGCGACGGTGTGCGCCGTCGCCGCCGTCGAGGCAGCGCTCGCCGGTGCGGTCCTGGACGGCGGCGCGTGGCTGCGCCGTCCCGACGCCCCGGAGACCGCCGCGCTGCTGTGGCAGACGGCAGTCGTCACCGTCGTCGGCTTCGTGTGCTGGTACATGGGCGTGCAGCGGCTCGGAGCGGAGCGCGCCACGCTCTTCTCCGGGCTCATCCCGGTGGCCGCCGCCTGCACCGCCCCGCTGGTCGGCACCGGCTCCTACGGCCCCGCGCAAGCGGTGGGCAGCGCCCTGGTCGGCGCCGGGGTCGTCCTCGGCTCCGGCGCGCCGGGTCCCCTCGGTGAAAGCCCGACTGTTGCGCGGCGTCCCGTACGCCGGCGCCGGTCAGCGGCTGCCGTCGAGGATCACCCGGGCGACCAGCGCCGGGTCGTCGTTCATCGGGCAGTGCCCGCAGCCGGGCAGCCGCACCAGCCGGGCGTGCGGAATGATCGTCTTGGCGCGGACGCCCTGGCGGCGCACGAGGAGCCGGTCCCGAGTGCCCCAGGCCACGGTGACCGGCAGGCCCGGCAGATCGTCGGTGAACTGGACGGTGGTGCCCGCCCGCAGGGTCGCGTCGAAACCGGTGGCCCCCACGAGCGCGAGCGTCTCGGCGACCACGGCCTCGGGTGAGCGGCGGGCGGGACGGCCGTAGATCGTGCTGGTCAGCGCGGTGCGTCCGGCAGCCGTGCGCGACAGCTGCTCCACCAGGGGCAGCGGGAGCCGCCGGGCTATGCCCCGCATCGTGAGCAGCAGCGCGAAGGCGTAGCGTCGCTCGGGCTGCGTCCAGAAACCGGCCGGGGAGAGCGCGGTGACGGACCGTACGCGCTTCTCGCGGCCCAGCTCCAGGGCCAGCAGGCCGCCCAGCGAGTTGCCGGCCACGTGCGGGCGGTCCAGCTCCAGCGCCTCGAACAGGGCGCCGAGCACGGCGTTGGTCGTGGGCAGGTCGTAGTCCAGGCCGCCCGGCAGGCCGGGGGACGCGCCGAAGCCCGGCAGGTCCACCGCGATCACGTCGCGCTCGGTGGCGAGGATGTCCACCACCGGGTCCCAGGCCTGCCGGTGGTGGCCGATGCCGTGCAGCAGGACCAGCGGTTCACCACGTCCCACGCGCGCGTAGGAGACGGTCACGTCCGTCGGGCCGTGCGGAGTGGGGACCGTGAAGGAGACGGTGGCGGACATGGGGGTGCTCCTCGTCTGGGCTGCTGACGGACGCCGTAGACAGCTTGTCAGCAATTGCTACCGACGGGTAGCCCCTGATGTGGTGCCGCCGCGCCCGCACCCTCCTCAATGCCCCCGGCGCACCTCGAAGTTGAAGTCCGCGTGCCCGAACTTCTGGAAGAGGTCGAACCACAGGGGCAGCAGCATCTCCACGGACCGCGCCGACCGGATGCCGCCCAGGTCCAGCACCCGGTCCGCCGGCCAGCCGAACTCCCCGAGCAGTTCCGTCGCCTGCTGCTTGGCGGCGGCGTCGTCACCGCACACGAACAGGTTGTGGTCGCCCGGCACCCGCGCCGGAGCCACCATCACCTGGCAGTTGACCGTGTTCAGCGTCTTCACCACGCGCGCGTGCGGGAAGGCACGCTGGATCTGCTCGGCCACGCTGTCCGACTCCACCGGGTCGAGCCGCAGCCGGCCGTCCTCGAACGCCAGCGGATTGCAGACGTCCAGCAGGACCTTGCCGTGCAGGTGCTCGGCTCCCGCCGCCCGCAGCGCGTCGAGCGCCACCCGGCCGCCCACCGCGTTGATGGCGACATCGGCCGCCGCGGCCGCGTCCGCGAACGAGCCCGCGTGCGCCCGCCCGCCCGCGGCCGTCGCCCACTCCACCGCGATCGGATTGTCCTTCGTCCGGGACCCGAGGGTCACCTCGTACCCCAGCTCCACCAGCCTGCCGGCCAGCGTGCGGCCCACCTCGCCCGTGCCCAGCACCGCGTAGCGCATCGGTCACCTCCCGGACCCCGGCCGCCGGCCACCGGCGGTCCGCGGGACATTGTGGTCGGGAGCGGTATGAAAGGTGACGATTCCACCTGGTCACCGCTGGGCGTGTCGGAAGGGGTGGGACGGTGTCGAGGTCAACGCCGTGCACGCGATGCTCACCCTTTCGGGGGATAAGCCCGGCACTGTCTTCCGGGTGGACATCGCCGACGGTCGCATCAGCACCGTGTACCTCATCCGCAACCCCGACAAGCTGCCGTCGCCGGCCGGCCACTGAGCCGTACCGCCCCGAAAGCCCAGGTCGTACGACGTGGGCTTTGCCGCGATGTCACACATGCGGCCGCGTACGAACGCCGCGTGAACGCTCCACGGCGCCGCCCCTGTGTGTTGCCTCAGGGATCGAGGATTGGTCTTGACCAAGGGTTTCGACCGCCCTATGGTCGCAGATAAGTGCAACAACCTTTAATAAACAAGGGCGCTAAAAACCGCCGGACCACGGCTCTTGCGGAGGACAGGGTGGGGACCCAGCAGCTGGAATCGGTGCCGGAACCGAAGTACTGGCATCTCAAGACCGTGCTCAGTGAGGCACTCGACTCCGAGTTCTCGGTCGGCGAGATCCTGCCCAACGAGCGCGATCTCGCCGCCCGCTTCGGCGTGGCCCGCGCCACGCTCCGCCAGGCCTTGGAGCAGCTGGAGCTGGAGGGCCGGCTGCAGCGCCGCCGCGGTGTCGGCACGACCGTCGCGCCCCCGCGCGTGGGCGTGGCCGTCGGCAGCGAGCAGCACACCTGGCCGGGGGCCGCGGACGACGCCTGGCAGCCGGTCGACTGCGTCCAGTCCACGCCGCCGGTGGCCGTGGCCGCCGCCCTGGAGGCCGACTCCGGCGAGCCCGTGCACATCGTGCGCCGCTCCCGGATGTCCAACGGCCAGCTCGTCGCCACCGAGCTGCTCTACGTCCCGGCCGCCTCGGTGCCCGACCTCTCCGCGATCGACGCCCCGTCCGGCCCGGCACGCGCGCGTGCGGTGCTGCGCGAGCTGCAGCGCCAGGAGCTGGAGGGCCAGGACCGCGCCGTCGAGCTGGGCTCGGCCCGCGCGGACGACGCCAAGGACCTCGACCGGCTGCCCGGCGCACCCGTCCTGGTCGTCACCACCCGCTTCTTCGCGGGCGGCCGCACCGCGGCCCTCTCCGTGGCGACCTACCGCGCCGACACCTGCCGCCTCACCTTCGGCGACTCGCCCGACGTGGAGATACACCACGACCCCGAGCAGCGGGCCTCCTGAGACCCAGCCCAGCCCACCGCGCCCCGGAGCTCCTCCGGGGCGCGCGGTGTCTCACCCGTCCACTTGGCAGGTTCACGCACCAGACCCCGCTCAACCGTGCTGATCAGGCAGCACTGCCTCCCCGCGACGCGATCCGCCGGACAGGCCCTGTCGCCGCGCCGGGGCGGACGCGGACAGTGGCCCGTCGGTTCGCCGCGCCCCCCGGAACCCCTGCGGAGGCGCGCCGGGTCTCACCGCCGCGCGGTGACCGTGCCCTCCACCGCGAACAGTTGCTCCTCGACGTGGTCGAGGGCGAGGCGGAGGGCGCCTGTGGCCACGGCTGCCTCGCCGAGGAGGGACAGCGTCACCCGGGGTGGGCGCAGGCAGTAGCGGGCGAGTTCGCGGCGCAGGGGGTCGAGTACGCCGTCCAGGCCGGCCGCCCAGCCGCCGATCACGACCAGTTCCGGGTCGAGGGCCAGTACCAGCGCGGCCACGTCGTGGACGAGGCGCTGGATGAACCGCTCGACGGCCGCCCGAGCCCGCTGGTCGCCCTGGCGGGCGAGGGCGAACACCTCGGCGACAGCCTGTTCGTCCAGCGGGTGCAGCGGCTCGTCGGTGGTGGACAGTAGCGTCTCCGGGGTCGCCTCCCGGCCCAGCAGATGGAGCGCGCCGATCTCACCGGCCGCCCCGCCGTAGCCCCGGTGCAGCCGTCCGCCGATCAGTGAACCCGCGCCCGGGCTGAGCCCGGCCAGCACGAACACCACGTCGTCGGTCTCCGTCGCCGCACCCTTCCAGTGCTCGGCGACGGCCGCCGCGTTGGCGTCGTTCTCCACCAGCACCGGGCACTTGAAGGAGCGGCTGAGCCGCTCGCCGAGGTTCAGGCCCGTCCACTGCGGCAGGGCCGTGCCCAGCCGTACCGTGCCGTCGGCCTCCACGATGCCCGGAGTGCCCACGCCCACCGCCCGCAGCGAACTGCGCGCGACCCCGGCCCGGCGCAGCAGCTCGGCGACCGCGCCGCGCAGCCGCTCCAGGCGTTCGTCCGCCGGAGCCGTCTCGTCCACCTCTTTGGCCTGCGCGCCCAGCACCCGTCCGTCCAGGTCGGAGAGGAGCGCGGCGACGCGGTGGGCGCCGATCTCCAGGCCCAGCAGATGCCCGGCCTCGGCGCGGAAGCGGAACCGGCGCGCCGGTCGCCCCTGACGGCGTGCGGTGCCCTCCTCGGCCGCCTTCTCGACCACGAGCCCCGCCTCGATGAGCCCTTCCACGACTCCCTCGACGGTCGGCCGGGACAGGCCCGTGACCCGGGTGATCTCGGTGAGCGTCGCGCAGTCCGTGGCACGCAGCGCGTGCAGCACCACCGCGGAATTGATCCTTCGCAGCAGCGAGGGGTCGCCGCCGGTCAGCTGGCCCACCGTCCGTCCTCCCAGCTCGCGGGCGTGTTGGGCGGATCGTACTCGGCCGGGCCCACCCCGGCGAGTGCCGGGCTCCGGCGGCCCGGAACATGGATGCCTGACGCCTGGGCACGGGCATGCCTGACAGTCCGGCACAGGCATGCCTGACGGCCCGCCAATTGTCAGTGGGGCCCGCTTTACTGGATCACATGGACATCGCGAAATGTCTGACCCTCATCGACCTGCTGTGCGCCCGGGAGTTCCCCACGGCGTACGGCAGAACGGAGCACGGCGAGAGCGGGCCCGGCTATCACCTGGTCGCCCTGCAGACCAGCGGCGAGTTCTGGGAGGACGACGGCACCGAACGGGAGGAGACCGCGGCGCAGTACGAGGCCGACCGGGACGGCCTCGCGGAGCGGCTCACCGATCGGTGGGGGCCATCGCAGCACTTCAGCCTGCGCAGCGTCCTCGGCCGGACGACGGAGGGCGAGGACATAGCCGAGCCGTGGGCCGGACTCAGCGGACACGTACCGGACGTCCACCTGTGGGAGGCTGCCGGGACGGGTCGATGGGTAGCCCTCGGCGTCTCCCAGTGGGGCAGGGAGCTGCCCTTTCAACTCCTCGGCGTCGTCACCGAAACGGATCCCCCCTGATCCGACGCGCCGCCCGCGGCCTCCCGCAGCAACGCGAACTCCTCCGCCATCGTCGCCGCCGTCCAATGCGCGTTCAGCCCGCTGGGATTGGGCAGCACCCACACCCGCGTCTCCCCGATGGTCCGCTCCTGCGGCCCCACTTGAGCCTTGCGGTCCCCGAAGGCCGCCCGGTACGCGGTCACCCCGACCACGGCCAGCCATCCGGGCCGCCGTCGCGTCACCTTGGCCGTCAGCAGCCGCCCGCCCTCGACATACTCCTCGGCGCTCAGCTCGTCGGCCCGCGCGGTCGCCCGGGCCACCACGTTCGTGATGCCGAGCCCGTACGACAGCAGCTCCTGCTGCTCCGCGGGCTTCAGCAGCCTCGGGGTGAACCCGGACAGGTGCAGCACCGGCCAGAAGCGGTTGCCCGGGCGGGCGAAGTGATGGCCCGTGGCCGCCGTCATCAGCCCCGGGTTGATGCCGCAGAACAGCACCTGGAGACCGTCCGCGACCACGTCGGGGACGAGACGGTCGCGGGCGGCCTCCAGTTCCGTCTGGGTAGGGGGGCGCCTCCCTGCTCGAGCGGAGCCGAGAGCTTGGGGGAGGCTCAGAGGATCGCTCCGGGCGTGTAGCCGGCGGCCTCCGGGCGCTGCTTGACGATCTCCTCGATCCGGCCGACGATCACGCCGACCTGGTCGGCCGCCGCGCCGGTGAAGGACAGCTTGTCGGCCATCAGCGCCGCCAGCTGCTCCCGGTCGAGCGGCAGCCGCTCGTCGGCGGCGAGCTTGTCGAGCAGGTCGTTGCGCTCGGCGCCCTGCTCGCGCATGGCGAGCGCGGTG
The DNA here is from genome assembly GCF_044768135.1 of Streptomyces sp. NPDC101165. Taxonomy (NCBI): domain Bacteria; kingdom Bacillati; phylum Actinomycetota; class Actinomycetes; order Kitasatosporales; family Streptomycetaceae; genus Streptomyces; species Streptomyces sp. NPDC101165. The sequence goes on along the minus strand of NZ_JBIWPG010000010.1, from coordinate 242,230 downwards.
GCGACGGCGTTCTCCTTGATCGCCTCGTGCGCGACCTCGCGGCCGACCCCGGAGCGCACGGCGCCCATGAGCACCTTGGTGGTGGCGAGGAACGGCAGGTAGCGGTCCAGCTCACGGGCGACCACGGCGGGGAAGGCGCCGAACTCGTCGAGCACCGTCAGGAAGGTCTCCAGCAGGCCGTCAAGCGCGAAGAAGGCGTCCGGCAGCGCGACGCGGCGCACCACCGAGCAGGAGACGTCGCCCTCGTTCCACTGGTCGCCCGCCAGTTCCCCGGTCATCGAGGCGTAGCCGCGCAGGATCACCATCAGGCCGTTGACGCGCTCGCAGGAGCGGGTGTTCATCTTGTGCGGCATTGCCGAGGAGCCGACCTGGCCCGGCTTGAAGCCCTCGGTGACCAGCTCGTGCCCGGCCATCAGCCGGATCGTCTTGGCGAGCGAGGACGGCGCCGCCGCCAGCTGCACCAGCGCGGTCACGACCTCGTAGTCCAGCGAGCGCGGGTAGACCTGGCCGACCGAGGTGAACGCCTGCGAGAAGCCCAGGTGCCGCGCGATCCGGTCCTCCAGGTCGGCAAGCTTCGAGGCGTCCCCGCCCAGCAGGTCCAGCATGTCCTGCGCGGTGCCGACCGGGCCCTTGATGCCACGCAGCGGGTAGCGGCCCAGCAGCTCCTCGACCCGGCCGTGGGCGACGAGCAGCTCGTCGGCGGCGGTCGCGAAGCGCTTGCCGAGGGTCGTGGCCTGGGCGGCCACGTTGTGCGAGCGGCCGGCCATGACCAGCTCGGCGTACTCGCCGGCCAGCTTGCCCAGCCGCGCCAGCACGGCCACCGTGCGGTCGCGCATCAGCTCGAGCGACAGCCGGATCTGCAGCTGCTCCACGTTCTCGGTGAGGTCACGGGAGGTCATGCCCTTGTGCACGTGCTCGTGCCCGGCGAGGTCGTTGAACTCCTCGATCCGCGCCTTCACGTCGTGCCGGGTGACCTTCTCGCGCTCGGCGATCGAGGCCAGGTCGACGGTGTCGAGGACGCGCTCGTAGTCGGCGATCGCCTCGTCCGGCACCTCGATGCCGAGGTCCTTCTGGGCTCGCAGCACGGCGAGCCAGAGCTGCCGCTCCAGCTTCACCTTCTGCTCGGGCGACCAGAGCGTGGCGAGCTCGGTGGAGGCGTAACGTCCGGCGAGGACGTTCGGGATGCGGGGCTTGGCGGGCGCTGAAGTCACGTACACGGATTCTACTGGCGATTTGTGCAGGCCAGCGCCACGGGGTTGTTCGGCGGATGCTACGAGAGCTGCGCCACTTCGTCCGTCTCGGCCAGTTCCGCCAGTACATCGGCATGGCACAGCTCGGGCGCGCACCAGCAGGCCAGGGTCTTTCCGCGCAGGTCCGGGATCAGGTCGAACAGCTCCGGGCGCTCCAGCAGGTGGGCCCGGTACATCGCCATGACCTCGGCCCGGGTGCCGTCGCGTTTCTTCTTCGGTGTGTCGTAGGCGAACGGGTTGTACAGCGGGTGCCGGGGAAGGTCCCAGCCGCCCAGCGTCCAGCGGCGGCCCACGTAGACGACGTCCGCGGGGGAGTGTTCCAGCCGGGGGCCGAACTCGTGGATCCGGCCCCTGAGGTTGAGCACCCGGGTGGTCATGGCAGGGACGCTACGCCGGCCCCTCGTACGGCAGCAGCTCCGGCCGCTTCGCCGGGCGGCCGTCGCCGGAGGAGCGGCCGGTCAGGCGGCGGCCGATCCACGGCAGCAGGTGCTGCTTGGCGAACTGGGCGTCCGTGACCCGGCGTGTGACCCAGCCGGGCGGCTCGGTGGCCGGCAGCGGCGTGCGCCACTCGGCGTCCTCGGGCTCGTAGCCGAGCGTCTGCCACACCGCCTCCGCGACCCGGCGGTGCCCCTCGGCCGTCAGATGCAGCCGGTCCACGTCCCACAGCCGCGGGTCGGCCAGCGACGGCGCCCCGTACAGGTCGACCACCAGGGCGCCGTGCCGCTCGGCCAGCTCGTCGACGCAGACGAACAGCTCCTCCATGCGCGGCCGGAACCGCTCCAGCACCGGGCCCTGCCGGCCGGGGCTGCGCATCAGCACGAGCTGCCGGCAGCTGGGGGCGAGCCGCTCGACGGCCTCCGTCAGCAGGCCCCGTACCCGGCCCATGTCGCACTTGGGCCGCAGCGTGTCGTTGAGCCCCCCGACGAGCGTGATCACGTCGGGGTTCATGGCCGCCGCCACCTCGATCTGCTCGTCCACGATCTGCCCGATGAGCTTGCCGCGCACCGCGAGGTTGGCGTACCGGAACCCTGGGGTCCTGGCGGCCATCCGCGTGGCGAGCAGGTCGGCCCAGCCCCGGTAGGAGCCGTCGGGCAGCAGGTCCGACATGCCCTCCGTGAAGGAGTCGCCGACCGCGACCAGGCTGGAGTGCGTGGGAGGTATGGGATTCGTCTGCATGGCGACAGCGATGGTATCCCGGCTCCATACTCAGCGGTCGGTCACCCCGGGGCGATCCGGGATGCCCCTCACGCGGGCTGCGCGAACAGCTCCCGCAGCACGTCCTCCATGGTCACCAGACCGGCCAGCCGCCCGTCGTCGCCGAGCACGCCCGCGACGTGCGTACGGCTGCCCCGCATCGCGGTGAGGACGTCGTCCAGCGGGGTGCTCTCGCGCACCCGTGCGATGGGCCGCATGTCGCGCAGCCGGAACGGAGTGTCCCGGGGCAGCGCGTCCAACGCGTCCTTGACGTGCAGGTACCCGACGATCCGGCGACCCTCGTCGACCACGGGGAACCGGGAGAAGCCCGAATCGGCCGACAGCCGCTCCAGCTGCTCCGCCGTGACGCCCACGCGTGCGTACACCACCCGCTCCAGGGGCACGACCACGTCCCGTACCGGCCGTCTGCCCAACTCCAGGGCGTCGTGCAGCCGCTCCTGCGCCCGGTCGTCGATCAGTCCTGCCGCGCTGGCGTCCTTGACGATCTGGGCGAGTTCGGTGTCCGTGAAGGTCGCCGCGACCTCGTCCTTGGCCTCCACCCTGAGCAGCTTCAGCAGCCCGTTGGCGAAGGCGTTGATCGTGAAGATCACCGGGCGCAGCGCCCGGGACAGCGCGACCAGGGGAGGGCCGAGCAGCAGCGCGCTGCGTACGGGCTCGGCCAGCGCGATGTTCTTGGGCACCATCTCGCCCAGCAGCATGTGCAGATAGGTGGCCAGGGTCAGCGCGATCACGAAGGACACGGCGTGGCCCGCGCTCTTGGACACGCCGACCGCGTGGAACACCGGCTCCAGCAGATGTGCGATGGCCGGCTCGGCGACCACACCCAGGACCAGCGTGCACAGCGTGATGCCGAGCTGGGCGGCGGCCAGCAGCGCGGAGACGTGCTCCAGACCCCACAGCACGCTCTTCGCGCGCCGGTCGCCCTCCTGGGCGAGCGGTTCGATCTGGGAGCGGCGCACGGAGATCAGCGCGAACTCGGCACCCACGAAGAAGGCGTTGACGACCAGCGTCGTCAGACCGATCAGCAGCTGTACGGCGGTCATCGCGCCCTCTCCGTCTTCCCGTCGCTCCGCTCGGTGCCCTTCGCGTCGTCCAGCGGCGCGTGCAGCAGCACGCGGGCCGACCGTCGCCCCGAGGCGTCCACCACGTCCAGCCGCCAGCCGGCCACCTCGACGCAGTCCCCGACCTGGGGTATGCGGCCCAGCTCGGTGGCGACCAGGCCGGCCAGGGTCTCGTACGGCCCGTCGGGCACGCGCAGGCCCACGCGCGCGAGCTGGTCGGTGCGGGCGGCGCCGTCCGCCGAGTACAGGGCCCGGCCCTTCTCGTCGGCGCCGGCGGGGGCGAGGTCGGGCGTCTCGTGCGGGTCGTGTTCGTCCCGTACCTCGCCGACGACCTCCTCGACGATGTCCTCCAGCGTCGCCACACCGGCCGTGCCGCCGTACTCGTCGATGACGACGGCCATGGTGCGCTTGCCGGAGAGTCGGTCCAGCAGCCGGTCGACGGTGAGGGACTCGGGCACCAGCAGGGGCTCGCGCACGACCTGGGTGACCGAGCGGCGGGGCCGCTCCTCGGCGGGCAGGGCCAGGACGTCCTTGATGTGGGCGACGCCGACGACCGAGTCGAGGCTGCCGCGGTAGACCGGGAACCGGGACAGGCCCGTCGCCCGGGTCGCGTTCGCGACGTCCTCGCAGGTCGCAAGGGTGTCGAGGGCGACGACCTGGACCCGCGGGGTCATCACGTTCTCCGCCGTGAGGTCGGCCAGGTTCAGCGTCCGGACGAACAGCTCGGCGGTGTCCGCCTCCAGCGAGCCCGCCTTGGCGGAGTGCCGGGCGAGGGCCGCCAGCTCCTGGGGTCCGCGCGCGGAGGCCAGCTCCTCGGCGGGCTCGATGCCGATCCGGCGCACCGCACGGTTGGCCGTGTTGTTGAGGTGCGTGATGAAGGGGCGGAAGGCGGCGCTGAACCAGCGCTGCCCATTGCCCACCCGCTTCGCCACGGCCAGCGGCGAGGAGATCGCCCAGTTCTTCGGCACCAGCTCGCCGACGACCATCAGGAACACCGTCGACAGACCCGTGCCCAGCAGCAGCGCGGCCGTGTTCGCCGTGGTGGGGTCGAGCCCCATCGCCTCGAACGGTCCGGCGAGCAGCTTGGCGATCGACGGCTCGGCGAGCATGCCGACCACCAGGTTGGTGACCGTGATGCCGAGCTGCGCACCGGAGAGCTGGAAGGTCAGGTTCCGTACGGCCTTCAGGGCGCCGGCCGCGCCCCGCTCGCCGCGCTCGACGGCCCGCTCCAGCTCGCCTCGCTCGATCGTGGTCAGCGAGAACTCGGCGGCCACGAAGGCGCCGCAGGCGAGCGAGAGCAGGATCGCCACCAGAAGGAGCAGCACTTCGGTCATCGGGTCACCCCTGTCCCATGATCGGGCAGGGCGGGGCGGAACGCGCGGTGTCGCGGACCGGGAGGATCGCCCATGGGCGGACGCTCACAACCTTTCATCGAGGGCCGAGTGCTTCCTCAATGGTAAAGGATGGGCAAAGCCGCCTAGTCGGTGAGCGGCTTCGTCCAGCGCCTCCACTGCTCCTCCGGCGCGTACCCGGCCGCCCGCCAGGCGTGGTGCGCGGTCTCGTTGCGGACCAGCACCATCGCGTCCCCGCGCCGCCCGCCGAGCTGTACGAACCGCTCCTCGGCGGCGGTCAGCAGCGCCGAGCCGATGCCCTGCCGCCGCCGCTGCGGATGCACCGCGAGCCGGTACAGATGGCAGCGCCAGCCGTCGAAGCCCGCGATCACCGTGCCGACCAGCTCGCCCGCGTCCTCGGCGAGGATCAGCGCCTCGGGATCGCGGGCGACCAGTCGCTCCACTCCCGCACGGTCGTCGCTGATGCTGGTGCCCTCGGCGGCCGTCTTCCAGAAGGCGAGGACGGCGTCCAGGTCGGCGGGCCGGGCGGAACGTATGCGCAATTCGATCATGGGCTCAGCCCAGCACACCGGCCTGGTACGGCCCGGGGAATTCCATCATGCGGACGCCTCCCGCAGCCGGGCGATCACCGGAGCGAACGCCTCCATGTACGGCTCCAGGACGGTCAGGTACGAGAACCCGAACCGCTCCCGCTGCGCCCGCACCCGCGCCACGACCTGCTCCAGCGGGCCGGCCAGCACGATGGGCAGCGCCAGCGCGCGGTCCGGGGTCAGCCCGGGCTGCCGCTCCAGCAGCGGCTTGAGCACGGGCTCCGGGTCGTCGGTGACGGCCACCAGCTGGAGGAGCAGGTTCAGCTCGGCGGGTTCGGCCCGGTCCGCCGCCAGCTCCCGGTAGCGGGCCACCCGTTCGTCCACCGCCTCCGCGTCGACGGGCTGCAGCTTCCCCGTCGTGGTGCCCGGCACCAGCCGTGCCCCGGTGAAGCCGACGACGTCCGCGTGCTCCGCCGCCAGGCGCAGCATCCGCTCTCCGTTGCCGCCGAGCAGCAGCGGCACCCGGCTCCGGGCGGGGCGGGGCATGGGGGTCCCCTCGCTCGAACGAAGCCGGGAGTCGGGGAGAACCGCGGCGCCGAGCAGCCGGTCCAGCTCCTCGACCGTGCGCCGCAGGTGGTCCACCCGCTCGCGCGGGGAGCCGTACGGCAGCCCGGCCGCCTCGTGCTCGGACTGGACGTAGCCGGTTCCCAGGCCGAGTTCGAGCCGGCCGCCGGTCAGCGCGTCCGTGGTCGCGACCTCGCGGGCCAGCAGGGTGGGGTTCCACAGGCCCGCGTTCAGCACGAACGTGCCGAGCCGGGGCCGCTCGGTCGCCTCGGCGGCCGCGACCAGCGCGGGGAACGGCGCGACCATCCCGAGGTGGTCGGGCACCAGGATCACGTCGTACCCCAGCTCCTCGGCGCGGCGGCACTTGGCCCGCCACTCGGCGGCGGGCGACGGCGTGAGCAGACTGACCCCGAAACGGAACGCGCGCGGCATGAACTCTCCTCAACGGCAGGTGACTTGAGTCTGTGCCCGTGATTCCATCACGCCCGCGACACACTCCTGAGCAGGCTCTGCCGCTCAGGAGCAGGCGCCACGCTCAGGAGCCGGCGCCCAGCTCCGGAGCAGGCGCCGTCACTCGTGCGCGATCGCCGCCAGCACGTTCATCCGGGACGCCCGCAGCGCGGGCAGCAGGGCCGCCACGATGCCCACCACGGCCGAGCCGATCACCACCCCGACGATCGTGCCCCAGGGGATCGCGAGCGCGCTCATGCCCTGCAGGGCCAGCACCTGCTGGGTGCACACACCCCACACGAGCCCGAGCCCCAGCCCGAGGACCGCGCCGAACACGGCGATCACCACCGACTCCAGCCGGATCATCCGCCTGAGCTGCCGCCGGCCGAGACCGATCGCGCGCAGCAGCCCGATCTCCCGGGTGCGTTCCACCACCGACAGGGCGAGGGTGTTGACCACGCCGAGCACGGCGATGACGATCGCGAGTCCGAGCAGTGCGTACACGAGGTAGAGCAGCACGGCGATCTGGTCGTGGACGAGTTTCTTGTAGTCGGCCTGGTCGCGCACCTGGACCTGCGGGTAGGGCTTCAGCGTGCGCTCCAGCCGGGAGCGCAGCTGGTCCGCGCCGGTGCCGGCGGCCTTGTCGACGTAGAGCGCGGCGTCCTGGCCGCCGGGCACGTACTTCTCCACGGTGGCGATGCCGAAGAACAACCCGCCCTGCATGCCGAATCCGCCGCTGCCGCCCTGGTCGGTGAGGGCGCCGACCCTCATCTCGGTCCTGCGGCCGCCGGGGAACTCGACGGGAAGCGTGCTGCCCAGGCGCACGTGGTGATCCCTGGCGAAGGTGACGTCCATGCCGAGACCGCCGTCCGCGAGGGCCGCCGCGCTGTTCCCGGCCGCGTAGGTGACATGGGCGACCTCGTCCACCTGGGGGTCGTAACCGGCGGCGGTCGTCTCCACCCGGCTGCCGTCGGGCAGGCGTACGGCCACGGGCGCGAACCGCTGCCGTACGACGAGCCGCACGCCCTCGGTGCCGCGGACCTTGTCGGTGATCTCCTGGGTGAACGGCAGGAAGTTGGTGTTCTGGACGGTGAAGTCGGCGCCCAGCGTCTTGTCGATCTGCCGGTCGAACGACGCGGACATGGAGGCGCTCGCCACCGACATCCCGCCGACCAGCGCGAGGCCCACCATCAGCGCGGCCGCGGTGGCGCCGGTACGGCGCGGATTGCGCAGGGCGTTGCGCTGGCTCATCCGGCCGACCGAGCCGAACAGCGCGGGGAAGGCGCCGCCCAGAACCCGGATCACCGGGCGTACCAGCAGCGGCCCCGCGATCACGGTCGCGACCAGCGTCAGCACCACGCCGAGGGCCAGCAGGGAGGCCGCCGAGGCGGTCTTCGTGGCCGCCGCGCACCCGGCCAGCGCGGCCGCGCCGGCCGCCCCGACCACGGATCCGACGATCGCCCGCACCTTCAACGGCTTGCCCACACCGGCGACTTCGGCGTCCGCGAGGGCCGCCATCGGCGAGACGGCCGCGGCGCGCCGCGCGGGCAGATACGCGGCGACGAAGGTGACGCCGACGCCGACGACGTACGCGGCGACGGGCGTCGCCCAGCCGATCACCATCTCCGTGGCCTTCAGGTTCATCCCGAACGCGCTCATCAGCCGGATCAGCCCGAACGCCAGGCCGATTCCGGCAGCGAGGCCCAGCGTGGAGCCGACGACACCGAGCAGCACCGCCTCGGTGAGCACCGACCGCCGCACCTGCCGCCGGTCGGCGCCCAGGGCCCGCAGCAGGCCGAGTTCACGGGTGCGCTGGGCGATCAGCATCGAGAAGGTGTTGACGATCAGGAAGATGCCCACGAGCACGGCAATGCCGGCGAATCCCAGCATCACGTACTTGATGACGTCCAGGAATCCGCCGAGGTCGGCCGCGGCCGACTTGGCCTGCTCGTCGGCGGTCTTCAGCTCGTACGTGCCGGTGCCGACGGCCTCGCCGACCCGGCGCTTGAGCTCCGGGTCGCTCACACCCTTGGCCGCGTCCACCGAGATGCTGGTGGCCCGGTCGGCGGAGCCGAGCAGCTCGCGGGCGGCCACCGCGGGGTCCAGGAAGACCAGGGCCGCGCCCGGGTTGGTGGTGGTGAACGTGGCGATGCCGACGACCCGGACCCGGAAGGTGCCCGGCTGCGCCTGGACGGTCAGCGTGTCGCCGATCCGCACGTGCTTCTTGTCGGCGGTGTCCGCGTCCAGCAGCGCCTCGCCCGCACCGTTCGGCGCATGACCGGAGGTCAGCTTCACCGGGCTGCGGTGGGTGACGTACCAGGAGGTGGCGATCGTCGGGGCACCGGTGGTCGGGCCGACCGACTTGTTGTCGCCGTCGACCACCACCACGTTCTGCACCGACACGTCCGCGTGCGCCGCCGCGACCCCGTCGACCTTCGCCACCTGCTCCTTCAGGGCCGCGGGCACGGTCTGCACCGCGCCGCTGGGCACCGGGGACTTCAGGTCCTGCTTCGGCTCGACCGTCACATCGGCGGAGGTCGAGGCGAACAGCCGGTCGAAGGTACGGGTGACGGTGTCGGAGAAGATCAGGCTGCCCGCTACGAACGCCACGGACAGGACGACCGCCAGCGCGGACAGCGCCAGCCGGCCCTTGTGCGCGAGGAAGCTCCTCAAGGTCGCCTTGAGCACCGGGTCAGTCCTCCAGGGCGGTGCTGTCGTCGCCGAGCCGTCCGCGCACCACGTCGAACGCCTTCATCCGCTCCAGTACGGCATCCGCGGTCGGCCGCTCCATCCGGTCCACGATCCGTCCGTCGGCGAGGAAGAGCACCAGGTCGGAGTGGGCGGCGGCGCCCGGGTCGTGGGTGACCATGACGACGGTCTGCCTCAGGTCGTCCACGGCGCTGCGCAGGAAGCCCAGCACCTCCAGCCCCGCCCGCGAGTCCAGGTTGCCGGTCGGCTCGTCGGCGAAGATCAGCTCGGGCCGGGAGGCCAGCGCCCGCGCGCAGGCGACCCGTTGTTGCTGACCGCCCGAGAGCTGCGCCGGGCGATGGGTCAGCCGTCCGCGCAGCCCGAGGGTGTCTATGACCTGGTCCAGCCACTTCTCGTCGGGCTTCCGGCCCGCGATGTTCATGGGCAGCGTGATGTTCTCGACCGCGTTCAGCGTCGGGATGAGGTTGAACGACTGGAACATGAACCCGATCCGGTCCCGGCGCAGCCGGGTCAGCTCGCGGTCCCTCAGGCCGGTGATCTCCGTTTCGCCGATCCAGACCTGACCGGCCGACACGTCGTCCAGTCCGGCCAGGCAGTGCATCAGCGTGGACTTCCCCGAACCCGAGGGCCCCATCACGGCGGTGAACCGGCCGCGTGCGATGTCCACGTCGACCGAGTCCAGGGCGAGCACGGCCGTCTCGCCCGAGCCGTACGCCTTGGTCAGCCCGCGGGCGCGGGCGGCGACCCCGCCGTCCGGCGCCTGGCCCGGCGCGTACTCCGCAGCAGGTGTGGACAAGACCGCCTCCCGGTCGCCTGGACGTCCCGACTCCTGGTCGGGGCCGAGCCTAGTGTGACCGGTCGCACAGCCGGAATCCCCCCTGGGGCCGAGGACTCGGAGACCGTGTAAGGGGCACCTTCCGGCCGGCAGCTCTTGCCGTTGCTAGCATCTCGGCGCTAGCGTCGAAGCATGGCGAAGACCCAGCTGAACGTGCGCGTGGACGAGGACACCGCCCGCGCGGCCCGCGAGCGTGCCCTGGCCCGCGGCATGAGCGTCAACCGCTACATCGAAGAGCTGGTCAGACAGGACGCCGGGGAGGCCGGCCGCACCTTCGTGGACGCCGCGGCCGACTTCATGAAGCAGTACGAGTCCGTGTTCGCCGAGGAGTTCACCGAGACGCGCGGCACCGATTCCGGCGCGGGTCGCAGCTGATCCCTTGAACGATCTCAGTATCGACCTCGCCTGGCTGCTCATGCTCGCCGAACAGGGGACGCCCGGGGATCCGCAGGTCACCGACTGGGGCGCGCTGGTCGCCGCCGTCGCCCGGCACCGGGCCGAGATATTCGACGTGCCCGTCTACGACACGCCGCACGCCCGCGCCGCGGCCCTGCTCCAGCTGCTCATCCACGTGCCCGCGCTGGAGCGCTCCAACGCGCTGTTCGCCTCGGCCGTCGCCTACGCCTATCTGGTCGCCAGCGGCCTGAAGGTCGTCACCACACCCGAGCAGGTCCGCGACCTCGCACGGCTGGTCAAGAACGGCGCGGCGACCATCGACGACATCGCCCGGGAACTGCGCCGCTGGAGCCTGTGATCAGCGCCGGTCCGGCTCGTCGGGCCGCCACGCGGTCCCCAGCACGCAGTACGAGGCGGGCAGCTTCGGACCCTTCTCCGGGACCAGCATCCGCCGCAGCGGGCCGAGTTCGAACCCGGCCTCGCGCAGCGCGGCCACCGGCTCCCGGGACACGTGGCAGCCGCCGTTCAGCGCCGGCCACAGCCTCCGGTCCAGGGTGCGCTGGGTCAGCGTCATCATCCGGCCGCCGCCCCGGCCGTGCTCGAAGAACCGCACCTCACCGCCAGGCCTGAGCACCCGCCGTGCCTCGGCCAGCGCCCGGGGCACGTCCCGCACGCTGCACAGCACCAGCGACAGCACGACCGCGTCGAAGGCCTCGCTCTTGACGGGCAGCGCCTCCGCCGCCCCGGGCACCACGTCGACCGGCACCTGGGCGTGCCGCGCGGACTGCAGCGCCAACTGTCTCAGCAGCGGCTCCGGTTCGATCGCCACGACCTCCGCGACCGCCGCCGGGTAGTGCGCGAAGTTCAGCCCGTTGCCCGCGCCGATCTCGATCACCCGCCCGGACAGCCCCGCGAGCAGCCGCTCGCGCACCCCGGCCATCCCGAGCCGGGACTCCGCGGCGACACTGAACCGGGCGTAGTAACGGGCGAACAGCGGGTGGTGGACGGGACTCTGCGCCACCTTGCCGGAACCGGCCGACGACAGCCGCATGGCAACCTCCCGGAGGACGGGCCTAGGGAGATTGTCCCCCGTACGCCCCCGTCGCACCCCCGCCGAACGAGTCACGGCTCACGAGAGGACGTCGTGCACCTGTTCGTAGACGCCGTGGTCGTTGTTCATGTCGGTGTGCGAGATGCAGCCGACGTCGACGTTGGCCGCCCCGCTCAGCTCCGCCGAGGTGTCGGGGTTGATCGCCTCGTCGCAGTCCGACCAGTAGGCGGCGTACGTCACACTGCCCGGCGTCTCGTCACCGGAGTTCAGCGCGGTCAGGAAGGCGCTGCCGGTCTGCATCTCCTTGCACGAGGTGTACAGCCACCCGCACAGGGAGGCGACGGAGGTGCCGTGGTTCACCCCGGCGACCGACACGAAGTGGTCGACGGACGACGTCCCGCCGAGGTTCTTCAGGTAGTAGCGGCCGCCCAGGGCACCCATGGAGTGGACGACGATGTCGACCTTCGAGGCACCGGTCTGCGCCAGCACGCTCTTGACCTCGGTGGCCAACTGCTGGGCGGTGGTGGCGTTGGACTGCGACCAGTCGTACGACCAGGCGAACAGCTCCGAGGAGCTGTAGCCGTCGGCCTCGAAGTCCGCGACCCAGTCGTTCCAGCTGCTCGCCGAGCTGCTGATGCCGTGCACGAACACGATCGGATCGTGGCTCGCCGCGTGCGCGGGGGCGGCGGTGAGGGGGAGTGCCAGAAGGAGCGATGCGGTCATCGTCGACAGTGCTGTGACGACGCGACGCTTGTGGCGCTGCATGATGCCTCCTGAAACGGGTGGGGATGCCAGGAGTGTCGGGACGGGTCTACGCGCGCCGCATCGGTGAAGTCGCCAGTCTTTACTAGTCAACTAACCCGCCAGTAACGTCGGTCGTGTGGTGACTCCGGTCAATCCCCCACCCCAGCACCGCACTTCGCCACCGAAGCCCTCCGAGGCCGTCCACGCCCGGCTCCTGCGTCTCGTGCACGACGACCCGCGCGCCGCCGCCGAGGCCGTACCGCGCCTGACCGCACGTCAGCGAGCGGGCCTGGACCCACCTCCCATCGAACCGGCTGCCTTGGCACCCGAGTTGCTGCGCGCGCTGCGCCGGGAGATCCGCGCCCTGCCGGACGACACCCGGCGCCTGCTCCTCCTCGCCGCCGCCGACCAGCATCCGGTGGCCGCCCACGCCTACCTGCGCGCGGTCGCGGCGGCCCGTCTGGACACCCGCCCGCTGGAAGCCGCCGAGGCGGCGGGCGTCGCCCAGGCCACGGCCGGAGGCGTCGTGTTCCGCGACGACTGGACGCGGATCGCCGCCTACGAGGCCGCCTCCCCGGCCGACCGGCGCGAGGCCCACCGGCTGCTCGCCCGGGTGCTCGGCGGCGGCAGCGAGAGCGTCCGCCGGTCCTGGCACCGGGCGGCGGGCGCCCTGGGCCCCAGCAGACGGCTCGCGGCCGAACTCCGGACCTCGGCGGACCGTGCCCGCGCCGCCGGTCAGCCGGCCCTGGCCGGTGCCCTCGCCGAGCGCGCCGCCACCCTCTGCCCCGACCCGCGCGAACACGCCGGTCTCCTGGCCCGGGCGGCCACCGACGCCTGGCACGCGGGCCGGCCCGACCGGGCCCACCGCCTCGCCTCGCGCACCGACACCCCCGCCCTCGACGGCATCCTCGCCCTGCGGGCGGGCAACGCGACGGAAGCCTTCGACACCCTGCTCGCGGCGGCAGCCGGCAGCAAACGCCCCGCCGAATCCACCGAGTCACTGACCCTGGCAGCGGAAGCCGCCGTCTACACGGGCGACTTGCGGCGCGCTCACGAAGCCCGGACCCTCGCCCGCCGCCTGGCCGTCCCAGTCCCTGGCATCCTGCCCGGCCTCACCGCAGCGGCCGAGGGCGACTACGAGACCGCCCGCGATCTGCTCAGGGAAGCGGCGGGGCGCAGCGGGCTCGGCGGCGAGCCTGCGGCCGGCAGCACCCCCACCCTCCTCATCCACGCCGGCATCGCCGCCCTCATGCTCGGTGATCACACCCGTGCCACCACCGCCACCTCGCGCGCCGCCGCCGCGGCCCGGGCCGGGGGCACACCGGTGATCGAGGCCCAGGCCCTGGAGTTCCGTGTGTACGCCGACTTCTGGACCGGGCGTACCCGTGCCGCCGAGGCCGCCGCGCGGGAGGCCCTGCGGCAGGCGTACGCCACCGGGCAGGACAACGGGGCCTGTCATCTGCGGGCCGCCCTGGCCATGTTCGCGGCGGTCACCGGGGACGAGGACGGCTGCCGGGCGCACGCGGCGGCCGCGCGTGGGCACGCCCTCGCCCGCGGCCTCGGCCTGCCCGCAGCGCTCGCCCAGTGGGCGCTGGCCTTCCTCGACCTCACCACCGGCCGTTTTCCCGCGGCGGCGGCCCGGTTGCGCGCCCTCGCCGGATCCGGTCCCGGACACGGCCACCGCGCCATCCGGCACCTGGCCACCCCGCACTACGTGGAGGCGGCCGTCCGCACCGGCGACACCCGTGTGGCCCGTGCCGCCCATGCCGACTACGAGCGCTGGGCCAGGGCCGTGGGCAGCCCCGACGACCTCGCCCTCAGCGTCCGCTGCCGGGCCCTGCTCGCACCCGGCACCGAGGCCGTGGAGCACTACCGGACCGCCCTCGACCTGCATGCCCGGGGCACCCGCGACCTCGAACGCGCCCGCACCGAGCTGCTCTGCGCGAGCGCCCTGCGCAGGCTGCGCCGCCGCGCCGAGGCCCGCGACCGGCTGCACAGCGCCCTGGAGGCTTTCGAGTCCTTCGGCGCACCCCACTGCGCGGCCCGGGCCCGGGCCGAACTCCGCGCCCTCGGCACCCCGGTGTCCGCACCCGCGGCGACGGACCCGGCCGCCCTGCTCACCGCCCAGCAGCTGACGGTGGCCCGCATGGCCGCGGAGGGCGCCACCAACCGCGAGATCGCCGACCGGCTCGACCTCAGCCCCCGCACCATCGACCACCACCTGCGCGGAGTCTTCGCCCGCCTGGGCATCCGCTCACGGATCGAACTGGTACGCCTCCTCGACGCCTCCACGGGCACCGACTAGGGGCTGTCCGGCGGATCGCGCCGGCTCCGGCCAACGGTGTCTCATCCGTACGACTGGGCGCGGCCGTGAGGATGCCCCGCGCGAGCGGATTCGAGCGTGCCGACGCCCGCGACTCCGGCCGGATACGCCGTGGGCGCCTCGCGCATCCCGAACGCCTCCGTCAGGGAGCCTCCCGGATCCGGAAGGCCTCCGCGTCCCACATCCCGTACAGGCGCGGGGCCAGCCACTCCGGTGCCGCCGTGCGGAAGTCGGCGGGCTGGAGTGCCCCGGCCCCTGCGGGCAGTGCGCCGAGCAGCGGGGCGGCGGCCACCTCCGGCAGGTCCATGACGTTGCAGCGGGAGGCGAGGTCGGCGGCGTCGGGCCAGCTGCCGATCACCACGCCGGCCAGCTCCAGCTCCCGCGCGCTCAGTTCACGGGCCGTCAATTCCGTCGTGTTCAGTGTGCCGAGCCCGGCGGAGGCCACGACCAGCACCGGCGCGTTCAGCAGCCGGGCCGCGTCCGCCAGCGTCCCGCCCGCCGCGTCGAACCGTACGAGCAGCCCGCCCGCCCCCTCGACCAGCACCAGATCGTGCTCGGTGGCCAGCTTGGCCGCGGCCTCGGCCACCTCGTGCGGATGCACCGGGGCCATCCCGGCCCGCCGGGCCGCCGTACCCGGAGCCAACGGCTCGGGGAACCGGGCCAGTTCGGTGGCCGTGACGGCCCCGGCGAGCCGGGCGACCTCGTCCGCGTCGCCGCGCTCGTCCGGCCGTACCCCCGTCTGCGCGGCCTTCAGCACGGCCACCGACTGCCCGGCCGCGAGCGCCGCGGCGGCGACGGCCGCGGTCGTGACCGTCTTGCCGACCTCCGTGCCCGTCCCCGTGATCACCAGTACCGGCATCTCATCCCTCCCGCGCCGCGGCGCACACCGCGCGTGCGATCCGTGCCACGTCCGCGTCGTCCGTGACGTACGGCGGCATCGTGTAGATCAGGTCGCGGAACGGGCGCAGCCACACGCCCTCCCGCACCGCGGCCCGGGTGGCCGCGGCCATGTCCACCTCGTGGTCGAGCTGGACCACCCCGATGGCGCCGAGGACGCGGACGTCCTTGACGCCGGGAAGGTCCGCGGCCGGAGCCAGGCCCTCGCGCAGGCCCGCCTCGATCCGCCCGACCGCCGACCGCCAGTCCTGCCCGAGCAGCAGCTCGATGGAGGCGCAGGCCACGGCCGCCGCCAGCGGGTTGCCCATGAAGGTCGGCCCGTGGGCGAGCACCGGCACCTCGCCCTGCGAGATGCCGTCCGCGACCCTGGGCGTGCACAGCGTCGCCGCCAACGTCAGATAGCCGCCGGTCAGCGCCTTGCCCACGCACATCACATCCGGTGTGACGCCCGCGTGCTCCGCCGCGAACAGCGCACCCGTGCGCCCGAACCCGGTGGCGATCTCGTCGAACACCAGCAGCACGTCGTGCGCGTCGCACGCCTCGCGCAGCACCCGCAGATACGCGGGGGAGTGGAACCGCATCCCACCCGCGCCCTGCACCACCGGCTCCACGATCACCGCGGCCAGCTCGTCGGCGTGCCGCTCGATCGCCGCGCGCAACTCCTGCGCGTACGACTCCTCGTAATCGGCCGGAGGCGGGCCCAGGAACACCTGGCGCTGGAGCACGCCGGTCCACAGCTCGTGCATCCCGCCCTGGGGGTCGCACACCGACATCGGCTGCCAGGTGTCGCCGTGGTAGCCGCCCCGCCAGGTCAGCAGTCGCTGCTTGCCCGGACGGCCGAGCGAACGCCAGTACTGCAGGCACATCTTCACGGCGACCTCGACCGACACCGACCCGGAGTCGGCCAGGAACACATGCTCCAGGCCGTCCGGTGACATGTCGACAAGGAGCTTCGCCAGCCGTACGGCGGGTTCGTGCGTGAGCCCGCCGAACATCACATGGCTCATCCGCCCCAGCTGCTCGCGCGCCGCCTCGTTGAGGACCGGGTGGTTGTAGCCGTGGATCGCCGACCACCACGAGGACATGCCGTCGACGAGTTCACCCGAGCCGTCCGCGAGCCGCAGCCGGACCCCGCTCGCCGACTCCACGACGAGCGGTTCGGCACGCCCGGGCATCGGACCGTACGGATGCCACACGTGCCGGCGGTCCAGCTCCAGCAGCTCGGGCACGCTCAGGCCGGACGGGTCAGGCATTGGGCGCGAGGTCCGTTCCGGCACCCCGGCGGCGGACCGCCACCAGGTCGGTGCGCGGCTCGTTCGTGGCCGGCACGGACGCCGTACCGCACACGTCCGCTCCGTCGTGCGAACCGCAGACGGATCCGCACCCGGTCTCGCCGTGCGACCCGCAGCCCGCGTCGGCGTGCGAGCCGCATCCGCCCGCGACCGCCGTGGCCCGGTGCTCCGGCAGCGTCACCTCGCCGGCGCCCTCCACCTCGAACCCGGCGTCCGCGATCATCTCCAGGTCGGCCTGGCCGGCCTGGCCCTCGCTGGTCAGGTAGTCGCCGAGGAAGATGGAGTTGGCCAGGTTCAGCGCGAGCGGCTGCATCGTGCGCAGGTGGACCTCGCGGCCGCCCGCGATGCGCACCTCGACGTCGGGGCAGACGAAGCGGACCATCGCGAGGATGCGCAGGCAGCGCTGCGGGGTGAGGTTCCACTCCGCGGAGAGCGGGGTGCCCTCCATCGGGATGAGGAAGTTCACCGGAACGGAGTCGGGGTCCAGCTCGCGCAGCGACAGGACCACGTCCACCAGGTCCTCGTCGGTCTCACCCATACCGGCGATGAGACCCGAGCAGGCGGACAGACCGGCGGCGTGCGCCTTCTGCACCGTGTCCACCCGATCGGCGTACGTGTGGGTGGTGGTGATGTCCCCGTACGTGGCCTCGGAGGTGTTCAGGTTGTGGTTGTAGGCGTCCGCGCCCGCTTCGCGCAGCCGTTCGGCCTGGCCGTCGGAGAGCAGACCGAGGCAGGCGCACACCTCGACGTCCTCGTTCTGGCCCTTGATGGCCTTGATGGTCTCGGAGACCCGGTCCACGTCCCGGTCCGTCGGGCCGCGTCCGCTGGCCACCAGACAGACGCGCTTGGCGCCCCCGGCCAGGCCCGCCGCGGCGGCCTGGGTGGCCTGGTCGGGCTTGAGCCAGGTGTACTTGAGGATCTCGGCCTTGGAGCCGAGTCGCTGGGAGCAGTAGGAGCAGTCCTCCGGGCACAGCCCGGACTTCAGGTTGACCAGGTAGTTGAGTTTCACGCGCCGGCCGAACCAGTGCCGGCGCACCTTGCCGGCCGCGGCCACCACATCGAGCAGGTCGTCGTCGGAGGTGGCGAGCACGGCGAGTGCTTCCTCACGGGTCGGCAGCTCGCGCCGCAGCCCCTTGTCCACCAGCGTGTTCAGCAGATCCATGAGGCCCGATCCTGTCCTACGGGACCACTTCGGGCCAAGGTGAGTTTGCACAACGAAGGCGGATCACCGTGTGGGTATTGCCACACCCTGGGTGGTCGGCCGTGCCGCTAGGGTCTGTCCGCTACCTACAAAAGCCCCGGAGGACCCATGGCGTTCGGCTGGATCGACGAGCAGGCCGAGGCGCGCCGCCGCGCCGGACTCGTCCGGACCCTGCGCCCGCGCCCCGCCGACTCGCCGCTGCTGGATCTGGCGAGCAACGACTATCTGGGCCTCGCCCACCACCCCGAGGTGGTCGAAGGGGCGGCCCGGGCCGCCCGGACCTGGGGCGGTGGCTCCACCGGCTCCCGGCTGGTGACCGGCACCACCGAGCTGCACACCGAGCTGGAGCGCGAACTGGCCGACTTCTGCGGGTTCGAGGCGGCTCTCGTGTTTTCGTCCGGTTATGCCGCGAACCTGGCCGCGGTCACCGCGCTGGGCCCGCACGGCTCCCTGATCCTGTCCGACGCGGGCAACCACGCCTCGCTCATCGACGGCTGCCGGCTCGCCCGGGGCACCACGCAGGTGGTCGGGCACGCCGACCCGGAGGCCGTGGACAAGGCGCTGCGCACGCACGGGGGTGAGGCGATCGTCGTCTCCGACACCGTGTTCTCCGTCGACGGTGACGCGGCCCCGCTGGCCGCGCTGGCCGAGGCGTGCCGGGAGTACGGCGCAGGGCTGGTCGTGGACGACGCCCACGGTCTCGGTGTGCTGGGCGACGGCGGCCGGGGCGCCCCGCAGGCGGCCGGTCTCGCGGGCGCGGCGGACGTGGTCGTCACGGCCACGCTGTCCAAGTCGCTGGGCAGCCAGGGCGGGGTGGTGCTGGGTCCGGCCCGGGTGATCGACCATCTGGTCAACGCGGCCCGGACGTTCATCTTCGACACGGGTCTGGCCCCCGCGGCCGCTGGCGCGGCGCTGGCGGCGCTGCGGCTGCTGCGGCGCGAACCGGCGCGAGCGGAACGGGCCCGCGCGGTCGCTGCCGAACTGCACGCACGCCTGACCGCCGCGGGTCTGGAAGCGGTGCGTCCGGACGCCGCGGTGGTCTCGGTGCGGGCTCCGTCCCCGGAGCAGGCCGTGCGCTGGGCGGCCGACTGCCGTACGGCAGGCCTGGCCGTGGGCTGCTTCCGTCCTCCTTCCGTGCCCGACGGCATCTCACGGCTGAGGCTGACCGCCCGCGCGGACCTCTCCGGGGCCGAGATCGAACGCGCTGTACGTGTGATCGGCGAGACGCGACCATGAGTCGGCGTGACACGGCCGGGCGTCGCACGAAAGTGATCGGATCTGATCAGTAGGGGTCGGTCGGGTCGGGTGGGAACGGGATCATCGGAGCGCGGTCACGAAGCCCGCCCAGCTCCCGGGGGAGAAGAGCAGCGCGGGTCCGGCCGGCTTCTTGGAGTCGCGCACGGCGAGCAGCCCGGCCCAGCGGCCGGAGTGCGGCCGGGCCGTCTCCACGCAGTTGTTGGCTCCCGTGCTGTAGCTGCTGCGCAGCCAGCGCACGTCGTGCAGATCGGTACTGGCAGGGACGTTCCGAGGCGGTGCTGGCATGGTGCCTCCTTACGCGCCGTCACCTATCCCGGCGATGTAATCCAACGAGTCCTCGGGTGAAAGGGCGTGGATCTGGAGGGTGTTGAAGGCCTCGAGGTAAGCCTTGAGGTCTTCTTTCCGTTCCAGGTAGAGGCTACTCGTCAACTGGTCGAGAACAACCACATCCAGATCAGAAGTGCTCTGAAATGAGAAAATAACGAAAGGCCCGGTGAGGCCGACATGCGCACCGGCGGCGAACGGGAGCACCTGGAGGCGCACTTGGGGCAGGCGGGCGCACTCGACCAGCCGGGCCAGCTGCCGCGCCATGACCTCCGGCCCGCCGATCTCGCGCCTGAGCACCGCTTCGTCCAGCACGGCGCTCAGCTCCAGCGGTGGATCGGAGCGCAGCACGTCCTGCCTGGCCAGCCGCACCTCCACCAGCGCGTCCAGCCGCTCCTCGTCCACCCCGTCCAGGGCCGCCCGGGTGACCGCGTGAGCGTATTCGGGCGTCTGCAGAAGGCCGGGAACCACCGTCGTCTCCAGGGTGCGCATCCCGGTCGCCTGTGACTCCAGGCTGATGAAATCGCGGTAGGTGGGCGGCAGAATGCCGCGGTAGGCGTGCCACCAGCGGCTGCGGCCGCCCGCCTCCTCCGATCCCGCCAACATCAGCAGCAACTCGCGCAGTTGGCCGTCCCGTTCCCCGTAGGCGTCGAGGAGTAACCGCACGTCGGCCGGTTTCACCCCGCTGGCGCCGGTTTCGATGCGGCTCACCTTCGACTGGTGCCAGCCCACGAGACGGGCCGCCTCACCGCTGGTGAGCCCCACCCCGGTGCGCAGTGCACGCAGTTCGGCGCCCAGTTTGCGACGCCGCACCGCGGGACCGTTCTGCATGGGTTACTCCTTACTCCTTCCGGGCCGCCCAAATACGGTCTCGCGTCGCAGAGTTCACCGCTTTGAGCGACAGATATATGCATATCTTGGTGGATCGCTCCCCTGACCGGCCCGGTGATGGCAGTCTGGCGAACAAGCACCAGTCCGGGACCGTACTCGAACCATCCGCTCCTCGTCGGACTGCGGTCCCGTGGGAAAGGGACGACGTCGCCATGGCAGACCATCTGGAAGCATCCGTCACTCTGCCGAGCGATCCCGCCTCGGTCTCCGCGGCCCGCTCCTACGTGGTGGGAACCCTTGAGGAGTGGGGCCTGCCGTCGGACACCGAAGTGGCCGACACCGTGCGGCTCATCGTCTCCGAGCTGGCCACCAATGCCGTACAGCACACCTTCGGACAGTCACCCACCTTCACGGTCGACATCGCACTGGACCGTGACGAACACCTGCGCATCGGCGTCACGGACAGTCATCCGCGCTTTCCGAAGAGACTGCCCGCCGCCGTCCAGCAGGACAACGGGCGCGGCATGGTCATCATCCGCTGGCTCACCGCCGAGTGCGGTGGCAAGCTCCGCGTCCGTCCCACCCGCGAGGGCGGCAAGACGGTCTCCATCGAACTTCCCTGGACCATCCCGGCCGAGCCGGTCACGGCAGGACAGCCGGAGCTCTAGCCGGCCCCTGCCCGCCCCTGCTGAACCGCTGCGGCAGCAGGCGGCAGGCCCCACTCGGCCGGTCGACGGTTCACCGGGACGGCCGCTGACGCACCGGCGTCTGCCGCGCACGGCCGAACGCCCCGTGCAGCAGGGCCCGGAACGCCTCCGCCGCCGGAGCGACCTCGTCGGGCCGGAAGGCGACCGAGATCGTACGGCGCAGCCGTCCCGCCTCCAGCGGCCGCACCCCGACCGGAGTGACCGCGGTCCGCGCCACCATCTCCGGTACGACCGCCACCCCGAGCCCCGCGCTGACCAGCGCGCACACCACGGCGTACCCGGGGGTCGGCACCAGCAGTGCAGGAGTGGCGCCCGCCTCGGCGAGCAGGGCCTCCACCTCCCGCCGCGCCGGATGGTGCGGGGCCATGCTGATCAGCGGCTGCCCGACCAGCTGCTCCAGCGGCAGCCGCGACGAGGCGGTGCTCAGCGCATGACCCGGCGCCGTCACCAGCACCAGCTCCTCCACCAGGACCGGCTCCAGACCGACCGAGGCAGGCACCGTGGTGGCCTCGCCCGGGTGGTAGGCGTGGGTCAGCGCCAGATCCACCTCACCGGCCGCCACCGCGGCGACCCCGGCCGGCGGGTCGTAGTCGGCGACCGACAGCTCGACGTCCGGGTGTGCCCGGCGGAACGCGCTCAGCGCCGGCGGCAGCAGATGGACGCCCGCGGTCGGGAAGGTGCCGAGCCGCAGCACCCCGCCCGACAGGCCGGTCAGCCGGGCGAGTTCGTGCCGGGCCTGCTCCAGCTCGTCCAGCACCCTCCGGGCCCGCGCCACCAGCACCTCGCCCGCCTCGGTCAGCCGGGCCCCGCGGTGGTGCCGTACCAGTAGCGCCGTGCCCGCCTCCCGCTCCAGCTTGGCCAGCTGCTGGGAGAGCGCGGGCGGCGTGTAGCCGAGCCGGTCGGCGGCCCGTGTGATGGAGCCCGCCTCCGCCACGGCGACCAGCGCGGCCAGCCGAGTGGGGTCGTACATGGCACCAGCCTAAAGCAGTGTTTAAGACTGACCCTGCTCATTCGAAATACCTGCTGAAGGCTCGCTCCGGGCACGCTGGCCGTATGGACGCACAGCTCATCGCCTTCACCGCAATCGCCGCCGGCCTCGTCGCCATGCCGGGCGCCGACTTCGCGGTGGTCGTACGCAACGCCCTGCTCTCCCGCCGCGCCGGCGCGGTCTGCGGGCTCGGCATCGCGGGCGGCCTCCTGGTGCACACCACGCTGGCGGTGGCCGGAGTCGCGGCCGTGCTGGTCGCCGTCCCCGCGCTCTTCCGCGCGCTGCAGCTGCTGGGCGGCGCCTATGTGCTGCAGCTCGGCGTGCGGACCCTGTGGTCGCTGCGGCGGCCCGCCGTGGCCTCCGACGAGGCGGCACCGTCGGCCGCGCACCCGCTGCGGCAGGGCTTCGTCACCAACGTCCTCAACCCGAAGGCCTCGCTGACCTTCCTCAGTCTGCTGCCCCAGTTCGTGCCGTCCGGCGACTCCGCGCTGCCCAGGACGCTGCTGCTCGCGCTGATCGTCTGTACGCTGGCGCTGGCCTGGTTCCAGGTCGTGGCCCTGCTGGTGAATCGCCTCGGCAGGTGGCTGCGCCGACCCCGGGCCGCCCGCATACTGCAGACGGGCACCGGGGCGGCGCTCACGGTGCTCGGAGCGGCTCTGCTCCTGGAGCCGCTCCTGCCCTGAGTCCGGGTCAGCTGACCCGGCCGTACCAGACGCTCCTGCTCCAGATCTTCTCCAGCCGCACCACGGCCCCGGTCTTCGGCGCGTGCCAGATCTTGCCCTTCCCGGCGTAGATGCCGACGTGGTAGACGCTGGAACCCGAGTGGAAGAACACCAGGTCGCCGGCCTTGCGGTTGCCGGCCGAGATGTGGTGCGTCTTGTTGTACTGCTGGGCGGCCGTGCGCGGCAGCTTCTTGCCCGCCTTCTTGAACGAGTAGAGGGTCAGCCCCGAGCAGTCGAAGCGGCGCGGCCCGGTGGCCCCCCATGCGTACGGGGCACCCTTCTTGGAGGCCGCGACCTGGAGTGCCTTCGCCGCCGTGCCGGCGGCCGAGGCGTCGGTGGCGAGGCCCGGGACCACGATCGAACCGCCCACGGCGGCGAGCGTGAGAGCCGAGGCCGTACCGGCCCGGGCCATGAGCGACGGGACACGATTGAGCGCAGTCATGCGCAACCCTTCGTCAGCCGCCTGTGAAGGATGACCTGTCGGATTCGGGCTGGCGAAGTTGCCCGGCCGCGTTGCTGCGGCTTCACCCCAAGGGCTGCTCGGTGCGGCTGCCCGTCTGTGCGACGAACGTCCGTTCCGGCGACCCGTCTTGCTTGGGTCCTCCACTCCTGCCGATCCACTCCTGTCGACCGGTCATCCAGGGCGGCGGCAGGACTCGGCGTCCGCCCGGATCGCCCCGCCGCGGTGGCGGGGTCTTGTCGTCAGACAGGGATCTTCACTCACAGGAGTCGGAAAATCCCAATGGAATCGGGGATTTGTGGCGTTACTCACCACTCACCCGTTCGGGTGGACGGTGCTGTGTTCGAGGCTCCGTCAGATCCCGTACGTAGCCCCGGACCTGGGACGAAGCACTTTCGCGCCGACCTTGAACCGGCGTACTGCGCAAGCCGGGAGACCCGGAAAAAGTTCTGAAGATACGCCGGCCGGGGGTACGTCGTTCGGGCCGTTTCGTGTCCGGCTCCGACGGGTCCGTCGACGCGTCGGTCCCGTCGGGCCGGACGGGCGTCCGGATCAGCCCACGCAGTCCGGCGGGAGCACGACGCGAGCGGTGCGGCGCTCGCCGTCGAGCACCCTCAAGGCCCGTGCCAGCGTGTCCCCGTGCAGCTCCGTCTCGCCGCGCTGGTGCATGAGGGCGAGCGCGTCGCGCAGCTCGGACGCCTTGCGCACCAGGGCCTGCGCCGCGCGCAGCCCGCGGTAGGTGTCCCCGGACTGCGCCGGATTGATCCGGCCCAGCAGGTCGACCGCCTCCAGATAACGGTCGATCAACTCGCCCTCGGCGCACGTCAGGGCGGGCAGCGGCGGAAGCTCCGGTGGCAGCATCGGCCGGCTCACCCCGCGTGCTGTGCGCCGGGGGTGCCCCTGCGGCTCGGGACGACGCCGTCCACCAGGCCGTACGCCAGTGCGCCCGGCGCGTCCAGCACCAGCTCCCGCTCCAGGTCCCGATGGACCTGTTCCGGAGTGCGCCCGGTGTGCAGGACCAGCATCTCCTCCATGAGCGTGCGCGACCGGGCCAACTCGTCGGCCTGGACGACGAGGTCGCTCGGTTGTCCCTGGGTCGGCTCGGGCAGCGAGGGCTGTTCGAGCACCACGCGTGCGCTCGGCAGCGTGAACCGCTTTCCCGGGGTCCCGGCCGCGAGCAGGATCGCGGCGGCCGAGGCGGCCTGGCCCAGGCAGTAGGTCTCCACGTCGCAGGTGACGTACCGCATCGTGTCGTAGACCGCCGTCAGCGCGCTGAACGAGCCGCCCGGGCAGTTGAGGTACAGCGTGATGTCCCGGTCCGGGGCCGCGTGTTCGAGGTGCATGAACTGCGTGATCACGTCGGTCGCCGCTGTGTCGTCGAGCGGTGTCCCGAGGAACACGACTCGGTTCTCGAACAGCTTCGAGTAGGGATCGAGCGTGCGGTGGCCCGTGCTCGTGCGCTCGGTGAACTCGGGCAGGACGTGGCGGGCTGACGGTCGGGTCATGGGCATACCCCTTCCTCGCGACAGGGCCTGTGGTGGCCTCGCTTCTGTAAAAAATGTACAGGACGTACATGACGTTAGAATGGGGGTATGGCCTACGAGATTCCGGTGACGCAAGCCAGGGCTGAGCTCGCCGACCTGATCAACCGGGTGGTGTACGGCGGTGAGCGCGTCGTCGTGACGCGGCACGGCAAGCCGTTGGTCGCGCTGGTCTCGGCCGCGGACCTGGAGCGGCTCGACGCCCTCGACGAGCCGGCCGAGGAGCAGCCGGTGGTCACCTCGGTGTCCCGCGTCCGCGAGGCCGAGCCCGCGACCCGGGAGCCCCAGCGCTTCGGGATCGCGGCCGAGCACCGGAGCCCCGGCGTCTCGTAGCCGGGTATGTGCGGGCCCATTGCGCAGTCATGTGTTGATCAAGGCCTGGTTAACGTCGCTGAAACTCCGGCGAACTAGCCTGCCGATCCACGCCACCAGGGGTTTTTCTGCCCGAGTCGATCACGTTCGGGCGAGTTTGTCTGTGTGTTACACCTATCCCGCCGTGGTGGCTGCGGCAGCCGGACCCCGCACGGTCCGGAGCAAGGACTGTGAGGTGGGACGTGCAACTGACCCCGCACGAACAAGAGAGGCTGCTGATCCATGTGGCGGCCGACGTGGCCGAGAAGCGCAGGGCCCGTGGGCTCAGGCTCAACCACCCGGAAGCGGTCGCCCTCATCACGTCGCACATCCTCGAGGGCGCGCGTGACGGCCGTACCGTCGCCGAGCTGATGTCCTCCGGCCGTAAGCTCCTCACCAGGGAAGACGTCATGGACGGCGTCCCCGAGATGATTCACGACGTGCAGGTCGAGGCCACCTTCCCGGACGGCACCAAGCTCGTCACCGTCCACGAGCCGATCATCTGAGGGGGCCGCGATGATTCCCGGAGAGGTGCTTTTCGCGGACGGCCCCGTCGTCTGCAACGAGGGGCGCGAGGTCACCCGGCTGACCGTGCTCAACGCCGCCGACCGGCCCGTCCAGGTCGGCTCCCACTACCACTTCGCCGAGGCCAACCCCGGCCTGGAGTTCGACCGGACCGCCGCCCACGGCAAGCGGCTGAACGTCGCCGCCGGCACCGCCGTACGCTTCGAGCCCGGCATTCCCGTCGCCGTCGAACTCGTGCCCCTCGCCGGCGCCCGGATCGTGCCCGGACTGCGCGGCGAGACCGGAGGTGCCCTCGATGCCTGAGATCTCCCGCGCCGCCTACGCCGACCTGTTCGGCCCCACCACCGGCGACCGTATCCGGCTCGCCGACACCGACCTGCTGATCGAGATCGAGGAGGACCGCTCAGGCGGCCCCGGACTCGCCGGTGACGAGGCGGTCTTCGGCGGTGGCAAGGTCATCCGCGAGTCCATGGGCCAGTCGCGTGCCACGCGCGCGGAAGGCACCCCCGACACCGTCATCACCGGTGTCGTCATCGTCGACCACTGGGGGATCGTCAAGGCCGACGTCGGCATCCGCGACGGCCGGATCACCGGCATCGGCAAGGCCGGTAACCCCGACACCATGGACGGCGTGCACCCCGACCTGGTGATCGGCCCCGAGACCGAGGTCATCGCCGGCAACGGACGGATCCTCACGGCCGGCGCCATTGACGCGCACGTCCACTTCATCTGCCCGCAGATCGCCGACGAGGCGCTCGCCTCCGGCATCACCACCCTGGTCGGCGGCGGCACCGGACCGGCCGAGGGCTCCAAGGCGACCACCGTGACGCCCGGCCCCTGGCACCTGGCCCGGATGCTGGAGGCGATGGAGCAGTACCCGCTCAACATCGGCTTCCTGGGCAAGGGCAACACCGTCTCGCACGAGGCGATGCTCTCCCAGATCCGCGGCGGCGCCCTGGGCCTCAAGCTGCACGAGGACTGGGGGTCGACCCCGGCCGTCATCGACGCGGCCCTGACCGTCGCCGAGCGCACCGGCATCCAGGTCGCCATCCACACCGACACCCTCAACGAGGCCGGTTTCGTCGGTGACACCCTCGCCGCGATCGCCGGCCGGGGCATCCACGCGTACCACACCGAGGGCGCCGGCGGCGGGCACGCACCGGACATCATGACCGTGGTCTCCGAGCCGCACGTGCTGCCCAGCTCGACCAACCCGACCCGGCCGTTCACCGTCAACACCGCCGAGGAACACCTCGACATGCTGATGGTGTGCCACCACCTCAACCCGGCGGTCCCCGAGGACCTGGCCTTCGCCGAGTCCCGGATCCGGCCGTCCACCATCGGCGCGGAGGACATACTCCACGACCTCGGCGCGATCTCGATCATCTCCTCCGACTCCCAGGCCATGGGCCGGGTGGGCGAGGTCGTCCTGCGCACCTGGCAGACCGCGCACGTCATGAAGCGGCGGCGGGGCGCGCTGCCCGGCGACGGGCGGGCGGACAACCGGCGGGTACGGCGCTACGTCGCCAAGTACACGATCAACCCGGCGCTCGCCCAGGGCCTGGCTCGCGAGATCGGCTCCGTCGAGAGCGGCAAGCTCGCCGACCTGGTGCTGTGGGAGCCCGCGTTCTTCGGGGTCAAGCCGCACCTCGTCATCAAGGGCGGCCAGATCGCGTACGCACAGATGGGTGATGCCAACGCGTCCATCCCGACGCCGCAGCCGATCCTGCCCCGGCCGATGTACGGGGCGATCGGACGGGCGCCGGCCGCCAACTCGTTCAACTTCGTGGCCCCGGCGGCCATCGAGGACGGGCTGCCGGAGCGGCTGCAGCTGGGCAAGCGCTTCGTCGCCATCGACTCGACGCGCGGGGTGACCAAGGCGGACATGCGCGAGAACGACGCGCGTCCCCAGGTGCGGATCGACCCCGACAGCTTCGCCGTGCACATCGACGGTGAGCTGGTCGAGGCGGCTCCGGCCGTCGAACTGCCCATGGCCCAGCGCTACTTCCTCTTCTGATGTCCAGGGCAGCACTGCTCGTCCTGGCCGACGGCCGCTTCCCCGCCGGAGGGCACGCGCACTCCGGCGGGGCGGAGGCCGCTGTCAGGGCGGGACGGATCACCTCCGCGGCGAGCCTGGAGGACTTCTGCCGCGGGCGGCTGCACACCGCCGGCCTGGTCGCAGGCGCGCTGGCGGCCGCCGCCGTCCTGGGCGTCGAGCCCCGGGAGCTGGACGCGGCCGCGGACGCCCGCACCCCCTCGCCGGCGCTGCGCGGCGCCGCGCGCAGGCTCGGCCGGCAGCTGATGAGAGCCGCGCGCTCGAGCTGGCCGTCGGCCGAACTCGACGCGCTGGCGGGGGAGTTCCCCAAGGGCGCCCATCAGCCGGTCGTGCTCGGAGTCGTGGCGAGGGCGGCCGGCCTCGGCCCCGTGGACGCCGCGTACTGCGCGGCGTACGAGAGCGTGAGCGGGCCGGCGACGGCCACGGTCCGTCTGCTGAGCCTCGACCCGTTCGACGCGACGGGAGCTCTGGCCCGGTTGGCTCCGGAGCTGGACCGCGTCGCGGACGCGGCGGTGGAGGCGGCGCGGAGGGTGGCCGACGAGGGAGTCGATGCGCTGCCCGCCGCGTCGGGGCCCTTGCTGGAGGTCGGTGCGGAGTGGCACGCGACCTGGCCGGTACGACTGTTCGCTTCCTGACCGGGGGCTGCGCCCCCGGACCCCCATCGGCCTGAACGGCTCGTCCTCGGACTCCCCCGGAGGGGGTACCCCCAGACGGGCTGATCGATGCCGGACCTGGCTGAAACGGAGCCGCTGTTATGCACCTCGACCACCCCCACCACGGCCCCGCCGCCGTGAGTGCCGACGCCCACCGTCCCGACGGCTCCCGCCGCGCCCTGCGCATCGGGCTCGGCGGACCCGTCGGCTCCGGGAAGACCGCGACCGTTGCCGCGCTCTGCCGTGCGCTGCGCGACCAGCTGTCCCTGGCCGTCGTCACCAATGACATCTACACCCGCGAGGACGCCGAGTTCCTGCTCCGGGAAGCGGTGCTGCCGCCCGAGCGGATCGCGGCCGTGGAGACCGGGGCCTGCCCGCACACCGCGATCCGCGACGACATCTCCGCCAACCTCGAGGCCGTGGAGGACCTGGAGGACGAGGTCGGGCCGCTGGACCTGATCCTCGTCGAGTCCGGCGGAGACAACCTCACCGCCACCTTCTCCAAGGGGCTCGTGGACGCGCAGATCTTCGTGATCGACGTGGCGGGCGGCGACGACATCCCGCGCAAGGGCGGGCCCGGCGTCACCACCGCCGATCTGCTCGTCGTCAACAAGACCGACCTCGCGCCGTACGTCGGCTCCGACCTCGCCCGGATGGCCGCCGACGCCAAGGC
Organism: Streptomyces sp. NPDC101165; assembly: GCF_044768135.1. Lineage (NCBI taxonomy): Bacteria > Bacillati > Actinomycetota > Actinomycetes > Kitasatosporales > Streptomycetaceae > Streptomyces > Streptomyces sp. NPDC101165. Next base: position 213,272 of record NZ_JBIWPG010000010.1, on the reverse strand, counting down.
GCAGCGGGCCGAACTCCCGGTCGTGTTCCAGTCGTTGCGCGAGGAGGCCGGCGTCGCGGACGTGGCCGCGTGGGTGCGGGAGCGGCTCGCCGCGTGGGCGGCATGACGGCGACCGGCGTCCGGGCGAACGCCCGGATCGTCGCTCGCGCCGACGGACGCGGCGGTACGGCGCTGCCCGTGCTGGACGGCGAGGGCCCGCTGGCGCTGCGCCGCACCCGGGCGAGCGGCGGCGAGGCGCGGGTGATGGTCGTCGGCGCGATGAGCGGCCCGCTCGGCGGGGACCGCTTCTCGCTGGAGGCACGGGTGGAGGAGGGCGCCCGGCTGCACGTCGGCTCGGCCGCCGCCACCATCGCGCTCCCGGGCCAGGGCAAGGGCGAGGCCCGCTACGACGTACGGCTGGACGTGGCCGACGGCGGCGAGTTGCGCTGGCTGCCCGAGCAGCTGATCTCGGCCGGCGGCAGCGACCTGTACGTCACCACCCGGGTCGAACTCGCCGCCGGGGCACGGCTCGTGCTGCGCGAGGAGCAGGTGCTCGGCCGGGTCGGAGAGCAACCCGGGCGGCTCACCAGTCGGCTCACGGTGCGTGTCGCCGGCCGGGCCGTGCTGGACCAGGAGCTGTCCTGCGGGCCCGGCGCGCCGGGCGGCTGGGACGGGCCCGCCGTGCTCGCCGGACACCGGTCGGTGGGCCAACTGGTCGTCGTGCGGCCCGAGTTCGCCGAGCAGCCGGTTGCGGCGCGGATGCTGGGGGAGCGCGCCGCGCTGGTACCGCTCGCGGGACCCGCCGTACTCGTCAGCGCCGTGGCCCCCGACGCACTCGGGCTGCGGCTGGTGCTGGACGAGGCGCTGACCCTGCTGGCCTGAAAAGGCGCACGTTCCGCTCAGCGGGACGTGATCATCCGTTTATCGGATTGGTAAAGAAACGTCTGCGACCCCTGTTCTCAGAGGGCTCACAGCGGAGAGGATCCCCGCCTGACCACTCGTATAACTCTGTTGGGGGAGGGGCCCACTTGAGGGAGAACAGACCGAAGAGCCGCCTGCTGGCGTTCGGTTCGGCAGGAGCACTCGTCACCGCAACTCTGATAGCCGGCGCGGTGGCGGCTCCCGCGGCGAGCGCCGACAGCCGCCACGGGCAGGACCGCGAGGCCAGGGGCGCCCGGATCGCCGCCGCCCGCGCCGCCAAGGCCGGCATCGACTGGCAGGACTGCCCTGCCGACTGGGGCCTGGAGAAGCCCATCCAGTGCGGCTGGGTCTCCGTGCCGCTCGACTACGCCAAGCCGTACGGCAAGCAGATCAAGCTCGCCGTCGACCGCATCGGCAATACGGGGACCCCCGAGGAGCGCCAGGGCGCCCTCGTCTACAACCCGGGCGGTCCCGGTGGCTCCGGTCTGCGCTTCCCGCGCCGGGTCGTCACCAAGAACGCCATCTGGGCGAACGTCGCGAAGGCCTACGACTTCGTGGGCTTCGACCCGCGCGGCGTCGGCCACTCGGCGCCCATCTCCTGCGTCGACCCGCAGGAGTTCGTCAAGGCGCCCAAGGCCGACCCGGTCCCGGACACCGAGGCGGACAAGACCGCGCAGCGCAAGCTGGCCCGCGAGTACGCGCAGGGCTGCGCCGAGCGCAGCGGCGCCATGCTGCCCCAGATGACCACGCCGAACACCGCCCGCGACCTGGACGTCATCCGCGCCGCGCTGGGCGAGAAGAAGCTCAACTACCTCGGCGTCTCCTACGGCACCTACCTCGGCGCCGTCTACGGCACCCTCTTCCCGGGCCACCTGCGCCGCATGGTCGTGGACAGCGTGGTCGACCCGTCGCGCGAGAACATCTGGTACCAGGCCAACCTGAACCAGGACATCGCCTTCGAGGGCCGCTGGAAGGACTGGGAGGACTGGGTCGCCGCGAACGACGCCGCCTTCCACCTCGGCACCACCCGCGGCGCCGTCCAGGCCAAGTGGCTCGAACTGCGCGCCACCGCGAAGAAGAACCCCATCGGCGGGGTCGTCGGCCCGGCCGAGCTGATCTCCTTCTTCCAGAGCGCCCCGTACTACGACTCGTCGTGGGTGCCGGTCGCCTCGGTGTTCAGCAAGTACGTCGCCGGTGACACCAAGGCGCTCGTCGACGCGGCCGCCCCCGACCTGTCGGACACGGCGGGCAACATCAGCGCCGAGAACGGCAACGCCGTCTACACCGCCGTCGAGTGCGCCGACGCCAAGTGGCCCACCAGCTGGCGCAAGTGGGACCGGGACAACACCCGGCTCAACAAGGACTACCCGTTCATGACCTGGGCCAACGCCTGGATGAACCTGCCCTGCGCCACCTGGCCGACCAAGCAGCAGACCCCGGTGGACGTCAAGACGCACCGTGGCCTGCCGCCGGTGATGATCGTGCAGTCCACGCGTGACGCGGCGACCCCGTACCCGGGCGCCGTCGACCTGCACAAGCGCTTCAAGGGCTCCCGCCTGATCACCGAGGAGGGCGCGGGCTCCCACGGTGTGACCGGCCTGGTCAACCCCTGCATCAACGAGCGGGTCGACAGCTACCTGATCGACGGCAAGCTGGACACCGCCGACGTGACCTGCGCGCCGCACGCGACGCCCAAGCCGTAACCCCTCCGGTACGGCGACGAGGGGCGGCCGGACTCTCCGGCCGCCCCTTCGTCATGTCCTCGCCAGCCAGGCGTCCTCGGCCGCGTAGTCGAAGAGGTCGGGGTAGGCCCGCGCCAGCAGCGGAAAGCACTCCCGCCAGTCTCCCCCGGCGAGCCGCTGCCGCAGCCACTCCACCGTCTCCGGCAGGCTCTCCTCGTACGACACCACCGGCCGGTGGCCCAGCTCCCGCTCGGCGGCGGACATGTCCAGGACGACCGGCAGCGGCCCCGACCAGGGAGTGCCGCCGACGGATCCGGCGGGCGGCGGACCGGCCACGAGTGTGGTCTCCGGCTCCGTGCCCATGACCGCGTCGATCGCCGCCGCGATCCCGGCGACCGTCGGCGCCTGCGGATCACCGGCGTTGAGCACCCGGGATCCGGGGCGGGCCGCGGCCAGGCGGACCAGTTCGGCGATGTTCCGGGCGCTCGCCGGATGGAACCGGCTCTCCCCGCCGTACGCGAGCACCCGCCTGCCCCGCCCGTCCAGGTGCCGCTTCACGAAGTACAGCTCACGGGGGAGCGGACTGTACGGCCCGTGCACCGCACCCGCCCGCAGCACGGTCGTCGGCAACTCCTGGCCCCTCCTGAGCAGTTCATGTTCAAGGGCGGCCTTGCGGGTGCTGTAGGACGCCTCGCCCGGCGCCACCGTCGGCTGCGTCTCCGCGACCGGCACCGGGTACGCCGGGAAGCCGTCGGGCTCGTCCAGGGTGTCGAAGCCTCGCCCCTTGCCGTCCTCGTACACCGACACGCTGGAGATCACGACCGCCGAGCCGATCCGGCCCGCGAGGTCGGTCAGTTGCCGTGCGTGCCCGGCGTCGTACGCGACCATGTCGACCACCAGATCGCAGCCGTCACCCACCACGGCCGCGAGCGCCCCGTCGTCGGTACGGTCCAGCCGGACCGCCCGCACCCCCACGCCCCACGACTCGTCCCGGCCACCGCCCCGCGAGGCGGCCGTCACGTCCCAGCCGTCCCGCTCCAGTGCCGCCACCGCCGGACGGCCGATCTGTCCGCTCGCCCCGATCACCACAGCCCGCTTCATGGGGCGAGCCTAGGCACGCGGCACGCTCGTCGCGGAGCCGTTCTGCCGACGGCAGATCAGCTGAGCGGCGCCCGCGGGAACTTGCGCTCCTTCTTCTCGGCCGCCTGCTCCGCCTTGACGACGGCCGCGTACTGGTCGACGTACTCCTGTTCGGACAGCGAGAGGATCGCGTACATGATCTCGTCGGTGACGGCCCGCAGGATGGCCTTCTCGTGCTCCATGCCGGCGTAGCGGGAGAAGTCGAGCGGCCTGCCGAAACGGATGACCACGGGGTGCATCTTCGGAATCACCTTGCCGGGCGGCTGCGCCTCGAAGGTGCCGATCATCGCACAGGGCACCACCGGCACCCCCGCCTTCAGCGCCATGACCGCGACCCCGACCTTGCCCTTGTACAGCCGGCCGTCGTGCGAACGGGTGCCCTCCGGGTAGATGCCCAGCAGCTCGCCCTTGCTCAGCACCCCGAGCCCCTCGCGGATCGCGGCCTGTCCCGCGTCCTTGCCGGAGCGGTCCACCGGGATCTGACCGGCGCTGCGGAAGAAGAAAGCGGTGAGGCGCCCCTTGAGGCCGGGCCCGGTGAAGTACTCGGCCTTGGCGAGGAAGGTGATGCGCCGCTTCAGCATCGCCGGCATCAGGAAGTGGTCGGAGAAGGACAGATGGTTCCCCGCGACGATCGCCGGCCCCGACGCCGGCACGTTCTCCAGCCCCTCGATCCGGGGGCGGAAGACCAGTCTGAGGAGCGGGCCCAGCAGCACGTACTTGAGCAGGTAGTAGAACACGGTTCGTCCCTCTGCGCCTGAGGTCATCCGGAGTTATGTTCAGCCGATCTCGTGCTGACACCTTACTGAGTTCACTGACAGACAGTCAGGGGTGAGGGCCGCCCCGCTCTCGTCGACGGTGGAGGGCGGGGCGTCCCGCTGGTGCGACCGGTCGCGCATGCATAGCGTGATCACATGACCACAGAAACGGACCGGCCCGCTCTCGACGACCGGCGGTGGAAAGCGCTCGGGGTCTGTCTGACCGCGGGCTTCATCTCGCTGCTCGACGTCTCGATCGTGAACGTGGCTCTGCCTTCCATGGAGCGCGGGCTCGGTGCCTCCGAAGCCACCCAGTCCTGGGTGGTGTCCGGGTACGCCCTCGCCTTCGGGCTCGCGCTGGCGCCGGCGGGGCGACTGGGTGACCTGCGCGGGCGCCGCCAGGCGCTGCTGTTCGGCCTCGGCCTGTTCACGGCCGCTTCCGTGGGGTGCGGTCTCGCTCCCGGCCCCACCTGGTTGGTGGTGTTCCGGCTGGTCCAGGGTGCGGCCGCCGGTGTGGTCGCACCGCAGACCTCGGGGTTGATCCAGCAGATGTTCCAGGGCGCCGAGCGGGCTCGGGCCTTCGGTTTCCACGGCAGCGTCGTCGCCGTGTCCACCGCGGTGGGCCCGCTCGCGGGCGGACTGCTGATCCAGGCGTTCGGCCCGGACCACGGCTGGCGCTGGGTGTTCTTCGTCAATGTGCCCATCGGGGTGGCCGCCCTCATCGCGGGGCACCGGCTGCTGCCCCGCCTCCCGGTGCCGAGCGGCAAACCGGAGAAGTTCGATCCGGTCGGCGTACTGCTCCTCGGCACGGGCGTGCTCGCGTTGCTGCTTCCCCTGGTCCAGGAACAGCAGTGGCAGGGGCGCGCGAAGTGGGTACTGCTCCCGGTGGGCGCACTGCTGCTGGGGGCTTTCTGGGTGTGGGAAAGGATCCAGGGCAGCCGGGGCGAGGCGCCGCTGGTCGACCTCGGGCTCTTCTCCCTGCGCTCCTTCACGCTCGGCACCCTGATCAGCCTCACGTTCTTCGCCGGGCTCACCACCATCTTCTTCGTCCTGTCACTGTTCCTGCAGAACTCCGTGGCATACAGCGCCCTTGCCGCCGGTGTGACGATCCTGCCGTTCGCGGTCGCCTCGGCGGTCGGCGCGGCCCTCGGGGGACGGCTGGTGACGCGTTACGGCCGCAGCCTGGTCGTCATCGGCCTGAGTGCGGTGGTTCTCGGGCTGCTCGGCGTCGTGCTGGCCGTTCGGCTGGTGCCCGGCGAGGGCGTGGGCTGGGCGATGGCGCTGCCGCTGGTCATCGGCGGGATCGGGTCCGGTCTCACGGTCTCACCCAACACGACCCTCACCCTGATGCTCGTACCGGTACGACGGGCCGGTGCGGCCGGCGGGGTGATGCAGACCGGCCAGCGGATCGGCTCGGCCGTGGGTATCGCCGTGGTCGGAGCCGTGTATTTCGCGCACCTCTCCCACCACGGTCGTGCCACGACGGCCCTTCAGCTCGGGCTGCTCACCGTCATGGCCATCGTCCTCGTCGCCCTGGTCCTGGCCGTGGCCGATCTGCGGGAGCGCCGGGCGCATCCGGGCCGCGACGACCTCGCGGCGACGCTGCGGCGGGGCGTGGGGGAGAGCGGGGCCGGCGAGAAGGCGGGCCGCGGGGCCTGAGGCCCGGCTCGGCCCGAGGCCGAACGGGGTCTCGGGCCGGGCGGTCCTCAGCCGTCGGAACAGAGGTGATCGCCGTGCGTCAGCCCTTCTAGGCGCAGGGCAGCCGCCGCGCTGCGAAAAGAACCATCGAAATCTTCAGCGCGGTCGAAATGGTCAAGGCCTGCAGGAAGGGCATTCCCATGAGCCACAGGGCCACCATCATGGCCGTGAGGACCAGGAAAACCGGGAGCAGGTTGGTCTGCTTGACCACGGAACGCAGAACACCCGTGAGTGTTCGAGGCCGAGCCACCGTATCGATCGTGCCAACGCGGATCTCTTCTTCGTCGACTTGCGGCATTCTCTTTCCTTTCCGCGGGCTCGTTTCCGCTAGCGAGCCTAGGTATGGCCCCATGGGGTTGCCACCGCTGCTACTCCGACGTCGTCCGTACGCGGCCGGTGATGTGAACCTTTACGCCCGTTGGGAGGCATGCGGGTGAGTTCCGCGCGGGCATCCGCCGATTCGGTCCTACGTTCCGGACATGAAATTGAACCATGTTCGGTACGCCGCGTTCGTCGCCGTACTTGTCGCTGCGGGCCCGGGTGCTTTCCCGGCCTCGGCGGTCTCCTCCCCGGCCGCGCGGACCTTGACGGTGCGCCCGGGTGAGTCGATCCAGAAGGCGGTGGATGCCGCCCACGCCGGTGACACGGTCCTGGTGCAGGCCGGCACCTACCACGAGAGCGTCACGGTCAAAACCTCCGGACTGACCCTTCGCGGTGTCGGTCCGCGCACGGTGATCGTGCCTCCCCAGAAGAAGGCCGTCACCAGCCCCAAGGCAGCGGTCGGCTGCGTGGAGGGCGGCAAGGGCATCTGCGTGATCGGGCTCAGGAACAAGCCCGTCGCGGACGTGACCGTCTCCGACCTGAAGGTGACGGGCTTCTCCCGCGTCGGTCTGTGGTCCATGGCCACCGACCGCCTGACGGTGCAGCGGGTGAGGGCCGAGAAGAACGGCCAGTGGGGCATCTCGCAGGAGCACTCCACGCGCGGTGTGTTCAAGAACAACGTCGCCCGCAACAACGGTGACGCCGGGCTGTACCTCGCCAACACGACGATGTCGGAGAAGGGGGCCACGGACAGCCGGGGCCTGGTCGTGGCGGGGAACGACCTGGAGGGCAACCGGAACGGCCTGACGGTCCTGCGTCTGCGGAACCTCAAGGTCCAGCGGAACTACATGACCGGGAACTGCACCGGGATGATCGTGATCGGGGACGAGAACAAGCCCCGGGCCGGCGCGCTCACGGTCAGCGAGAACTATGTGCTGCGCAACAACAAGTACTGCGCCAAGACGGCCCGGCTGCCGTTCGCACAGGGCTCCGGGATCGTGCTGTCCGGTGCGGAGAGCGTTCTGCTGACGCACAACATGGTCGCGGGCAACAGCGGCAGCTCGCCGCTGTCGGGCGGGGTCGTGCTGTACAAGAGCTTCGTAGGCGCGGTCAACGACAAGAACCGCGTCGACGAGAACATGTTCACCGGCAACGCCCCGGCCGACCTGGTCAATCAGAACGCCTCGAAGGGCAGCAACCTCTTCCGCGGCAACCTCTGCCGGGTCTCGATCCCGGCCGGACTGTGCTGAGCTGAGCCGGCCTGTCGGCCGTGCGGCTCCGTGCACCGGACAGTGTCCCTTCGCGTCGCTCCCCGCGAGCGGTACGAAGGGACACTGCCGTTGCACCGGTTGGTGAGGGTGGCCCGCGTGACGGGTCCGGGCGCGCTCAGGCAGGAGCGAGCGCGGGCAGCAGACGCAGGGCGTTCCCGCGGTTGATGTGGCCGCGTTCCCGGTCGCCGAGGGCGGCATCTGCGTCCAGAGCGGGTGCGGTCACCTCGGTGACCACGCGCGTGGGGGTGGGCGGCCAGTCGCTTCCGTAGAGGATCCGGGAGGAACCCGCGGCGGCCAGCAGAGTGGGGGTGGCCGACGGGGACATGGGCGCGGCCGTGTCGTAGTAGAAGCGGTGCAGGTAGTCGCGGACACGGCCGGGGTCGACGGCGGGGACGAGCTGCCGGCCGAAGACCTCGATCCGGCTCGCGATGTAGGGGAGGTACCCGCCGCCGTGCGGGAGGATGAAGGTGAGCCGCGGGAAGCGGTCCAGAGTGCCGTTCATGATCAGGCTCAGGCCGGCGCGGGTGGTGTCCATGAGGAAGTCGCACACGAACGGCGGCACGCCCTCGGGGGCACCGGAGGTGTTCACCTGCATGGGGTGCGTGCTGATCACGGCGGCGCGTTCGTCCAGTTCCGCCATGATCGGGTCGAGTGCGGGGTCGCCCAGGAACGTGTTCCCCGTGCTGGTGCGCGCACTGACGCCCACGGCCCCGAGCTGGTCCATTCCGTGGGAGACGGACCAGCGGGAGAGTTCGGCGTCGTCGAGGAAGATGGGCGTGAAGAAGGCGAAGCGGCCGGAGTGCCTGGTGGCCAGGGCGCCGGCGGCGTCGAGGGCGACACGCGTGCTCTCCTTGCGTGCCGCCGCCTCCTTGAAGCGTCCGAGCATCGCGACGGTGAGGACGCTGGTGCGCGTGCCGGTCCGATCCATCAGGTCCAGGGCGGCGGTTTCGTCCCACCGGGTCCACGGCGGCAGGCTGTCACGGTCCGCAAACCCGTTCTTCTCGGCCCACCGCACCCATTCGGGGGCGGTGTAGTGGTGGTGGACGTCTATTCGTTCGTGTCGGGCGTCGTCGTCGCTCGGTGCGGTGCGGTGGCCTATGTCGCCCGGAGCTTGCAGGTCGGTCGGCATGGAAGGGCTCCCTACGGTGGAAGGGTCCGGGGGCGTCGGAGACGGGATCAGCGGCTGAGGAGGCCTTCGAGGACGTGCGTCAGCTCGGGCGCGGGGTTCGCGGGGAGATCTGCGGAGCGCCAGGCGACGATTCCGTCGGGGCGGACGAGCACCGCGCCCCGAGGGGTGACGCCGTGGACGGCGGCCCAGTCCGCGCCACCGCCATCGGTGCCGTGGGCGGCCGAGGTGTCGAGGTCGAAGTCCGGGCCGGCGCCGATGCGGTAGGACACCAGGGGGACGTCGAGCTTGGCCGCCGCGGCGTGGGCGGCCGCCGGCCACGGCCCGTCCGGAAGACCGGAGAGCAGGACGAAGGACCGCTCGTACAGATCGACGGTCGACTTGGTGTCCCCGTTGTGCACGACGGTCATGTGCGGGGCCCGGGTACCGGGGTCCGCCTGCAGACGGAGTGTCTCCGGGATGGTCGGCACCTCGGTGTCCGCGCCGGACACGGCCGTGGAGAGGTAGCGGTAACCGAGGGCCACGGTCATCAGGTCCGTGCTCTGGCCCGGGCCCTGCGCGGCGGCATAGCCGGGGTGCTCCTCGCGTGCCGCCTGCTCGATGGCCCGGGCGATCGTGGCCAGGGCGACCGGGCGCCGTTCGTTCTCGTAGGTGTCCAGCAGGCCCTCGCCCGCCCAGCCGTGCAGTACCGCAGTGATCTTCCAGGCCAGGTTGTGAGCGTCCTGGATTCCCGTGTTGGATCCGAACGCGCCGGTGGGGGGCATCTCGTGGGCCGAGTCACCGATGAGGAAGACGCGTCCCTGCCGGTAGCGGTCGGCGACCCGGTCCGCCGCGTGCCACGGGGCACGCCCGGTGACCTCGACGTCCAGGTCCCGTACGCCGGCGGCGGCCCTGACGTGGTCCGCGATGCGCGTGTCGGTGAAGTGTTCGAGCGTCTGGCCGCGCTCGGGGAACCACGGGATGTGGAAGACCCACTTCTCCTCGTTGTCGACGGGCAGCAGGACCCCGTCGCCCTCGGTCCCGTTCAGGTAGCAGACGAGGAAGCGCTGTTCGCCCACCACCTCGCGGAGAAGCTTGCTGCGGAAGGTGACGCTGACGTTGTGGAACAGGTCGCCCCCTCCGCTCTGTTTGATGCCCAGGCGCTCGCGCACCGGGCTGCGCGGCCCGTCGGCCGCCAGGAGGTAGGCCGTGCGCATCGTGTACGTCCGGCCGCTCTCCCGTTCGCGCAGTTCGCACGTCACGCCGTCCGGACCCTCGGTGAAGGAGACCAGCTCCGTACCGAAGCGCACGTCCCCGCCCAGTCGACGGGCGTGGTCCAGCAGGACCGGCTCCAGGTCGTTCTGGCTGCAGGCGCACCGCAGGGTGGAGCACACGTCCTTCTCGGGGGGCTTCCCGCCGGTGAGCCGGGCCGAGAGCCATCTGCTCCGACCGCCCGACAGTTTGTCCGTCTGCATGATGCCGTGATTGCCGGACAGGTTGGCCGCGGCCTTTCTGATGTCCGGTTCCACACCGGCGGTGCGGAACAACTCCATGGTCCGCATGTTGTTCCCCCGGCCCCGGGGGTGTTCGGAAGTGGCGGCCCGGCGTTCGGCGACCATATGACTGACGCCCAGTCTTCCCAGAAACACCGACGCGGACAGTCCGACAAGCGAACCGCCCACGATCAATACCGGCACCATTTCTTCGTCGCGCCTGTCCACGGCCCGTCCTCCTCCAGTGACCCAGCGGTAGTTCGGGCAGCAATTCGAACTCATGGCGGCCCTGGGATCGAACCTGTCATACGGCACTCGGGTCGGCAAACGAACCTTCCCTCGGACGGCGTACTCGTCGTTTCCGCGACGGCACCGTGCCGAAGAGGTCGGTCAGCGTCAGGGTGAATCGCGTTTTCCCGTCAGGAGTGGCGTCAATGCATTCCTGCGTTCCAGCGTTCAGCCGACTCGTGCCACTGCGGAAAGAGAAGAAGGGCCGTCGATGACTCAGATGCAAGAGCAGGAGACCGCGGACGAGACAGCCCGGGCAGTGGATGCGGCATCCCGCGGCTGCCCCGAGTACCGGTCCGACCCGCACCCTCTCTATCGGCATCTGCGTGAGAACGCGCCCGTGTGCCGTCTCACGCCGCCGCACGGTGTTGACTCGTACCTCATCACGCGGTTCGAGGACGCGAAGGCAGCCCTGGCCGACCCGCGGATCAGCAAGGACATGTACGCGGCCATCGACGCGTACCGTGCCATCTTCGGCGACTCCTCCATCGCCCTGGACGACAACATGCTGTTCGCCGACCCGCCGAAGCACACGCGGCTGCGCCGGATCGTCAGCAAGGCTTTCGTTCCCCGCCGTATCGAGGCCCTGCGCCCGCGGATCCAGGAGATCACCGACACGCTGCTCGACAAGTGCTCCACCCTGGAGCCCGTCGATCTCCTGTCGGCCTTCGCCTTCCCGCTGCCCCTCCAGGTGATCTGCGAGCTGATCGGCGTCCCCGAGGAGGAGCGGCAGGAGGTCCAGCAGTGGTGCAGCGTCGTCGCGCGGACCGGTTTCAGCAAGAAGGACAAGGACCGGCTGGCCGAGGCGGAGACCGCGCTCCGGGAGTACTTCGAGGTCCTGATCGCCCGTAAGCGGAAGGCCCCCGAGGACGACCTGCTGAGCGTTCTCATCCAGACGAGCGACGAGCAGGAGTCGCTGACGGACGGTGAGTTGCTGTCCACGCTGTGGGTGCTGCTGTTCGCCGGCCACAAGACGACCGCCTACCTCATCGGCAACGCCGTCTTCACACTGCTCACGCATCCCGAGCAGCTCAGGCAGGTGATCGACTCGCCCGAACTCCTCCCGAACGCCATCGAGGAGATCATCCGCTTCGAGGGCTCGGTCGAGAACGCGACCTTCCGGCACGCGCTCGAGGACATCACCATCGCGGGGACGCTCATTCCCAAGGGCTCGCTGGTGCAGATCGCGGTCACCTCGGCCAACCGGGACGCCGCCGCGTTCGAGAGCCCCGACGCCTTCGACATCGCCCGGCCGGGCGTGCAGAGCAACCATCTGGGATTCGGTACGGGCCCGCACTACTGCCTCGGCGCACCGCTGGCCAGGATGGAGATGCAGATCGCCCTGACCTCGCTCTTCCGCCGCTTCCCGAACCTCTCCCTGGTCATGCCGGCCGACGAGGCCAAGTGGCTGACCGTGCCCTTCCCCGCGTTCCGCGGCCTGACCGAGCTGCCCGTCGCACTGGACCCCTCCAGGGTTCTGGACGACTGGGCATCCGGGATGCCCGACATCGCGTGAGACTTGGCGCCGGTACCGGCATCGCAACGGCTCGTCCCCAGGTCCGTCAGGTCGGCTTCGAACCGACAGCATCTGCCCGGGGACGAGCCGTTGTCGCGTGGTTCAGGAGCTGTCCCGGCTTCGGGCCTCGGCCTCGGCGATGGACTGGGCCTCTGCTTCGGCCAGGGCGATGGCCACGCCGAAGGCCTGGGCGATGTGGCCCGCGGCCGACATGACACGCGCGGTGCCGACGACGGGGGCGATCGCCACGAGGACGTCCTGCAGCTGCTCCACGGTCAGTTCGGCCTTGACCGCCGGGTCGACGTGGGCGAGGTAGGAGATCGCCGGTGCGTCCATGGCCACGAGCGCGGCGATGCGGGTCAGGATGAGGGTGTGCTCGTCCATGCCGCAGCGTTCTATCGAGTCGATCGTCATGGCGGCCAGCGTGTCGAGGACAGGAGCGTCTGATGTGGTGGGCATGGAGGGACCGCCTTCCGGAGTCTGCCGTCTGGGCTCCTTCACCGTAGGCGGCCGCCCGGCGGCCTTTGCTCACCCGACGCGGGTGAGGCTGTCCGGACGTCGCTGACCGTGCTCCGGAAGACGTGTACGCGCCGTCCGGTCGGTCGGGGCAGGTCACCCCTGGTGGGTGAGGGCGGGCCGTGGCCCGGGATGGTCCGATACCGGCATGAGCAGGTCCGCGGGCGACTCGCCCGCCTCCGCGCCGACGGGTGGGAGCGGCGACGACGGCCTCGTGGGGCCCGTGCCCCAGGGGGTGACGCGGCTGGTCCTGGGGCTGGCCGACCTGGCGTCGCAGGCCGTGTCCGCGGCCCGTCCCGGGACGCCGCGTCGGGCGGGTGTGCCGGTGCCCCTCGGTGACGCGCTGCTCGGATTCGCGCTGGAGGTGGAGCGGCAGTCGGTGTCCAGGGTCGTGGGCACGGCCGACCGGGCCGGGCGCTGGGCCCACGCCGCCAGCCGGCTGCTCGTGCCGGCGGCCGTGCGGGGTGCGGCGGACCGCCGCATCGCGTACTGGAGCGCGCGGGGAGCGGCGGAACGGGAGCGATCGCGGAATCAGGCGGGGGACCTGGCGCGGGCGCTCGTCCGGGCGGTGACGGCGGCCGTCGTGGACGAGGTCGACCTCGACGCCGTGGCCGACCGCCTCGACGTGGACCGCGTGGCCCGGCGCGTCGACCTCGACGCCCTGCTGGCCCGGGTCGACCTCGACGCGGTCCTCGCCCGCGTGGACCTGGACGCCGTGCTGGCCCGGGTCGACGTCGACGCCCTGCTGTCCCGGATCGACCTCGACGCCGCCGTCGACCGGATCGACGTGGACGCGGTGGCGGAGCGGCTGGACGTGGACCGGGTCGCCCGGCGCATCGACCTCGACGCGGTGCTCGCCCGGGTGGACCTGGTGACGTACACCGAACAGGTGCTGGAGGAGCTGGACGTGGGGCGGATCGTCCGGGACACCGGGGGCAGCATGACGGCGGAGACGCTGGACGCGTTCCGGGAGCAGAACGCCCGCGCCGACCGGTTCGTGGACCGGTTCACCGACCGGCTGCTGCACCGGGCCGGATCCCCTCCGGGGCGGTCGGCCGGTGAGCCGCCGCCCGGAGCGCCACGCGAGGGACCGGAGTCGTCGTGACCTCGATGGCCCGTGCGCCCGGTCCGGCGGTTGCCCAAGGACTGCCGGCCGGGATCGTCACGCGTACCGTGGCCGCCGTCGTGGACGTCCTCGTCGTGCTCGGCGCGGTCGCGGTCGTTCAGTTCGGTTACGCGGCGCTGCGGTATCTGCTGGTGGGGCCCCCGTTCTCGGCGCCGCAGCTCGGCCTGTGGGGCGCCACGGGATTCGGCTCGGCGCTCGCGGCCGTCTATCTCGCGGGCAGCTGGTGCACGGTCGGGCGCACCGTCGGTGACCAGATGATGGGCCTGCGGGTGACCGGCCGGTCCGGCGCCCGCCTCACCCTCGTGCCCGCCGCGCTGCGGGCCGTCCTGTACCTCCTCTTCCCGCTGGGACTGCTGTGGATCCCGGCCAGCAGGCGCCGGGCCTCCGTCCAGGACCTGCTGGTGGGCAGTGCCGTGGTGCACGACTGGTACGGCCACTCGCGACCCCACCCCGGTCCGGCCGGCTCGCCCGGTCCACCGGGTCATGGAGCGGGCGAGCGGCCGTAGTCGGCACCGGGGGCACGTCAGCCCGTGTACGCCGCGAAGATCTTCGCGAACTCGTAGGGGGACTGCGGGACGTTCGTGCACTGGTACAGGGCACCGGTGCAGGCGTTTCGGTCCCGGGTCGCCTCCCAGAAGGCCAGCTCCCCGAGATGCTTGCCCTGCGCGAAGGCGACCAGTTGGCGGGCGTCGCTCTGGTCGTAGACGTGGCCGTCGTCGTTCTGGCCGAGCATCGGTGTCACGCCGACCATCGCCCAGAGCCGGTCGTCCGACCTGCCCGGGTAGAGCGACCGCAGCTGGGTGAAGGTGGACTGGGCGGCCTGGAGGGCGGCGTCGCCGTAGTCGACGCTCCGGTAGTAGTCCATCGCCATGATGTTCACGAGGTCGAGGTCGACCCCGGCGTCCCGCGCCGCCTTGACCACGTTCAGGCCGTCCGAGGTCAGGCCCTCCGGGAGCACGGGGAGCGTGAGGGAGATCCGCAGCCCGGGGTGGGCCTGCTGCAGACGGGCCAGGGCCTGGGAACGACGGCTGATCGAGGCCGGGTCGGCGACCGCCGCGCCCTCGATGTCGAAGTCGACATAGGTCAGGCCGTACGCGTTCACGACCGCGTTGTACTCGGTGTAGAGGGAGTCCACCGAGTCGCAGGCCTGGGCCAGTTCGATGCCGGACGCGCCGCCGAACGAGACCTTCACGTCACCGCCGTTCGCCCGGATCGCGTCGATCTGGTCCTTGGCCCAGCCGCTGCGCGGGTCATAGGCGTTGAACCACATGGCCTTGCAGCCGGAGGCGGTGACGAACGCCATGGTGTAGCTCTTGAGCCCGCTCGCCGAGGCCATGTCGGGCATGCTCGGGGTGGGCCACGCGCCCATGTCGATGTACGGAGCGGTGTGCACGCCGCCGCCCGGCTGGGTGCCCCCGGAGGCGGTCGTACCGCTGACCGCCGCGCTGTAGGCGGAGACGTTGCCCGCGGCGTCCCGGGCCCGCACGCGGAACGAGTAACTCGTGCTCGGCTGCAGCCCGGTGGCCGTGTACGAGGTTCCGGTCACCGTGACGGGTGTGCCGCCGTCGCGCGAGATGTCGTAGCCCGCGACGGATCCGGAGTCGTCCGTGGCGGCCGTCCACCGCACGGTCAGCGACGCGCTGGACGCGGAGCCCACGGATACCCCGCCGGGCACGCCGGGCGGGGTCGTGTCGCCGCCCGAACCACCCGTGCAGGGCGCGCCGTTGAGCCGGCAGCCAGCCGGTGTGCCGGTGCCGCTCGACACCCACCCGAAGGTGGTGCTCGCGCCCGGCGCCAACGAGCCGTTGTACTCACGGTTCTTGAAGGTGTAGTGACTGTCGCTCCGGGTGAGCAGCGCGTCCCAGTACGAGCCGACCGTGGTGCCGGACGGCAGGTCGAACTCGACGGTCCAGGCGGACACGGTCGTACTGCCGCCGTTGGTGATGGTGTAGGCGCCCTGGTAACCGCCGTCCCAGGTCGAGGTCCTGGCGAAGGACGCCGTGGCCGAGCCCGCGGCGAGTGCGGGCAGTGGGGTGAGGAGCAGGAGCAGTGCGCCGAGGAACAGGGCGACGAGTGCCGATGGTCTTCGCATCGCTGCCTCCACTGGGGAGTTGGGCGCCGGGTCGACGCGCGAGGCCGCACAGGATTGGTCCGTACCAATGGATGGCATGTATGTATCGATTGGCTGGATCCGCGTCAAGGGCCTTGTGCTGTAAAGGACCTGACGGATCATGCGCGCGCACCGGCGGGGCCCCCGGCTCGTTCACCGCGGCGGCTGCGCGCGCTGTTCGTGCCGGCGGTGCTGGCCGGGCTGCTGGGCATGCACGCCCTCGCGTCCGGCGGCGGCACGGGGCACGGGGAGCATGCCCGGGCCGCGCACACGAAGGTCGCGGTCATCACTCAGGGCGACTGTCCCGAGGGGGACGGGCACTGCGGTGGCCATCTGATGCACCACGCCGATTCCACCTGCGCGTCCGGTGCCGTGAACGGCGGTCCGCAGCCGCCCGCGCTCGTCCCCGACCCCGTGACCGCCCTCGCACCGACGACCGACCTGCGCTCGTACGCGGTCACGGCGCCGGACGGGGCCCGTGCACCACCCTCCCTGGCGGAACTCCAACTCCTGCGGATCTAGAGGCCGCGACGACCGCATGCGCCGCGGTCGTCCTCCCACGCGTGCCCGAAGACGGCTTTCGAACAGCAGGAGTTCCCGTATGACCAGCCGTACCCTGACGCGCCGTGCCGCCCTCGTCGCGGTGACCGGCGTCGCCCACGCGGGCCACGGCACCCCGGTGGCGGGCACGAGTGCCTCCGGCTCCGCCACCGCCACGTCGCACAACGCCCGGCACGTCGCCTTCGCGCAGGGCATGATCCGAACCACCGGCAGGCCCTGGAGATGGCGCGGCTCGCCGACGGCCGCGCCTCCTCGGCCCGGGTGAAGGACTTCGCCGCCCGGATCGAGAAGGCGCAGGACCCGGAGATCCGCACCATGACCGGCTGGCTCAAGGCATGGGGCGAGCAGGTGCCGATGGCCGGCATGGACCACTCGGGTCACGCCGGCATGTCCGGGATGATGAGCGACGGCGACATGGCCGCCCTCGAGATGGCCACCACGGAGAAGGGCGAGGGCCGGTACGGCCCCGCCAAGGGCATGGCCGTAGACATCGTCAGCGCCCAGAACGCCGAGATCGAGGAGATGAAGCAGCTCCTCGGCACGAGCGAGAGCAAGAACCGGAGCTGACGGAGCGGGCAGGGGGCCGGCGGTACGCGTCCGGCCCCCTGCCCCCCGTCACCGGCCGGTCGAGCCGAGCACCTTCTCCAGCGAGCCCAGCGCCGAGCGCAGCTCGTCGGCCGTGATGGTCAGCGGGGGCGCCAGCCGGATCGTGGAGCCGTGCGTGTCCTTGACCAGGACACCCTCCCGCATGAGCGCCTCGCTGATCTCACGGCCCGTGCCGATGGCCGGGTCGACGTCGACGCCCGCCCACAGCCCACGCGCGCGGAAGCCGGTCACGCCCCGGCCGACGAGCTCGGCCAGGCCGCTGTGCAGGATCTGCCCCAGGTCGGCCGCCCGGCGCTGGAACTCACCGGTCTCCAGCAGCTCGACCACCGCCGTGCCGACCGCCGCCGCCAGCGGGTTGCCGCCGAACGTGGAGCCGTGCTCGCCCGGGCGCAGCACGCCCAGCACCTCGCGCCGGGCCACCACCGCCGACACCGGCACGATGCCGCCGCCGAGCGCCTTGCCGAGCAGCAGCACGTCCGGGACGACGTCCTCGTGCTCGACGGCGAGGGTACGGCCGGTGCGGCCGAGGCCGGACTGGATCTCGTCCGCGATGAACAGGCAGCCCTTGCGGCGCGTCAGCTCACGCACACCGGCCAGGTAGCCGTCGTCCGGGATGACGACCCCGGCCTCGCCCTGGATGGGCTCGAGCAGCACCGCCGCCGTCGTCTCGTCGACCGCCTCCTCCAGCGCGGCCAGGTCGTTGTACGGCACGATCCGGAAGCCGGGCGTGAACGGGCCGAAGCCGGAGCGGGCCGTCTCGTCCGTGGAGAAGCTGACGATCGTCGTCGTGCGGCCGTGGAAGTTCTCCGCCGCGACCACGATCGTGGCCCGGTCGGCGGCGACGCCCTTCACGTCGTACGCCCACTTGCGGGCCACCTTGATGCCGCTCTCCACCGCCTCCGCGCCGGTGTTCATCGGCAGCACCATGTCCAGGCCGGTCAGCTCCGCGAGCCGCTCGGCGAACTCGGCGAGCCGGTCGTTGTGGAAGGCCCGGGAGGTGAGGGTCAGCCGGTCGAGCTGGCGGTGCGCGGCCTCGATCAGCGCCGGGTGCCGGTGGCCGAAGTTGAGGGCCGAGTAGCCGGCCAGCATGTCGAGGTAGCGGCGGCCCTCGACGTCCTCCACCCAGGTGCCCTCGGCCCGGGCGACGACCACGGGCAGGGGGTGGTAGTTGTGCGCGAGGACCGGCTCCTCCGCCTTGATCAGGTCGTCGGACGTGCGCTCGTGCGCGGGTGCGGTCATCAGCGGATCTCCTGGGTGCAGCACTTGATGCCACCGCCGGCCTTGTGGAACTCCGACAGGTCGACGGGGACGGGGATGTAGCCGTGGTCGGTCAGGCGCTCGGCCAGCGCCTCGGCCTTGGGGGCGATGAAGACGTGCCGGCCGTCGGACACGGAGTTCAGGCCGAATGCCATCGCGTCGTCGCGGGTGGCGAGCACCGCGTCCGGGTACAGGCGCTTGAGCACCTCCCGGCTCCCGGGCGAGAAGGCCTCCGGGTAGTAGGCGATGTTGTCGTCGTCGAGGACGAACAGCGCCGTGTCCAGGTGGTAGAAGTACGGGTCCACCAGGGTCAGGCCGATCACCGGGTGGCCGAGGAACTCCTGCGCCTCGCGGTGGGCCTCACGGGTGGTGCGGAACCCGGTGCCGGCCAGCACGTACCGGCCCGTCCACACCAGGTCACCCTCGCCCTC
This sequence comes from Streptomyces sp. NPDC101165, assembly GCF_044768135.1. Lineage (NCBI taxonomy): Bacteria > Bacillati > Actinomycetota > Actinomycetes > Kitasatosporales > Streptomycetaceae > Streptomyces > Streptomyces sp. NPDC101165. Next base: position 194,496 of record NZ_JBIWPG010000010.1, on the reverse strand, counting down.
GGTCACCGCCTCGGGCCGGTAGACGTCGTAGCCGGCCGACTTGAACCACGTGTCGTAGTGGACCGACTCGGCGCGTCGCTCCTGCGCGTGGAACAGGGAGCCGAAGACCCGGCCGCCGACCACGAACGCCGCGTTGGCGGCGAACACCATGTCGGGCAGGCCCGGGACGGGGTCGACCGCCTCGACGGAGTGGCCGTGGGAGCGGTAGGTGCGGATCAGCGCCTGCCACTGCTCCTGGGCCAGATCCACGTCGACGGGTGTGTCGGGATGCATCCAGGGATTGATCGCGTACTGCACGGCGAAATGTCTGGGTTCGCAGACGAGGAAGCGCCGAGGGCGCGGCACACGGCTTTCGGGCACAGAGGGTTTCCTCCGCTTTCCTGCGCGTCACTGAGGGTTGGCACAACGGTAGAAAGGGACGGCGGCGGACGACAAGAAACGAAAGCTGCGTGCATGCGCAGCATCGCTGCGTTCCCAGCAGGCAGAACGCACGAGAACTGCGCGCTTCGGGGTTTACTTCGTGATCACTCGGGTGCGGCGTGGGTCGCGCCCGCTTCCGGGCTTTCCGGGAGGAGGTGGGACAGCACCATCACGCTGATCGTCTTCCGGATGAACGGTTCGGCACGGATCCGCTCCAGCACCTCCTCGAAGTGCTCCACGTCCCGCGCCCGCACGTGCAGCAGCGCGTCCGCGCCGCCGGTCACCGTCATGGCCGCCGTGATCTCCGGGTGGTTGCGCACCACCTCCGCCAGGCGCCGCGGCGGGGCCGCGCCCTCGCAGTACACCTCGACGTACGCCTCCGTGCGCCAGCCCAGCGCGGCGGGCTTCACGGTCGCCGTGAACCCGGTGACCACACCGGTCTCCCGCAGCCGGTCCACGCGCCGTTTGACCGCGGTGGACGACAGCCCGATCGCCGCGCCGATCTCGGCGAAGCTGGTCCTGGCGTTCGCCATCAGCGCGGTGATGATCTTCCGGTCGAGGTCGTCGAAAGAGGTAGTCCTGCTGTTCATGCGGGCACTGTAATCAGCCACGCCCGCGTCGAGCGTCCTACGACTGGGTGACGACCATGGCGAGCGTCAGCAGCATGAGCACCACCCATCCGAACCACAGCCAGCCGTTGCTGCCGAGCGCGACCGTGTAGGCCGTCACGACGACGAGCCCGCCGACGGTCATCGCCCCCATCGCCTTGGTGGAACCGTTCGTGGAACCGGGCATCGCGACACCCTCCTCATGGTCCGTCCTCGACCATGGTGCCCCGAACGCCGCGCGAACGGCATACCGCGCACTCGGCTCTCTCTACCGCGGACTCAGCTCTCGCGCGCGTTGAGCGAGGCCAGATAGGCGTTGTACGCCGCCAGCTCCTTGTCGCCGTCCCGGTCGGCGGCCCGGTCCGAGCGCCTGGCCTGCCGCTGCTCGGAGCCGTACCACTGGAACAGCAGCGCGATCAGCACCAGCACGGACGGGATCTCACTGAACGCCCAGGCGATGCCGCCGGCCGCGTTCTGGTCGGCGAGCGCGTCGATGCCGAGCGAGGCGGGCGCGTGCTTGAACGTCTCGACCATCGGCTCCGACGCCATCATCAGTGCGATGCCGAAGAAGGCGTGGAACGGCATGCCCGCGAACAGCTCCAGCATCCGCATCAGGTGACCCGGCCGGTGGGGCCCCGGGTCCACGCCGATGATCGGCCAGAAGAAGACCACACCCACGGCGAGGAAGTGCACCATCATCCCGATGTGCCCGACCTTCGACCCCATCAGGAAGTCGAACAGCGGGGAGAAGTACAGCGCGTACAGGCTCGCGATGAACATCGGGATCGTGAAGGCCGGGTGGGTGATGATCCGCATGTACCGGCTGTGCAGCAGCACCAGCAGCAGCTCACGCGGCCCCTTGCGGCCCTTGCCGGCCACCGGCAGCGCGCGCAGCGCCAGCGTGACCGGGGCGCCCAGCAGGATCAGGATCGGCGACAGCATGCTGATCACCATGTGCTGCACCATGTGCACGCTGAACATGACCATGCCGTAGTCGTTCAGCCTGGTGCACATCACCAGCGCGATGGTCAGCACACCGACGACGTACGACACCGTCCGGGCCACGGACCACGCGTCCCCACGCCGCCGCAGCCGCACCACACCCCAGCCGTACAGAGCCAGCCCGGCCAGACAGGCGACGAGAAAGAAGGGGTCCGCCGACCACTGGAGCCCCCGCCCCAGCGTGAACGGCGGCAAGTCCATCATCATGCCGTGCCCGCTGTGATCCATCCGGCGGCTCCTGATTCGTGGGGGTTGTACGCGTCTGTCCGCCCCCAAGAGTAGAACCGCCCCCGGTCACGGCTGTGACCGGGGGCGGGTTGTCCTCGGCTGGACTACAGGACGCACTCCGCCTCGTCGTACCGCTCGGCGGGAACCGTCTTCAGCGTCTCCACGGCCTCGGCGAGCGACACCATCACGATGTCGGTGCCGCGCAGCGCGGTCATCATGCCGAACTCGCCGCGGTGCACGGCCTCCACCGCGTGCCAGCCGAACCGCGTGGCCAGCACCCGGTCGTACGCCGTGGGCGTCCCGCCCCGCTGCACATGCCCCAGGATCACCGGCCGCGCCTCCTTGCCGAGCCGCTGCTCCAGCTCGATCGACAGCTGCCGGGCGATCCCGGCGAAGCGCTCGTGGCCGTAGATGTCCTTGCCGCCCTCGTCGAACTCCATGGAGCCGGGCCGCGGCTTGGCGCCCTCCGCGGCGACCACGATGGCGAACCGCTTGCCCGCCTCGAACCGCTCACCGACGCGCGCGGTCAACTCCTCGATGTCGAAAGGCCGTTCCGGTACGACGATGGCGTGGGCGCCGGCCGCCATGCCGGAGTGCAGCGCGATCCAGCCGGTGTGCCGGCCCATGACCTCCACGACCAGCACACGCTGGTGGGACTCGGCGGTGGTCTTCAGGCGGTCCAGGGCCTCGGTGGCGACACCGACCGCCGTGTCGAAGCCGAAGGTGACGTCCGTGACGGCAATGTCGTTGTCGATGGTCTTCGGGACGCCGACCACGGGCAGGCCGTTGTCCGACATCAGCCGGGCCGCCTTCAGCGTGCCCTCGCCGCCGATCGGGATGATCGCGTCGAGGCCCAGTTCCTCGACATGGCCCTTGGCCCGCTCCACACCGTCCCGCAGATGCGAGGGCTGGACCCGGGAGGAGCCGAGGATGGTGCCGCCGCGGGCCAGGATGCCGCCCACGGCGTCGAGGTCGAGCTTCATGTAGTCGCATTCCAGGAGGCCCTTCCAGCCGTCCCGGAAACCGATGACCTCGTCGCCGTGGTCGGCGACGGCACGGTGCACGACGGACCGGATGACGGCGTTCAGGCCGGGGCAGTCGCCGCCGGACGTGAGGACACCAATGCGCATAGCCCGAAATACCTTCTCAACGTGGGCCGGAAAACCGGACCACGTCGTCCGGCGGATTCCCGGCCACCCTACCGGCGGGAGGGGGTGGCACCGTAGCGGGCGTCCGCCTGCTGGACGCGCCCGCACATGTGAGCGGACGGCCCGTCAGGCGGGCCCGCTACGAGCCTGCCGGAAACCGCTGAGACGGCGCTGAGACGACGCTTACGCGGGCTGCTGCGCGGCAGTGTCTACGCAGGCTGCTGCGCAACAGTGTCTACGCAGGCTGCTGCGCAACAGTGTCTACGCAGGCTGCTGCGCAGCAGCGATGCGCTCGTTGCGGAGCGCGTCGTACCAGCGGTCGTCGATCGGCGGCAGCGCGTTGACGTCGAGCGCCAGCTTCAGCAGCAGGTCGGCGATCAGCGGGTTACGGGCCAGCACGGGGCCGTGCATGTACGTGCCGAAGACCGTCCCGTTGTACGCGCCCTCCGTGCCGTCCCCGGTGCCGTTGCCCTTGCCGATCTTCACCCGGGCGAAGGGGCGCGCCGTGGCGCCCAGGTGGGTGACGCCCTGGTGGTTCTCGAATCCGGTCAGCTCGGGGAGGCCGAGCTGCGGGTCGATGTCCCCGAGGACGTCGCCGACGCACCGCTCGCCCTCGCCGCGCACCGAGACCACGTCCAGCAGGCCGAGGCCCGGCTCGCGCTGTCCGAGGTCGTTGATGAACTCGTGGCCGAGGATCTGGTAGCCGGCGCACACGGAGAAGACGATCGCGCCGTTCTCCACCGCGCGCTGCAGATGGCCGTCGCGGCGCAGCCGCTCGGCCGCGAGCCGCTGCGGCCGGTCCTCGCCGCCGCCGATCAGGTAGATGTCACCGGAGGTCGGGATCGGCTGGTCGCTGCGCACGTCCAGCCGGGCCACGTCCAGGCCGCGCTGCCGGGCCCGCCGCTCCACGACCAGGGCGTTGCCCTGGTCGCCGTAGGTGCTCAGCAGGTCGGGGTAGATCCACACCAGCCGCAGTTGGTTGTCGCTCATGAGGTGATCGCCCTTCGAAGATCAGTTGCCGACGCGGCGGCGCAGGTCCTGGAACGCGGTGTAGTTCGCGATGACCTCGATCCGGCCCGGCGGGCACATCTGCACGGCCTGGTCGAGGTTCTCGCAGACCTGGAAGTGCTGGTTCGCGACCTCCAGACGGACGGCGAGGTCCAGCTTCCGGTCGCCGATGACGAAGATCGGGTGGCCGGTCAGCCGCGTGTAGTCGACGTCCCACAGCCAGGAGGTGTCGGTGCCGTCGGCGCCGCGGGCGTTCACGGACAGGATCACCGGGGCGGGCGGCGGGTCGATCAGCGAGAACGTCTCCAGCCAGCCGGCCGGGTTCTTCGCCAGCAGCAGCCGCAGATCACGGCCCTCGAACTGGACGACGTCGTAGCGTCCCGCGACGGCCTGCACCTGGTACATGCGCTCCAGGGCGACCTGCGGCGGCACCCCGAAGACGGCGGCGACGGCCGCGGAGCTGGCCGCGTTCGCCTTGTTGGCGCGACCCGGCAGCTGCAGGTGGATCGGCCAGGCGGACCCGTGCGGATCCAGCACATGGTCCCCGGACAGCGCCCAGGTGGGCGTCGGCCGGCGGAAGCCGCACTCGCCGCAGAACCAGTCGTCACCGGGGCGCTGCATCACGCCACCGCAGGACGGGCAGGACCAGGCGTCGTCCTTCCACATCTGCCCGGCTGCGACCCAGATCACATTCGGGGACGAGGAGGCGGCCCAGACCACGAGCGGGTCGTCGCAGTTGGCGACGACCACGGCCTTGGTCCCGGCGAGGCCCTCGCGCCAGTTCTCGGCGAGCATCCGGGTCTCGGCCGCGCGGTCCAGCTGGTCGCGCGAGAGGTTGAGCAGCGCGATGCACTTCGGGTCGGTGTCCCGGGCGACGCCGGCCAGGTACTTCTCGTCGACCTCGATGACGGCGAACTTGGCTTCCGAGCCCCCGGCCAGTGCCGAGGTGATGCCGGCCGGCATGTTCGCGCCGAGCGCATTCGAGACGACCTCGCCCGCGGCCCGCAGGGCCTCCGCGATCAGCCGGGTGGTCGTGGTCTTGCCGTTGGTCGCCGAGACCAGGACGACGTCCAGGTTCTGGGCGAGCCGGGCGAGGAGGTCGGGGTCGAGTTTGAGTGCGACCCGGCCGCCGATCACCGATCCGCTGCCGCGTCCCGCGGCGCGGGACGCCGCTGCGACCGCCTTGCCCGCGGTCACGGCCAGCTTGGCCCGCGGCGTGAGCGGGTCCGAGTTGCCTGCCATCAGTTCTCGATCCTCCTTGCGTACGCGCCGCGCCTGGGGCCATCCGGCTACGTGGTGTGGGCCTCAGCCTATCGAGATCCATTCGCACACCCGAATCCCGGCCCTTGCCTGGCGGCGGGCATGAACTGAAGGAACCGTACCCTTGCCGCCATGCGACACGGCTCGATCGCGGGCGCCCACGGGCGCGTCCGGCCTCTTTCCCTGCTCCACGACCCCGTCCTGCACGAGTCCTGCCGGGACGTCACGGACTTCGGCCCCGAACTGGCCGCGCTCGTGGAGGACTTGTTCGCGACCATGTACGCGGCCCAGGGGGTGGGCCTGGCCGCGAACCAGATCGGCGTGCCGCTACGGGTGTTCGTCTACGACTGTCCCGACGACGAGGACGTCCGACATCTCGGACATGTCGTGAACCCGCGCCTGGTGGAGGCGGACGGCGTGGTGATCCGCGGCCCGGAGGGCTGCCTGTCCCTGCCGGGCCTGGAAGCGGGCACGGAACGCTACGACCACGCGGTCGTCGAGGGTTTCACGGTGACGGGAGAGCCGATCACCGTGCACGGCACGGGTTTCTTCGCCCGGTGCCTGCAGCACGAGTCCGACCACCTGGACGGCACGGTGTACGCCGACCACTTGACGGGTTGGCGCCACCGCAGACTGATGAGACAAATCTCGCGATCTTCGTGGCGCGGGGGAAGCGGTCCCGCCTGACGAGGCGCGGGGGGCTGCGCGATCAGCCCCCACTCACCCGCATCCGAAACGTGACCTTCAGAACCCGGGGCCGCCTATTTTGTCCCCCGCGGCCGCCAGGCGCCCCCACAGCAAATCGGCGAGCGACCGAACCAGTTCGGCACGGGAGCAGGGCCGCTCCCCGAGCCACCAGTCCCCGGCCGCGTGCATCATCCCGACGATCCCGTGCCCCCAGACCCGGGCGAGCTGCTGACTCCCGGGTCCGAGATCCAGCCGGTCCTCGATGACCTGGGCCAGCTCCTCGCCCATCCGCCGAAGCAGTGGAGCCGAATGCTTGCCGACGTCGAAGCCCGGTTCGCCCCCCTGGCTTCCCTCTGCCGGATGCATGAGGAACCGGTACACCTGAGGTCGTGCCTCGATCGCCGCGAGGTAGGTGTCCAGCGTGGCCTCGACGCGCTCCCGCCGCTCGGCCGGGGCGTCCAGTGCCGCCCGCAGCGAGTCGAGCAGGGCGTCCGTGTGCCGCTTGGCCAGGGCCGCGTAGAGCCCACCCTTGTCGCCGAAGTGGCGGTAGAGGATCGGCTTGGTGATTCCGGCCTCCGCGGCGATGGCGTTCATCGAGGCCTGCGGACCGTCACGCAGAACGACTCGGTCCGCCGCCTCCAGCAGCTCGCGCCGTCGGCGGTCGGCGGACCGCTGTTGATCGGTCCGCTGCGTGGTGTCCATGTGCTCTCCCCACCCGTGCTGATTCGGTGACGCCTGCGCAAACTAACACTGTCCACGTGCCTGACATCGAACGGGATGCCGACGCGTCATCGGGAGTTGACATTTCCTACCGGTCAGTAACAGACTCGAGTTACCGCTAGTAACACCATATGCGCCGCCGCTGGAGGGGACATGGCCGAGTTCACCATGGAGCTCAACGACGAACAGAAGGAGGTCCGGGACTGGCTGCACGGTTTCGCCGCCGACGTCATCCGCCCCGCGGCCGCCGAATGGGACGAGCGTGAGGAGACTCCCTGGCCGGTCATCCAGGAGGCCGCGAAGGTCGGCATCTACTCCCTCGACTTCTATGCGCAGCAGTACTTCGACCCCACCGGCCTCGGTATTCCGATGGCCATGGAGGAGCTGTTCTGGGGCGACGCGGGCATCGCCCTCTCCATTGTGGGTACCGGCCTGGCCGCCGTGGGCGTTCTTGCCAACGGAACCGAGGAGCAGATCGGCACCTGGATCCCCCAGATGTACGGCGACGCGAACGACGTCAAGGTCGCCGCGTTCTGCTCCTCCGAGCCCGATGCCGGCTCCGACGTCGCCTCCATGCGCACGCGTGCCGTGTACGACGAGTCCAAGGACGAGTGGGTGATCAACGGCACGAAGACTTGGGCGACCAACGGCGGCATCGCCAACGTCCATGTCGTCGTCGCGGTCGTCGACCCGGAGCTGGGCTCCAAGGGCCACGCCTCCTTCATCATCCCGCCGGGCACGCCGGGACTGTCCCAGGGGCAGAAGTTCAAGAAGCACGGCATCCGCGCCTCGCACACCGCCGAGGTCGTCCTGGAGAACGTCCGCGTTCCCGGCTCCTGCCTGCTCGGCGGCAAGGAGAAGCTGGACGAGCGGCTCGCCCGCGCCCGGGAGAGGGCGAAGGCGTCCGGTGGTGAGCGGGTGAAGAACGCGGCGATGGCCACGTTCGAGGCGTCCCGCCCGGCCGTCGGCGCGATGGCGGTGGGCACCGCCCGGGCCGCGTACGAGGTGGCTCTCGACTACGCGACGACCCGTGAGCAGTTCGGGCGGCCGATCATCGACAACCAGGGCGTCGCCTTCCAGCTCGCGGACATGCGCACGCAGATCGACGCCGCCCGGCTGCTCGTGTGGCGTGCCTCCTGGATGGCGGTCAGCGGCAAGCCGTTCACCGCGGCCGAGGGCTCCATGTCCAAGCTGTTCGCCAGCGAGACCGCGAAGAAGGTGACCGCGCAGGCGATACAGATCCTGGGCGGCAACGGGTACACCAGGGAGTACCCGGTGGAGCGGATGCACCGGGACAGCGCGATCTACACGATCTTCGAGGGCACGAGCGAGATTCAGCGGCTGGTGATCGCGCGGACCTTGTCGGGGATGCCGATTCGATAGCGTCGCCTTCGGGTGGGGGCGCTCACCGGTGCCTCAAGGGCGTGAGTTGCTCGATGTCGTACCGCTTCCGGAGCGCCTCGATCGCCTCGTGGTCCGGCGGCCCTCCGTTCCCCAGGATCTCCAGCAGCTCCTCGAAGTAACGCTCGTGATCGGGGGGCGGGGACGCCTGGAAGAACATCTTCGCCGGGGTGTCCGTCGGGTTGGCGAAGGCGTGGGGGCAGCCGGGGGGTACGACGATCACCGTGCCCGGGGTTGCCCGTACCACACGGCTGCCCGAACTCGACTCCCACTTCTGCCAGTTGTCGGGGGTGCGGACGCGCGGCTCGAAGGCGAGCACATCCAGTTCGCCGTCGAGGACGTAGAACAACTCCTCGCTGCGCGTGTGCACATGGGCACCGACGTCGAAGCCCGGCGGAACCTCCACCTCGAAGGTGGAGGCCGTCCGCGAATGGGTGCCGGTGACCTTGAACGTCACGCGCTGGGCGGACGTCGCGACGACGCGGCCGTGGCCCGGAGGCACGAGCAGTCCCTCGGTCTGCGTCGCCTCCTGGACCGGCACGTCCGCCTGGGCCTGCGCCACTCCTCGGGCCGCGGGCCCCTCGGGTACCGCCAGCCCCTCGGTCGTCGTCATCAGCCGCTCACCACGTCACGGGCAGGGCCTCGGGCCCACGGATCAACGCGCCCCTCCTGAAGGGCACCTGTCCGGGCGGTACGGCGAGCCTCAGACCCGGCACCCGGTCCAGCAGGGCGTCCACCAGGAGCTCCGACTCCAGCCGCGCCAGCATGCCGCCGGGGCAGTAGTGCGGGCCGAAGCCGAACGCCACGTGCGGGTTGGGGCTGCGGGAGAAGTCGATGGTCTCCGGCTCGGTGAAGATGTCCGGGTCGCGGTTTGCGGCCAGGTAGGAGACGTAGACCGCGTCGCCCGCGCGGATGCGTACGCCCCCGATCTCCACGTCCTCCAGGGCGATCCGGGAGAGGCCGACGGCGTTGCGGTGAGGGATGTAGCGCAGCAGTTCGTCGATCGCCCTCGGGCGGATCCCCGGATCGCAGCGCAGCCGTTCGACCAGGTCGGGGCGGGTCAGCAGCAGGTAGAACATCTGCCCGCTGTTGTTGGTGACCGCCTCGCCGCCGATCTGGAGGAGGCCGGCGAGGCCGACGGCCTCCTCCAGGGTGACCTCGTCCCGGCCCACGGCGGCGCCGAGCAGCGAGGTGACGTCCTCGGCCGTGCTGCCCTCGCGCAGCCCGATGAGGTCGGAGAAGTAGGCGCTCATCTCGCGCTTGGCCTTCTCGCTGGCCTCCTTTCCGTGCGAGGAGGACAGGATCAGCTGGGTCCAGATGTGCATGTCGTGCCGGTCGCCCACCGGGACGCCCATCAGCTCGCAGATCACCGCGATCGGGAAGGGGCTGAGGATCGTCGCCGTCAGATCGGCGGGCGGGCCGTCCTGGAGGAGTTCGTCGACCAGCTCGTCCAGCATGCCGCGCGCCTGCTCGCGGATCCGCTCCACGCCCTTCGCGGTGAACGCGGCGGCGACCGAGCGGCGCAGCCGGGTGTGGTCGGGCGGGTCCAGGAAACCGACCGCGCCCTGGTCCGGGATGTAGTGCGGGGCGAGCCGGGTCACCTGCCTGGCCATGACCGCCTCGCGGCTGAAACGGGGGTCGTTGGTCACCATGCGCACGTCGTCGTACCGGGTGACCAGCCACGCCCAGCCCTCGCCGTTGGCCAGCTGGACGCGGGTGACCGGGCCCTCGCGCATCAGGTCGGTCAGCACCGGGTCGAAGTCCGTCCCGGTCAGATCGACGGCCGGCCAGTGCCGGATCGGGGGCAGGAGCCCGGTGAGGGTCTCTTCGCTCATCGCATCATCCCGCTGTCCTGGACCCAGCGGCCCACGGTCATCTCGGCGGTGATGCCGGGACCGAACCCGGCGAGCAGCCCGCGCGCCCGGTGCTCGGCACCGCCCTCGTCGAACAGCCGGCGCAGCGCGTCCAGGACGACGGCGCTGGCGATGTTGCCGTACTCGGTGAGCGTGGCCCGGCTGAACCGGAACGCGTGCGGGTCGACCTGCAGGAACTTGCTGAGGTCGTCGAGTATTCGGGGACCGCCCGCGTGGATGATGTAGAAGTCCAGGTCGGCGGCGTCCCAGCCGTGCGTGCCCGCGAGGTCCTGGAGCGCCGGGGCGAGCGGCTCCATGGTGGTCGGCACCCGCTTGTCCAGCAGGAAGTGGAAGCCGGTGGCCCGGACGTCGTACGCGATCCAGTCCTCGGTCTTGGGGATCAGGTACGAACCGTTGCGCTCCAGATGGACGCCCGTGCCGCCCCGGCCGCGCACCACGGCCGCGGCGATGCCGTCGCCGAACAGGCCGTTGGACAGCAGCGAGCCGACGCCGAGGTCGGTGGGCTGGTAGCACAGCGAGCAGAACTCGCAGGCCACGATGAGCGCGTTGCCCTCCGGGTAGGCCGAGCAGAAGTCGTGGGCCCGGTTGATGGCCGCGCCGCCGGCCGCACAGCCCAACTGGGCTATGGGGAGCTGACGGGTGTTGGACGGGAAGTCCATCTCGTTGATCAGCCACGCGGTCAGCGAGGGCATCATGAAGCCCGTGCACGACACGTAGATGATGACGTCGATGTCGGAGGTCAGGACCTCCGCGTCGTCGAGCGCGCGCTGGATCACCGCGGGGACTCGGGCCTTCGCCTCGGCCTCGTAGAGCTTGTTGCGCTCCTCGAACCCGGGGTGTTTCAGGGTCTCCTCGATGGGCTGCACGATGTGCCGGGTGCGGACGCCCGTGTTCTCGATCAGTCGGAGGGCCAGCGGGAGCTGGGGGTGGTCCGCGTGGTGCGTACGTGCCAGCTCCAGCGTCTCCTCCATCGTGATCACGTGTTCGGGTACGGACACCGAGGGTCTGCACAAAGTCGCCATGAGCCGTCCCTGCTTTCGCCGTCCGGCGGACCCGCGCCCGCCGGTCAGAAGGTGGTCCACCCAGGTTCACCCGAGGGGGCGACGATCTCTCGTCGGATTACTCCGAATCGGGGACAAGGGGTAGGGATCGGACCTGGAGCCCGTACCACCCTCGGAGGACCCGATGACGCCCAAGGCCGCAGAACTACTGGCCTCCACGACCGCCCAACTCGCCCCGAACCCACGGACCAACCCGCTCGTCCCGCTGATCGCCGGGGGCGAGGCGAGCCGCGAGACCCTCGCAGCCCTGGCCCTGGAACAGCGGTGGGTGATCGCCGCGGACCGGCGCGCCTTCGTACACCTGGCGGAGCGTGCCGCCGACTCCCGCACCGCGGCCGTCTTCTTCACCTCGCTCGCCGAGGGCGAGACGCTGGCGGGGGATCATCTGACCGCATTCGCGGCGGCGTCCGGCGTGACCGAGGAACAGACACACGCGTACGTTCCCCGCCCCGGCTGCCAGGCCTACCCCGCCTATGTCTCCTGGCTCGCCCTCAACGCCTCCCCGGCCGACGCGATCCTGGCGCTCACCGCCAACTTCTCGGCGTGGGGCGGCTATTGCGCCCGCATCGCCGAAGGCCTGCGCCGGCACTACGGCTTCTCGGACGAGGCCTGCGCCTTCTTCGACTTCTTCGCGAAACCGTCCCCCGACCTGGACGCACGGGCGACGGCGGCGGTGGCGGAGGCGCTGGAGTCCGGCCGCCTGAACGCCGGCCTGGCCCACACCTACGGAAGTCTGCTCCAGTCCTACGAGGCGATGTTCTGGAACTCGCTCAGGGAGACTCCCTAGCTACGGCGCCCCGCTGCTGTGCGCGATACAAGCCACGTCGATACGATCCGCGAGCTTCGCCAGCTCGATGGTCAACGCGGCGACCGTGTCCTCGTCGAGCCCCTGCTCCCCGGCCTCGACAAGATGCAGCCACCGCCCACCCACGGTCCGCAACAACTTACTCACGTCGGCCGCAGCCACCTGCAGGGCACCGCGGTCGTCGACGATCAGAGGCAGAGTCACTTCGCGGTTCACAAACGGGATGGTAGCCGCGCAGTCCTCACGCACCCTGCCAAACCGTGGTGATGTTGCAGAACTCCCGGATTCCGTGCCCGGACAGCTCACGCCCGTACCCGGACCGCTTCACACCGCCGAACGGGAACGCCGGATGGGAGGCGGTCATCCCGTTGACGTACACGCCACCCGCCTCCAGATCTCGCGCGAACCGCTCCACCTCGTTCTCGTCCCGCGTCCACACGTTCGAACTCAGCCCGAAGAAGGAGTCGTTCGCGATCAGGATCGCCTCGTCCACGTCGCCGGCCCGGTACAGCGTGGCGACCGGCCCGAACGCCTCCTCGCGGTGGATGCGCATCTCCCTGGTGATGCCCGCCAGGACGGTCGGCGGGTAGTACCAGCCCGGCCAGTTGGGACGTTCCCCGCCGCACAGCACCTGGGCGCCGCTGCGCTTCGCGTCGTCGACCAGCTCCTCCAGGTCGGACCGCCCCTGCTCGCTGGAGAGCGGCCCGATCTCGGTGTCCTCCGCCAGCGGGTCGCCGATCTTGAGCGCCTTCATGCCCGCGACGAACTTCTCGGCGAAGGCGTCGTAGGCGTCGGTGTGCACGATGAACCGCTTGGCCGCGATGCAGGACTGTCCGTTGTTCTGCACCCGCGCCGTCACGGCGACCTGCGCCGCCCGGTCGAGGTCGGCGGAGGGCATGACGACGAACGGGTCGCTGCCGCCCAGCTCCAGCACCGTCTTCTTGATCATCTCGCCGGAGGTGGCGGCCACGGCCCGCCCGGCCGGCTCGCTGCCCGTGAGGGTCGCGGCCTTCACCCGCTCGTCGCGCAGGATGCCGTCGACCGCTCCCGAGCCGACCAGCAGTGTCTGGAAGCAGCCCTCCTTGAAGCCCGCCCGGTGGAACAGGTCCTCCAGGTACAGGGCCGTCTGGGGGACGTTCGAGGCGTGCTTGAGCAGGCCCACGTTGCCCGCCATCAGCGCGGGCGCGGCGAAGCGGATCACCTGCCACAGGGGGAAGTTCCACGGCATCACCGCGAGGACGGGGCCGAGCGGCCGGTAGCGGACCCGAACCCGCGAGGCGCCGGAGTCCCGCACGTCCGCCTCGGCCGGCTCCTCGTCGGCGAGCAGTCCCTCGGCGCGTTCGGCGTACCAGCGCATCGCCTTGGCGCACTTCGCGGCCTCCGCGCGGGCCTGCTTGACCGGCTTGCCCATCTCGGTGGTCATGACCCGGCCGATCTCCTGCTGGTCCTCGTCCAGCAGGTCGGCGGCCTTGTTCAGCAGTCGGGCGCGTTCGGCGAACGTGGTCGTCCGGTACGTGCGGAACGTCGCCTCGGCGAGCTGGAGCCGGCGTTCCAGCTCCTCCTCACCCATGGGCTCGTACGTCTTGAGCGTCTCGCCGTTCGCCGGGTTCACCGTCGCGATGGGCATGGCTGACCTCCCTGGGAGCGGGCTTGCTTCGACCTTCGCGCGCGGCGGTGCCGACCGCAACGCGTAGGGCGCTGTATTGGTTGTTCGCCCTCCGCGGCGCTCCGGCCGCTACGGCTCACGGTCGGCCCGAGTGCTCCGCCAGCCGGTCCAGAAACGCGGCCTGCGCCGTGATGATCAGCGCCCGGGCCCGGTCCAGACCGAACCACGCCACCCGGTCCAGCTCCGGGAACTCCTGCGTCCGCCCGGACCTCGGCGGCCACTCCATGGTGAAGGTGCCGGGGGCGATCGCCGCCGGGTCCAGGTCGGCCTCGATCGCCCACACGGTCACGATCTTGCCGTTGGCTTGCGCGACCTCGCCCAGAAGTACGGCCTGCCCGTCGGGCGGCGCCAGCCCCAGCTCCTCCCGGAACTCGCGCCGGGCCGCCTCCCAGGCGGGCTCGTCGGGCTCGTACTCGCCCTTGGGCACGGTCCACGCTCCCGCGTCCTTCTTCGCGAAGAAGGGACCGCCCATATGGCCGAGCAACACCTCCAGCCCGTCGTCGGTGTGCCGGAACAGCAGCAGTCCCGCGCTGCGCTTCGTCGTCCGCACCGTCACGGCTTGACCTCCGGGTGGGCCGCCAGCAGGGCCTCCACCGTATCGGCCTCCTCCGCCCTCTTGTCCTCGCGGTAGCGGACCACGCGGGCGAAGCGCAGGGTGACGCCGGCCGGGTAGCGGGAGGAGCGCTGCAGGCCGTCGTAGGCGATCTCCACGACGAGTTCCGGGCGTACGGTGACCACCCAGCCGTCGTCCTTTACGGCCAGCTCCCGCAGCCGCTCGGTCTGCCAGGCGAGCATCGCGTCGGTCATGCCCTTGAAGGTCTTGCCGAGCATCGCGAAGGTGCCGTCCGGGTTGCGGGCGCCGAGGTGGAGGTTGGAGAGCTTGCCGGTGCGGCGGCCGTGGCCCCACTCGGCGGCCAGGACGACCAGGTCGAGCGTGTGCACGGGCTTGACCTTCAGCCAGGACGCACCGCGCCGGCCCGCGCTGTAGGGGGCGTCCAGCGCCTTGACGACCACGCCCTCGTGGCCGCGGGCGAGGGTGTCGGCGAGGAAGCGTTCCGCCTCGGGGATGTGCTGCGGCCCCAAGGCCACGGTCCGGCGGACCCGCAGCGGCGCGGGCACCAGATCGGTCAGCAGCGCGTGCCGTTCGGAGAACGGGAGGTCGAGCAGGTCTTGGCCGCCGACCAGCAGCACGTCGAAGAAGACGGGGCAGACGGGCACCTCCACGGCGGCCTTCGCCACGTCGGTCCGGGAACCCACCCGGCCGGCGGTCTCCTGGAAGGAGCGGGGCCGGCCGTCCGCGCCGAAGGAGATCACCTCGCCGTCGAGGATGAACCGGTCGCTCGCCAACCCCAGGGCCGCTCGGGTCACTTCGGGCAGCCGGTCGGTGATGTCGTCCAGCGTCCGGGTGTGGATCCGTACCGCGCTGCCCTCCCGGTGGACCTGGACCCGGATGCCGTCCAGCTTCTCCTCCACCGCGCACGAGCCCAGCTTCTCGACCGCCTCGGCCACCGAGGAGGCGCTCTGCGCCAGCATCGGCAGCACCGGGCGGCCGACCGTGAGCCGGAACCGGTCCAGCGCCCCGGGCCCCTGTGCGAGCAGGGCCTGCGCCACCGTCTGCAGCGACCCGGCGAGCATCACCGCCCGCCGGACGCCCGCCGGATCCGCGCCGGTCGCCTGCGCCAGACCCTCCACGGCGACCGCGTCCAGCGCGCCCTGCCGCACCTCGCCGGTGAGCAGGCCGCGCAGGAAGTGCTGCTCCACCTCGGTGGCCGTGCCCATCAGCTCGCCGACGATCCGGGCCCGCTCCGCCTGGGAGCCGGCCCCGGACACCTTGCCCAGCTCGCTGAGCCGGGCGTCGACCTCCCGCACGGTCAGCGAGGGCGCGGCGGCCGGCGGGACCGGGCGGCTCAGCACCTTCCAGCCGACACCGAGCCGCCCCTGGGGCAGTCGTCCGGCCAGGTAGGGGATGACGATCGGCACGTCGTCCGCCGCCGCGTCCCGGAACAGCTCCGCGAGCAGCGCGGTCTTACGGGACCGGGCGGCCGTCGCGGCGACCTCCCGGGACACCTCGGCGAGCCGGGACAGCAGCATGCAGTCATCGTTGCACCGCGGGTGCGGTGTCTACACCCGCACGGCCGCGTCGAGGTCGGCGAAGAGCAGCTCGCCGTTGATCGCCGCCCCGGCCCGGTAGCCACGGCTCGCCGCGTTCACCACCTGCTCGGCGAAGCCGCCGGCGTTGCCCGCCGCCCACAGGCCCGGCACGGTCGTCAGCCCGCGCTCGTCGATCACCGGGTAGCTGCCGAAGGGCGTCTCGCGCAGTTCCGCGCCCAGCCGCACGAGCAGGTCGTTCTGCGGAACGGCACGAGGCGCGACGTACAGCACCTCGCGGTCGTGGACCGTGCCGTCCGCGAGCCGGACGCCGGTGAGCCGGTCCTCCTCGGCGAGCACCTCCGCGACCGCACCGGGGACGACGGTGACCCCGGCGGCGGCCAGCCTGCGCCGGTCCTCGTCCGTCAGCTCCGTCTCCGGCACCTCGTGCAGGAAGAACCGCACGTCCTTCGACCACTGCGTCACCATCAGCGCCTGGTGCACGCTCATCGGGCCGCTCGCGAGCACGCCGGTCGCCCGGTCGCGGGCCTCCCAGCCGTGGCAGTACGGGCAGTGGATGACGTCCCGGCCGAACCGCTCGGCGATCCCCGGGACCGGCGGCAGCTCGTCCTTCAGGCCGGTGGCGACGACCAGCTGCCGCGCCCGTACGGTCCGGCCGCTCGCGAGCACCACGGCGAAGTCCCCGTCCCTGGTCGCGTCCACCACCCGGTCCCGTACCAGCTCCACGCCGTACCGCGCGATCTCCTCGCGCCCCACGGCCAGGAACTCGGCGGGCGACATGCCGTCCCGGGACAGATAGCCCTGCAGGTGCGCGGACGGCGCGTTGCGCGGCTCGCCCGCGTCGACCACCAGCGTGTGCCGCCGGGCCCGGCCCAGCACCAGCGCGGCGGACAGGCCGGCCGCGCCGCCCCCGACCACCACCACTTCGTATGTCTCGGTCACGGTGACCACCTCCGCACCCGACGGTCGCCCACCCGCTGCCGCATTGACAAACTTCTTTGCCGAATCTGCAATACGGACATGAGCACTGAGGACACCGACGACAACACCGACGACAACACCGACGACGTTCTGGCGGGCGTGGGCCCGAGGCTCCGGCGGATCCGCAAGGAGCGGGAGGTGACCCTGGCGGCGCTGTCCGAGGCGACCGGCATCTCCGTCAGCACCCTGTCCCGGCTGGAGTCCGGCCTGCGCAGACCCAGCCTTGAGCTGCTGCTGCCCATCGCCCGGGCCCACCAGGTGCCGCTGGACGAGCTGGTCGGCGCCCCGCCGGTCGGCGACCCCCGGGTACGGGCGAAGCCCCTCGAGCGGCACGGCCGTACCTTCTGGCCGCTGACCCGCCAGCCCGGCGGCCTCCAGGCCTTCAAGGTCCGCGAACCCGAGCGCAGGCAGGAGCCGGAGCCGCGCACCCACGAGGGCTACGAGTGGCTGTACGTGCTCTCGGGCAGGCTGCGGCTGGTGCTCGGGGAACACGACGTGGTGCTGTCGGCGGGGGAGGCGGCGGAGTTCGACACGCGGGTGCCGCACTGGTTCGGGTCGACGGGGGAAGGGCCGGTGGAGTTCCTCAGCCTTTTCGGGCCGCAGGGGGAGAGGATGCATGTACGGGCGCGGCCGGCTCGTAAGTGACGTGTCCGACTGTCGGTGACGGGCCCGACTGTTTCCCGAATGGCAAGCGACCGCTTAGTATGCGATCGGACCCGGTCAGACGAAGCAGTCCCGTGGAGGCCCCGCATGCAGGCATGGCAAGTGCACGAGAACGGCGAGCCGAGCGAGGTGATGCGCCTGGCGGAGGTGGAACGGCCCACGCCCGGCGAGGGTCAGGTGCTGCTGCGCGTGCGGGCCGCCAACATCAACTTCCCGGACGCCCTGATGTGCCGGGGCCAGTACCAGGTACGGCCGCCGATGCCCTTCACACCCGGTGTGGAGATCTGTGCCGAGACCGAGGACGGCCGGCGGGTGATCGCCAACCCCGCGCTGCCGTACGGCGGCTTCGCCGAGTACGCGCTCGCCGACGCCCGCGCCCTGCTGCCCGCGCCCGAGTCCCTGGACGACGCCGAGGCCGCCGCGCTGCACATCGGCTACCAGACGGGCTGGTTCGGCCTGCACCGCCGCGCCCACCTGGAAGCGGGGGAGACCCTGCTCGTGCACGCCGCCGCCGGCGGGGTCGGCAGCGCGGCCGTGCAGCTCGGCAAGGCGGCCGGGGCCACCGTGATCGGGGTGGTCGGCGGCGCCGACAAGGCCGTCGTCGCCCGGGAGCTGGGCTGTGACGTGGTCGTCGACCGCCGCTCCGAGGACGTGGTCGCCGCCGTGAAGGAGGCCACCGGGGGCCGGGGCGCCGACGTGATCTACGACCCCGTCGGCGGTGCGGCCTACGCCCAGTCCGCCAAGGTCGTCGCCTTCGAGGGCCGGATCGTCGTGGTCGGGTTCGCCAGCGGCACCATCCCGAGCCCCGCGCTCAACCACGCCCTGGTGAAGAACTACTCGATCCTCGGCCTCCACTGGGGCCTGTACAACACCAAGAACCCGAAGCTGGTCCTGCACTGCCACGAGCAGCTCACCGAGCTGGCCGCACGGGGCGCGATCAAGCCGCTGGTGAGCGAGCGGGTACCGCTCGCCGACGCCGCCGCGGCCGTGCAGCGGGTCGCCGACGGGATGACCACCGGCCGGGTGGCCGTGGTCATGGACAAGGGAGCCGCCGCATGATCGACGCCGAAGAACTGCGCCGCCGCGCACAGGAGTTGCTGGCCGCGCATCCGCCCGCCGCCACCGACCGCCTCGACTTCCTCAAGGCCCGCTTCGACGCGGGGCTGGCCTGGGTGCACTACCCGGCGGGCCTCGGCGGACTCGGTGTCCCGCGCTCCCTGCAGGTCGTCGTGGACGCCGAGCTGGAGGCAGTCGGCGCTCCCGACAACGACTCGCGTCGCAACGGCATCGGGCTCGGCATGGCCGCCCCGACGATCCTCAAGTACGGCACCGAGGAGCAGAAGCAGCGCTATCTGCGACCGCTGTGGATCGGCGAGGAGGTGTGGTGCCAGCTGTTCAGCGAGCCCGGCGCCGGCTCCGACCTCGCCGCGCTCGGCACCCGGGCCGTGCGGGAGGGCGACGAGTGGGTGGTCAACGGGCAGAAGGTGTGGACGTCCGGCGCGCACAACTCCCGCTGGGCCATCCTCATCGCCCGCACCGACCCGGACGTGCCCAAGCACGCGGGCATCACCTACTTCGTCTGCGACATGACCGACCCGGGCGTCGAGGTGCGGCCGCTGCGCCAGATCACCGGCGAGGCCGAGTTCAACGAGGTCTTCCTCACCGACGTCCGCATCCCCGACTCCCGCCGCCTCGGCGCGGTCGGCGACGGCTGGCGGGTCGCCCAGACCACGCTCAACAACGAACGCGTCGCCATCGGCGGCATGCGACTGCCCCGCGAGGGCGGCATGATCGGCCCGGTCTCCCGGACCTGGCGGGAACGCCCCGAACTGCGCACCCACGACCTGCACCAACGGCTGCTGAAGCTCTGGGTCGACTCCGAGGTCGCCCGGTTCACCGCCGAGCGGCTGCGCCAGCAGCTCGTCGCGGGCCAGCCCGGCCCCGAGGGCGCCGGCATGAAGCTCGCCTTCGCCCGTCTCAACCAGGAGATCAGCGGCCTGGAGGTCGAACTCCGGGGTGAGGAGGGGCTCCTCTACGACGACTGGACGATGAGGCGCCCCGAACTGGTGGACTTCGTCGGCCGTGACGCCGGCTACCGCTACCTGCGCTCCAAGGGCAACAGCATCGAGGGCGGGACCAGCGAGGTCCTGCTGAACATCGTCGCCGAGCGCGTCCTGGGCCTGCCCGCCGAGCCGCGCACCGACAAGGACGTCGCGTGGAAGGACCTGGCCCGATGAGCACACAGCCGGAGCTGCTCTACTCCGAGGAGGAAGAGGCGCTGCGCGCCGCGGTCCGCGACCTGCTCACGGACCACTGCGACGCGGCCGGCGTGATCGCCCGCACCGAGTCGGACGCCCCGCACGACCTCGCCCTGTGGAAGTCCCTCGCCGACGGCATGGGCCTCGCCGGGCTGCTCGTGCCCGAGGCGCAGGGCGGCCAGGATGCCACCCACCGTGAAGTCGCCGTCGTTCTGGAGGAGCTGGGCCGGGCGGTCGCGCCCGTCCCGTACCTCACCAGCGCGGTCGTGGCCACCGAGGCCCTGCTGGCCTGCGGGGACGAGGAGCTGCTGGGCCGCCTGGCCTCCGGGCGCACCATCGGCGCCCTCGCGGTCGGGCTGCACACGGCCCCGGGCGCCGCCTTCCGGTCCGTACGGCTGGAGAACGGCACCCTGCACGGGGAGCTGACCGGCATCGCGGACGCGGCCGCCGCCGACGTCCTGCTCGTCCCGGCCGACGACGGCGGGCTGTACGCGGTCGCCGCCGACGCCGTGACCGTCACGCCGCAGACCTCCCTGGACCTGACCCGCCCGCTCGCCGGCGTCACCCTCGACGCCGCGCCCGGCCGCCGCATCGGCGACGCGGACGTGGCCGTACGACGGGCCCTGCGCAGCGCCGCCGGACTGCTAGCCTCCGAGCAACTCGGCGTCGCCGACTGGGCGCTGACCGAGACGGTCCGGTACCTGAAGGAGCGCAAGCAGTTCAACCGGCCGGTCGGCGGCTTCCAGGCGCTCAAGCACCGGCTCGCCCAGCTGTGGCTGGAGGTCGTCAACCTCCGGGCCGCCGCCCGCGCCGCCGCCGACGCGCTCGCCTCCGGCGAGGACACCGACCTCACGGTCGCCGTCGCCCAGGCGTACGCGGCGCCCGTCGCCGTCCACGCGGCCGAGGAGGCGGTGCAGCTGCACGCCGGCATCGGCATGACCTGGGAGCACCCGATCCACCTGTACCTGAAGCGGGCCAAGGCCGACTCGATCGCCTACGGCACCGCGGGTGCCCACCGGGAGGCCCTGGCCGAACTGGTCGACCTCCGGGCGCCCTGACGCACGGCGCGTGAAGCCCGCCCCACCCGGGGCGGGCTTCTTCGTGCGCACACCCGTCAGCAAGTGAACAGAGGGCAGCAGTCCGGCCAACTCCCTGTAGGACGGGGCCATTTGAGTGGGGAGCGCACGCATACTCTCCCCGGTCCCGTCCGGCCCTTCAAGGGAGGCAGCGCATGGCCCTCACCACCCGTCGCATGGCCCTCACCACCCTCGGCGCCGCCCTCGCGGGCGCGATCGCCCTGCCCGCCGGCCAGGCCCGGGCGGGCGGCGGCCGCCGCGGCCCGCGCCCGCTGTGGCACGCGCACGCCCACAACGACTACGAGCACCCGAGGCCCCTGTTCGACGCCCTCGGCCACCGCTTCGGCAGCGTCGAGGCCGACATCTTCCTCGTCGGCGACCAGTTGCTCATCGGTCACGACAGCTCCGAGCTGGACCCGACCCGCACCCTCGAGTCCCTCTACCTCGACCCGCTCGCCGCCCGCGTCAAGGCCAACCACGGCACCGTGTACCGGGGTTGGCGGCAGTCGCTGCAGCTCCTCATCGACATCAAGACCGAGGGCTCCTCGACGTACGTCGAACTCGACCGGCACCTCCGGCGCCACCCGCGGCTGTTCACCCGCTACGCGCACGGCCGCGTCCACCCCGGTCCGGTCACCGCCGTCATCTCCGGAGACCGCGCGGCCCGTGTCCCCATGGAGGCCCAGGCCGAGCGCCGCGCCTTCTACGACGGCCGGCTCGCCGACCTCGGCAGCGCGGCCCCCACCTCCTTCGTCCCGCTGATCAGCGACAACTGGACGCAGAACTTCACCTGGCTGGGCGAGGGCGCGTTCCCGGACGCCGAGCGGCAGAAGCTGCGCGGGATCACCGGTGCCGCTCACGCGCGCGGGCAGCAGATCAGGTTCTGGGCGACCCCGGACGCGGCGGGTGCGGCCCGGGACGCCCTGTGGACGGAACTGCTCGCCGGCGGCGTCGACTACCTCAACACCGACGACCTCGCCGGTCTGGAGGCCTTTCTGGGCGCACACCCGTCCGGGTAAGACCACACGATCGGAGGACATGTCAGCCGCCCGGACGAACCCCCCGCTACGCCACACTTGCGGCCGAACGCCGCTCATGGGGCGTGGCGGAGGAGGTTCCCGATGGCCGTTTCCATCTCTGTGGTGCTGCTGCTCCTGATCATCGTCGTGATCTTCATGCGCAACGGCGCCCTGAAGATCTCGCACGGCCTGGTCTGCATGCTGCTCGGCTTCTACCTGGCCAGCACCAGCATGGCGCCCACGATCCACAGCGGGCTCACCGCCACGGCCGACCTGGTGAGCAGCCTGCGGCCGTAGGGCCTGTCGTCACATTCCCGTCTGCCCGGGAATGTGACGGCAGGCCCTGGTCGCCGCCGCGATCAGGACGAGAAGACCCCGATGCCGTTCGGGACCGGACGCTCGGCGCCGCCGCTCGGGTGGTTGCGGACCGTCACGCTGCTCGCTCCCGTGTCCCGGGTGGCCATCTCGCTCGAGCCGCCGCCGTCGAGGTTGAACGCGTCGGACGCGCCCAAGTCGTCCATGAGGTCGGCCTCTTCGGCGATGGTCATGCCCGTCCGGTAGGCCGCGGCCCCGTCCAGCGCGAGCAGCAGCATCTTGTGCCCGTCGTCCGCGAGGCCCACGACGGTGCGCACGGCCGAGGTGCTGTCGTCCAGGCCGGACAGCGGCTTGCCGTCACGCAGGACCGGGTAGCCGCCGATCGCGAACCTGTACGGGACCTTGGCCGTGGCCGCCACCAGGTCGTGCGTGACGGTCACTTCGTCGCCCACCGCCAGCTTGCGCAACTGCTGCGCACCCTCCTCACGGCCCACCAGGACCGTGGTGTCCGCGGGGATCGAGCCGCCGCCCGGGTTGTCGGAGGCGGAGACCACCGCACCGTCCCGCACCTTCACCTCGTAGGTGTCCTTGCTGCACGCCCCCGCCCGGTCGGTGTCCGTGCCGCAGGTGGCACGCTCCCGCGAGACGCTGCCCCACCGTGAGGTGAAGGCGCCGACGGAGTTCTCCGGCAGCGCGTACTGGTTGAGGCCCTTGAGCGGGAACTGCCCCTCCGGCGTGCCGACGGAGCCGCTGAGGGTGAGGCGGTCCAGCCGGGCCCGTCCGTCGGTGCCCACGCCGAGGACGTCCGTCGTGGTCGTCCCGGGCGGCAGCGAGGGCCCGAACCGCTGGCCCTTCGGCACCGCCGCCTTGAGCACCTGTCCGTCCGCGATCGCGGGCCCCACGGTCGCACCCGTCGCCTCCACGCCCGGGTGCTGGGACTCGCTGATGTTGAAGAAGTCGCCGTTGACCCCGGCGACCGCGCCGGCCGAGTCGGCCAGCTTCGAGACGGTCGCGCGAGCCGCCACCGACCCGGGGTACAGCAGGTCCAGCCGGACATGAGGATTGTTCAGATCGATGGTGAGCAGGTGGGCGTGTGCCTTGCCCGCCGCCTCCTCGATGTCGAACTGCCGGTAGGTGACACCCGGCGCGACCCGCCTGCCCAGCGGTACGGCACCGGCCGGTGCCGCCCCCGCCAGGGCCGCACCGGCCAGTACGCCGAACGCCGTGAGAACCGTGAGAACCGATCTGCCTGCCGTCGTCTGCCGCCGATCGTGCGCCACTGCGCCCCCTGATGTCTCGTCAACTGTCCCAGGACTCAAGGGAAGTGCAGCAGAAGGCGATGGCGCGCGGGGGAGCTAGGCGTCGACTACGCGAGAACGGGTGAGAAAACGCACCCCCTCGGGTGCCTCCAGCGAGAATCCGCTCCCCCGTCCGGGTACCACGTCGACGATCAGCCGGGTGTGGCTCCACACCTCGTACTGGCTCCTCGACATCCAGAAGGTCACGGGCTCCGCGACACCCTCCACCGCAAGTTCCGCCAGCAGCACGTCGGAGCCGCCGGTCCGGAACTCGCCGTCGGGGTAGCACATGGGCGCGCTGCCGTCGCAGCAGCCGCCGGACTGGTGGAACATCAGCGGACCGTGCTCGGCCCGCAGCCTGCGCACCAACTCAGCGGCCTGCGGGGTGAGTTCGACGCGGGGAACTTCCACTTCCATGGTCACCGTCCTGGAGAGCCGGGGCGTCGGAGGTGCCCCAGTCTCATGCCTCGTCAGCCGTGCGTCCAGCACGTGTCCTTCGGCGGGACCGTGGGTCAGCCGTGGCCGAGGACGTCGTCGGTCCGGCCCCACCCGGGCGTCGGCGGCTGCGGCCACCTCGGAGGAGGGGGCAGGGTCTCGGTCGGACCGTCGGACACCAGGCCGGTGGCCGGAGTCCGCCCGCTGAGCCAGCCGAGCAGGAGGTGCCCGGGCCCGGCGACCGAGCGGCCCTCGGGAGACAGGGACCAGCGGCGGCCCAGGTCGACCGCCTCTACGTGGGAGAGGGGATGTCCCTGGGTCTGCAGAGCGGCGAGGGTCTCGTCGAGCGCCCAGGACACGTACGACGTCGGCCAGTCGGCGGTGCCGTGTCCCACGCCGAGGTCGAGATGGTGGTGCTCCAGTTCCCGCTGACACCGCAGCAGGGCGTACCAGGCGGGGTGCCGCCAGCCCGCGAGCGCCGCCACCAGGGTGTCCCACCTGGCTGCGGGCATCTCCCGGGCCTCCGCCACGACCAGGTCCAGGGCCCGCAGCGTGCGGTCGGCCAGCGCGTCGGCGGGCAGGGCGGCGGTCCGCTCGGCCGTCTCGGCCAGGGCGGCCGCATCCTGCCGGGGCCCCGGCGCGGAGCCCGTACGCGCCAGCCGCAGCAGCCACACGTAGGCGTCCGCGCCGCCCGCGACATGGGCGAGCACTTGGCCGCGGCTCCACGGAGCCAGTCCGGAGGGCGCCCGGTACTCGGCGTCGGTCAGACCGTCCATCGTCTGCGCGAGCCGGTCCACCGAGCGGACGACGTCATCGATCAGGGCGTCGACATCGGCCGCGCCCATCGCGGGGGAAACGTTCATGCACACTCCCGGGCCTCGACGTGCAGCAAGAGCATCCCAGAGATAAGGAGATGACGGATGGGCGGGTGCCTGGGAGAGGATGCCCCCATGCGCTACCACTCGCCCTTCGACCGGCCCGAACCGCGCCTCGTGTCCGCCGGCGAACACCCCCTCTGGGACGAGGCACTGGCAGCGGTCAACCGCGACCTGGCGGTGACCCTGCCGCAGCAGCGGCCCCTGTGCCTCTTCGCCGTGCCCTGGGAGGAGGGCGAACCGGACCAGGTCTACGTCGCCCTCGCCAACGGCGAGTGGCACGGGAACCCCCTCCGGGCCGCCCCGGACACCGCCGCCGACGCCCTGGAGGCCGTTGCCGACGCCGCCCAGGAGACGGTCTCGGAGCGCCTGTGGCAGGCATGGCCGGTCTGCTCCGTGCACGACCTGGGGATGCACATACGCGAGGTGTCAGGCCGTCCGTCGTGGTGGTGCGCCGGTACGACGGACCCACAGGAACCGCCGCACATCCGCGCGGCCGTGGGCGAGTTGGACACCCTTCAGCGCCCGCACCGGCCGAACCGGAAGCGCCGGAAGAACAGCGCGCAGGGCTGACCGGGGCGGCCGGGGCCCGGCGCGGCAGGCGTGCCATGATCCTCGGATGCGCGAGATCGACGAACTGGCCCAGGTGGACGATCCGGCCTGGCCGGAGCTCCAGGAACAGCTCGCGGCCAGTGCCGTGCCGGTCCGTGTGCTGCCGGGCGACCCCGGCGAAGGCCGCCGGTGCCTGCTGCAGATGCAGGTCACCGCACGCTCCACGCTCGGCGCGCTCGCGCTGAACTGCGGCGGGCTCGTCCTGGACGACGGGTGGCTTCGGGTGTACGGCGGCGGCTCGGCGGCGACCGGCGGTCTGCCCGGTCTGGGCCGGGTCAACGGCTTCCCGGAGGGGTTCGATCCCGCCTGGCGTCCCGCCTCGGGTCTGGTCGTCGGACACGACGTGCTCGGCGGGGTGTTCGCACTCAACGGCCACGACCCGGCCGGAGCGGGCCGCCCGGGCGATCCCGGGCAGATGACGTACTTCGCTCCCGACACCCTGGAGTGGGAGGCCCTGGACATGGGCCACTCCACCTGGGTGTGGTGGCTCCTGTCCGGCCGGCTGGAGACGTTCTACGACGGGCTGCGTCTGCCCGGCTGGCGCGAGGAGGCCGCCGCCCTGGACCTCTCGCAGGGCATCACCGTCTACCCGTTCCTGTGGTCCAAGGAGGCGCACGACGACCTCGCGGCCACGACCCGGCGGGCGGTGGCGATGCGCGAAGTCCTGGGCGTGGCGGCGGACTTCGCCCGGCAGCTGGGCCCGGCCGATCCGGGTTTCCTCGGCGAGGTCTGAGGCACCGCCACCCGACCGCTCACCCCTTCGCGCGGAGGGCACGCATCGACACCGCGTACACCCCGGAGGCCACCGACAGCCCCACGGGCAGGGCGAGGTCGATGCCGCCCAGGGCGGCGGCCACCGGTCCGGTGTACACGGTGTCGACGCACGCGGCGGAGGCGGCGACGCCCGCCGCGAGGGCCAGCGCGCCGGGCCAGTTGACCCCGCCGGTGTACCAGAAGGGGCTGCCCGGGGTCTCGTCGGCGAGGGCGAGGCCGTCGTAGCGGTTGCGGCGCAGCAGGATGTCGGTGGCGTAGACGGCCATGCTCGGGCCGAGCAGGACCACGGTCAGCTGCAGGACGTTCCCGACCGTTTCCAGGAAGTCGGACACGAGCAGCGCGTAGAGGGTCAGCGAGACGGAGACGGCTCCGTCGACGAGGACGCTGAGCGAGCGCCGGATGCGGATGCCGACGGCCTGCAGGGCGAGGCCGGCGCTGTAGGCGGTCAGGGCGTTGAGGGCGACGGTGCCGAGGACCAGCGCGAGCAGGAACACCGGGCGGAACCAGCCGGGCAGCAGCCCCTCCAGCGCGCCCTGCGGGTCGCTCATGTCGACCGCGGTCGCCGCGAACGCGCCGAGACAGCAGACCAGGGTGCCGGGCAGGAACCCGCCGAACGCCGTCCAGCCCGCCACCGACCTCGCGGACGTGCTGCGGGGCAGATAGCGGGAGAAGTCGGCGCTGGTGGTGTACGACAGCGGGCCCGAGGCGATCAGCCCCACACCGGCCAGCGCGGTCGCCCACAGCGCGCTGCCGGTCAGTGGGCGGTCCGGGACGTAGCCGAAGTCGGTGTGCCGCACCACGGCGAAGGCCAGCACCGCGAAGACGGCGGTGAGGACGAGGGTGATCGGCACGTAGAGCCGGATGATCGCGGCATGGCCGTACACGCTGATGGCGAGGGTGACCGCGGCGATCAGTACGACGACGAGCGCCTTCACCGCGTTGTTCACCGGCAGGCCCGTCCGCGCGACCAGGGAGAAGGCCGCGGTCGCCGCGGCGGCCAGGTTCAGCGCGAAGTAGCAGACGGAGATCATCCAGCCGGTCACGGCGTTGTTCACCCGGTTCCCGCGGATGCCGTACATCGCGCGGGTGACCACCTCGCTGGGCGCGCCCGCGGCCGGTCCGGAGACCGCGAGCAGGCCGGTGAGCAGCCAGAACGCGTTGCCCACGACGATCACGGCCACCGCCTGCCCCAGGCTCAGCCCCATCAGCACCAGCGCGCCGCCGACGACCAGGCTGAGGTAGTTCACATTGGCCGCGGCCCACACCGGGAACAGCTCGCGGGGACGGCCGCGGCGCTCGGAGTCGGGGATGTGGTCGATGCCGTGGGACTCGATGCCGCCCGTCCGCTCGGGGGCCAAAGACGCGGGGGATGACGTCGCGATCCCGCCGGCGGCCGTGCGGTGCGCGTCGGGATGCGGGTCGGGGAGCGTGGACGCCATGAGGCCCTCCGGGGGCGGTGGGATCGGCCTGGTCGCTTATTGGTCGCATGACCAGTTGCTTATTGGTCGCACACTCAATAACATCTCCGGCATGTCGTCAAGCGTTCAGCGCAAGCGGGTCCGAAAGGACCCGGCCGCCCGGCGGGCCGAAATCGTCGAGGCGGCCGCCGTCATCGCCCTGGCCGAGGGTCTGGAGAGCATCACGCTGCGCCGGATCGGTGAGGAGCTCGACGTCCGCCCGGGGCTGGTCAGTCACTACTTCCCCTCGGCCGAGGATCTCGTCGCCGAGGCCTTCGGCAGCGCGGCGAGCGGCGAGCTCGACACCCTCCTGCCGGCCGAGCGCCCCGAAGGCACGCCCACCGTGCGTCTGGCCCGGTTCTTCGCCCGCACCTCGGGCAAGTCGTACGACGCCATCAGCCGGCTGTGGATCAACGCGCGCCACCTCAGCCGCTACCGGCCGGTCCTGGGCGACCGGGTCTCCGCACAGGAGGCCGCCTGGCGGGGACGGCTGGAAGGGCTGGTCCGGGAGGGCGTGGCGGCAGGCGAGTTCCATACCGACGACCCCTTGGTGACGACCATCCAGATCCTCGTCGTGCTCGACGGCCTGGGCGCCCACGCCAACACCGTGACCCCGGAGCGGCCGCCGGCCGTGGCCCGTATGGCCGTCACCGTCGCCGAGCGCGAACTCGGCCTGCCCGCAGGGTCGTTGGACCACGCGACCGGCTGACCCGAATCAAGTACGCCCCCTGAACCACCGGAGGACCCCGTGCCCGCCGATCTCGTCCTGCTCTCCGCCCGGCTGCTCGACCCCGGCACGGGCGGACTCCTTCCGCACACCGCGCTCGCCGCCGAGGGCGGGCTGATCACCTTCCTCGGCGACGACCGGGCGGTCCGCGCCCTCGCCGGGCCCGGCACCACGGTCGTCGACCTGCGCGGAGCGGTGGTGACCGCGGGCTTCACCGACGGGCATCTGCACCCGGTCTCCGGCGCCGAACGGACCATGGGCGTCGACCTGACCGCCTGCCGGGACCTGCCGGCCGTACGAGCCGCGCTCGCCGAGTCGGCCGGGACCCTGCGTCCGGGGGCCTGGCTGCGCGGCTGGGGCCTGGACCCCAACGCCTTCGGTGCCGAGCCGGTCGGTGCGGCCGCGCTCGGCCCGGTCCTCGACGGCGTACCCACGCTCATCGACCTGTTCGACGGACATTCGGTGCTGGCCAGTGCGCGGGCGCTGGAACTGGCGGGCGTCGACGGCCCGCGGGAGTTCACGCAGGGTTCCGAGATCGTCTGCGACGCCGACGGGCGGCCCACCGGCCTGCTGCTGGAGGACGCGGCCTGCGAACTGGTCGAGGCCGTCGCACCCCGGCCCACCGAGGCCGAGGTGCGGGCCCGCACCGCCGAGGTCCTGAGCGCCATGGCGGCGGCAGGCCTCACCGGCGGCCACGCCATGGACGCCAACGGGGAGAGCCTGTCCGTCTACGCCGCTCTGGAGGCCGAGGGCGCGCTGCCCCTGCGGCTGCGGGTCGCCCCCTGGTGCCGGCCGGAGGCCGACGACGACGCCGTCGCCGAACTCGTCCGGCGGCAGGGCACCGGGGGCGCGCTGTGGCAGGTCGCCGGCGTGAAGCTGTTCATGGACGGCACCATCGACAACGGCACCGCCTGGCTCGAAGCCCCCGACTGCCACGGCGAGTCGGCCCACGCCTACTGGCCCGACCCGCAGCGGTACACCCAGGTGATCGCGGCCCTCCACCGGGCCGGTGTGCCCACCGCCACCCACGCGATCGGGGACGCGGCGGTACGCCATGTGCTCGACTCGGTCGAGAAGGCTCAGGCGGAGAGCCCGGACCCGGTACGGCACCGGGTCGAGCACATCGAGACGGTGCCCGACGACACCGTACGGCGGTTCGCACGGCTCGGCGTGGCCGCGTCCATGCAGCCCACCCACTGCTGCGAGTTCACCCGGGCGGACCACACCGACAACTGGTCGCGTCGGCTCGGCGAGGAGCGCGCCGGGCGCGCGTTCCGCTGCCGCGATCTGTGGGCCGCCGGGGCCCGGGTCGTCCTCGGTTCCGACTGGCCCATCGCGCCGTACCCGCCGCTGCAGGTCATGGCCGGCGCCCGGCATCGCCGCCCCGCCGACCTCTCCCTGCCTCCGCACGGGCCGGAGCAGGCACTCACCGCACTGCAGGCGCTGCAGGGCATCACCGTCAACGCGGCCTGGGCCGCCCGGGAGGAGCACCTCGCCGGCCGGCTCGCCGTCGGCCGGCGTGCCGACCTGACGGTGCTGGCCGAGAACCCGCTGGCGGTCCCCGACGCCGAGCTGGCCCGCCTGCCGGTCGTCCTCACGGTGCTGGCGGGCCGGCCCACGCACCGGGCCGCCGACCTGTAGTCGACGGCCCGGGCACCCCTCGGGTCAGCGCTGGGGAACCGGCGCCGCCTGTCCGGGCGGGCCCGCCGCCGCGGCCGCCGACTTGATCACGTCGACGTCACTCGCCCGGACATAGGCGAGCCGGTGGCCGAGCTGGATCTCGTAGTACTCCTCCTGGCCCTGCACCACCGGGGACGGGGAGTCGGTGGAGGAAGGTTTCTCCAGGTAGGAACCGAGGACGCGGGACTGCGTCACATACCGCTGGCCCGCGCGGATGGTGTAAGGGAGCGGCGACTCCTCGGGCTGCTCGTCCGTCCCCTCCGGATAGGCGTCCTCCTCCGGCAGGGCGCGGCCGAACGCCTCGACCTCCCTCAGACCCGCCTTCGGGGTCACCATCAGACCGCGCGCACCGACCGCCGTCGGCTGACTCTTCGGATTCTTGAACCAGGCCTTGTGACCCTGGAACCAGATCGCCGTCCAGTCGCCGCTCCGGTCGGCGAGCGCGAAGGTCTGGCCGGCCGAGACCCGGGACCCCAGGTCGTTGACGTCCACGGTGGAGTCCGCGCCGTCGGGGTGCCGGCCCGGGTCCTGGATCAATGGAGCGTTGTCGTACGGATCGGTGTGCAGGCGGACCGCACTGGAGCCGTGCGGCGCGCACGGCACACCACTCTTGACGCAGCCGGTGAACCGCGGCTTGTAGGTGGGGTAGTCCGGCAGGATCATCACGACGTCGCTGTCCGGCCCGGCCGTCGCCTTCAGCGGCGCGCCGAGCAGGTCGAAGTAGTGCCGCCAGTCCCAGAAGGGGCCCGGGTCGTCGTGCATGTCCGGGATGGAGTCCTCGGTCGGAGCCGGCACGTTGTCATGGCCGAAGATGTGCTGCCGGTCGAGCGGAACCCCGTACTTCTTCGCCAGGTACTTCACCAGGCGGGCCGAGGCCCGGTACATCGTCTCCGTGTACCAGGCGTCGGGATGCCGCAGGAATCCCTCGTGCTCGACCCCGATCGAACGGGCGTTCACGAACTGGCTGCCGGAGTGCCAGGCCGCGTCCTTGATCCGGATGTGCTGGGTGATGTGGCCGTCCCGGGAGCGGATGGAGTAGTGCCACGACGCCTCCTCCGGATCCTGGATCGTCTGCAGCATCGACGCCAGCGGCGCCTCGGTGTCGTGGATGACGATGTAGTCGATCCGCTGGTCCTTGGGCCGGTCGGCCAGCTGGTGGTTTCCGTACTGGTCGTCGTCGATCTCGACGTACGGCGCGCTGAGCCAGGAGCAGGACAGCTCCGGCGGGCAGTCCACCTCCTTCGGGTGCGGCGCGCCCGTGGTGGCGGGGCGGTGCGGGCGGACACGGGGGCTCGCGGCGAGGGTGACGCGCTGCCCCGCGTCGGTGATGCGGTGCGCGCCCCGGCGGATCACGTCGAAGACGTCGTCCGCGAAGGTCTCCGCCGAGGCCCGGTCGGCCGCGCCCGGGAAGGCGGCCACGGTCTCCCACCACTCCGCCGGATTGGGGCTGAGCGGCTTGCCGAGCTGCCGCTGGGTCGCCGCGAGGAGGGCCGCGCCGCCGCGCACGTTGGCCGCGTCGTCCGTCCGCAGCTCTTCGGCCGGAAGCCCGGTCAGACGTGCGGCCCGTCGCAGGTCCGCCGCGCGGTTCGCCATGGCCGAGGTGGGCGACCCCGCCGCCCCCGCGCGCGGCCGTGCCTTCTTGGGCCGCGGCGTCTGCTGGGGCTGGGGCGGGTCCACCAGGTGCATCGGGCCGTAGCCGCCGACGACGCTCGGCGCGCCCTGGTGCGAGTCCCACCTCGACTGCAGGTAGGAGACGCCCATGAGCACGCTCCGGGGGACGTGGTACTCGTTCGCGGCGGCCTTGTAGTCGTCCTGCAGACGTTGGTCGGACGGAGCGACATCCCCCGAGCGGTCGATCAGCAACGGCACCAGAAGCGCCGCCGATGCGGTCACACAGATGATCCGCCGGTGCCCGCGTACGGCACTGGAGACGCGGGGGGCGACGCGTTTTTTCATGAAGGTGCCTCCGACGAGGTTCAGCGTGGTGGCCAGGACAGATGCGACCAGGGCACAGTGGACTGCCCATCAGGGCAAAGGGGGTTGCCCTTCGCGTCACCCCTCGTACGTTTCCGTGCCTCGCGCGCCGCGTCGCGCCGAGCGTCACCGGCGTGGACCAGCCGTCGGGCACAGGCCACCCGGTCGGCGGCACCCGGCTCGCCCCGGCGGCGGGCTCAGTCCTCGACCGGGTCCACCTGCCAGTCGGGGTGTCCCGGCATGGGCGGGGTGTGCGGCCCGTACAGCCACGGCCTCAGAAAGGGCGTCAGATCCTCGCCGGCCACGCGGGACGCGAGCCCGACGAAGTCCGCGGTGCCGGCGGCCCGGCCCCGGTACGCCGTCACCCAGGAGCGTTCGATCCGTTCGAAGGTGTCCTCGCCCACCTTCTCCCGCAGCGCGTAGAGCACCAGTGCCGAGCCGTCGTAGCGCATCTGCCGGAAGAGGGTGGACGCGGTCGGCTCGGCGGGTGCGCCGTCGTCGTGCCGCCACTGGTCGTGCTGTTCGTAGGCGGTGCGCATCATGCCCTCCAGGTCGATGCCGCCGTGGGTGTCGGAGTAGAGCAGCTCGTAGAAACGGGCGTGTCCCTCGCTCAGCCACAGGTCGGACCACCGCCGGATCGCGACGCTGTCGCCCGTCCAGTGGTGGGCGAGCTCGTGCACGAGGTTGCGCTCGGCGCCGACCTGATCCCCCGACAGATCGGCACTCGGTACGACGGACAGCGACTGGGTCTCCAGGGCCACCGGCAGGTCGGTGTCCCCGACCAGCACGCCGTACCGGCGGAAGGGATAGGGGCCGAGCCGCTGTTCCAGCCAGGCCAGGTGCCCGGGGGTGAGCGCCCGGTACGCCTCGGTGTCCGTGACCAGGTCCTCGGGGACCACGTCCCGGACGGGCAGCCCGCGCGGGCCCGTGCCGGCCACGACGGAGAACCTCCCGACGGCCATCTGGACCAGCTGGGCCGCGACCGGTTCCTCGGAGTCGTAGGTCCAGCGGGTACGTCCGTCGGGTTGCCGTACGTGCCCGACGAGCCGGCCGTTGGCCACCGCGGTCAGCCCCGGCGGGGTGGTGATCCGGAAGGTGAACGGTGCCCGCACGCTGGGGTGGTCGTCGGCCGGGAAGACCATCCTGGCGCCGTCGGGCTGGAGCGACAGCAGGGTGCCGTCGGCCGTGGGGACCCAGCCGTAGTCCTGGATCGCGTCGTCGCGGTGGCGTCGCTGCGTCGGATCGGCGGTGTAGGCGACCCGGACGGTGAACGCACTGCCGCGGGCGATCGGCTTCGCCGGGGTGACGACCAGTTCGTCGCCGTCGCGCACGGCCTTCGCCGGTGTGCCGTCGACGGTGACCGCGTGCAGTGCGTTGCCCGCGAAGTCGAGGTCGAAGCGGGACAGGGCCTGTGTGGCGGTGGCACGGACGGTGGCGGTCGCGGCGAAGGGTGTGCGGGGTGCGCGCCAGTCGAAGTCGAGGGTGTAGCGGCGGACCGTGTAGCCGCCGTTGCCGTCGAGCGGCGCGAGCGGGTCGCCGAGGCCGCGGGCACCGGGGGAGGGGACCTCGCCGGGCGAGCCCGGGGAGGCGCCGGGGGCGGGGTGCCCCGCGCGGTCCGGCGTGCGGTGGTCCCCGTCGAGGAGGACGACGGTGAGGACGGCGGCACCCGCGATGCCGACGGCACCGGCCAGGGCGAGGGCCGCACGGCGCGTACGGATACCGCGTCGGGTGCCTACAGTCGTGAAGTCCATGGCGGCACTATGACAGCAAGAGATCATTAATGCGCTATGTCGTTCAATTCCGGCATGGGTACATATCGCTTGATATAAAGATCACATCAAGGTGTGGCCATCCCCTCCGAGCGGACCGTGCGGCCGCGCCCGTTGTCCGAGATCGGGCCTTCTGAGGATCGGGCTTTCGAAGGAGAGGCATGCGGCCGTTCAGAATCGCGGCATCCCGACAGGTGCCGGTTCCCATGCCGCGCCGGCCCGTCCAACCGGAGGGCACCCAGGCGCGCTGGTACGGGCCCTTGTCGGTCTGCGCCGATCTGGCCGGCGCGGCGCTGCCCGTCGCGGCCGCGATCGTGGAGGTCCACGAGCCCCACCCGCTGCGGCTGGCGGCTGTGGCCGTCGTGCTGTGGCCGCTGATCAGAGTGGCCGGCAAGCGCTACACACTCGCGGCCTGGGGTGACGGCGGCGGCCTGCGGGCCGTCGTCAGGGACTGGCTGGTGCTGGTCGGCGCCCTGGCGACGCTGCGCGTGGTGTGTGGACTGGGCAGCGTGCCGGCCGAGGCCTTCACGGCGCTGATTCCCGCTCTCGTCCTCACCGCGGCCTGCCAGAAGGTGATTCACCGTCATCTGCGGGCCGCCCGCCGCAGGGGCCGCGCGCTGCGCCACGTCCTGGTGATCGGCGAGGGCCCGACGGTCGACGCGGTGGTCGAACAGCTCGCCCAGCGCACCGACCACGAATACGTGATCGTCGGAACCTGCCCGGTCGGGGATGACGAGGTGCTCTCCGGCGTACCCGTGGACCTGCGGCTGCCCTGCGCGGCGCCCGAAACCCCCGAGCAGGACGCCGAGGTGGTGCTCGGGGCGACCGACAGGCTCTCGGCCGACCTGGTCTTCGTGGTGCCGGGCCCGCACATGTCGGGCGAGCGGCTGCGCCGGCTGTCCTGGGCGCTGCACGACCGGGG
Organism: Streptomyces sp. NPDC101165; assembly: GCF_044768135.1. Lineage (NCBI taxonomy): Bacteria > Bacillati > Actinomycetota > Actinomycetes > Kitasatosporales > Streptomycetaceae > Streptomyces > Streptomyces sp. NPDC101165. Next base: position 159,664 of record NZ_JBIWPG010000010.1, on the reverse strand, counting down.
GCGCGCGCTCGTCGTGCTGCCCGGCATCGTCGACGTCACCCGCCGACGGGTCCGGCTCACCTCGGCGGCCGGACTCACCATGCTGCACATCGTGCCGCCGCTGCGCCGTGGCACGCCGACGCTGCTCAAGTCCGTCCTGGACCGGGTGGGCGCCCTGCTGTTGATCGTCGTGCTCGCGCCGCTGCTGCTCCTGCTGGTCCTGGCCGTCCGGTTCGGCTCACCCGGACCGGCCTTCTACCGCCAGACGCGGGTGGGCCGGAACAACACGCCGTTCCCCATGTGGAAGTTCCGCACGATGGTGGTCGACGCGGACCGGCTCAAGAGTGAGCTGGAGGCGGCGAACGAGAACGACGGCCACATGTTCAAGATGCGCCGCGACCCCCGGATCACACCTTTCGGACGAGTCCTGCGTCGCTACTCCCTGGACGAGCTGCCCCAGCTGTTCAACGTCCTCCTCGGCCACATGTCCCTGGTCGGCCCGCGCCCGCCGGTGCCCGAGGAGGTCGTCAAGTACAACCCGGTCGAGATGCGCCGGCTCAGCGTCAAGCCGGGCCTGACCGGGCTGTGGCAGGTGAGCGGACGGTCGGACCTGTCCTGGCACGAGACGGTCGCCCTCGACCTGCGCTACGTCGACAACTGGTCCCTTGCCGTGGACATGAACGTGCTCGCCCGTACCGTACGCGCCGTGCTGAACGGCCAGGGCGCCTACTGATCCGCCATCCGGGCAGGCCTGCCGCCAACACGCCGTGATCGCGGGCGACGCGGCTCCCGGGGCGGGAAAGATCGCGACCATGGCCTGAGTCCTCGGGAAGGGACACTCTCATGGCGCAGACCGTCGCCGCGCGATCCCTGCGCGGCTTCACCGGTGCCGGATACGACAAGGGGCGGCCCCTGCTCGTCCAGGCCGCGTGGTTCGCCGCCCTCCATCTGTTCTTCGTCAAGTGGTGGTTCCCGGCCCGCTGGCGGCCCGTGCTGCTGCGCGCCTTCGGGGCCCGGGTCGGAGAGCGGGTGCTGATCCGGCACGGAGTGCGGGTGCACTGGCCGTGGAAGCTGGAGATCGGCGACGACGTGTGGATCGGCGAGGGCGCCTGGATCCTCAACCTGGAACCCGTCACGATCGGCAGCGACTGCTGTGTCTCCCAGAGCGCGCTGCTGTGCACGGGCAGCCATCGCCGCCGCTCCGTCACCTTCGAGTTCGACAACGGCCCGATCCGGCTGGAGCCGGGCAGCTGGGTCGCGGCCCGTGCCGTGGTCCTGCGTGGCGTCACCGTCGGCCGGGGCGGCGTGGTGGGCGCGGGTGTCGTGGCCCACCGGGACCTGCCGGCCGGCGCGGTCCTGACGGCTAAGGGGCTCTCCGTATGAGACTGCTCCACGTGGTCACGCTCGTCAGTGACGACGGTGCGTTCGGCGGTCCGCCGAGCGCGGCCCTCGCCCAGGCGGAGGAGCTGGTCGCGCGCGGACACGACGTCACGCTGATGTCGCTGTGGCGGGGCAGCGGCCGGGGACCGGACCGCATCGGCCCCGTCCGGCTCCGCTCCCGCCCGTCCCGCACGCTGCTGCCGGGACGGGGCTTCATCGGGCTGCTGCATCCCCTGCTCGTACGCGACCTGTGGCGGGCCATGGGCGACGCCGACGTCGTGCATGTGCACGCGGGCCGCGATCTGGTCTCCCTCGCCGCGCTCGCCGTCGCCGCCCTGCGCCGCGTCCCGTGCGTGGCGCAGACCCATGGCATGGTCGAGCCGCGCACCGCGCTCCCCGTCCGGCTCTTCGACCGGCTGTACCTGCCGTTGCTGCGCCGGACGCGCACCTGCTTCGTCCTGACCGAGCAGGAGCGCCGGCTGGTGGCGCAGGTGCTCGGGCCGGACGGCCCGCCGTTGCGGATCCTGCCCAACGGCATCCGGCCGGGCCAGCCCGAACCGGGCCCCCGGCGGCAGCGCGACCCTCATGTGCTGTTTCTGGCCCGGCTGCATCCGCGCAAGCGCCCGGAGGCCTTCGTGGAGATGGCCGCGCTGGTCCACAAGGAGTTGCCCGAGGCCCGGTTCACGCTGTACGGCCCGGACGACGGATCGCTGCCCGCCGTACGCCGGCTCATCGCCGACGGGCTGACGGACGTGGTCCGCTACGGCGGGGCGCTCGATCCCGCCGACGCGCGCGAGGCCTACCGGACGGCGGCGGTCCATGTGCTGGCCAGTGTGAACGAGCCGTTCGGCATGACCGTCATCGAGGCGATGGCCGTCGGCACGCCCGTCGTCCTCACCGACACCTGCGGCATCGCCGACGAACTGGCGCGCCGGGGTGCCGCGGTCGTCACCGACGGCAGCCCCGAGGCCATGGCGGACGCGGTCCGCCGGCTGCTCGGCGACCCGGACCTCTGCGCCGAACTGGCGGAGGCCGGCCGGCGCGTGGTCGAGGACGTGTACTCCATCGGGGCCGTGGTGGACCGGCTGGAGGAGAACTACCGGGGGAGCGGCGGCGGTTCGGATCGTGCCGACCACGCTCGGCGGGAGGCGGAGCCGGCCGCTGCGAGGCCGGGCGTCTGATCTTCGGCCGCCCGTGTGCCGGCCGCCCGTGTGCCGGCCGTCCGATTGCCGGCCGCCGATCACTGTCCGCCCAATCGCGGGCGGTGTGATCGCCGCTACGGACCGCGCCGCGGATGGACAGCGGCGCGGTCCGTGGCATTCGGCACGTGTACTCACACGGCCGGCTCAGCGGGCCGGGGCGGCGCTCACCCTCCGGAGGATGTCCTCGAAGCGGGAGACGCAGTCCTCCAGGGCGAACTCGCGCTCGGCCAGGGCCCGGCTCTCCTTGCCCAGCCGCTCGGCGCGGGCCGGGTCGGCCAGGACCTCCCGGACCCAGGAGGCCGCACCGTCCAGCGCGGACTCCTCCGGCGGTAGGACCGCCGACCCCGCATGATGGAGCAGTTGCGCGGCGAGGTTGTCGGCGGGCAACAGGCCGAGCACCGGCCGCCCGGCACAGAGATACGACAGGGTCTTGGACGGAACCGAGAACTGCCCCGCGTCCGGCCCCAGGAGGACCACGAGGACATCGCCCGTGCCCAGCACCTCGGGCAGCCGCTCGTAGGGCTGGAAGGGCAGCAGGGTCAGGTCGACCCCGCGGGCCGCGGCGGCCTCCCTGAGAACGGGCACGGCAGGGCCGTCGTTGACGACGACGAGCCGAACCGGATCACCCTGGTCCCGCAGCCGTTCGGCCAGCTGCACCAGCAGCACCGGGTTGTGTTTCAGACCCAGCGTGCCGGAGTACAGCACCGTCCGCACGTCGTTCAGACCGTGCTCCGTCGACCAGGCGTTGGTCCGTGCCACCGGGACGATCTCGTCCAACGGTGCCCAGTTGGGGATGACGGTGACCTTGCCGGCGGTGCCCCACCGTTCGTGGACCCGCACGAAGGAGTCGGCGATCACCACGACGGCCGAGGCCTGGCGGGCCGCCCACTTCTCGCCCGCCCCGAAGACCTTGGCGGCGAGGCCCATCGACTTCGCGACCTGTGCGGCGGCGAAGCTCTTCAAGGCGACCGCGGTCACGTCCTGATGCCACAACACCCACGGGATGCGCAGCCTCCCCAGGACGACGGCGGTCACGACCAGCACCGGGATCGGCAGGTTGGCCAGTAGCACCACGTCGGGCTTCTCGCGCCGTACCTGCCGGGCCAGTTCGAGGCCCAGCCGGGTCTCCTTGTGCAGCCGGTGGAAGTAGGCCTCCTTGTTCAGCTGGGTCGTGTCCCCGATGGTGACAAAGCGGAGGCCGGGGGAGTCTCCGGTGAGGTTGCCCTTGCCGGAGACGTAGGCCGTACACGTCGAGTGGACGACATCGTGATCGCGGCGTGCCAACTCCCGACTCAGTTGAGCCTGGAACGGATGGCCGCTGTAGTCGTGGACGAGGATCCTCATCGGTTCTTCATGTCCTCGCACGTGCTCGGGGTTCACTGGTGGGAGCGCTTGACCTGGTCGTAGACCCAGGCGTAAGTCTTCTCCAGACCGTCGGCCAGGGAGATCGACGGTTCCCAGCCGTGGATCTCGCGGATGAGGGTGTTGTCGGAGTTGCGGCCCCGCACGCCCTGCGGGGCGTCGAACCGGTAGCTGCGGTCGCAGCGGATGCCCGCGATCTCCTCGACGATGTCGACGAGTTGGTTGATGGTCACCAGCTCCGAGGAGCCGAGGTTGACCGGTACGTCGCTGTCCCCGCTCATGATCATCCGAGTGCCGTGCAGGCAGTCGTCGATGTACATGAAGGAACGGGTCTGCAGTCCGTCGCCCCAGATCTCGATGCTGTGGTCCCCGGAGATGACCGCCTCGGCGATCTTCCGGCAGACCGCGGCCGGGGCCTTCTCGCGGCCGCCGTCCCATGTGCCGTGCGGGCCGTACACGTTGTGGTAGCGGGCGACACGCGAGACGAACCCGTAGTCCTCCGCGAAGTGGCGGCACATGCGCTCGGAGAAGAGCTTCTCCCAGCCGTAGCCGTCCTCCGGCTGTGCCGGATAGGCGTCCTCCTCCCGCAGCGCGGTGACGTTCGGGTCGGTCTGCTTGCCGGCGGCGTAGACGCAGGCGGAGGACGAGTAGAAGTACCGTTCCACGTCGTGCTCGTGCGCGGCCTTCAGCATGTGCGTGCTGGTCAGCACCGACATCATGCAGGCGGCCTTGTTGTTCTCGATGAAGCCCATGCCGCCCATGTCGGCGGCGAGCATGTACACCTGCCGCGCGCCCCGGACGCCCGCCCGCGCGTTCTCCAGGAGCGACAGGTCGGCGATCACGTTCTCCGCGCCGTCGTGGACCTGGTACCACTCCTGCCGGGGCTTGATGTCGACGGAGCGGACGGTCAGCCCCTGGTGCAGCAGTGCGCCCACCAGATGTCCGCCGATGAATCCCCCGCCACCGGCAACGACGACGTCCACCTGCTTGCTCATCGGCAACTCCTCTGTCGGGGAATCTGGTCCGATAAGCAATACACATTTGTCCTGATTTGGGGCAAATGGCGCGCCGCTCCGAATGCCCTCGTCACCCGATGACTGGGCTCGCGCAGGGCTTTGTGGAGCTGTGGATTCGCGCGCGCCTGTGCGGAATCAGGAGAAATGGGCGTTATAAAGCTGTTGATGAAGGTTCAGTTGAAATATCCGAGCGGCGCAGAAGTCGGGATGCGGGACGCCTGCGTCCGCAACGTGGCCGCGGTCTCGCTCTGGACCGTGGCGCTGATCGTCCTGCTGCCGGGCCTGATCCTCCAGTCGTACGGCGCGCATCTGTCGACGGCTCTCGCCCTGCAGGCCGTCGTCGTGACGCACACCGGTGTGACGCTCACCCGCGTGCTCACCGCGACCACGGTGCGCCTCGTCGCCCTCGGCTTCTGGGTCTTCGCCTACATCTGGCTCGGTCTGGCACCCCTGGCCATGCTCGCCACCGACACGTACCCGTGGGCCTACCGGGCCGGTGAAGGCACCGCCCTGATGGCCGTGGCCGTCATCGAACTCGGGCTCCTCGCCCACACCGCGGGAACGGCCTTCGCCGCCCGCCGGGAACGTTCGCTCGCCGCTCGTCCGGAAGTCACCTCACCCGGCGTGGTGGAACGGCTGCTGTCCCGCCGTCTCGCGCCCTGGCGCCTCATCGCGCTCTGCGGACTCGCGCTCGTCCTCGCGGTACTGCTGATTCCCGCCCAACCAGGCGGCCTGGGCGCCTACTTCACGAGCCGTCAGGCCCTGCGCGAAGCCGGCGCCATGGACAACGCGCAGGACGCCTTTGTGATGGCCCTGCGCAACTGGTCGCTGTCCGTACCCGCGTTCTGGGCCCTGCTGGGTCTGCTGCACGTGCCCCGGCTGCGCGGCGGCGACCGGCTGCTGCGCGGCGTCCGCCGGCTGCTGCTGCCGCTGCTCCTGGCCCTGAACGTCGTCGTCAACAACCCTGTCAGCAAGCCGAGGTTCTGGGCCGGCACGGTGCTGCTCACCCTGCTGTTCACCGTGCCCCGGCTGTGCCGGCCCCGCGCCTTCCGCGCCGTCGCGGCCACCCTCATGACGGCCGTGCTGCTCGTCTTCCCCTACAGCGACTACTTCCGCTACAGCGACCGGGAACAGATCGCCGTCGTCTCCCTCGCCGAGCAGTTCACCACCAACGGCGACTACGACGCCTTCCAGCAGGTACAGACCGGCATCGACTACGCGCGGGAAAAGGGGTTCTCGCCCCAGAGCGCGCTGGGTCCCCCGCTGTTCCTGGTCCCGCGCTCGATGTGGCCGGACAAACCCGAGGACACCGGAATCACCCTGGCCCAGTACGCGGGCTACGACTTCCTCAATCTTTCGGCGCCGTTGTGGATCGAGAGCTACCTGTGGGCCGGCCCGCCCGCGGTGGCCGTCGTGTTCTTCCTGCTCGGCGCGGCCGGCCGCCGGATGGACGACGTACGGCACCGGCTCCGCGACCGGCCGGGCACCCTCGCGGCGCTGCTGGTCCCGGCCTTCGCCTTCTACCAGATGGTCTTCCTGCGCGGCAGCCTGCTCGGCATCGTGGGCCCGCTGATGCTGCTGATGACCGTTCCGCTGCTCATCACCACCCCCACGGCCCGGGCATCCCGATTCCGCTCAGCGGCGATGCCGGCCGCACCCACCCGTCACGCATCGATCCCCGGAACAGGAGGGCCCTCGTGACCGGCCCCTTCCACTTCGACGACCGGTACGACGAGCCGGACCAGCTACGCGACCAACTGCGCCGACTCCTGCGCCACCGCGCCGTGATCGCGTTGGGGATCGTCCTGGGACTGCTCGGCGGAGCGGCCCTGGCACTGGCCCGCGCCCACACCTACACCTCCACCAGCGAAGTCCTGGTGCGCTCCACCACCGACCCCTTCGGCACGGTCGCCGTGGCCGCGGACAACCAGGTCAGCATGGGCACCGAGCAGCAGATCGCCGCCAGCGCCGCGGTCGCCATCCGCGCGGCGCACACCCTGCGACAGCCCGCGAGCCATGCCGGCGCGCTCCAGGACCGGCTGCGGGTCACCAACCCGGCCAAGTCCCAGGTTCTCCGCTTCGAGTTCACCGCCAACAGCCCCGGGCGGGCGGCGCGCGGCGCGAACGCCTTCGCCGATGCCTACCTGGCCGACCGCAAGGGCCGTAACGACGCCGCCGTGCAGCGGGCCACCCAGGGCGTGGAGCAGCAGATCGCCGCGGTGACCAAGCAGGCGGCCAAGACGAAGACCGACGACGGCGAGTCCACGGACTCCGCCGCACAGAGCGAGATCGCCACCCTGCACAAGCGGGTCTCCGACATCAACTCCCGTGACACCACTGGGGGCGACATCGTCCGCAGCGGCGAGGCACCGACCAAGCCCTCGGGGCCGGGCATGTCGAACCTGCTCGTGCTAGGACTGGCGAGCGGTCTCGCCCTCGGCATCCTGCTGGCCTGGCTGCGTTCCGCCCTCGACTCCCGGGTCCGCTCGGCCGACGAGGTCCGGGCCGCGCTGCGTGCTCCGGTCCTCGGCATGCTGCCCTCCGAGCGCCGGAGGGCCGAGGCCCTGCTGACGGTCGGCCGCACCGGCGGTGACCGCACGGAGGCCTACCGCGCCCTGGCCTACCGGCTGCGCCAGACCGGCCTCGCGTCCGGCGCCGGCCGCCTGCTCGTCGTGGCCCCCCGGCGCGGTGCCGCCACCGGGGAGGTGGCCGTCAACCTGGCCGCGGCCCTAGCCGAGTGCGGCGAGGAGGTGCTGCTGGTGGACGCCGACCCCGGCACGCTCGGCCTCGCGACCCGACTGCCGCTCGTACCGGACGATGCCCGCACGACCGAGGAGGAGGCCCTGCCCCAGGGGAGCCTCATCGTCGACGCCGGAACCGCCGGGCGGTTCGTCTGCCGCTCCAGCGGCAGCACCGGTTCGCAGGTCCAGGCGGGCGTGTCCGCCGCGGTCCACCGGGTACTGCCCGCTGCCGACTCCGGCTCCGCGGTCGTCGTCACCCGGCCGCTCCTGGAGCACGCCGACGCGCTCGCCGTCGCCCAGCGGGTCGACGGCGTCCTCCTGGTCACCGACCTCGACGCAACCCGGCGCGGCGACCTCAAGCGGGCGCACGAGCTGATCAGCTGCTCGGGCGGGAACCTCCTCGGCGCCGTGCTCGACGCCGGTCGCGCGCGCGGCCTCCGCGACGTCCTGCGCCGCCGGCCCAAGCGCCGTCCGGTGGTGGACCCCGCCACGCCGATCGTGGAACTCCCCGCGCAGGACGACACCCTCACGGTCTCCCGCGGGTGACCGCCTCCGACGCGACCGCTGCCACCCCCGCCGGGGCCACCGCCCCGAGCGGGGTCGCCGCTGCCGCACGGGGCGGCTGGTGGGGCGTGGCGGGTTCCGCGGCGAACGCCGTCTTCGCCTTTTTCCTCGTCGGTCTGATCACCCGCGCCGCCGGAGCGCACGGCGCGGGAGCGGTCTTCACGGGCGTGGCCCTGTTCACCATCCTCAGCAACACCTGCAAGCTCGGTTCCGACACCGGGCTCGTCCGCTGCGTCTCGCGCGACCTCGCCGTCAACGGCGGCCGATCGGTGGGCGCCCTGCTGCGCGCGGCCGTCGTGCCCGCGGCCGTGGCCAGCACCGCGGCCGCCCTGCCGCTGCTGCTGTTCCCGGCGGTGGCCACCACCCTCCTGCCCCACCTGCGACCGGCCGACGCGGTCACGCTGGTCCGGCTCTTCGCGCTGTTCCTGCCCGTCGCCACCGTCGGACTGGTCCTGCTCGGTGCCACCCAGGGCCACGGCACGGTGGTGCCGTTCGTGGGCGTCGAGCAGATCGGCAAGCCCGTGCTGCGGGTGCTGATCGCCGTCCCGGTGGCGTACTACGCGCCCGGGATGCTGCCCCTGGCCGCGGCCTGGCTGCTGCCCGCGCTGGCCGGCACCGTGGCCGCCTGGCTGTCCCTGCGCCGCTGCCGTGCCCTGCGCGGCACGGAACATCCCGCCGAGCGCGGGGCCGCGCCCTGGCGCTCCTTCTGGAGCTTCGCCGCGCCCCGCGCGGTCTCGTCCATCTTCGACATCAGCGCGGTCTGGGTCGGTGTCATCCTGCTCTCGGCACTGGCCACCAGCACCGAGGCGGGCGTCTACACCGCCATCGGCCGCGTGGTCACCGCGGGCACCCTGCTGCAACTCGCCGTCCGGCTGGCCGTGGCACCTGAGATCAGCCGGCTGCTCGCCGTCGACCAGGTCTCCGGGGCCCGCCATCTGCACCGCGTCTCGACCTGCTGGATCGTGCTCTTCTCGTGGCCGCTGTTCGTCCTGGTCGCCGGCTTCCCCCGGACCGTCCTCTCGGTCTTCGGCCCGGAGTTCGTCGCCGGCGCACCCGCCCTGGTCGTGCTGTGCGTGGCCTCGTTGATCAACGTCGCGGTCGGCAACGCCCAGACCGTGCTCCTCATGGCGGGCAAGAGCTCCTGGCACCTGGTCGTCACCGCTGTGGCGTTCGCGGTGCAGCTGACCGTCGGCATTCTCGCCGTGCCGGTGTGGGGCGTCCTAGGTGCCGCCGTGTCCTGGGGTGCGGCCATCATCGTGGAGAACCTCTTGGCCGCCCTGCTCATCCGCCTGCGCCTCGGCTTCAGGACCGTCGACCGCGGCTACACCACCGCCCTCGGCGTCGCCCTGGCCGTCTCGGTGGTGCTGGCGGCCGTGCGCATGCTGGGTGGTGACACTCCGTCAGGACTCGCCGTGGGGATGACCTTTGGAATGTGTGTATTCGGTACTACTTTGTGGTGGTATCGAAAGTCGCTGGGAGTGAGCGAGCTGGTCGTTGTGCTGCGCCGTCGCGCCGCATGAGCCGAGGCAGGGTCGCACGGTCCGGGCTCGCGAAGCCCCGCCCCATTCCCCGCGTGCCGCCCACAGCACTGCTACCCGGGGTGTCCCTTGCGCCTGAGAAAGCTCCCGACGAAGGCGGCCACCAGGGCTGTCGCCGTCACGGTCTGCTGCTCCACCGCCTTGCTCGACCCGTCCTTCGCGATGGCCGCCGGCAGAGCGCCCAAGCCCGCGTTCAGCGCCGATCCACTGGCCACCTGGCAGACGAACGGCATCGTCTGGTCACTGGCCTCCGTGGGCCGTGTCGTCTACGTCGGGGGAACCTTCACCTCGGTACGGCCGCCGGGTGCCGCACCCGGCACCAGGGAGGTCCGGCGCCACAACTTCGCCGCGTTCGACGCGGTCACCGGTGCCCTGCTGCCCTGCGCGCCGTCGTTCACCGGCGGCGAGGCAACCGTACGCGCCCTCAAGGCCTCGCCCGACGGCCGGGTGCTGTACGTGGGCGGCTCCTTCGACCATGTCCGGTCCACCGGTGTGGCGAGCGCCGTGGCCCTGAACACGGCTGGCTGCACACTGCGCAAGGACTTCCGCCCGGCGGTGTCCGCGACCGTCCGGGCGATCGACACCACGGACCGGACGGTGTACCTCGGCGGTGACTTCGACCTGGTCGACGGCCGCAGCAGGAACCACGTCGCCGCCCTCACCCCCGCGGGCACCCTGCTGCCGTTCCAGGCGGACATCGACGCTCCGGTGCGCGCCCTGTCGGTCGTGCCCGCACACGAAAAGCTCTACGTCGGCGGCGAGTTCGAGTGGGTCGACGGACAGCGGGCGCACTCGCTGGCCGCCCTGAATCCCACCACCGGCCGGCTGGCGCACACCTATCCGGACTGGCTGCCGCCCAAGTCGGCGGTGAAGTCGATCGCGCACGACGGCACCCGCTTCTACGTGGGGGCCGAAGGCACCGGCGAGGGCGTCTTCGACGGCCGCATCGCGGGCTGGCTCAGCGACGACGCCACGGTGTGGAAGGACACCTGCCTGGGCGCCACGCAGGCCGTCCTGCCCTACAAGGGCGTTCTCTACAGCGCCTCGCACGCACACGACTGCACCGACACCCCCGGCGGTTTCCCCGACCGGCACGACCGGCAGCACCTGCTGGCCCAGTCGCCGGACAACCGCACGATCCTGCACTGGTTCCCCGACACCGACGAAGGAGAGGGGAAGGGCGTGGCGGGGGTCGGGCCCCGAGCCCTGGCCGTCGCGCGCGGAATCCTCTGGGTGGGCGGCGAGTTCGGGCAGGTCAACGACCGGCCGCAGCAGGGCCTCACCCGCTTCGGGGCCGGCCCCGGCACCGTCGCGCCGAAGGCTCCCGCCCTCTCGGTCTCCGCCGCGAGCCCCGGAAAGGTCACCCTCCGCTGGCAGGCCTCCTGGGACCGGACCACCGCGGCGCTGACCTACCGGCTCTACCGGGACGGGCGACTCGTCGCCCGGCGGACTTCGTCGTCGACCTACTGGGACCGCCCGTGGCTGAGCTACACCGACTCCGTGCGCGCCGGTACGCGTCACCGGTACCGGATCGAGGTCACGGACGGGACGAACACCTCGCGGAAGTCCCGCTCCCTGAACGTGACCGTGCCCACGAAGGCCACCGCCAGGGCGGCGGGTGACACGCGCACATGACACGCATCGGATACGCGCCCGGCGTCTACGACCTGTTCCACATCGGACACCTCAACATCCTGCGCAAGGCGCGCGAGCAGTGCGACCGCCTCGTGGCCGGAGTCACCTCCGACGACCTGGCCAGGCGCCTCAAGGGCAGGACGCCGGTCGTCCCGCTCTCCGAACGCCTGGAGATCGTGCGCAGCCTGCGCTGCGTCGACGCGGCCGTCATCGAGCCGGAGGAGGACAAGCTGGAGATGTGGAGGCAGATCGGCTTCCACGTCATCTTCAAGGGCGACGACTGGCGGGGAACGCCCAAGTGGGAAGTGCTCGAACGGCGCTTCGGGCAGGTCGGCGTCGAAGTCGTCTACTTCCCTTACACCATGCACACCTCCAGCACACTGCTGCGCGGTGCCCTGGAACTGCTCTCCCGGCAGGGGCCGCCGGAGATCCCCTCAGCGCAGCTCGCGGAACCACTTGACCAGAAAGGCGGCCATGAACAGGACATGGGCCAGCAGCAGGGTGCAGTACACCGCAAGGAAGATGTGCTGACTCCCCAGGAATAGAAAGCTGATGCAGGTCACGCCGTAGTCGACCGGCAGGAGCAACACGGACCACAGCGCCCGGTTCGACCTCGCCGGTCCGCCGTCCGTGGTCCGCCGCTTGAGCTTCTCGGTCAGGATCCCGCCGAAGAAGATCACCACGGCAGCGAGCTGGAAGACCATCGGTGCCAGCAGGAAGGCCGGGCCGGGCAGCGTGAAGAACCGGTAGAACGACACCAGCACCACGAGGTGCAGGGTGACGAGCTTGACGCAGTCCAGCACATGGTCCAGCCACTCGCCGGACGGACTCCCCGAGCGCTGGCCGCGCGCGAGCTGACCGTCCGCCGCGTCCAGGGCGAACCCGACGGCCATGGCCGTACCGACGCAGAGCGCCATCACCGGAGCCGGCGGCAGCAGGGCCACGGCGGCCAGGGCCGGAAAAGTGAACAGGGCGCCGAGCACGGTCAGCTGATTGGGTGTCGCCCCGATCCGGTAGGCCAGCGCGGCCAGGACCCGGCCGGCCGGACGGTTGACGAACTCGGTGTAGACCGACGTTCCCTTCGCGGGCTTCTGTGCCGACGACAACTGCCTGAGTACTTCGGCAAACTCGGTCATTTCCCACCTTATTAGGGTAAGTGCTTGGAAAGAAGGAGATTATGACAGAAGCGGGTGGTGAAAGGTCCCGTGTCAGCCGCCGGCATCTCCTGCGTGGCGGAGCGTCGGTGCTGGCCGCGACGGCTCTGTCCACCCACACCGCGCCCGCCGTCGCCCTTTCCGGGCGCAGACGTTCCAAGGCCGAGACGGAGACCGTGGTCAACGTGGCCGACCTCGGGGCGGTGGGCGACGGGCGGACCGACGCCAGTGCGGCGTTCGAGGTCGCCTACACCTACGCCGCCGCCCGCGTCTCCCAGGGCGTCGGCCGCGTGGTGATCGAGATCCCCGCCGGCGACTTCCTCATCACCCGTCCGAAGGCGTTGCTGAACGGCGTCGCTCCGCCGCGGCCCGCGAACGGCCTGCGCTTCGCCGGAGCGGGCAAGCGGATGACGACCCTCGTCTTCCGCCCGGACACCGGCCCGGGCTCCTATCTCTGCCGCAACGAGGACGTCTGGTCGAACCTCTCCTTCGAACGCATGCAGTTCCGCTCGGACACGCCCGGCGCCTCCTTCTTCAGCTCGTACTCGACCGGGCAGGCGCAGGACTACCGGTTCTCCGAGTGCGAATGGATGGGGGAATGGGAGTACGGGCTCGCCCTGGACGGCACGGACACCAACTCGGAGATGCGGTGGGAGGCGTGCCGGGTCGGCGGCAGCTATCGCCGGGCCTTTCTGTATTCCGGGCTCTCGGCGCGCGAGAAGGACCATCCGAACGACCAGGACCAGTTCCTCAACTACTGGTTCACCGACATGAAGGTCGAATACGACTGGGGCAACTTCCTGGAGTTCCCCTACGGCGGTTCGATCACCTGCCGGGGCGGCTCGTACATCATCACCGGCAAACGCCCGGAGAGCACTCCGGAATACGGCACCACGAGCACGTTCTTCCGCTTTCCCGTCAACGTGCACCACGACTCGGTGCAGCGGTTCCACGCCGAGGACATCCGCTTCGAGGTGCGCAATCCCGACGTGCGGGTCATCGACTGCGTGTGGAAAAGCGGAACGGTCCACTTCAGCGACTGCGACGACACCGCCTTCGCCTACCGGGACTTCTCCGCCGAAGTCCGCCCGCACCGCTACGCGGTGGGTCCCCGGGGACCGCTGATCCGTTACGACTCCTGCCAGCTGGTCGGCCGCCACGAGTACCGGACCACCACCGCGCAGGACGCCCTCCCGCCGCTCGCCCGCTACGACATGTGCCTGCTCCGCAGCCACGCGGCCGGTGACTTCGCGGTCCCCGCCGACGGCACCGAACGGCCCCGCTTCGTGCGCTTCGTCGACTGCGTCGACAAGCCCGACGCCGGCGACTCGCCCCAGCCGCCATCCCCCACCACCGCGCCCCCCTGCGTCGGCCCGACCTCGTCCCCGGCTCCTTCTCCGACCTCGTCCCCGAGCCCGACACCCACCGCGACACCCGAGCCGACCCCCGCGACGACTTCTGCGTCCCCGGACTCGCCGGCCCCCTCCGGCAGCGACCACACCGGCTGCGCCAAACGGTAGACCCGACCGGCGGCGGCCCCGCTGCCCCGCCACCTGCCATGACGACGGGTCACTCGTGGGAGGGACATTACGGCCCTTCAGCAGGATGGGGGGATCCGTCCTTCAGCAGGATGGGGGGATCCAGGTGGCCAGAGATTCCGTGGGCGCCTAATACTCCAGAAAGGAGTCATTGCCACGCTTCGGTCCCGCCCTTTTCACCGGGTTCACCACGCTGCGGCGCAGTAATGAGCACCAACCCGTGTATCGCAGTCGGGCGCGCCGTTTTCCGTTGGCAATCACGCGGTCGCGCCCCACGACAGGAAAGGCATGTGGATGTCACGCTTGGCGCATTCGGCGCTGCACCGGGTCCGTCCGGGCCTGGCCGCGATCACCGCTGTCGCCGCTGTGGTGGCCGTCGGCGTGGGCCAGTCGACCGCGACCGCCGCGGGACCGCCGTCCGTCCCCCGCGCGCAGGACAGCGGATCCGGCGCGCACCGTGAGGGCACACCGTCCGGTGTCAGCACGCTCTCGGCCACGTTGACGACCCCCTGGGGGATCTCGTTCCTGCCGGGCAAGAAGTCCGCGCTGGTGACCGAACGCGACACCGGCGCGGTCTGGAAGGTCGCCCTCGACGGGGCCAAGAAGAAGGTCGGCACCGTCCCGAACGCGGTGTGGAGCCAGGCGACGCAGGACAAGGGCGGCCTGCTGGGTGTCGCCGCGTCACCCACCTGGAACGGGACCACGGACAAGGCCGTCTTCTTCATGGAGACCACGTCCGCCGACAACCGCGTGGTCCGGATGAACTTCAACGGCACCTCGCTGAGCGGCTACACCCCGATTCTCACCGGAATCGTCAGGGACACGCAGCACAACGGCGGAAAGATCGCCTTCGGACCGGACGGCTACCTCTACGTCACCACCGGCGACGCGCAGCAGTCGAAGCTGGCCCAGGACAAGAAGTCGCTCAACGGAAAGATCCTGCGGATCACCAAGAGCGGTGCCGCCGCTCCCGGAAACCCGTTCGGAACGCGCGTCTACAGCTACGGCCACCGCAACCCCCAGGGCCTGGCCTGGGACCGCAACGGACGGTTGTGGGAGACCGAGATCGGCGAGTCGACCTGGGACGAACTCAACCTCGTCAAGCCGGGCGGGAACTACGGCTGGCCCCAGTGCGAGGGCGGCTGCTCCGTCGCGGGAACGAAGAACCCCAAGATGGTCTGGAAGCCGGACCAGGGGGGCGTGCCCGCCCAGATCGCGATCGTCAAGAACGTCATCTACGCCACGACGCTCAGCGGCAAGAGGCTGTGGCGGATCCCGATCGACTCCACCGGCCAGGGCGTCCTGCCGGCGACGGCGTACTACAACGGCGCCTACGGCCGGTTGCGGGCGCTGGCCAAGGTACCCGGCGCCGACCAGCTCTGGCTGGGCACGAGCGACCGCGGCACCGCGAAGGACCTCCTCCTCAAAGTGACCATCAAGTGACGACCCCCTCCTGAACAAGGGGGCGAACTCACCCCTGCCGAAAGGAAGGCACGCACCATGAACGAAGCCGTCGAACCCATCGAACAGCCGGCCAGGACCACCGCCGAGGAGGCCGGCCGGACCGAGTGGCAGACCCCCGGGTACACGATCGTCGACACCGCGCTCGAGGTCACCGCCTACTCGCTCAACGTCCGCTAGCCGCCGGCATGCTGCTGCAGGTACTCGGCACCGCCGCCGGCGGCGGCATCCCCCAGTGGAACTGCGCGTGCCCCGGATGCTCCGGGGCACGCGCCCACTGTGTGCGGCGCCGCAGGCACGCCTCGCTGGCCGTCCGCGCCGACGAGGGCCGCTGGTACCTCGTCAACGCCACCCCCGACATCGGCGACCAGATCGAGGCCCACCCGGACCTCCACCCCGGGCCCGGACCCCGGCAGACGCCGATCGCCGGAGTGGTCCTCACCGACGCCGAACTCGACCACACGCTGGGCATCTGGCGGCTGCGCGAGGCGGACGGCCTGGACCTCCTCACCACCGCCCCGGTCCGCCAGGCACTCGAGGACCGCCTGCACCTCGGCGAGGTGCTCGCCCCCTACACCGCCCTGACCTGGCGGGAACTGGAGCCCCGGGGGGCGCAGCCGCTGCGTGCCGACGCCGCCGGCCCGCCCGCATCCGGCGTACTGATCAGCGCCGTACCCGTCTCGGACAAGCGCCCGAGATACGCCACCGACGCCCCCGGGCACGACGCCTGGGTCGTCGCGCTGCGCCTGTACGAGCCGGCCACCGGCAGGTCCGCCCTCTACGCCCCCGCCGTGGCGACCTGGTCCGACGCGCTGCACCGCGCCGCCGCCGAGGCCGACTGCGTCATCGTCGACGGAACCTTCTGGGACGACGAGGAGCCCCGTCGTACCGGCATCTCCGCCCGCACCGCCACGGGCATGGGCCACCTGCCCATCGACGGACCGGACGGCACCGCCGGCATCCTCGCCACGCTGTCCGCCCGCTGTCTCTACACGCACCTCAACAACACGAACCCCCTCGTCGACCCCGCCGCGCCGCAGCACAAGCAGCTCGCCCGGCTGGGCGTCGAGGTCGCCGACGACGGAATGGTGATCGAGCTGTGACCACGACACTTGCCCCGCTGACGGAACCCTGGAGCCCCGCCGAGTTCGAGGCCCGCCTGCGCGCGGTGGGTGAGGCGCGCTACCACGACCGCCATCCCTTCAACATCCGCATGCACCAGGGCGACCTCACCCAGGCCGAGGTGCGCTCCTGGATCGTCAACCGCTTCCACTACCAGCGCCACATCCCCGTCAAGGACGCCCTGATCACCGCCAAGCTGGACTCGCCGTGGCTGCGGCGCGTGTGGCTGCGGCGGATCGAGGACCACGACGGGCGCAGCGAGGGCGAGGGCGGCATCGAGCGCTGGCTGCGGCTCGGCGAGGCGGCCGGCCTGGACCGCCGGACCCTGCTGTCGGGCGAGGCCGTGCTGCCCGGCGTACGGCTGGCGGTGGACGGCTACGTGAACTTCTGCCGCCTGCGCCCGACCCTGGAGGCCGTCGCCGCCTCGCTCACCGAGCTGACCGCCCCCGACCTCATGCGCCGGCGCATCGAGGCGTTCGAGCGCCACTATCCCTGGATCGCGGCGGAGGGACTCGGCTACTTCCGCACGCGCGTCGACCAGGGTCGGCGCGACAGCACCGAGGCGCTCGACCTCGTGCTCCAGTGGGCCCGTACCCGCACGGACCAGGAGAAGGCGCTGGCCGCGCTCTCCTTCAAGTGCGACGTGCTGTGGTCCCTGCTCGACGCCGTGCAGCACGCGGGACGGCCCGAGAACGCCGGGCAGGACGAGTGGGCGGCCGGCCTCGACCAGGCCGATCGCCACGGACAGGGCGACCGACGGGAGCCGAAGTGATCCCGGAGCCCGAGAACACCTGGTGCCCCGCCCTCGCCCCCTCGCTGATGCTGCGGCACGACACCGTGCGCGGCGCGGACCTGCTGGTCCTGCCGGAACGCGTGGTCGTCCTGGAGGGACATGCCGGCGTGATCGTCGGCCTGTGCGACGGCACCCGCACGGTGCCCGGGATCGTCGGCGAGCTCGCCGAGCGGTTCCCCGGCGCCCCGGTGGCCACCACCGTCCCCTCCTTCCTCGACCGCCTGCGACAGGAGGGCTGGCTCAAGTGACCGGCCCCACGAACCCCGCACGCCCCTGGGCCCTGCTCGCCGAACTCACCCACGCCTGCCCGCTGCACTGCCCGTACTGCTCCAACCCGCTGGAACTCGCCCGCCGTTCGAGCGAGCTGAGCGGCGGGGAGTGGGCGGACGTGCTGCGTCAGGCCGCCGAGCTGGGCGTCGTGCACACGCACCTCTCCGGCGGCGAGCCCCTGCTGCGCCCCGACCTGGAGCAGATCGTCGCCGCCGCGGAGTCCGCCGGGATCTACACCCAGCTGGTGACGAGCGGCACCGGCCTGGACGAGGACCGGCTGGCCGCGCTCACCACGGCCGGGCTGCGCAGTGTCCAGCTCTCCGTCCAGCACGCCGATCCACGGGCCAACGACCGGATCGCCGGCCGCCGGTCCTCGTTCGCCGCGAAGGAACGGGCCGCGGCCCTCGTCCGCGGGGCCGGCCTCCCGCTCGGCCTCAACGTCGTCCTGCACCGCGACAACCTCGACGCCCTCGACGCCCTCGTCGAGCTGGGCGTGGGCTGGGGCGTCGACCGCATCGAGCTGGCCAACACGCAGTTCTACGGCTGGGGCCTGCTCAACCGCACCGCGCTGCTGCCCACCCGCGACCAGCTCGCCCGCGCCCGGGAGTCCGTCGGACACTGGCGGGAGCGGCTCGCCGGCCGCATCGACCTGGTCTGGGTCGTGCCCGACTACTTCGACGGCGTCGCCAAGCCGTGCATGGGCGGCTGGGGAGCGGTCTCGCTCACCGTCGCACCCGACGGAACCGTCCTGCCCTGCCCGGCGGCCGCCTCCCTGTCCGACCTGCAGCCGCCCAACGTCCGTGACCATGCGCTCGCCTGGATCTGGGAGCAGTCCCCGGCCTTCAACCGCTTCCGCGGCACCGAGTGGATGACGGGCCCCTGCAGCGGCTGTCCCCGCCAGGAGGAGGACTTCGGCGGCTGCCGCTGCCAGGCGTTCGCGCTCACCGGCGACGCCGCCCGCACCGACCCGGCGTGCGCGCTGTCGCCGGACCACCACCTCGTCCGCGAGTTGGCCGACGGCGGCAGGGTGGAGCCACCGCCGTACGTCTACCGGCGGCCCGGAGCGGCACCCGCACGTGCGGAGCTCCCCGGACCGGGCTCCGGCGAAAACCTGCCGACTTGCTCCCACTAGAGGAGGTACGGGGCGTAAACCGATCGGATGGGGGAAGAGGGTCATACGGCGAGCTGCGGGGAGTGGTCGGCCGTGCCCGGGGTGCCGGGCCCGGGTACGGGGGGAGGGACCAGGCATGGGCGGGCAGCCCCCTGTTTCTCCATCCGCGGCTGGAACCGCGGCTGCGCTCGCTGGCGGAGTCCGGCGAGCTGCCGCACACGCTCGTGGAAGCGCTCGGGTCGCCGCTGCACGCGGTCGTTCCCGACCAGATCGCCGCGAATCTGGAGCGCTTCCGATCGGTGTACCGCCGCCATCACCTCTCCGGCCAGGTCTTCTTCGCCCACAAGGCCAACCGGTCCAGTGCCCTGCTGAGGCGGCTGGCCGCGACGGACGCGGGCGTGGACGTCGCGTCACTGGGCGAGCTGCAGCACGCGCTCGGCGCCGGATTCACCCCCGACCGCATCACCGCCACCGGACCGAAGAACCGGGAGTTCCTCTGGCTGGCCGCGCGTACGTCGGTCACCGTCAGCGTCGACGGCCGTGACGAGCTGGAGCAGCTCGCCGCCCTCGTACGCAAGCACGCCCTGCCCCGAGCCCGCGTCCTGCTGCGGCTGTCGGGGTTCGAGACCGCCGGGGTGCGGATGCTGAGCCGGCGCAGCCGATTCGGCTCACGCGTAGGGGAGCTGGATCCGCTGCTGGAGGCGGTCGAGCGGCACCGTGACGTCCTCGACCCGGCGGGAGTGGCGTACCACCTGGACACCACCGGCCTCGACGAGAAGGCCACGGCGCTCGAAGGCTGCCTGCGCGTGCTGGAGGAGTGCCGAGAGCGGGGACTGCGGCCCTCGGCCGTGGACATCGGCGGCGGGTTCGGCGTCAACTACCTCGCCGACCGCGAGCAGTGGGAGCGGTACACGACCGAGCTGACCGCCGCCGTCCTCGGCACCCGAGCACCCCTGACCTGGGGCGGGCACGGCTACGGGCTGCGCAACGAGGCCGGCACCCTGCGCGGCGCGCTCGGGCTCTACCCCGCGCACCGGCCGGTCGCCGGGGCGCGGTACCTGGACGAACTCCTCGCGCACCCGGCCGCGTCGTTCGGCGGCCGCCCGCTGGCCGACCTGCTGCTGGAGCACCTCTACGACCTGCACACCGAACCCGGGCGGGCACTGCTGGACCAGTGCGGGCTGACGCTGGCGAGGGTGCTGGAGGTCCGCACCCAGGAGGCCGGCGGCGAGCTTCTCGTACGGCTGGAGGCGAAGGCCGACGACATCGCCCTGGAGGACCACGGGGTTCTCATGGACCCCCTGCTCCTCCCGCGGGACCCGGCACGCACCGGCCCCGCCCCGCAGCCGGTCGCCGTCCATCTCTTCGGCAGCCTGTGCCTGGAGGCCGACCTGATCGCCCGGCGGACGGTGTTCCTGCCCCGCCGCCCCGAACCGGGCGACCTGCTGGCCTTCGTGAACACCGCCGCCTACTGCATGGACTTCCACGCCACCCGCGCCCAGCACCAGCCCGTCGCCCGCAAGGTCGCCGCCTGGCAGGACGGCGATTCGTGGCGCTGGTGCCTGGACGATCAGTACTGGCCGACCACCTCCGTGGGAGGAGCGCAGTGAGGTACGACAGCATCACCGAGGCCATCGGCAACACTCCGCTCGTGCGCATCGACCCGGCCGTACACGGTCTGACCCACATCGACCTGTACGCCAAGCTGGAACTGGAACATGGCGCGTCCCCACCTGCAGGCCGCGGCCGACGACGGCAGGCAGGTCGTGGAGCTGTCCAGCGGCAACACCGCCAAGGCGCTGGCCGTCCTCGCGGGGATGCACGGCCTGACCTTCCGAAGCATCACCAACCGGATGCGCATCCCGGAGATCAAGGACCTCCTGCTGCTGCTCGGCGCCGAGATCGAGGAACTGCCCGGCCAGAGCGAGTGCCTGGACCCGACCGACACCGAGGACCCGCTCACCCTCTTCCACCGGACGCTGTCCGAACCCGGCGGTGCCTTCCTGCACACCGACCAGTACTTCAACCCGCGCAACACCGAGGCCCACCTCACCGGCACCGGACCGGAGATCGTCAAGGACCTGGACGGCCGGGCCCCGGACTGGTTCATCGCCTGCGTGGGCACGGCCGGTTCCTCCACCGGCGTCGCCCGCGCGCTGCGCGAACACGACCCCGCCGTACGGGTCGCCGGACTGGTCGCGGACAAGTCCGACTTCATCCCCGGCATCCGCACCATCGACGAGGCGCGCGAGGTCGGGCTGTTCGACCCGGGCACCTACGACACGATCGACGCGGTGAGCGCCGACGACGCGATCGACGGCATGCTGACGCTGAACCGCCGGTGCGGCATCCTGGCCGGCCCCACCGGGGGAGCCGCCTACTTCGGTGCCCTCCGCCGACTGCGGGCCGCGGACGACGAACTGACGGAGCGCCAGTCGGCCGTCTTCATCGTCTGCGACCGCGTCGAAAGCTATCTGAGCTACGTCCGTCACCGGCGCCCGGACCTGTTCGGCCGCCCCCGCCGCAGGAACTCACCGGCCGACGTGTCCGACACCGAGGTGCGCGAGGCTCCGGCCGTCGGTGTCGCCGGGGCCCGGGCATGGATCGCCACCGGCCGGCCGCTCGTGGTCGACCTGCGCAGCCCCTCCGCGTACGCCGCCCTGCACATCGACGGCTCGGTCAACATCGTCGACGAGCTGTTCGAGGAACTGGTCCACGGCGGCCTGCCCTTCAGCCGCAACCGCCCGGTGCTGCTCGCCTGTCCGGTCGGCGAGAAGTCCGCCCGCTACGCCGCGCTGCTCACCCGCATGGGGCACCCGGAGGTCCGCAGCCTGACCGGCGGCATCATCGCCTGGCGTGACGCCGGCGCACCCCTGGTCCGGGACCGAGTGGCATGACGGCACCCAGGATCCGTACTCAAGCACCGTCCGACATCGATGAGTTGACCGCTCTGCGCGCCCAGTTCCCGATCCTTGCCGGGCACCCGGAGCTGGCCTATCTGGACAGCGCGGCCACCGCGCAGAAGCCACAGGCCGTACTCGACGCCGTCCAGGCCTACCTCACCACGACCAACGCCAACGCCGGGCGCGGCACCTACACGTGGGCCAACAGGACCACGGCCCTGGTCGAGGAGACCCGGGACCGCGTCAAACGGTTCCTCGGCGACCCGGAGCCGGAGCGGTCCGCCGTGCACTTCACGAGCGGCACCACCGAGGGGCTGCGCGCGATCGCGCGGGACTGGCTGCCCCAACTCCTCGCCGACGGCGACGAGATCGTGGTCCCGGTCGCCGACCACCAGGCCAACATTTCGCCCTGGCTGGAGGTCCGGCAGCAACTGGCCGGCCAGGGCGTGCGGGTCCGCGTCCTGCCGATGCCGTACCAGCAGGCGTCCGGCGACTACGACCACACGGCGCTGGCGTCCCTCGCCGGGCCGCGCACCCGGTTCGTCGCCGTGACCCATGTGCACCACGTCTACGGCGGGAACATGAACATCCACCGCATCCGCGAGGCGGTGGGCCCGGACGCCGTCATCTGCCTGGACGCGGCCCAGAGCGTCGGTCATCTGCCGGTTTCCGTGGCCGCGTTGGACGTCGACTTCGTGGTCTTCTCCGGTCACAAAGCGATGGCCCTGCCCGGCTCGGGGGCCGTCTGGGTACGCCAGACACGCGGACCGGCGTTCGCCCCCGGCGGCTGGCCGGGTACGCCCAACACCGTCGGCATCGCCTCCCTGGCCGCGGCGCTGGACTGGCTGGAGGCCGCCGGGCCCGACCGGATCGAGCGGTGGACCGTCGCCCTGGCGGCCCGGCTCACGGACCGGCTGCGCCACCTGGACGCCTTCGAGATCCTCGGCTGCCGGACGAGTGTCGCCGCCGACTCACGGGTACAGCGGCGCCAGGGCATCGTCACCTTCCGGCACCGCGACATCGACTCGGGAGACCTGGGGTTCATTCTCTTCAGCCACGGCTTCATGGTCTGCTCCGACAGCCACTGCCAGGGCGCTGCGGGGGAGAAGGCCGACTCGGTACGGGTGAGCCTGCACGTCTACAACAGCATGGAGGAGATCGACAGGCTGCTGTCGGTCCTTGCCACCCTCGGGTGACATCAGCTCCCGATCAGGTAATGGAAACCGTTGTCAGCTGTAGCCTCTGTGAAGGAGTCGGGGCGAGACGACAAGGTGGCACGACCGTATGGGGCTGAGTCTGGCAACGGCCGAGCGATGGGTGGAGCGGTGGGAGCGGCAGCAGGAGCGGTACGCCGTCGACCGTGAGGAGCGCTTCACGGTGATCGCCGACATGGTCGAGCACATCGCCGCGAGCGCGGCCCACCGGCCGCTGATCGTCGACCTCGGCTGCGGCCCCGGATCGCTGGCGGCCCGCCTGGCCCGGCGGCTCCCGGAAGCGGAGATCGTGGCGGTGGACCGGGACCCGCTCCTGCTGGAGCTGGCCCGCACCCACCACGCGGACGCGGCCCGCTACGTCGACACGGTCATCGGCGAGCACGGCTGGACCGAGGCTGTCGGCCTCGACCGCCCCCTCGACGCGGCCGTGTCGACGACGGCCCTCCACTACCTGACCCCGCAAACCCTGCACCGCACCTACGGCCAACTGGCATCGCTCCTGCGCCCCGGCGGCATCCTCATCAACGGCGACCACCTCCCCCAGGACGACGCCCGACTCGCCCGGATCGCCGGGCACATCGGACACCGCCGAGCGGAACGCCGACGGGCCTTCGCGCACGAGGACTGGTCCTCCTGGTGGACGGCGATCGCCGAGGACCCCGACATGACCGACCTCTACACCGAACACCGGGCCCGTCGCCCCCCGTCGGGAACGGACAACGCCGCCCGCCTCTCCCTGCAGGCGCACGTACGACTCCTGCGGCAGGCGGGCTTCGGTCACGCCGGGCCCGTCTGGCAGTACGGCGACAGCCATGTGGTCGTGGCGATCCGCTGATCGGCCTGGTTCGGCTTGACTTCGAGTGCGCTCCAATTCGTAGCGTTCCGGTCATGAGCACTGCACAGCACAAGATCGGTTCGGGTTTCGGGGCCGACAGTACGGCCGACGAGGTTCTCGAGGGCATCGACCTCGGCGGAAAGCTCGCGATCGTCACGGGTGGCTACTCGGGGCTCGGGCTGGAGACCACCCGGGCGCTCACCAAGGCGGGGGCCGAGGTCGTCGTGCCGGCGCGGCGTCCGGACAGCGCGCGGGAGGCGCTCGCGGGTCTGGACGGGGTCGAGGTGGACGAGCTCGATCTGGGCGACCTGGAGAGCGTGCGGGCGTTCGCCGAGCGGTTCCTCGCCTCCGGACGCACCGTCGACTTCATGATCAACAACGCCGGGATCATGGCCTGCCCGGAGACCCGGGTCGGACCCGGCTGGGAGGCGCAGTTCGCCACCAACCACCTCGGCCACTACGCCCTGGTCAACCGCCTCTGGCCGGCGATCGAACCCGGCGGCGCCCGCGTGGTCTCCGTCTCCTCCCGCGGCCACCACTTCTCCGGCATCCGCTGGAACGACGTCCACTGGCAGCAGGGCTACGACAAGTGGGAGGCCTACGGCCAGGCCAAGACCGCGAACGTCCTGTTCGCCGTCCACCTCGACAGGCTCGGCAGGGAGAAGGGGGTGCGCGCCTTCGCCCTCCACCCCGGCGGCATCATCACCCCGCTCCAGCGGCACCTGCCCAAGGAGGAGATGGTGGAGCGCGGCTGGATCGACGAGCAGGGCAACGCGCTCAACCCCGAGGGCTTCAAGTCCCCGCAGCAGGGTGCGGCCACCCAGGTGTGGGCGGCGACCTCGCCCCAGCTGGAGGGCCTGGGCGGCGTCTACCTCGAGGACTGCGACATCGCCGAGCCCGCCCCCGAGGGCGAGCGCCTCGGTGTGCAGGCATGGGCGACGGACCCCGAGCAGGCGGCCCGTCTGTGGGCCCTCTCGGCACAGCTGACGAGCGTCGACGCCTTCGCGGCCTAGATCCCTCACCGAGGCCCGCCCCGCGGTCGTCTCCGGACCGGTCAGGAATGGAGAAGCGCCGGTCGCGGAGCCGCGACTACCGTGGCCGCCACGGGTGCCGTCCGACAGAGGAAAATCGGACGTTACCCTCGATGCCGGTCGGATCCGGCCAGGCGGCACCGGTGGAGACCGCGAAGGCGGGCCCGCCCGAGGGATGGAGTGACGAGAAGCATGACCAAGAGGACGGACACGCAGTCGCCTGCGCCGCACATTGCCGACAGCCACGAACTGATCCGCGTGCACGGCGCACGTGAGAACAACCTCAAGGACATCACCGTCGAGATCCCCAAGCGCCGGCTGACCGTCTTCACCGGCGTCAGCGGCTCGGGCAAGAGCTCCCTGGTGTTCGACACGATCGCCGCCGAGTCGCAGCGGCTGATCAACGAGACCTACAGCACCTTCGTGCAGGGCTTCATGCCCACGCTCGCGCGCCCCGACGTCGACGTCCTGGACGGGCTGACGACCGCGATCATCGTCGACCAGCAGCGGATGGGCTCCGATCCCCGCTCCACGGTCGGCACCGCCACCGACGCCAACGCGATGCTGCGCATCCTCTTCAGCCGGCTCGGTCAGCCGCACATCGGATCGTCCCGGGCGTTCTCCTTCAACATCCCCTCGATCAGCGGCGCGGGTGCGGTCACGGTCGAGCGCGGCGGCAAGACCGTCAAGGAACGGCGCAGCTTCAGCATCACCGGCGGCATGTGCCCGCGCTGTGAGGGCCGGGGCAAGGTCACCGACATCGACCTGACCCAGCTCTACGACGACAGCAAGTCGCTCAGCGAGGGTGCGCTGACGATCCCCGGCTACAGCATGGACGGCTGGTACGGCCGGATCTTCAAGGGCTGTGGCTTCTTCGACCCGGACAAGCCGATCCGCAGGTTCACCAAGAAGGAGCTGCACGACCTTCTGCACAAGGAGCCCACCAAGATCAAGGTCGAGGGCATCAACCTGACGTACGAGGGTCTGATCCCCAAGATCCAGAAGTCGATGCTGTCCAAGGACATCGACGCCCTGCAGCCGCACATCCGTGCCTTCGTCGAGCGGGCGATGACGTTCACCACCTGCCCCGACTGCGACGGCACCCGGCTCAGCGAGGGGGCCCGGTCCTCGAAGATCGAGGGGATCAGCATCGCCGACGCCTGCACGATGCAGATCAGCGACCTGGCCGCATGGGTCCGCGGTCTCGACGAACCGTCGGTCAAGCCGCTGCTGACGGCGCTGGGGGAGACCCTCGACTCGTTTGTCCAGATCGGCCTCGGCTACCTCTCGCTGGACCGGCCGTCGGGCACGCTGTCGGGCGGCGAGGCCCAGCGCGTCAAGATGATCCGCCACCTCGGCTCCTCGCTCACCGACGTCACCTACGTCTTCGACGAGCCCACGACGGGCCTGCACCCCCATGACATCCAGCGGATGAACGACCTGCTGCTGAGCCTGCGGGACAAGGGCAACACCGTGCTCGTCGTGGAGCACAAGCCCGAGGTGATCGCGATCGCCGACCACGTGGTCGACCTCGGCCCCGGCGCCGGCACGGCGGGCGGCACCGTCTGCTTCGAGGGCACCGTCGAGGGGCTGCGGGCCGGCGGCACCATCACCGGCCGCCACTTCGACGACCGGGCCGCCGTCAAGGACTCGGTGCGCAAGGCCACCGGCACGCTGCAGATCCGCGGCGCGCGGGCGAACAACCTGCAGGACGTCGACGTCGACGTCCCGCTCGGGGTGCTGACGGTCATCACCGGCGTCGCCGGCTCCGGCAAGAGCTCGCTCGTGCACGGCTCGATCCCCGCAGCGGAGGGTGTCGTGTCGGTCGACCAGGGCGCGATCCGCGGCTCGCGGCGCAGCAACCCGGCGACGTACACCGGACTGCTCGACCCGATCCGCAAGGCGTTCGCCAAGGCCAACGGTGTGAAGCCGGCCCTGTTCAGCGCCAACTCCGAGGGCGCGTGCCCCACCTGCAACGGCGCCGGCGTCATCTACACCGACCTGGCGATCATGGCCGGCATCGCCACCACCTGCGAGGAGTGCGAGGGCAGGCGGTTCGACGCCTCGGTGCTCGAGTACCGCCTCGGCGACCGGGACATCAGCGAGGTGCTGGCGATGCCGGTGGCCGAGGCCGCCGAGTTCTTCGCGGCCGGTGAGGCCCGTACGCCGACGGCACACCGCATCCTCGAGCGGCTCGCCGACGTCGGCCTTGGCTACCTCACCCTCGGCCAGCCGCTGACGACCCTCTCCGGCGGCGAGCGACAGCGGCTCAAGCTGGCCACCCACATGGCCGAGAAGGGCGGTGTCTACGTCCTCGACGAGCCGACCACCGGCCTCCACCTCGCCGACGTCGAGCAGCTGCTCGGCCTCCTCGACCGACTGGTCGACTCCGGCAAGTCGGTCATCGTCATCGAGCACCACCAGGCGGTCATGGCCCACGCCGACTGGATCATCGACCTCGGCCCCGGTGCCGGCCACGACGGCGGCCGGATCGTCTTCGAGGGCACCCCCGCCGACCTCGTCGCAGCCCGCTCCACCCTCACCGGCGAACACCTCGCGGCCTACACCGGCGCCTGACCGACGCGTGCGGCCCGGCGCCACGCGGCCTGGTGGCGGTCCTGTGCGCCGGGCACGACCGCCGCGCACAACCTCGTGAAACGCGCCTACGGGCCTGGTCCGTAGGCGCGTTCGCGGCGCCGCGCAGGGTGCCGGCGGAACGTCCTCGGGCGCGCCCTCGAAGGTCTGCTGCCCCGTGTCCTCGACGACGCGGACGCCTACGATGTCCGCGACGCAGAGACCGTGGCCGGCGCCGTCCTCGAACGGAACTTCGGCGACGGCCATCTGCACGACGAGCAGCTGCTGCGCGCGGTCCAGGAGCGCTGCCACTACGAACCGGGCGAGTTGCGTGTGATCGTTCTCAAGTCCCAGCCGATGCGGCGGCAGTGCCGCATGGCGGACGCGGCCGAAGCGCCGATCGAGGAGGGCTGTGTGAGCGTCGCCGACATGGTGGCCCACAAGCCCCGGACGGCCGGGGACGAGCCGGCCATCCCCGTACGCCGGCACCGCGCGTCGGCAACTCCCGCACCGGCGGTGGCTCATGAGTGAGGCGATCGTGGTGGGAGCCGGACCGAACGGGCTGGCCGCCGCCGTCACCCTGGCCCGGCACGGACTGCGGGTCACCGTCCTGGAGGCCGCCGACGAGATCGGCGGCGGCACCCGCAGCGGTGAGGCCATCGTGCCCGGACTGCTGCACGACCACTGCTCCGCGGTGCATCCGATGGCGGTGGGGTCGCCGTTCCTGCGCGAGCTGGACCTGGGCCGCTACGGCCTGCAGTGGCGGCTGCCGGACGTCGACTGCGCGCATCCGCTCGACGGCGGAACGGCCGGCGTCCTGTACCGCTCCGTCAGCGACACCGCGGCCGCGCTGGGCCGGGACGGGGCACGGTGGCGGCGGTTGTTCGACGGACCCGCCGCCGCCTTCGACGTTCTGGCGGAGGATGTCATGGGTCCGCTGCTCCGGGTGCCACGCCACCCGGTCCGGCTCGCCCGGTTCGGGCTCCCGGCCCTGCTCCCGGCCGCGGCACTGGCACGCACGTTCGCCACGGAGGAGGCCCGGGCACTGTTCGGCGGAGTGGCGGCCCACGCCTTCCAGCCGCTGCACCACCCGATGAGTTCCAGCATCGGCCTCGGCATCCTGACCTCCGGACACCGGCACGGCTGGGCGGTCGCGGCGGGCGGCTCCCGCGCCATCACCGACGCCCTCGCGGCCCTGCTCGCCGATCTCGGCGGCAAGATCGAGACCGGGGTGCGGGTCCGGTCGGCCACGGACCTTCCGCCCGCCGGCGTGACCATGTTCGATCTCGCGCCCGGGGCGGTGGCCGACATCCTCGGCGACCGGCTGCCGCCACGCGTCGCCCGCGCCTACCGGCGCTTCCGGCACGGCCCGGGCGCCTTCAAGGTGGACTTCGCGGTCGAGGGCGGTGTGCCCTGGTCCGCCCTGCCGGCGCGCCGGGCTGGCACGGTGCACGTCGGCGGCCCGTTCTCCGAAGTGGCCTTCACGGAACGGGAGATCACTGCCGGACGGATGCCCGAGAAGCCGTTCGTCCTGGTGGGCCAGCAGTACCTGGCCGACCCGCAGCGCTCCGTCGGCGACGTGCACCCGGTCTGGACCTACGCGCATGTGCCGCACGGCTACGACGGCGACGCCACCGAGGCGATCATCGCCCAGATCGAGCGGTTCGCCCCCGGGTTCCGGGACCGCGTGATCGGCATGAGCACCCGTCCCACCTCCGCCTTCCCCGCCCACAACCCGAACTACGTCGGCGGCGACATCCTCACCGGCGCCAAGAACATCCCCCAACTCGTCTTCGGCCCCCGCCTCGCCCTCGATCCGTACGCCACCGGGCTCCCCGGTCACTACCTCTGCTCGGCGGCGACCCCGCCGGGCCCCGGGGCGCACGGGATGTGCGGCCACCACGCCGCCCGAGCCGCGTTGCAAGCGCTGTGACCGACGCCCCCGTCGTCGGCCGCACGCCTGCCGGCGGACGCGCAATACGGCGTCACCCATGCCACCGCTAATACATGACGCTATGTGTCAGGTATTGCCCTGAGACTGGGCTCCTCCGAACGGCAGTCCCACGGCTTCAGGAGGGCCCATGAACAGCCACCCGCCCCTCTTTCCCACCGAAAGCGACGACCCCTCGCGCAAGGCGTCCGGCTCGCCCGAGCGGGCCTGGCTCGGCGTGGTGTCGGCCGAGCACGCCCGGCATGCGAGCAGGCACGGCTGGATCCAGCTCAACCACGGCGACCGCCGCAATCTCGCCCGGATGCGCCGGGGCGACGGTTTCGTCTTCTACTCGCCCACCGAGCACATGGGGGACAGGGCCGGACTGCGCGCCTTCACGGCGCTGGGAGTCATCGCCGACGAAGAGCCCTATCTCGCCGACGAGGTCATGAACATGGGGGCCAGGGGGACCGTGCGGCCGTGGCGTCGGGCCGTCGACTTCGAGGACGTGCACGCCGCCGGCCTGCGCACCGTCGCCGACGACCTGGCGCTGACCCAGCGGCCGAACTGGGGGTACGGGCTGCGCTTCGGCCTGGTTCCGCTGGCCGTCGAGGACTTCGAACTGCTCCGGGCCGCGATGGAGCGATGAGGGCGTGGGCACGGAGGACCCTCCACCGCGGCTTCCTGCCCGTGCGCGTGCTCCCTCGGCAGGTCACGATGAACGGGACAGTGGCAGCACCGGTCGAACAGCACGGAGCACAGACATGGCACTCGTTCCCAACAACACCCTGATCACCGCCACCCCGGAGGATGGCAGGGAACTCGCGTTGAAGATGGCCCGCCTGGTGATCAAGGCGACCCAGCCGGACGACGAGGTGCGCGGCAAACTCCGGCCGACGTACGCGGAGAACCCGGACTCCCTCATCGCCGTGGGACACGTGGTCGCCATCGAGTTCGCCACCATCGCGGCGGCGAACGACTACTGGCGCTGAGCAGCCTCCCGGGCAGGGCCTGCGCGATGACCTCTCCCGAGCGCTGAGCCGTGTGGCTTCCACCGCTTAGCAGCATCCGGCAGAGGTCGCAGCGCAAGCCGGTGGCCGACCGCCCTCCGGTAACCCGATCGGCGCTGTCCCGGCCCGCCGATGCGCGGCCGTCGAGACGGCGCCGGAGGTCACCGCCTGGCCCCTCGGCTGCTGCCGGGGAACGCAAAAGGCCTGTTGAGAAGCAGTCCGGGCCATAGGTGCGGGCAGCCCCTGCGCCCCTTTGGCGGGTGCGCGGCTGCGCCGCATCCTTCCTTCGGGCGACTCGTGCAGCAATCGGCCCATCCGAACGCGATCCTCGTGCCCGGGCTGGCTACAGCAAGGACGTGACCAAGACTTCAAGGACAATCGCATGAGTCTCGATTCAGCCGAGACCATCGCGACACAGATTCCGCCGACGGTCGCCCGGCAGACAGCTCCTCGGTCCGGGCAGACCGGTAACCACGTACTCCCGGAGCCCCCGGACGACAAGGAGAAGTACTCCTACGTCAGACGTCACCTCTGGGTGCTCACGACCGCCTCGCTCATCAGCATGAGCTGTCTCGTCTACAGCCAGTTCAGGCTGCTCCACTCCTCGCTCTGGCTGATCGTCCTGCTGCCGTGCCTGGGCTTCACCGTCCTGTACTACGTCACCTCGATGCGGGTGAACGCCTTCACCGCCGACTTCGATCTGAAGGCCCACCGCCGACTTGTCCAGGACTGGCGTCCGAAGGCTCACCCGACGGTCGCGGTCTTCCTGCCCGTGTGCGGCGAGCCCGTGGAAGTCCTGGAGAACACCTGGACGCACGTGCGCCGGCTCGCCGACCGCTACCCCGGCAGGGCCACCGCGTACGTACTCGACGACTCCGCGAACCCGGAACTCGCCGCCCTGGCCGAGAGGTTCGGCTTCGTCTACGGGAGCCGGCCCAACCGGGGCTGGTTCA
This sequence comes from Streptomyces sp. NPDC101165, assembly GCF_044768135.1. Lineage (NCBI taxonomy): Bacteria > Bacillati > Actinomycetota > Actinomycetes > Kitasatosporales > Streptomycetaceae > Streptomyces > Streptomyces sp. NPDC101165. The sequence goes on along the minus strand of NZ_JBIWPG010000010.1, from coordinate 128,348 downwards.
AGAAGGCCGGCAACCTGCACTACGGGCTGGGCATCTCCGACGAGGAGTACGTCCTCGTTCTCGACGCCGACTTCGCCCCGCGGGCGGACCTTCTGGAGGAACTGCTGCCCTACATGGAGCACGACCCGGAGCTCGGCATCGTGCAGTCACCGCAGTACTTCCGCGTGCTCGGCCGGCAGACGTGGATCGAGCGCGGTGCGGGTTCCGTCCAGGAGCTGTTCTACCGGGTGGTCCAGGTGTCCCGTCAGCGGCACGGCGGCGCCATCTGCGTGGGGAGCTGCGCCGTGTACCGGCGCAAGGCGCTCGAGGCCAACGGCGGTACCACGCTGATCGAGCACTCGGAGGACGTGCACACGGGCTTCGACCTGCGTCGCCTCGGCTGGGGCCTGCGCTATGTGCCGATCCCGCTCGCCACCGGCAACTGCCCGGACAACGTGAGCGCGTTCTACCACCAGCAGTACCGCTGGTGCTCCGGATCCATGAGCCTGCTGGGAAGCAGGAAGTTCTGGGACACGAAGCTCCGGCTCACCACCCGGCTCTGCTACGTCTCCGGCTTCTTCTACTACCTCCACACGGCACTGTTCACCTTCATGGCGCCACTGATCCCGATCGTCCTGCTGGTGGCCATGCCCGAGAAGCTCGAGGCCGAGAACGCGCTGCTGGTTCTGCCCAGCGTCGTCTACACGGTGCTGCTCTTCCCGTGGTGGCACCGGTGCCGCTACCGGCTCGAAGCCTGGGCCGTGCGGCTGTTGTACGGCTGGGCGCACCTGTTCGCCATCTGGGACATCGTGCGCGGCAGGCGCCAGTCCTGGCGGCCCACCGGCTCTGCGTCCGCGGGCCGGTCCACGAACAGGCGCTTCTGGATCGGCGTCTGGGTCTGGAACGGTGGCACGGCCGTCGTGTGGGTGTGCGCCGCGATCTGGCGAACCGTCACCCTGTACCCGCCGGACTTCTGCATGGTGCTGGCTTCAGGCCTGTTCTACGCCGTGATCGTCGGCCGCGTCCTCGTCCCGCCGCGCACCACCAACGAAACGCGGGTGCCCGTCATCGCACCGAGGAAGCTGATGGACCCCGTGAAGCGTGTCGGGGGAGCGTGAAACGAGAGTCTCGGGGGAGCGTGCGACACGAAGAGGTCCTCGGAGCCCGGATCCGGGCTCCGAGGACCTCTCGTCGTCATCCGGGCGGGTTCGCCGGCCTCAGCCTCTGATCCGTTTCCGGATCCAGGCGCCGTTCGCCGTGAGGGAGCCGGAGCGGGAGAAGGTTCCGGCTTTACAGGTGCCCTTCTTGAAGACCGAGTGTTCCCGATCGTCGTCGGAGAGGCTCCAGTTCGTCCAACCGATCTTGTCCTTCGCCATGAGGTCGACCCATTTCTGCGCCGTGACACGGTCGCTGCCGTACCCCGTCCATGACGCGATACCCCACTCGGTGACGAAAACCGGGACCTTGGACGAGGCACGGTGCAGGATTTCCATGTACCCCTCCGCCGCTACTCGTGCGTAGAAGTGAAAGGTGTACATGATGTTCTTCGCGGCCACGGGATCATTGACGACCGTTCGCTCGTCGGAACCCTCGGACGCGCTGAACGTGGCCCAGCCGGGCGTCGGAACGAGGATCACGCTGGCGGGGTCCTGGGAGCGGATCACGGGAATGAGCTTTTCCGCGTAGCTCTTGATGGTTGACCAGCCCACATTGTGAGGCTCGTTGGCGAGCTCGTAGATCACATTGGGCCGCTTCTTGTTCCGCGTCGCGATGTCCTTGAAGAACTTCTTCGCGTTCTCGAGGTCCGCGTACGGATCGCCCGGGTTGAGCATGTGCCAGTCGACGATGACGTACATGCCGCGGGCGCTCGCCCGGTCGATCAACCGGTTCACCAGGTCGGTGAACCTCTTTGGATCCGCCTCGTAACCGCCCTGGCGCGCGTACGTCGCGACACGCAGGACGCTCGCCTTCCAGTCGTGCGCCAGCACGTCCAGGGCGCGGTCGGTCAGGCACTGGGCGAAGAACTGCGTACCGTGCGAACTCATTCCGCGCAGCTGGACCGGCCTGCCGGACGCGGAGCACAGGTGCGTGCCGCAGACGCGGACCTTGCCGTACGCCTGGACGGGCGTCCTGGGCCTGGCGGCCGGCCGGTTCTCCGCTCCGTGCGCCGCGGTCGCGGACAGCAGCCCGAGCGTCGCCGCTATGGCCAGTGCGCTTCGGGTGACCCAACGGCTACGGGAAGGTAGTGAGCGCACCTGTGCCTCCGGTTCCTTGGGGATGGTCCTGCACAGCACACTCGATGAAATGGACGCGGTAAGTGATGCAGCGCCAGCGCGCTTCGTCCGGGGGACAGAGAATTTCACTCCCCTGGGCCACGGTCGCCCCGTCACCGGGTGTGGAGCTCTGGTCAGACCTCCCGGTTCCGCAGTGCAATCTCTGACCGACTTCTTTCACCTCGGTGGCCAATCCCCCGAGTCGGCCCAACGATTGGGTCCGATGAGTGCCCCGTTGATCTGGACACCGCGTTTGCAGTTGCGCAGAGTGATCGAAAGGTGAACGAGGAAATGATTCCCCTGTCGTACGCGCAGCGCCGCATCTGGTTCATCACCCGCTTCGAGGGTCCTTCCTCGACGTACAACATCCCGCTGCTCCTGCGGTTCCACGGAGCGCTCGACACGGCCGCGTTACGCGCCGCGTTCCAGGACGTGATGGTCCGCCACGAGGTCCTGCGGACGGTCTTCGGCGAACGGGACGGCGAGCCGTTCCAGCGCATCCTCGACCCGGCCGAGGTCGAGCTGCCCTGGAAGGACTGGGGGCGGGTGGCTCCCGACCGGGTGCCCGGTGTGGTCTCCTCGGTCACGAGCGGCTGGTTCGACCTGGCGGCCGACGTACCGCTGCGGGGAAGCCTCGTCCAGAGCGGCGACGAAGAGTTCCTGCTGGTGCTGGTGATCCATCACATCGCCGGTGACGGTGCTTCGTTGGCGCCGCTGGCACGGGACGTGTCCGTCGCCTACCGCGCCCGGGTGGCCGGCCGTGAGCCGGAATGGACCGAACTGCCGGTGCAGTACGCGGACTACACGCTGTGGCAGCGGGAGGAACTGGGAGACCTGGCAGACCCGGAGAGCCTCCTGTCGGTCCAGGCGGCGTACTGGCGCGAGGAACTCGCCGGGGTGTCGAAGCCGATGCCGCTGCCCCTGGACCGGCCCCGGCCCGAGGCGGCGAGCCATCGGGGCGGATCGGTGGAGATCGGCCTCTCGACCAAGACCCGGACGCGGGTCGAGACAATGGCGCGCGCCCACGGCGCGACGGTGTCGATGGTGTTCCAGGCCGCGCTGACCGTGTTGCTGCACCGGATGGGCAGCGGCGACGACGTGACGGTCGGATCGCCGATCGCGGGCCGCACCGACGAGGCGCTCAACGATCTCGTGGGGTTCTTCGTCAACTCATGGGTCTTGCGCGTCCGGTTGTCCACGGAGTCGTCGTTCGAGCGGGTGCTGGAACAGGTACGGCAGAAGGCGCTCGCTGCGTACGAGAACCAGGACGTCCCGTTCGAGAGACTGCTGGAGCTGCTGCGACCGGAACGGTCGGCCGCGCACCACCCGCTGTTCCAGGTTGTGCTCGCGTGGCAGAACAACGTACCGCCGGAACCGGACATGCCGGGCCTGACGGTGTCGATGGAGCCCATCCCGACCGGCACCGCGAAGTTCGACCTGTTCTTCAACCTGGCGCCGGACGAGTCCGACGGCTCGGTGATGGGGGAGATCGAGTACGCCACCGACCTCTTCGACCGCTCGACCGTGGAGCAGATCGCGGCGCGGTTCGTGCGCGTGGTGGAACAGGTGGTCGCCGACCCCGGGATCACCGTCGGCGCCGTCGACGTGCCGGCCGTCGCCGAGCGGGAGCAAGGCACCACGGCCGCACTGCCGGAAGCGGCGGGCCGCCCGCTCGACGCGGACGAGCGTCACAGGATCCTCGTGGAGTGGAACGACACGGCCCGCGACTTCCCGTGCCCGGGCCCGCTTCATCTGTTGTTCGAGGAGCAGGTCCGGCTGCGGCCGGACGCGATCGCGGTGCGTTGGGCCGGCGGAACCATGACCTATGGCGAGCTGAACGAGCGGGCGAACCGGATCGCCTGGGACCTCAAGGAGCGCGGCGTCGGCCCCGAGACCGTGGTCGGCATCGGAGTCCGCCGCGGGCCGATCATGATCGCCGCCGTGTTCGGCGTGCTCAAGGCAGGCGGCGCCTACCTGCCCCTGGAACCGTCGTTGCCGGTCGATCGCGTCGCCGGCATGCTCGCCGACACCGGGGCCCATCTCGTCCTGTCCACCTCGGACACCGAACCCCTGGCTCTCCCGGCCGGTGTCGAACTCGTCGAGGTGGCCGGTGAGCAGGAGCCGCCGCTTTCCGTCACCGCGGGCAACCCGGAGCCGGCCGCCGGGCCGGACAACACCGCGTACGTCGTCTTCACCTCCGGCAGCACCGGAAAGCCCAAGGGCGTCGTGGTCACCCATCGCCCCGTGCACAACCTGCTCAACTGGTGCTACCGCACCTTCGACTTCGGCCCCGACGACGTGGCCCTGTGCGTCACTTCGCTCGGCTTCGACCTGTCGGTCTTCGACATCTTCGGTCTCCTGGGCTGCGGTGGTGGGCTGTACGTCGCCGACGAGACCGAGCAGCGCGATCCCGAACTGCTGCTCGACCTGCTGCTCACCGAGCCGATCACCTTCTGGGACTCGGTGCCGACCACCCTCAACCAGCTTCCTCCCCTGCTGTCCCAGAAGGACGAGTGGGAGGGAACCCACCAACTACGCCTGGTGTTCCTCTCCGGCGACTACACACCGCTGCCCCTGCCGGACGAGGTCCGCAGGGTGTTCCGGAACGCGGAGATCATCAGCCTCGGTGGCGCGACCGAGGCGACGGTGTGGTCGAACTACTTCCGGGTCCGCGAGATCGACCCGGACTGGCGCAGCATTCCGTACGGCCGGCCCATCGACAACGCGCGCTACTACATCCTCGACGAGGACATGGAGCCGTGCCCGGTCGGTGTCGAGGGCGATCTGTACATCGGCGGGGACTGCTTGTGCGTCGGCTACGCCAACCGTCCGGACCTGACCGCGGAGCGTTTCGTCCGTGATCCGTTCAGCGGGCGGGACGGTGACCGGCTCTACCGGACCGGTGACCGGGCCGGCTTCTTCCCGGACGGCACCATCTGCTTCCTCGGTCGTGCGGACAACCAGGTGAAGCTCCGTGGGTTCCGCATCGAGCCCGGCGAGATCGAGCACACCCTGGTCCGCCATCCGGCCGTTCGTCAGGCCATCGTCACCGCCCGGGAGGACCAGCCGGGTGACCTGCGTCTGGTCGCCTACGTCGTCGCCGACCCCGGCGCACTGGACTCCGCGGGCGGGGCGGAGGAGCAGGTCGGGGAGTGGCAGGAGGTCTACGACCAGGCGTATTCCACCGACGCCGAGCAGGAGCTCGGCGAGGACTTCGTCGGCTGGAACAGTTCCTACACCGGTGAGCCGATCCCGCTGGAGGAGATGCGTGCCTGGCGGGACGCGGCGGTGGACCGTGTCTTGTGCTGGTCGCCGAAGCGTGTCCTCGAACTCGGTGTCGGCTCCGGTCTCCTGCTCGCCCACATCGCCGGCCAGGTGGAGGAGTACTGGGCCACGGACTTCTCCTCGCAGGTGATCGAGCGGCTGCGGGACCAGGTGACGCGGGCCGGTCTGGCGGACCGGGTTGAGCTGCGGTGCCAGGCCGCCGACGATCTCTCGGGCCTTCCGCGCGGTCAGTTCGACACCGTGCTCCTCAACTCGGTCGTTCAGTACTTCCCGAACGAGCGGTATCTGGAGCAGGTTCTGGACGGGGTCTGGGAACTGCTCGCGCCGGGTGGCCGGATCGTGCTCGGGGACATCCGGCGCGCTGCGTCCCTGCGGATCCTGCAGACGGGTGTTCAGCGGGTGAAGCACGCGGAGGCGAACCCGGCTGTGCTGCGCAGTGCGGTGGAGCAGGCCGTGCTCCTGGAGAAGGAACTCGTCGTCGACCCCGACTGGTTCCTCCGCTGGGCCGACCGTGCCGGAGGAGCCGCAGTCGATGTCCGGGTCAAGGACGGCAGCGCCCACAACGAGCTGACCCGGCACCGCTACGAGGTGGTGCTGCACAAGCCGGGCAGCGCCGAACCGCTGTCCCTGGACGCCGTCCCCACCGTGGCGTGGGACGGAGACCTCGACCGCCTGGCCGATCAGGTGGGCAGCCGGGCCGAAGCAGTCGTACGGATCACCGGTGTCCCGAACGCGCGCCTGTCCGACGAGGTCGCGGCGGCACGTGAACTGGCCCTGGGGGAGCCCGGCACGACGGCGGCACCGCCGCTCGACCCGTCCGCGATCCCCGCGTGGGCCGAGCAGCGCGGGTGGGACGCGGTCGTCACGCTGTCGGCGGACGCGGTCGACCAGGTCGACGTGCTTGTCTTCCGAGACGCCCCGGTGGCGGGCCGGATCCTGACCGGGGCGTATCTGCCCGGTCGAGAGGACCGGGTGCCGGTCAACGACCCCGTGGTCGCGAGCGGTATCACCGCGCTGCTGCCCACGCTGCGCGCGTACCTGCGGGAGACCCTGCCCGAGTACATGGTGCCGGCCGCGATCGTGCCGATCGGCAGCGTCCCGCTGACGGACAACGGCAAGCCGGACCGGCGCGCGCTGCCCGTGCCGGACTACTCGGCCGGCAGCGGCGGCCGGGCCCCGTCCACGCCCGAGGAGGAGTCGCTGTGCGCGCTCTTCGCCGCGGTGCTCGGACTCGACCGGGTCGGCGTCGACGACAACTTCTTCACCGTCGGCGGGCATTCGCTGCTGGCGACCAAGCTGGTCAGCCGTATTCGTGCCGTGCACGGTGTGGAGATCCCGATCCGGGTCGTCTTCCAGGCGCCCACGGTCGCCGAGCTGGCGGACCATCTGACGACCGCGAGTACCGGCCGACCGCCACTGGTCCCTCAGGTCAGGCCGGAGCGGCTGCCGGTCTCCTTCGCGCAGCAGCGGCTGTGGTTCATCCACCGGGTCGAGGGGCCGTCGGCGACGTACAACGTCTCGCTGGCGCTGCGGATGCGCGGTGACCTCGACACGGTTGCCCTTCGCGGAGCCCTGCGCGATGTCGTGGTGCGGCACGAGTCGTTGCGCACCGTCTTCGGTGAGGATGCCGGGCAGCCGTACCAGCAGGTCCTCCCGCCGACCGCGATCCAGGTGCCCTGGGAGGAACGCGCGGTCGCGGAGGCCGAACTCCCCGACGTTCTGCGGGAGTCGGCCCGCCTGCCGTTCGACCTGGCGACCGAGATCCCGATCCGTGCGTGGTTGTTCCGGATCAGCGAGCTGGAGTCGGTGTTCCTGATCGGTGCGCACCACATCGCGGCGGACGGCTGGTCGGCCCGCCCGTTGGCGAAGGACCTCATCACCGCCTACGCGTCCCGTCGCGACGGCCGGACGCCGGAGTGGGAGCCGCTCCCGGTGCAGTACGCGGACTACACCCTGTGGCAGCGGAACCTGTTGGGGGACAGCGACACCCCGGACAGCCTCTACCGGCGTCAGCTGGACTACTGGACGAACCATCTGGCCGGCCTGCCGGAGGCCATCGAGCTGCCTGCCGACCGGTCGCGGCCCGCGGTGGCGTCCTTCGAGGGCGACGTGGTTCCGATCGAACTCGACGAGGGGCTGACCGAGGGCATCCGGAGGGTGGCCCGGGAGACCGGCGCCACCGTGTCGATGGTGCTGCAGGCGGGGCTCGCGGCGCTGTTCACCAGGCTGGGCGTGGGTACGGACGTGCCGATCGGTTCGCCGATCGCGGGCCGCACCGACGAGGCGCTCAACGGACTGGTGGGCTTCTTCGTCAACACCTGGGTGCTCCGGGCGGACACCTTCGGCGACCCCGGCTTCGTCGAACTCGTCCGCCGGGTCCGGGAGATGAGCCTCGCCGCCTACGACCACCAGGACATTCCGTTCGAGCACCTGGTCGAGGTGTTGAACCCGGTGCGCTCGACCGCGCACCACTCGCTCTTCCAGGTGCTCCTGGTGCTGCAGAACAACGCGGCAGCGGAGTTCACCCTGCCGGGCCTGAGCGTGACCGAGGAGCTGTTCAGCCCGGGTGTCGCGCATTTCGACCTGTCCATCAACCTCGGCGAACAGGACGACGACGGAGCGCGGGCCCGGATCGAGGGCTTCGCCGAGTACGCGACCGAGCTGTTCGACGCGGGCACGATCACCACGATGCTGGACCGCTGGGTCCACTTCCTGCGCCAGGTGGTGGCCGCTCCGGACACGCCCATCGGGTCGGTGGACATCCTCGCGGGCACTGAGCGCGCGACGCTGGACCGGTGGGGTGGGCAGGGCCGGGACGCCGGGTTCGAGGCCGGCACCGTTCACCAGCGGTTCGCCGCCACGGCCGCCGCGACACCGGACGCGATCGCGCTGGTCTCCGCGGACGGCACGCAGAGGTGGACGTATGCCGAGCTGGACCGCTGGTCCAACCGCATCGCGCACCATCTCCGCGCGAAGGGAGCCCGGCCGCACAGCCGCGTGGCGCTGGTGCTCGACCGGTCACCCCTGCTGGTCGCGGCGATCCTCGGGGTGCTGAAGACGGGCGCCGCCTACGTGCCGGTCGACCCCACCTATCCGCCCGAGCGCATCGAGTTCATGCTCGCCGACCTCGCTCCGGCCGTCACCGTGGACGAGGGACTCGCCGACGAGGACCTCGACAAGTACCCGGACTCGCCGCTGGACATCGGCGTCGGGGAGCACAGCACCGCGTACGTGATGTACACCTCCGGCTCCACCGGCCAGCCCAAGGGCGTCGAGGTGACCCACCGGAACGTGGTCGACCTCGCGCTCGACGACTGCTGGGCGGACGGGACGTACCGCCGTGTCCTGATCCACTCGGCGCACACGTTCGACGCGGCCACCTATGAGCTGTGGGTGCCGCTGCTCAACGGTGGCACCGCTGTGGTCGCGGCCGCCGGCCGGCTGGACACGGCGGTGCTGGCCGCCGTGATCGCGGAGCGCGGAATCACCGACGTGTGCCTGACCACGGGCCTGTTCACCGTCATGGTGGAGCAGCATCCGGAGTGCTTCGCGGGCGTGTCCGAGGTGTGGGCGGGCGGTGAGGTCATGCCGCCCTCCGCGGTCCGCCAGGTCCTCGACGCCTGCCCCGCCCTCACCGTGGTGAACGGGTACGGCCCGACGGAGACCACGGCGTTCGCCGCCCGGTACCGGCTGGCCTCGGTCGACGACTGCACCGACCCGGTGCCGATCGGTGGCCCCATGCAGGGCACCGTGCTGCATGTCCTGGACGAGCGCCTGCAGCCCGTGCCGCCCGGCGTGGTCGGGGAGCTGTACATCGCGGGCGCCGGCGTGGCGCGCGGGTACGCGGGCCGCCCGGGCCTGACCGGCGGCCGGTTCGTCGCCGACCCGTTCGGGTCGCCCGGGGCGCGCATGTACCGCACCGGCGACCTGGTGCGCTGGAGCTCCGCCGGGCACCTGGAATACGTCGGCCGGGTGGACGACCAGATCAAGATCCAGGGTTTCCGCGTGGAGCCGGGCGAGGTCGAGGCGGCACTGCGCAGGCGCGAGGGCGTGGCCCAGGCCGTCGTGGTCAGCCGCGAGGACCGACTCGGCGAACGGCACCTCGTCGCCTATGTGGTGCCCGACGCGTCGGGTTCGTCCGACGACGAGGCCGACCAGCAGGTCGGGGAGTGGCGCGAGATCTACGACTCCGTGTACGGCACCACCGAGGTGGACCTGGCCGGAGTCGGCGACGACTTCACCGGGTGGAACAGCTCCTACACCGGACAGGCCATCCCGCTGCCCGAGATGCGGGCCTGGCGCGATGCCATGGTGGGGCGGGTGCGCGCCCTGCGCCCGCAGCGAGTGCTGGAGATCGGCATCGGCTCGGGCCTGCTGCTGGGACCGCTCGCACCGGAGGTGACGGAGTACTGGGGCACCGACTTCTCCGCCCCCGTCATCGAGCGGCTGCGCGCCCAGGTCCGCGCCGACCGGCGGCTGGCGAACAAGGTGACCCTGCGCTGCCGGCCCGCCGACGAGGCGGGCGACCTGCCCACGGCGCACTTCGACACGGTGATCCTCAACTCGATCGTCTCGTACTTCCCGGACGCCGACTACCTCACCCGGGTGCTCGACATCGCGCTGACCAGGCTGGCCCCGGGCGGGCGGATCGTCGTGGGTGACGTCCGCAACTACCGCACCCAGAAGGGGTTCACCGCGGCCGTCCACCGGTCGCGGCACCCGGACGACCGGGCCGCCGCCGTGCAGGCCGCGGTGTCCCGCGCGCTCGTGGACGAGAAGGAACTGGTCATCGATCCGGAGTACTTCACCCAGTGGGCCGACGCGCATCCGGACGTGGTCGCCACCGACATCCGCCTCAAGCAGGGCAGCCACCACAACGAGCTGACCCGCCACCGCTACGAGATCGTGCTGCACAAGGGACCGAACCGGGCCCTGGACCTCGCGGACCTTCCGGTGGCGACCTGGGGAGGCGACGTCCACCAGCTGTCCGACGTGGCCACCGCGCTCGCGCGGCACGGCCGGGTCCGCCTCACCCATGTGCCGAACGCCAGGCTGGCCACCGAGGCCGGTGAGTGGGGCGGTCCGATCGACGACCGGGGCACGCTCGACCCGGCCGAACTGGAGGCGTGGGGCACCGCACAGGGGCTCGCGGTGTACTGCACCTGGTCGCCGGAGTCGGCGGAGCACTTCGAGGCGGTCCTGCTGCCCGACGTCGACGCCCGTGTCCACGACGGTGTGTACCGGCCCGCGCCGACGCCGTCCGGGCGGCTCGTCAACACGCCCGCGGTCTCCGGCCGTGCGTCCCGGCTGCCGTCGCAGTTGCGCGACGAACTGACCCGCGAACTGCCCGCGTTCATGGTGCCGAGCGAGATCATGCTGCTCGACCGGCTGCCGCTCACCAAGAACGGGAAGGTGGACCGCGCCGCACTGCCCGACCCCGACCCGACCGGCGGTGAGTACCGCGCCCCGCGCACACCGCGCGAGGAAGCACTGGCCGGCTTGTTCGCCGAGGTGCTGGGCCTGGACCGGATCGGCATCGACGACGACTTCTTCGCCTGCGGCGGCCACTCGCTGCGGCTGACCCGCCTGGTCTGGCAGATCCACGAGAAGCTGGGCATGGAGGTCCCGATCCGCACGGTGTTCCAGTACCCCACGGTGGCCGAACTGGCGGAACAGCTGTCCGCGGACGCGGAGGTGACCTTCGAGGACCCGTTCGCCGCCCTTCTGCCGATCCGCACCGAGGGGCAGAAGCCCCCGCTGTGGTGGCTGCACCCCGGTGGCGGCCTGAGCTGGCCCTACCTCAGCTTCGGCCGGCACATCGACCGGTCCTGGCCGCTCTACGGCATCCAGGCGCGCGGCTTCGACGGGGTCACGCCGCGGGCGACCTCCATCGAGGACATGGTCGACGACTACGTGAACCAGGTGCAGGACGTCCAGCCGAGCGGCCCGTACCACCTGCTCGGCTGGTCCTTCGGCGGCACCCTCGCCCACGCGATGGCCGCGGAACTGCAGCGCCGCGGAGAGGAGGTGGCGCTGCTCGCGCTGCTGGACTCGGCACCCGCCAGCCACTTCGCCGACCTCGAACTCCTCGACGAGGACATGGTGCGCATGTTCCTCGTCAACTACATGGGTCACCTCAAGGGCATGGAGGAGTACGAGTTCCTGGTCAGCACCGCTTCGGAGATCTTCATCGAGCACCTGGAGCAGATGCGGCGCTACACCTCGCCCCGGTACCGCGGCGACGTCGTCTTCTTCAACGCGCTCCTCGACCCGGAGACCCACGACAAGCGCCATCTGGACGCGGAGATGGACGTGCTGTGGCACGAGTACGTCGACGGTCACGTGCGGCGCTACGACGTCGCCTGCGCCCACAACGAGATGTACTGGCCACGTAACGCGGCCGAGATCAGCCGTGTCATCAACCGCGTGCTCCGGGAGGCCATGAACGGATAGCCCGAGCGGGACGACATTCCGACAGTGATCCGGCAATTACCGAAAGGAACACAGTAGATGACTGCGAACCAGAACCCGGCCCGCGAGACGGCAGCGGACGCGGCGGGAGCGGCAGCACTGTTGGAGATCGGCGACCGGATCGGGGTGCTGCCCCACATCGACAAGGGCCAGCGGGTCGACGTCGAGCAACTGGTGTCGGCGACCGGGCTGCCGAGGCAGGGCGTGGCGAACTACCTGGAGGCCCTGACCTCGGCGGCGCTGATCGTCGAGTCGGACGGGACGTACCAGGTGGCGGCGGACTTCGAGCAGATCCTGTACGAGTCCGGCTACCTGTCCTGGGCGCTCAACGCGAACCGGCCGTTCGTGGAGAACGCGGTGGAGTTCCTCACCGACAGCGTGACCGCCGGCAAGCGGCACAGCCGCGACGGCCGGCAGGTCGCCGTGAGCTCGCAGTGGATGGGCTCGTTCGGCTTCTATCCCGTGGCACTGCAGACCATCCTCGACGCCCGTCCCACCCATGTGGCCGACCTCGGCGCGGGCACCGCCCGGCTGCTCATCGAGATCATGCTGACCCTGAAGGACACCACGACCGTGGCGCTCGACCTGGATGCCGAGGCGTGCCGGGAGGCGCAACTGGCGGCCGAGCGAGCGGGCGTGGCCGACCGGATCACCGTGTACGAGCGGTCGATCCAGTCGGTGGCCACCGACCCGACGCCGGTGAAAGACGCCGACGTGGTGCACGCCGGGTTCGTCTTCCACGACATGATGCCCGAGGAGGAGGACATCGCCGACCGGACCCTGGCCAGCTGCCGGGACGCGCTGCGGCCGGGCGGCATGATGGCGCTCACGGAGGCCGTGCCGTACGTGCCCGACCCGAGGGAGCGCCGGTTCAGCGCGATCGTGACGTACTACCACCAGCAGTTCATGCGCCGGCGGCTGCTCAACGAGCAGGAGTGGACCGAAAAGCTGCTGGCGGCGGGCTTCTCGGACGTCCGGTGTCTGCCGCACCGGTTCCCGACGGGCCGACTGTTCATCGCGAAGAAACACTGATCACCGCGAAGAAGCATTCCCGTGGGGCAGGCGGACTTGTACTTCCCGCACCGGCTCGGGCCGGAGTCGTTGCGGCGGCGAGTCGAACCCCACCGTCCCCGCGAGGTGGGTGTTGAGAGCGGCGATCACGTCGGCAGGGCGTGCGGCCACCACGACGTGGTCGGGGCCGGCGACCCAACGCTGGCTGAACCCCCGGCGTAGCGCCTCGTAGCGGGGGTCGCCCGGACCGGCCTCGGTCGGTCCGACGGGCGGTCCCTTGATCGACACGAGCGGTCTTCGTACCCTCGCCCGACGGGCCATGACGAACTTCCGACTCTTGAAGTCGACGTACGGGTCGTTTGAAGGAGATCGACGACGACTTCGCGCGAGCCGAAGGGCGTGGCTACTCCGACGTGGCACAGTGGCGGGCAGCCCACGAGGAGTTCTTCCGGAGCACCGGCGTGATCCAGTTCCTGGGCCGCACCCCTGTGGTCGAGCTCGATGGGGTGGAGCGCTGAATCGGCCTGGCGGCCAAGTGGGCCAGGGCCCCCGTCCTGGTCCACAGGTTGCGCAAACACGGAGAGGGCGCCCACCGGGCAGCTGCTCCGGTCGGGCGCCCTCCGTCGGGCTTCTAGAAGAAGCCCAGCCTCTTCGGTGAGTACGACACCAGGAGGTTCTTCGTCTGCTGGTAGTGCTCCAGCATCATCTTGTGCGTCTCGCGGCCGATACCGGACTGCTTGTAACCGCCGAACGCCGCGTGCGCGGGGTAGGCGTGGTAGCAGTTCGTCCAGACCCGGCCCGCCTGGATCGCGCGGCCCGCGCGGTACGCGGTGTTGATGTCCCGGGTCCACACGCCCGCGCCGAGGCCGTACAGCGTGTCGTTCGCGATCTTGATGGCGTCGTCGAAGTCGTCGAACGAGGCGACCGAGACGACCGGCCCGAAGATCTCCTCCTGGAAGATCCGCATACGGTTGTCGCCCTCGAAGATGGTCGGCTGGACGTAGTATCCGCCCTTCAACTCACCGTCGTATTCCACCCGTTCGCCGCCGGTGAGGACCTTGGCGCCCTCCTGCCGGCCGATGTCCAGGTAGGAGAGGATCTTCTCCAGCTGGTCGTTGGAGGCCTGGGCGCCGATCATCGTGTCGGTGTCGAGAGGGTGACCCGGCTTGATCTGCCGAGTGCGGGCCACGGCCGCCTCCAGGAACTCCGCGTAGTTGCCGCGCTGGACGAGCGCCCGCGAGGGACAGGTGCACACCTCGCCCTGGTTGAGCGCGAACATGGTGAAGCCTTCGAGCGCCTTGTCCCGGAAGTCGTCGTCGTGGGCCCACACGTCGTCGAAGAAGATGTTCGGGGACTTGCCGCCGAGCTCCAGCGTGACCGGCTTGATGTTCTCCGAGGCGTACTGCATGATCAGCCGCCCGGTCGTGGTCTCCCCGGTGAACGCCACCTTCGCCACCCGCGGGCTGGACGCCAGCGGCTTGCCCGCCTCCACACCGAAGCCGTTGACGATGTTGACCACGCCCGGCGGCAGCAGGTCGGCGATCAGGCTCATCCAGTAGTGGATGGACGCCGGGGTCTGCTCGGCCGGCTTGAGGACGACCGCGTTGCCCGCGGCCAGCGCCGGCGCGAGCTTCCAGGTCGCCATCAGGATCGGGAAGTTCCACGGGATGATCTGCGCGACCACACCGAGCGGCTCGTGGAAGTGGTACGCCACCGTGTCGTCGTCGATCTCGCCCAGCGAGCCCTCCTGCGCCCGGATGACGCCCGCGAAGTAGCGGAAGTGGTCGATGGCGAGCGGGATGTCGGCCGCCAGCGTCTCGCGCACCGGCTTGCCGTTCTCCCAGCTCTCGGCCACCGCGAGGGGTTCGAGGTAGGCCTCCATGCGGTCGGCGATCTTCAGCAGAATGTCGGCGCGCTCCGTCACCGACGTACGACCCCACCCGGGCGCGGCCTCGTGCGCCGCGTCCAGCGCCCGCTCGACGTCCTCCGCGGTGCCGCGCGCGATCTCGGTGAACGGCTGCCCGTTGACCGGCGACGGATTCTCGAAGTACTGCCCGCGCATCGGCGGCACGTACGCTCCGCCGATGAAGTGGTCGTAGCGCGCCTGGTAGGAGACGATCGCGCCCTCGGTGCCGGGCGCCGCGTAACGGGTCATGCTGGTCTGCCTCCCGGTGAAGCGCTGCCCGCCGTTGGGCAGCTCGCGGCGCGAGGCTAGGCGGGCGGACGTTGCAAGTACGTTGCGCCGCCGATCGGCGGCGGTGGCCGGTGAGTCGGTACGGCCAGCTCGGCCTCCAACGCCGCCAGCCTGGCCCGCACCGGCGCCGACGGCCGTACCGCCGCGAGCGCCCGCCACACCTCCAGGTCGTCCTCACCCCACGGGGCGTGCGCCCAGTCGGCGAGCAGATCGGGGTCGCTGTGGGTGATCAGGGCCGCCCGCAGACCGTCTGCGAGACGGCGCCGGAGCCGCACCACCGCCGGGGCCTGTGAACCCGGCAGCAGCGGGCCTGCGTACGCCTCCACCGCGGATGTCAGCGCACCCGTCTCCAGCCGACGCTCCACCACGCCGGCGTCGGACTCGACCGCCGCCGTCAGCCGGTACGGCCGTGAGGCGAGCAGTCCAGGTCCCAACAGCCTTCTCAGCCGGGCCAGTTCGGCACGCAGTGTCACCGGGGTCACCGACTCGTCCGCATACAGCGCACACAGCAGCTCGTCGCCGGTCAGTCCCTCGGGACGGCGGCCGAGGAGGACCAGGATCTCGCTGTGCCGGCGGCTGAGCCTGATCCGGTGGCCGTCCAGCCGGAGCTCGGCCTCGTCACGGCCCAGCACGCTCAGCATCGCGGCGTCCTCGGCACGCCGGGGCGGGGTGAGCAACGCGAGCTGGGACTCGGCGGCTCGCGCCACCGCCTGCACGAAGCCCAGACTGTGCGGATGCGCCAGCCCGTCGCCGCCGGTGATGTCGACGGCGCCGAGGACCCGGCCGGTGTGCGGATCGTGCACCGGCGCCGCTGCACACGTCCACGGCTGCACCCGCCGTATGAAGTGCTCCGCCGCGAACACCTGCACCGGCCGGTCCAGGGCGACCGCGGTACCCGGCGCGTTGGTGCCGACGGCCGTCTCCGACCAGCGCGCCCCGGGCACGAAGTTCATCCGGTCCGCCAGGCGCCGGGTCGCCGGATGCCCCTCGACCCACAGCAGCCTTCCGTGTGCGTCGCACACCGCCAGCAGATGCTCGCCGTCGGCGGCGAACGTGCCCATCAGCTCCCTGACCAGCGGCATCACCCGGGCCAGCGGGTGCTCGGCCCGGTAGGCGCCGAGGTCGCCGTCGGTCAGCTCCACGCTCGCCGTGCCGTCCGGCCCCACACCGGCTCGCGCGCTGCGCCGCCAGGACTCGGCCACCACGGTGCGCACCGGGCGCGGCACCGTGCCGGCCGTCGTGAACGTGTCGTGCGCCCGGCGCAGAGCCCGGACTCGCTCGGCGGGGTCGGCACCCGGCTCCAGGGCCACCCACGGATCGGTCAACTTGCCCTCCCCGGACGGTGAAACGGCTGGGACCATCGTCACGCGCCGTGTTCGTGCGGACAACCTGTTCGACGTCCGCCTAGGCGAAATTGACCAGTCTGATGTAGCGGACCCAGTCCCAGTACGGTCCCGGATCGGTGTGATCGGTGCCCGGCACCTGGTAGTGGCCGATGATGTGCTCCCTGTCCCTGGGGATGTCGTACCTGGCGCAGATGGCTGCCGTCAGCTGCGCGGACTGCTCGTAGAGGGCGTCGGTGAAGAAGGCGGGCTGGTCCACCCAGCCCTCGTGCTCGATGCCGATGCTGCGGGTGTTGTAGTCCCAGTTGCCCGCGTGCCAGGCGATGTCGGCCTCGTGCACGCACTGCGCGATGTGCCCGTCGGCCGAGCGGACCACATAGTGCGTGGACACCTTCTTCTGCGGGTTCTGGAAGATGGCCAGCGTGTCCATGTACGTCTCCTGCGTGACATGGATGATCACACGGTCGATGGTGTAGTCGTCGGGGCGGTCGGACGAGGTGTAGTTACCGGTGGTCGCCGGCTGCCACTCGGCCGGAGGGTAGTCGACGGCTCCCTCCGCACCGGCGCGGGCGTCGGGGAGCAGCGAGTAGGGGACGGCGGCGAGAGCCGCGCCTTTCAGGATCCGTCGCCTGCTGAGCTGCGGTCCGGGCCGGTTCGTGTCCATCGTCGGCTGCCTTTCAGGAACGGGTGTGGGGGGCGTCACATGCTTGTGCGACTGATGGGGTGTCAGCGGCCGAGCGTCCGCGCCGTCTCCCGCAGCCGCGCGTGCATGCCGCGGTAGGTCTCCCGCGCGGGCAACCACTCCTTGCGGAGCTTGGCCACGCACGTGTAGTTGGTGTCGCACACGTTGGCCAACGGCGATTCGACCGCCTGGGTTGCGTACTGGTACGCGTCCAGCTCACTGAAGCCGTAGTCGCGCACCAGCCACTGCACCAGGTCAAGCTGCGATATCCGGAACGCGTCCTCCAGCGGGCGCGCCGATCCGGTCGAGATGAGATGCGTGTCCGATTCCAGCCGGGGCCAGGGCGTGGCGACGTCCTTGAGGAGGTCGACGATCACCACGGTGTTCATCGCGCACTCCACGGCGACCCCGCAGGTCTCGCCCTCGCCCTGCCGCGCGTGTCCGTCACCGAGACTGAGCAGGGCGCCCTCGACATTGACCCCCAGATAGCAGGTGACGCCGGCCCGCATCTCGGGCGTGTCCATGTTCCCGCCGTGCGCGTCCGGGACCAGGGCCGAACGTACCTCCAGATTGGCGGGGGCCACCCCCACCGTGCCGTGCATCGGGTCGAGGGGCAGCTCCAGTTCGAGGTCGCTGTCCTGTGCGCGGAAGAGGGCGGTGCGCCGGGTGCGGTCCAGCTGCCAGATCCAGACCCGCTCCGGCAACGGCGGCTGCAGCGTGGCCGTGGCGTGCGTCGAGGTGAGCGCGCCGAAGAGAGGGACCGTGGTCGAAGCGGCCCAGTCCCGGGCCGGCTCGACGGACACGAAGTGGACGGCCACGGTGTCGCCGGGCTCGGCGCCCTCGATGTGGAAGGGCCCGGTCTGCGGATTCAGGAAGGGAAACTCGCAGACCTCGGAGACGAGGTCCTTCTCGGACCGCACCCGGCCGGCGAAGCAGTCCTCGGTGTAGAGGTCGAGAACCGTTCCGGGCTCGATCCGGGCCATCGGGGGAGCACCGCCGAACGTCCAGGCGTACTCGTCCGGTTCCGGGCGCACGGTCAGGATGCGGGGGTCGGGCATCGTGGCGTCGTTCCTTTCGGTGCGGCGGTCATGAGGTGAGAATCGGTCCCCGTCGGCCTCCCGGTGGGGCGGCTCGCCGGAACGGTCAGTGAGGCACTGCTCCGTCCTGCCGGTGTCCGGCCGTGTCGGGTTCCTCGGCGTGCACCCGAGCGGTCTCGGCTATTCGCTCGGGGTGACGCCGTATCAGCACCAGCAGCACCACCCCGCCGGTCGCCATCCAGACGCCGACGACCGGACCCGCGTACGAGACCGGCGCCGAGAGCTCGGTCACGAAGTCGAACACCGGGATCCCGGCGGCCGTCAGCAGTGCAGGGACGAACGCGGCGATGCCCAGCAGTGGGAAGAGCAGATGCCTCACCGGCTTGAGCGCCTCGCGGCCCCCTCGCAGAAAGTAACCCGCACAGGCGAGGTTCACGACGATGTAGACGCCGACGACGACCGTGACGATCACCGTGGCGAGGAGCAGGAACGCGGTCACCGGGTCGTAGGCGAGGCCGAGCCCCAGTAGGGCGCCGACCGCGACGACGGTCTGCACCGCGATACCCACCACGGGGGAGCGATGCCGGGGATGGAGCGTGGCGAGCACATGGGGCAGGACGCGGATGCGGGCCAGGGCGAAGGCCGTACGGGTCGAGACGTTGGCGCACGCGTTGGCGTTGGCGATCGTCGAGTTGACCACCGCCAGGAACACCAGCACCCAGAACAGGCCGAACGAGGCCCGGGCCACGCCCTCCCAGGAGGCGGTCCCCGACGTGCCGAACCTCGCGAGGCGGTCCGGGCCGAAGTAGACGGTCATGGCGTAGGTCGTGACCACGTAGAACAGCCCGATGCCGAGGGCCGCTCCGAGGACCGCGCGGTGCATGGTCCGGCCCGGGTCGCGCGTCTCCTCCGCGAGCGGCGCCGCAGCCTCGAACCCGGCGAACGCGAGGACCGTGTACACGGACCCGGCGAAGACTCCGCTGATCCCGGAGTACCCGTCCGCGGTGTGTGACGTGCCGAAGACCGAGAGGGTGTTGGCGTCGCCCGCCCTGCCGACCAGCCAGACCGCGAACACCAGGAAGACCAGGATTTCGAAGATCCCGAGGACGGTGCCGAAGCGGGCCGAGGCGCGGACACCGAGGTAGCCGGCGACGGCGATCACGGCGGCGCCCGCCAGCGACCACGGCCACCACATGTCCGCCGGATACGAGGGCCACTCCTCGTGCAGCGTTCCCGCTGTGGTGAAGCCCAGCTGCAGGAGGAGCAGCGGCGGGACCAGCGTCTCCACGAACACGTAACCCCAGCCGACGAGGAACCCGACGGCAGGGTGCAGCCCGCGCGCCGCGTAGGTGGCCACCGAACCGGCCGCGGGCAGCTCCCGTGCCAGCTCGGCCACGCAGGACGCGGTGAACAGGCAGGCCACCAGGGCGATCAGCACGGCCAGCGGCAGACTGCCGCCGGCGAAGGCGGCGCCCGCGGGGATCGAGGCGGCCACGGCGGCGGCCGGCGCCATCGCCGTGATGCTCTGGAACAGGACCTCGCGCAGCCCGATGGCGTCCCGCCGCAGCGTCCCGGTCGTCTCCGCGTGCATGTCTCC
Organism: Streptomyces sp. NPDC101165; assembly: GCF_044768135.1. Classification (NCBI taxonomy): domain Bacteria; kingdom Bacillati; phylum Actinomycetota; class Actinomycetes; order Kitasatosporales; family Streptomycetaceae; genus Streptomyces; species Streptomyces sp. NPDC101165. The sequence continues at coordinate 108,476 of NZ_JBIWPG010000010.1, read as the reverse complement.
CCCGATCCGTGTCAGCCGGCTGTCACTCGACGCGTGTGCATCCCCTCGTCACGCGAGCGCTCCGCCGGACAGGCAGTGCGGCTGCGCCTCGCGTGAATCACGGTACGGCGCGGGGGAGTTGGGCAGAAGGGTGCGCCGCGGTTCCGTGGACAACCGGCGGACTGTGGACAACTCAGCCACCCGATCGAGTGAGACCTGGCCGTCACCTGAGCGTTCGGGCCCACCCGGCAGCGAGCCGTCAGGGCCGTTCGGCCACCGCCGCCGGATCGTCGAGAGCGGCCCGGACGACCGAGTGGGCGGCGCCGAGGAGCGGGCCCTCGGACCCCAGTCCGGACACCGACACTGGGCAGGCCGGTCCCGCCGTACGGCCCGTCAACTCGGCCTCCAGCGACGGCAGGAGCCAGGGGGAGAGGCCGGCGAGGGCCCCGCCGAGGACGACCGTCTCGGGGTCGAGCAGATTGACCGCCCCGGTCAGGGCGATGCCGAGCGCCGTGCCGGCATCGTGCAGCGCCCGCCGTACGGCCTCGTCGCCCTCCTCCGCTCGTCCCGCGAGCAGGCCGACCAGGTCCTCCTTCGGCTCCAGCCCGGCCGCGCGCAGCACCGCCTCCTCGCCGGCGTACTGCTCCAGGCACCCACGCCCCCCGCACGGGCAGGCGGGTCCGTCAGGGCGGACGGGCACATGACCCAGCTCGCCCGCGAACCCCCGTGTGCCGCGCAGCAGTTGCCCGTCCACGACGACCGCGGCGCCGATGCCGATCTCGGCCGACACATGCAGGAAGTCGCGTGGGGTGCCGGCGCCGAGCCACAACTCGGCCAGGGCACCGAAGTTGGCCTCGTTGTCCACGGTCACGGGCAGGCCGCCGGGCAGCAGCGGGCCGAGGTCCGTGTCGTTCCAGTCGAGGTTCGGGGCGCGTACGACCGTGCGGCCGTCCCGCGCCACCAGTCCGGGTACGGCGACCGCGAGACCGGCGGGCCACAGCCCCTCCCGTTCCGCCTCGGCCACGACGCGGCGGACCAGCGCCGTCAGCTCCTCGATCACCGGTCCCGGGGCGCGGCCCCGGTTCGCGCCGTGCCGCACGGCCCGGGCGCGGACCGCGCCGCGCAGGTCGACCGCGCACACCGCGAGGTGGTCGACGCCGATCTCGGCCCCGATGCCGGCGGGACCGTGCCCGCTCACCGCGAGCGCGGATCCGGGGCGGCCCACCCGGCCCGGCCGTTCCGGGCCCAGTTCCTCCAGCAGCCCCCAGCGGATCAGCTCGTCCACGAGGGTCGACACCGCCGCTCGCGTCAGGCCGATGTGCGAGGCGACCGCGGCCCGCGACAGCGGGCCCTCCGCGCTGACGGCGTGCATCACCCGGGCGAGGTTGCGCCGGCGCATGCCCTGCTGGGTGTCCGGCAGAGAGCGTCCGGTACCGGGCGGAAGGCCCTCGTGCGGCGATGCGGTCATGCCCTGGTCAATCCTCGGTGTCTGCGGCCGGGCTCAGCTCGGGTGCGGGGGCTGGGCTCAGCGGGATTCCGGCCCCCGCTCCAGCAGTGGGGCCGCGTCGGAGAGTACCCCGCTGATCCGGGCCAGCGTCGCCTCGTCCCGCTCCACCGCGTCCAGCACCGGGCCCGCGGCCGTGTTCCAGCGGCGGGCCACCGCGCCCGGGTCCTCGCCGGTGAGCAGGCCCGCGGCCTGCGCCGCGGCTCCGAGGGCGACCAGCTCCCTGGCCTCCGGGATCTGGACCGGCCGCCCCGACAGCCGCCGTACCGTCTGCTGCCAGGCCCTGCCCCGGGCTCCGCCGCCGATCAGCAGCAGCGGGGTGGTGCGGTCCGCGTCCTGGTCGAGGACCAGGTCGAGCGCGCCGAGCAGCGCGTGCACCGCGCCGTCGTAGGCCGCCTGCAGCAGCTGGCCTGCGGTGGTGTCGTGCCGCAGTCCGTGCAGCAGGCCGGAGGCGTTCGGCAGGTTCGGAGTGCGCTCGCCGTCCAGGTACGGCAGCAGGGTGACGGAGGTGCCGGGCTCGATGGCCTCCCGGTCCAGGCCCAGCAGCGCGGCGACGCGGTCCACGGCGAGGGTGCAGTTCAGGGTGCAGGCCAGGGGCAGCCAGTCCGCGTGCGCGTCCGCGAAGCCCGCCACCGTGCCCGTCGGATCGGCGGGGCGGTGCTTGGAGACGGCGTACACGGTGCCCGACGTGCCGAGGCTCAGCACCGGCGTGCCCGGCCGCAGGCCGAGACCCAGCGCCGCGGCCGCGTTGTCCCCGGTGCCCGGCGCCACCAGGGTGCCCTTGGAGAACGGCAGGTCGTGGTGCTCGCGTACGGTGCCTGCGACCTCGCCGGTCCGCACCACCCGGGGCAGCAGCGCCGGGTCGAGGCCCACGTGCGCCAGCGTCTCCTCGTCGTACGCCTCCGTCCCGGACGCCCACCAGCCGGTGCCGGAGGCGTCGCCGCGGTCCGTCGTGCCCTGTCCGGTCATGCGCTCGGTGAGGTAGTCGTGGGGGAGCCGCACCGCCCTGGTGGCACGGACCGCCTCCGGCTCGTGCTCGGCCAGCCACGCCCACTTCGTGACCGTGAACGACGCTCCGGGCACGCTGCCGGTGCGCTCCGCCCAGCCCTTCGGGCCGCCCAGCTCCTCGACGAGCCTGCGGGCCTGCGGCGCCGAGCGGACGTCGTTCCAGAGCAGTGCCGGACGTACCGGCTCGCCCCGCTCGTCCAGGGTGACCAGGCCGTGCTGCTGGCCGCCGACGGACACCGCGGCCGCCTCGTGCGCGGGCTCACCGCACTGGCGCAGAGCCTCGCACAGGGCGTCCCACCACTGGCGTGGATCACTCTCCCGGCCCGCACCGGAGGACACGGTGTGCGGCGCCTGGCCGCTCGCCACGACCTCCCCGGTGGCCGCGTCGACGACCAGCGCCTTCGTGGACTGGGTGGATGTGTCCACGCCGACGACGAGCGGTCCCTCGGCTGCTGACATCGGGTTCTCCTCTTCCGCGGCTGCGCGGGATGTGCTGTGAGCTGGCAAGACTTCTGTCAACGACATCGGTCGACGGCGCGGGTCAACGACATTCGTCGAAGACTCCTTGTCGTCGAAGACACACCTTGTCTCTTCCCAGAGGTGCGTCGGCATACTAATTTGTAAACGGCCATGACGAAATAGTCGTACGCAGCAAGGAGTCGCGGCATGAGCTACCAGCCCACCCCCGAGGACAGGTTCACCTTCGGCCTGTGGACCGTCGGCTGGCAGGGAAGGGACCCGTTCGGCGACGCCACCCGCCGCGCCCTCGACCCGGTCGAGACGGTGCAGCGGCTGGCCGAGCTCGGCGCTCACGGGGTGACCTTCCATGACGACGACCTGATCCCCTTCGGGGCCACGGACACCGAGCGCGAGTCGCACATCAAGCGCTTCCGCCAGGCCCTGGACGCGACCGGCATGACCGTCCCGATGGCCACCACGAACCTCTTCACGCACCCCGTCTTCAAGGACGGCGCCTTCACCGCCAACGACCGCGACGTCCGCCGCTACGCGCTGCGCAAGACGATCCGGAACATCGATCTCGCCGTCGAGCTGGGCGCCAGGACGTATGTCGCCTGGGGCGGCCGTGAGGGCGCCGAGTCCGGCGCCGCCAAGGATGTGCGCACGGCCCTCGACCGGATGAAGGAGGCGTTCGACCTCCTGGGTGAGTACGTCACCTCCCAGGGCTACGACATCCGCTTCGCCATCGAGCCCAAGCCGAACGAGCCGCGCGGCGACATCCTGCTGCCCACCGTCGGTCACGCGCTGGCCTTCATCGAGCGCCTGGAGCGCCCCGAGCTGTACGGCGTCAACCCCGAGGTGGGTCACGAGCAGATGGCCGGGCTCAACTTCCCGCACGGCATCGCGCAGGCCCTGTGGGCCGGGAAGCTCTTCCACATCGACCTCAACGGGCAGTCCGGCATCAAGTACGACCAGGACCTGCGGTTCGGCGCCGGCGACCTGCGTGCCGCCTTCTGGCTCGTGGACCTCCTGGAGAGCGCCGGTTACGAAGGGCCCCGCCACTTCGACTTCAAGCCGCCGCGGACCGAGGACCTCGACGGCGTGTGGGCGTCGGCGGCCGGCTGTATGCGCAACTACCTCATCCTGAAGGAGCGGTCGGCCGCCTTCCGCGCCGACCCGGAGGTCCGGGACGCGCTGCGTGCCTCCCGCCTGGATCAGCTGGCCCAGCCGACCGCCGCGGACGGCCTGCAGGCCCTGCTCGCCGACCGCACGGCCTTCGAGGACTTCGACGCGGAGGCGGCCGCCGCGCGCGGTATGGCCTTCGAACAGCTCGACCAGCTGGCCATGGACCACCTGCTGGGCGCACGGGGCTGAGTGCGCACGCGCGCGTGGGGGGCCGTTTCCGAGCGGCCCGCACGCGCGCGTGCTCGTCGAATTCGGTGGCTCCGACGGGGGCTGACCGCCCTCAGGGCGATGCGGCGGAATCGTGCGGTCCGCGACATGAGCCGGTATCAGCTTCCGTGCGCGGGTGGCCTCATGACCGGGCGGTGGCGACTCTGGACGGTATGTCCCTGCCGTCTGTACCTCCCGTCCCGCCCGGACCGCCGGGCGGCACCCCGCCTCCGCCCGGCGGTTTCGGGCCGCCGCAGGGCGGTTTCGGACCGCCCCCTCCGGGTGAGCCGGACCGTTCATGGCCTCCCGAGCCTTCGCGGCGGGGCCGCGGCCCGTTGTTCGCCGTCCTGGCCCTCCTCGTGGCCGCCGCGGCCGTCCTCGTCGTGGTGCTGATGGCCTCCGGGAAGCACGGCTCGGGGGACGAGAAGGCGCCGAAGGAGAGCGGCACGAGCACAAGCCGCTCTCCCCGGCCCTCCTTCAGCCTTCCCACCGAGCTGCCCAGCCGGCTGCCTTCGCGGCTGCCGACCGAGCTCCCGTCAGGTTTCCCGAGCACACTGCCGAGCGACCTGGAGTCGATCCTGCCCTCGCTCTCCGACGAACTGCCGTGAAAGCGCCTCTCACAGGCCTTCGGGCAGCCGGACGTAGGTCAGGGTCGTCTTGATCCCGCTGTCGACGAGGCGGCCCTGGGCGTCGAACGCGCCCGCTCCGTCGGTCATCCCGAAGTCGTTGTCGTTGATGAGCGCGAGCGTGTCGTGGCCCACGCGCGCGATGCCCTCGATCTTCCCCGGCACACCGCTCACCTTGCCCAGGTCGACGACGAGCCGCTTGCTCAGCACCGGCACGCCGGCCGCGGCCGGGTCGTCCAGCTGCTCCAGCGACGGAGACGTCGTGTCGTCGTCCCAGGGGCCGCCGAGGATGTCGGCCTTCTGCCCCAGCCTGACCAACTGCAGCCGGGCCGCCTTGTCGGTCCGCTCCTCCACCAGCAGACGGTCGCCGCCGACGGCCACCACCGAGGAGATCTTCAGCTCGGAGGTGTCGTCCTCGCTGGGGTCGACGACGTTCACCGGGTCGAAGCGGTAGGCGTACTCCGCGGTGACGGCCTGCTTCCGCGGTGAGAAACGCAGCAGGCGCGTCGTGCGCGAGGCCTCCCCGGCGGCCGTGTCGGGCAGCGAGAGCGGGCTCTGCAGGGCTATCACCAGGTCGCCACAGGGCAGCTGCTCCAGCCCCTCGAAACCGCGGTTGATCTTCCGGTGCAGCAGGACGGACGGCAGCGCCTCCACCACCGGGTAGTCGGCGCCGGTCAGGTTCAGTCCCTTGGGTACGTAACGAGTGAGCACCTGCCCGCGTGCGGAGACGTGGATGAGCGAGGGGCCGTACTCGTCCACGAGCCAGAAGGACCCGTCCCCGGCCCGCACGATGCCCTCGGTGTCCAGACCGTTCGGGTTGTACGACAGCGGGGACGTGGCGTCGTAGGTGTACGGCGCCTCGTCGCGGCTCTTCTGGTCGGGCAGCCCGGTGACGGCCTTCCCCGAGGACGTGGTGATCGGGATCGCGTCGATCACCTCGATGTCGTCCCCGGAGACCCGGATCTTCACGATAGCGGGGTCGAATCCCGGCACCGGGAACGTCCGGCGCTTCTTGCCGTCCACCTTGATCTGACCGTTGGGGCCGCGGTCGGTCACGGTCCAGTACTCGCCCTTGCGGCCGGCCGGGTAAATGTCGCTGCCGATGCCCCCGAGGTCCACTCCGTGGTCGTCGTCCACGCTGCCGGGGAGCAGCGCGTTGCTGAACGCACCGAGCGGGATCTCCCCGAGGGTCGCCGTGCGGATGGCACGGGCGTCCCCGGACGGCGCCGCCGTGGCCGTCCCCGCGGCCACGAGGGCGGCGGCCAGGGCCAGAGGCAGGCCCGTGGTGACGGATCGGTGGACACGGCGCCGGCCGGTGGCGTGCGGGGACATCTGGCCTCCTGGGGGCAAGTTCGTTGACTGCGGCCAGATTTGGCCCCCAGGAGGAACGTCGCACGACCTCGGGGTGAACAAGTGGCGTCCACCACGGGTCGCCATCGCTACGGACTGACAGTCCGTCAAGTGCCCGCGTACGACTGGCCCTCCAGCCCGAGCCGGGCCGTGGCCAGTGCCGTCGCCGGATCCCGGTCCGCGCCGCCCGCCGGAACCCAGCGCCCGCCCTCCTCGCGGTAAGGCCACCAGCGGCCCTCCTGGCCGAGGCGCAGCTGAACTCCTTCGGCCGGGACGGTCCAGCGGTTGCCGACCGGCCGGAACGACGGCCGCTCGCCCTCCTCCCAGGCCGTCTCCAGGACCGCACGCGCGCGTGCGAGCGCTGCGCCCTCCACCTGCCACTCCTCGTCGAGCACGGCCAGGGCCGCCGCACCTCCGACACGCCAGGCCCGAACGGCCGTCGCCAGCCCGTCGACGCCCCGCACCGACCCTTCGGCGAGCCGGTCCGAGACGGCATCCGGAGCGGCGCCTTCGGCGAGCCGTACGGCGTCCTGAGAGACCGTCAGCCCCAAGTCCGGCTCTCCGTTGGCGCCGAGGCTCTGTCCGACCATGCGGTGGGCTTCGACGGCCGTTCGCCCGGCCAGGTGCTCCAGCGCCGCGGTGTCGATCCCGGACGGCGCCTGAGCCGTCTCGGACCCGAAGGACGGCGGTTCGCCGGGGGTCCCCAGGAGGCTGGGCAGAGCCGGCAGCGGAGGCAGGATGTCGGCGGCCGCCCAGGCCTCCGCCGCGTCCACGCCCTCCGCCTCGGCGGACTCGTCCGGGGAGGCCGCGTTCCGCAGATGCAGGTCCTCCAGGAACGCGCTCCGCGCCCGGCCCCGCATGAGCACGAGCACGAACGGATCCTTGTCCAGCAGACGCGCCACCTGATGGCACAGTGCAGCGGTGTGCCCGCAGTGGTCCCAAGCGTCGCAGTCGCACTCGGGTTCCAGATCGCCCAGCCCCGGCAGGAGTTCGATGCCCCTGACCGCCGCGTCCTCGATCAGATGCGAGGGCAGTTCCCCGTCGAGGAGCGCGGCCAGGTGTCCCGCCTGCTCCACGGCCAGGTCCAGAAAACCGACCCACTGTTCCTCGGAGAGTTCCGGCACCAGGACGTCGGCCCGGTGCGCCGCGCCCTTCGGATCGCGTACGACGGCGGTGACCCGGCCCGGCCGTACCGTCACCGCGCCGACGCCGCCCCCGCGCGCGAGTCGGCGCCCCGTCTTCACAGCGGCCGAGTCCAGTGCCGCCTCCTCCAGCGCCCCCAGCCAGGCGCGGCCCCACCAGGTCTGTGCGAATCCGCGCCCGCGCGCGGGCGGCAACGCTGCGAACGTGCGCTCCGGGCCACGGCCGTGCTCATCGGCGTAGTGGTTCATCGTGCCTCCCCGCGAAGTTCCACCAGTGCGGCCAGTTCCGCGTCCGTCAGTTCCGTCAGTGCCGCCTCGCCCGCGCCGAGCACGGCATCCGCCAGTTCCCGCTTGCGCCCGAGCATTTCGGCGATGCGGTCCTCGACGGTCCCCTCGGCGATCAGCCGGTGCACCTGCACCGGGCGGGTCTGCCCGATGCGGTACGCGCGGTCGGTGGCCTGTGCCTCGACCGCCGGGTTCCACCAGCGGTCGTAGTGCACGACATGCTCGGCCCGCGTGAGGTTCAGGCCCGTTCCTGCGGCCTTCAGAGAGAGCAGGAACACCGGCACGTCGCCCGCCTGGAAGCGGCGCACCAGTGCCTCGCGCTCGGCGACCGGGGTGCCGCCGTGCAGGAGCTGCGAAGGCACCCCGCGGGCCGTCAGATGCCGTTCGAGCAGGCGGGCCATCCGTACGTACTGTGTGAAGACCAGGACGCTGGAGTCCTCCGCGAGGATGGTGTCGAGCAGTTCGTCCAGCAGCTCCAGCTTGCCGGAGCGTCCCGTGAGCCTCGGGTCGTCCTCCTTGAGGAACTGCGCCGGGTGGTTGCAGATCTGCTTCAGCCCGGTCAGCAGCTTCACGATCAGGCCCCGACGGGCCATGTCGTCGGCGTCCGCGATCTGCTCGAGGGTCTCCCGGACCAACGCCTCGTACAGGCCCGCCTGTTCCTGCGTCAGTGCCACCGGGTGATCGGTCTCGGTCTTCGGCGGCAGTTCCGGGGCGATGCCGGGGTCGGACTTCCGGCGCCGCAGCAGGAACGGCCGCACGAGCCGCGCGAGATGCTCCGCGGCGGCGGGATCCCGGCCGCCCTCGACCGGCAGGGCGTACCGCGCGCGGAAGGTGCCGAGGCGGCCGAGCAGTCCCGGCGTGGTCCAGTCGAGGATCGCCCACAGTTCCGTGAGGTTGTTCTCCACCGGTGTACCCGAGAGGGCCACGCGCGCGCGTGCGCCGATGGACCGCAGCGCTCGCGAGGTCGCCGCATACGGGTTCTTCACATGCTGCGCCTCGTCGGCGACGACCATGCCCCAGGGCACCTCGGCGAGCCGCTCGGAGTCCAGGCGCATGGTGCCGTAGGTCGTGAGGACGAACTCCCCGTCCGCCAAGGAGCCGAGACCGCGCCCGGATCCGTGGAACCGGCGTACCGGGACACCGGGCGCGAACTTCTCGATCTCGCGGTGCCAGTTGCCGAGCAGGGACGCTGGGCAGACCACGAGCGTGGGGCCGGCCGACGAGGCGTCCGTCTGCCGGTGCAGGTGCAGCGCGATCAGCGTGACCGTCTTGCCGAGCCCCATGTCGTCGGCCAGACAGCAGCCCAGCCCTAGTGCCGTGGTCCGGGCGAGCCAGCCGAGGCCCCGCAGCTGGTAGTCCCGCAGGGTGGCGGCAAGGGCCGGGGGCGGGACGACGGGCTGCCCCGTCTCCGGATCCGCGAGCCGCTCTCGCAGCTGCGCCAGCCATCCCGTGGGCCGTACGTCGACCCGGTGGCCGTCGACCTCGGCCGAGCCCGTCAGGCCGGCGGCCAGCGCCTCGACGGGGGCGATGGAGCGGTCCTGCCGGCTACGGGCGCGGTCCGCCGCCCGCGGGTCGACCAGCACCCATCGGTCGCGCAGCCGCACGAGGGGGCGCTTGGCCTGGGCGAGCCGGTCCAGTTCCTCGCGCGACAGCTCGCGCCCGCCCAGCGCGAACCACCAGCGGAAGGAGAGCAAGGCGTCTGCCGAGAGGAACGACGGCAGAGCCGAGGCCTCCCCGACCGGCGGGCCGACGGCCGCGTGTGCGGTCAGCTCACGCGACAGCTCCTTCGGCCAGCGCACGTCGACTCCCGCGGCGGCCAGTGCCCGGGCGCCCTCACCCAGAAGTTCGGCGATCTCGTCGTCGGCGAGGTCCAAGACGTCGGGCACGGAGGCGGAGAGCAGCGGTGTCAGCGGCGGCCACGCCCGGGCCGCCCGGCGCAGTGCCAGCAACGTGTCGGCCCGCGCGCGGGGGCCGAACATGTCGCACGCGGGTCCCGAGCCGGCCCACAGGTCGGCGGCGTCCGCGACGTCCGCCGCCCCGCTCACGCCGTGCACTTGGAGCACCGCTCGGACCCGCACGGGGGAGTTGTCCTCGCTGACGGCGTCCTGCAGACCGGGTGCTTCCACGCGCAGCGACAGGCGGACGCCCGCGTCGTGGCCGGCGGCGATGTCGTCGGCCCACGCGCGCAGGCCGGGCAGATGCTGAGGCTCCCGTGCCGCGAACGCCGCACCGCCCGTCACGAGCGGTGCGGCCGGGGAGCGGGGGAGCGTGTCGGCGACCGCGTCCAGGAAGGCGCGCAGCAGCCGCTCCGGATCGGGGAGCCGAGGGTGCCCACCGGCCGTGAGTGGCACGGCGTGTGCCTCCGGAGGCATGGCCGCGGCGAGTTCGCGGACCAGCTCCGCATCGCCCGCGGACAGCGGCCCCATCCGCCAGGCGTCGTGATCGCCGGAGGAGAGACCCGGCAGGAGCAGGCCGCGCGCCAGGAGGTGCAGGGCCAGCAGGCCGGCCGTGCCCCAGAATGCGGTGGCCCGGTGGACCCCCGCCTCCGCACGCGCGCGCATGAGCACCGGCAGGGCGACGCGCACCGGCAGGAGCAGGGCAGGCACCCGTACCCGCTCGACGGTCCGGTCCGGCGCGGGCACCACCAGGTCCAGCTCCGAGGTGGACCCCTGGGCGAGGTCGGGAAGAGTCTTGCCGTCCGGCCGCCAGAAGGCCATCAGGCCGGCGCGGGCGGGGTCGGACGGTACGAACACCGCGCAGCAGCTGGCCAGTTCGGACAGGCCGGAGGATGCTTCCGTGGGAGTCCTCTGCACAGTTCCGCCGCACTCCTCAAATTTGACTACTTGCTTAGGTCGACCGAGGTTACAGCACGCGGCGAGCCCACCTCGAAGGCTTACGCTGTGACCTGGACCACTAAGGGGCGCGTCTCAGGGATGTCTCAGGGTCGAGCTTCGGAACCGCCGGGAACGCGGGGCCGTTTTCAGAGCAGAGAGCGGCAGTGGCCGCGAAGGAGGCGACGCTCATGTCCAAGAACGCGAAGATCGCCGCAGGGGGTGTGGCGGTCGGACTCATCCTGCTGATATGGCTGCCCTGGTGGGTGGCGTTCCTCATCGTGGTGGGGGTTCCGGCCGCCGCGTACCTGGCGCTGGACCCCTCGCAGCGGCGCAGGCTCCGCCGGGTCGGACGCAAGGAGCTCGGCCGCTGAGAGACCGGCGAACGGACCAGGTCCGTTCGCCGGGGCGGCCGCGGACGCTCCGCGGGCCGTGGGGGGCCGCACCTCCGCGGAGGGAGCGGCCCCCGCGGGGTCAGCTGGGCCGTACAGCCATCTTGTCGAGCGCCGCCAGGAGACCGGGCAGTTCGGGGCCCCGGCCCACCGGCAGGACCTCCCCGGGCTCCTCGTCGAGCAGGACGAACGCGATGTCGTCGGTGCGCGCCACCATCGACCATCCGGGGCCGTCGGCGCGCAGCATCCGGGCGTCGCCCGGGGCGAACGACGAGCGCACCCGGCCCAGCGGCGGCGGAGAGTCGACGTAGGCACGCGCCTCCGCGAGCACCCGTCGGACGCCCTGGTGGCCACTCTTCGGTGCGTTCTCCTCGTCGTCCGCCGCGGCCTCCGCCGTCTCTGCCCGCTCGGACGAGGGGAGGTCGGCGTCGCCGATCTGCTCCCGCCAGACCGCCCACTGCAGCGCGATCTCGTCGGCGCCCAGACGCCGCTGGGCCGGACCCCAGGAACTGGTGTCCGGCGGGGTCAGGGCGGGCCCCTCCCCGACCTCGGGGTCGGGGTCGTGCGGCGCGGGCACACCGGGCGCGGCGACGGCGACCGCCAGCGGCCAGCCCGGCAGGGCCGTCACGACCGTGCGCTCGTCCGGCGACAGCTCGTACTCCATGCCGCAGTCCCAGGACGCGATCGCCACGGCGACCAGCGAGACGTCGTCGATGACGACCGTCCACCGGGCGCCCTCACCGTCCTGCCCGAGCACCAGGCCGTACCCGTCGGCGCGCGGCGCGAGGTCAAGCGTCGCGCAGGCCTCCGGGTAGTCGTCGCCCAGCACGCTCGGAAACTGTGCCGGCGTCAGCAGCACCGCCGTGAGCACGTACAGCGCCTCGTCCGCGGCGGCGACGGCCTCATCGTCCGTCCCGGCCATCCCTGCCTCCCCAGTGGTTCGTCCATCGGCGGGCACCCTAGTGCGAGCGGAAGCCACTTGTCACGACTCCGCACACCACGCGGAGCTGCAGGTTTCCACCTGGACGGGGGCGAAATGACCACCGTCGGGGTCCGCCTTTCAGGCCGACGGCAGCCCGAGAAGGTCGCGGGCCACCGCCCCGGGCGACTCGTCGCGCTCCCGGGCGAGCGCGATGACGGCCCGGCACGCCAGCTCGTTCACCCCGAACGACAGCGCCTCGGGAGACACCCATGCCGCCGCCTCGTCGATCCTGTCCTGATCGTCCTCCGCGCAGGCCGCCACATAGGCGGCCGCCGCTTCGAACAAGTTGTGTGCTCGCCGGTCCCGAGTGTCCACCGCCTCCGCGCGCGAGGTGGTACGGAATCTGGCGGCGTACTTGCGCATCACGTCGAACACGTGCCCCACCTTCCCCCTGAACGGGGTCGTCACTGATCGCTCACTTGCTCTTGTTCAACCTAGAGTTGGAGCTTCGGCGACAGAAGGGGGACGGCGCGGTGAAGCGCTTCGAGCGGCTGGAGCAGATCCGTCGGATGGATCCGGTCGCGGACGCTCTTGAGATCTAGCGACTCGGCGTGGCGTTCGAATTCCCCTGGGACTACACGCGCGCCTTGGAGCCGGCTCTGTACCGCACCTACGCCGTGCCCGGCATCGGGCGGCTGCTGGCGCAGACCGCGGAGCTGACCGAGCGTACTCAGAAGCGTTACGACGACACCGTGCTGCTCCTCGACACCGGCGTGGAGCACGGCTTCACCGCCGACGAGGGCCGCACGGCGATCCGCCGCATCAACCAGATGCACCGCAGCTACGACATCAGCGACGACGACATGCGCTACGTGCTGTCCACCTTCGTGGTGGTGCCCAGGCGGTGGATCGACACCTACGGCTGGCGTCGCCTGTCCCGGCACGAGGTCATCGCCACCACCGAGTACTACCGCACCCTCGGCCGGCACCTGGGCATCCCCGGCATCCCCGAGACCTACGAGGAGTTCGAAGCGCTCCTCGACTCCTACGAAGAGGCGCACTTCGACTGGGACGCGCAGGGCCGGCGTGTGTCCGACGCCACACTCGACCTGATGGCGTCCTGGTACCCCCGCCCGCTGGCACCGCTGCTGCGCACGGCCACCCTCGCTCTCTTCGACGAGCCGCTGCTGCGCGCCTTCCACTACGTGCCGCCGAGCCCGGCCACGTCCTCGCTCGTGCGCCGCGTGGTGCGCACACGTGGTCGGCTGCTGCCGCCGCGCCGCACGCCGCACTTCGCACGGCAGAACTGGGAGATCAAGGGCCATCCGAACGGCTACCGGCCGGCCGACCTGGGCACCCGTCCGGTCCCGGGAATGGCCGGCTGCCCGGTACGGCAACTGGACACCTCAGCGGCCGACAGCCTCGAGTGAGGCGAGAGTCTCGCGCAGCCAGGTGAGTTCGGCGCGGCTCGTGGCACGTGCGATCTTGAGCACCCCGCGCCGGAACGGGTCGTCCAGTTCCTCGGCGGCCAGCGGCCGGTCGCCGTCGTAGAAGAAGCTCGCCGGTTCCTCCAGGAAGGCCAGCCGGCGCCGTAGTACGGCCGCCTGGGCCGCCGGGTCGTCCAGGTGGCGCAGGAACGCGAGCAGCGTGAACCAGTGGTTCTCGTCGGTGATCTCGCGCTGCCCGGGGTCGGCGAGGCGGCGCCGCAGCTCCTGCCTGCCCTCCTCGGTGAGCGTCAGCACGTGACGCGGCGCGGCCACGGCACCGGGCTCGGTGGCCCGCGCCAGCAGGCCCGCCTTCTCCAGCCGTTTGATCGCCGGGTACAGCGTGCTCTCGGCGACGGGCCGCACGTGCCCGGTGAGCGCGGCGATGTGCCTCCGCAGGACGTAGCCGTGCAGCGGGGCGTCGTACAGGAAACCGAGGATGGCGAGTTCCAGCATGCCCGCATTCTCTCGTATGCCCGCTGTACAGCGGGGCCCCGATATTCTGTCTCCGCTATACATCGGTGTCGATGTATCTTGGGTGCTCATCGCAGGCATCAGGGAGGGGCACCGTGAAGCAGGCCGAATTCGACAACAAGGGGAGCCGGATCCGATGGACGGCGGTGCTCGGTGAGGGGCCCGCGCGCGTGTACCTGCACGGACTGGGATCGGTTTCCTCCGTGTACCACGCGCACATCGCGGCCCGCCCCGAACTCGCGGGCAGGCGCAGCCTGTTCGTGGATCTTCCCGGGCACGGCATCAGCGACCGGCCCGAGCACTTCGGCTACACGCTGGAGGAGAACGCCGACGCCGTAGCGGCCGCACTGGACCAGGCCGGCGTCAATGGTGCCGAGCTGATCGCGCACAGCATGGGCGGCGCCGTCGCCATCGTGCTCGCCCACCGGAGGCCCGACCTCGTCTCCCGGCTGGTCCTCACGGAAGCCAATCTGGACGCCTTCCCGCCGCAGACGGCGGCGAGCAGCGGCATCGCTGCCTACGGGGAGGACGAGTTCGTCGAGGAGCGGTACGCGCGTGTGCTGGAGGCCGTGGGCCCGCTGTGGGCGGCCACGATGCGGCTGGCCGATCCACGTGCACTGCACCGCAGCGCGGTCGGTCTGCGGCGCGGGTCGGACCCCGTGATGCGGACCCTGCTGGAAGGCCTGGCGATCGACCGCGTCTACCTTCAGGGCGAGCACAGCGGCGAACTCCCGGGCAGGGTGGACCTGGAGGCGGCCGGGGTCCGCGTGGTGACGGTGCCCGGCGCCGGGCACAACGTCATGTTCGACAACCCCGACGCCTTCGCGGCCACCGTGGCGGGGCGGAACTGATCCGCCCCGGCCGTCAGCTCTCCCGCACCGCCAGAGCGAGGAAACGGGCATCCTCGTCGACGTACGACGTCATGCGCCATCCCGAGCGGGCCAGGAGAGGGCAGAGATTGGCCTCGGCCCGCAGGTCGTCGGGGGTGATCTGCCGCCCCTGACGCGCCGCCAGGGCCGCCCGGCCGATGGGATGGAACAGCGCGAGCGTCCCGCCCGGCCGCACCACGCGGACCAGCTCCCGCAGGTTCTCGGAGGGCTTGGGCAGGTGCGCGATCAGGCCCGCCGCGAACACGGCGTCCATCGAACCCGAGCGCAGCGGCAGGGCGGCGACGTCCGCGAGCAGGAGCCGCCCCACCTGGTGGCGCCCGGCCCGCGCGGCGGCCTGGAGCATCGCCGGAGTCAGATCGACCCCGGCCACCACGCCGGACGGCCCCACGGCGGCACGCAAGGGCGCAAGGGCGCGTCCGGTGCCGCAACCGGCGTCGAGCACGCGGTCACCCTGGCGCAGGCCGAGGTTCGCGACGGCGGCCGCGTAGGCGGGACCGTCGTCGGGGAACCTGCTGTCCCAGTCGGCGGCGCGGGCGGTGAAGAACTCCTGGACATGCGTGTGGTCGTCGCTCATGCCCCGCATGATCCCTCACCGTCACGGGGGACGTGCCTGCGCGCATGTTCGAGCTGGACGCGATCGTTCCATCGCCTCTCTGTGTCATATTCCAACACCTTTCGAAATGCGCCCCCTTCGTGCGCCCCTGCCCCGACTAGCGTCCCGGGGCCATGGGACACCTGGACCACGCCGCCTTCGGCTGGCTGACCCCCGCGCTGTCGTACGTGATGGCCTGCATAGGCGCCGCACTGGGACTGCGCTGCACCGTGCGCGCGCTCGCCACCACCGGCCGGTCGCGCCGCAACTGGCTCGTCACCGCCGCCTCCGCGATCGGGACGGGCATCTGGACCATGCACTTCGTGGCCATGCTCGGCTTCCGCGTCAGCGGCACCGACATCCGCTACGACGTGCCGCTGACCATCCTGAGTCTCGTCGTCGCCATGGTCGTCGTCTGTGCCGGCGTCTTCGCCGTCGGGTACAGCAAGGACCGCAACCGGGCGCTCTTCCTCGGCGGGCTCACCACCGGGCTGGGCGTCGCGAGCATGCACTACCTGGGCATGTCCGCGGTACGGCTGCACGGTCAAGTGCACTACGACCCCGTCCTCGTCGGACTCTCGGTCCTGATCGCCGTCGTGGCGGCGACAGCGGCCCTGTGGGCGGGGCTCAACATCAAGTCACCCCTCGCGGTCACCCTCGCCTCCCTCGTCATGGGGGCGGCCGTCAGCAGCATGCACTACACCGGGATGTTCGCGGTGAGTGTGCGCGTCACCCCCTCCGGCGAGGTTCTGCCCGGGGCCACGGCGATGCAGTTCATCTTCCCCCTCGCCGTCGGCCTCGGGTCCTATCTGTTCCTCACCTCCGCCTTCGTCGCCCTCTCGCCCACGGCCGGCGAACGCGAGGCGTCCGCCTCGGCCCAGCGGCCCGTCCAGAGCGTCGCCCGCTAGCGCGAGCCCGGCCCCGGAGCCCCGACCCACGTCCCGAGCGAGGAGGCCATGCGCCCACCCCGTAGCACCCCCAGAGCCGGCACCCCGGCACAGTCCCCGCCCCCGCCCCGCGGCCGCCGCGCGCACGCCGGACCACCGGCCGACGAGGAGGAGGGCGGGCCCCTCGACACGCTGCCGGAGAACGCACCCCCGCGCGCGGGCCGTTGGCGCATGCGCGCCCGCACGGTGCGTGCCAAGGTGGTCTGCCTGCTGATGGTGCCCGTCATCTCCCTGCTCGCCCTATGGGCGTACGCCACCGTCAGCACCGTCCAGGACGTCGCCCGGCTGCGGCAGTCCCAGCGGGTCGACGCCGAACTGCGCGCCCCTGTGGCCGCAGCCGTCGCAGCACTGCAGACCGAGCGGGCCGCGGCCGTGCGCTATGCCGCCGACCCGGGCGCGGAACGCGGGGACGACCTCGAAGGCCTCGGCGCCCGTACCGACCGTGCGGTGGCCAAGCTGCGGCTCGGCCACGGCAACACCGTCGCCGACAGCCAGGAACTGCCCGTCGGAGTCGGCGGACGCCTGGAGGACTTCGTCACCGGCGCCGAGCACCTGCGCGCGCTGAGGACCGCCGTACTCGACCACAGGGCAGGCTGGAGCCAGGTGTACGCGCAGTACACGAACGCCATCGGTACGGCCTTCACGGTGGACGGCGCCCTCACCGGCGTCCAGCAGGCCGACGTCGGCTCCGACGCGCGCGTGCTGCTCGAATTCTCCCGCGCCGCCGAGGCGCTGGCCCAGGAGGACGCGATCCTCGGCGGCGCGCGCCCGGCCGCCGGCCTGCAAGGCGAACGGCTGCGGCTGTTCGGCGCGGCCGTCGCCACGCGCCGGACCTTCTCCGAGGCGGCCGTGGCCGACCTGCCCGGCACCCAGCGCGCCGCCTGGCGCGAGCTGGCCGGCAGCAGCGCCTATACCGGCCTCACCGCCACGGAGGACAGGATCATCACCGCCGGCACCGGTGCCAAGGCGGTGGACACCGCACCGTCGAGCGCCTGGAACACCGCCCACGCGCGCGTGCAGGACACGATGGGGACCATCGCGAGGGACACCGGCCGAGCCGTCGCGGGCCGCGCCGACCCGTTCACACGCGGCTTCCTCAGTCCCGCCGGCGCCGCGGTGCTCTTCGGCCTCGCCGCCGTCGCCGCCTCGCTCGTCATCTCCGTCCGCATCGGACGGGCCCTCGTGGTCGAGCTGGTCAGCCTGCGCAACGACGCTCTGGAGATCGCCCGCCGCAAACTCCCCGCGGCGATGCGGAAGCTGCGCACCGGCGAGGAGATCGACATCCAGGCCGAGGCGCCTGCCGGACCACCCGCCGAGGACGAGACCGGCCAGGTCGCCGAGGCCCTGACCACGGTGCACCGCGCCGCCCTGCACGCAGCGGTCGAGCGCGCCGAGCTCGCCAACGGCATCTCCGGAGTCTTCGTCAATCTGGCCCGCCGCAGCCAGGTGCTCGTCCACCGCCAGCTCAGCCTCCTGGACAGCATGGAGCGCCGCTCCGACGACCCCGACGAGCTGAGCGATCTCTTCCGCCTCGACCACCTCACCACCCGGATGCGGCGCCACGCCGAGAGCCTGATCATTCTCTCCGGAGCCGCACCCGGCCGGGCCTGGCGCATGCCGGTGTCCCTCACGAACGTCGTACGCGCCGCCGTCTCCGAGATCGAGGACTACGCGCGCGTGGAGGTGCGCCAGCTCCCCGAGGCGTCCGTCATCGGCGCGGCAGTCGCCGACGTCACCCACCTGCTCGCCGAACTCGTCGAGAACGCCGCCCAGTTCTCGCCGCCCCACACGCGCGTGCGCGTCACGGGAGAACCCGTCGGCAACGGCTACGCCCTCGAAGTCGAGGACCGCGGCCTCGGCATGGGTGCCGACACGCTCGCGGAGGCCAACCGGCGGATCGATCAGTCGGAGGCCCTGGACCTGTTCGACAGCGACCGCCTCGGACTGTTCGTGGTCAGCAGGCTGGCCGCCCGGCACGGCATCAAGGTGCACCTGCGCACCTCCCCCTACGGCGGCACCACCGCGGTCGTCCTGGTGCCCACCGCCCTGTTGCACACCCGCGCCGCCGAACGCCCCGCCCAGGAGGAGGCACCGGCAGGGCCGGAACAGTCGCGCGCGTACGCGCCCGTGCCCGACGCGCCCCCGCCTCCCTCCGAGGTCACCGCGCAGAACGGACGGCCCGCCCTCGCGGCCAGTGCCCCGGCCCCCTCGACCCCCGCGCACGAACCCCCGCCACCCGGAGTCACCACCTTGAGGCTGCACCGCCCTCCGAACGACTCCGAATCCTCCGAAAACCTTCCACGTCGCGTGCGTCAGGCGAGCCTCGCGCCCCAACTCCGCCGTCAGCGCTCCGAAGAGACGGCGCCGGAACCCGACCCGCGCGGCGACGACCGGCGCACCCCCGAACTCGTACGGGACCGCATGGCGGCCTATCGCGCGGGTTGGGCCCGCGGCGGTGGCAGGCAACCCGGCCGCGGCGCCGCCCCGGAGCCCGAAACGGGCAGTGACAGCACTGAAGGAGACCCGGCATGATCCAGGACCCGAGCATGAGTGCCGCCCAGCGATCCGGTGAACTCGACTGGCTGCTGGACGACCTGGTGATGCGGGTGCGCGAGGTACGGCACGCCGTCGTGCTGTCCAACGACGGCCTGGCCGTCGGTGCCTCCACCGCCCTCGCGCGGGCGGACGCGGAACATCTCGCGGCCGTGGCCTCCGGCTTCAACAGTCTCGCCAAGGGCGCGGGACGGCATTTCGGGGCGGGCGGTGTGCGCCAGACCATGGTGGAGATGGACGACGCCTTCCTTTTCGTGGCCGCGGCCGGCGAAGGCTCCTGCCTCGCGGTGCTCACCGCCGTCACCGCCGACATCGGCCTGGTCGCCTACGAGATGGCACGGCTGGTCAAGCGCGTGGGCGAGCACCTGTGCTCAGCGCCCCGCGTCGCCGCCAAGCCGCCTGCCGCGGGATGAGCCGGAAGGCGGCACCCATGACCGAGAACCCGAGCGGCGGCCTGAGCGAGCAGGGCAGCCAGTGGTACGACGGCGAGGCCGGGCCCCTGGTCCGCCCCTACGCCATGACCGGCGGACGCACCCAGTCCGGCCCCGCCGGAGTGCGCTTCGACCTGATCGCCCTCGTCAGCCTCGACCCCGCCGCACCCGCGGTGGACGACGACACCTTGCTCGGCCCCGAACACCGCGCCCTGGTCGACCTGTGCCGCATCGAGACGCAGTCCGTCGCCGAACTCGCGGCCGACGCGGACCTTCCGGTGGGCGTGGTCCGGGTGCTCCTCGGTGACCTCCTGGAACTGGGCTGCGTCACCGTCAGCCGCCCGGTGCCCCCGGCCCACCTGCCGGACGAACGCATTCTCCGTGAGGTCATCGAGGGGCTGCGGGCGCTCTAGATGAACGTTCAGAATCCGACGGGCGCCTCACGGCATCCCGTTCCGTGCGCGTTCCGGAACCGACCGGGCGCGAAACGGTCACATCAGGCGTGTTCCGGTCCAATCCCCCGCAGGGCTACCGGAGTTGTCATGATGCTGACTTCCTGTCCCGAGCAGCCCGACACCGACCGCTGGCCCTCCCGAGAGAAGTGATCATGGCCTCCGAGCACTCCGACGCCGCCGGCGACATGTCTGCCCTGGCGCTGAAGATACTGGTCGCCGGCGGCTTCGGTGTCGGCAAGACGACCCTCGTCGGGGCCGTCAGCGAGATCCGCCCGTTGCGCACCGAGGAACTGCTCAGCGAAGCCGGCCAGCTGGTGGACGACACCGGCGGCGTGGACCAGAAGGTCACCACGACCGTCGCCATGGACTTCGGGCGCATCACCATCCGCTCCGGCCTCTCCCTGTACCTCTTCGGCACACCGGGGCAGGACCGCTTCTGGTTCCTGTGGGACGAACTGGCACAGGGGGCCCTCGGTGCCGTGGTCCTCGCCGACACCCGCCGCCTGGAGGACTGCTTCCCGGCCGTCGACTACTTCGAGCACCGGCGCATCCCGTTCGTGGTGGCCGTCAACTGCTTCGCCGGAGCGCGCAGCTACGGCGCCCACGACGTCTCCAGGGCCCTCGACCTGGACCGGGGAACACCCGTGGTCCTGTGCGACGCGCGCGACCGGGACTCCGGCAAGGAGGTACTGATCCGCCTCGTCGAGTACGCCGGGCGGATGCACACCGCCCGACTCCTCGATTCGGTGGGCTGAGCCTCAGCCGGTCAGATCCTTCAGCGCCACCACCTTTTCCACGGCGACCCGGACCAGCAACTCGCCGGGGACACCGTTGCGGGCGCCGAACTCTTCCGCGCGCTCCTCACCCATGTAGCGCGCGGCGATGCGGGTGGCCCAAAGGCGCACCTCGTCCAGCTCCTCCGACAGCCGGGCGCGCCCGTGCAGCACCACGAAGTGGAACGGCGGCCGGTCGTCGTCCACACACAGGGCGATCCGTCCGTCACGGGCGAGATTGCGCCCTTTCACGGTTTCCTTACCGGTGTTGAAGACCACGTCGTCCCCGTCGAGCAGGAACCAGACCGGAGCCACATGTGGGCTCCCATCGGCGCTGACGGTGGACAGCTTGCCGGTTCGGGTGCCGTACGAGACGAACGCCCGCCATTCCTCATCGGTCATCTTCTGTGCCATACGCCCATCCTGCTTGCCCGCAGGCCGGTCGTGGGGAAGGCTGGCGAACGGTTCCTCCAGCCAGGGGGAGACGTCACACGGGGAGACGGAACATGGCGCAGAACCAGGGACTCGGCTGGCTCCTGGACGATCTGACCGGGCGGGTGGACCATGTGCGGCACGCGCTGGTCCTGTCCAACGACGGTCTGGTCACGGGAGCGAGCACCGGCCTTCGCCGCGAGGACGCCGAGCATCTGGCCGCGGTCGCGTCCGGGCTGCACAGCCTCGCGAAGGGGTCGGGGCGCCACTTCGGCGCGGGCAGGGTGCGTCAGACGATGATCGAGTACGACGACGCCGTGCTGTTCGTGACCGCCGCCGGCACCGGCAGCTGCCTGTGCGTGCTCAGCGGCGCGGAGGCCGACATCGGTCAGATCGCCTATGAGATGACCCTGCTCGTCAACCGGGTCGGCGAACACCTCGGGGTGGATGCCCGGCAACCCGATCGCGCTCCACTGTCGGATCTCTGACCTGCGTCTTTGTCTCGCGCCGTGGAGTTATCCACAGCCTCGCCACGATGTGTGCCGATCCGGCTACGGTGTGTGCACGGCGAACGCGCAGGGCGTGAGCCATCGACTCCACGGGGGAGTACGACCATGTCGGGAAGCACCTTCGTCCCCGCCCGCACCCTCACCTGCACGCAGAGCCGCGCATCTCGTGAACTGGGGCTACGGCGCCGCGAGTTCGACCTCGCCGTCCATCTCGGCCGTATCCGGACCGTGCCCGACGAGGGCGGAGGCGGGGGCCGCCGGGTCGAACGGACCGAGATCGACAGGCTGCGCACCCAGGACGGCTTCCCCGACACGCTCCGTGAGCGCCTCCACGTCGTGGGTACGGCGGAGGGCGCCGCGCTCATGGAGATCCCGGCGGGCAGGTTCACTCGGCTCGCCCGACTGGGTCTGCTGGTACCGGTGCGTTTTTACCTGAACCGCTACCGAGCTGTGGTCTGGCTCTATCTGGCAGAGGAACTACGGCAGTTCACGGCCGGTGCGGAGAACGCACACCTGCTCAGGGGGCGCACGCCCGAGAGCCTCAGGGGGCAACTGGCGGCCGGGGTCGATCTTCGGGCCCGCAACTGGCGGGGACGGCAACTCGGATTTCTGACAAGGCAGTCCGAAGGCTCCTGGGCGCGTGCCGGGGTCGTGGCCGCCTTCCTCCCGCTCGTCGACGTCGCGGACGTGGTCAAGGACCCCTACGAGCGTGCCCAACTGAACCGCTTCCGGCCCGCTCCGCTCGACCAGGGAGCGCCGGGATCACCGTCCGCGCATCTTGCCGAGCAGCTGATGACGGCGCAGGACCCGGACGAGATCGGCTGGCTGCGCAGCGACCTGGCGCACGCGGTGCAGCAGGCACGCGCCCACGCACCGGCCCCGCGCCCGGCCGCTCGGCACACCACCGTGCGCATGCCACGGTCGACCCCGCCGACCACACCCGAGGCCCACGACTCGCGGCCGGAGGCACCGCGACCGACCCGCGGACTGCGGGCGTGGCTCCGCCGCAGAAACCCCCGGCCCGCCGGGGTCTGAGCCCCGCGCTACAGGGCCCGGAACAGGCCCTCCTGGACGACCGAGACGAGCAGCCGCCCCTGCAGGTCGTAGATGCGCCCGCGGGCCAGACCACGCCCGCCGGTGGCGATCGGGGACTCCTGGTCGTACAGGAACCACTCGTCCGCGCGGAACGGCCGGTGGAACCACATGGCGTGGTCCAGCGAGGCCATGTCGAAGTTCCGTGCGGCCCACAGGGGTTCGACCGGGATGCGGACCGCGTCCAGGAGGGTCATGTCGCTGGCGTAGGTCAGCGCGCACGTGTGCACCAGCGGGTCGTCACCGAGCGGACCGACCGCGCGCATCCACACGGCACTACGGGGCTCGCCCCCCTCGATCTCCTCGGCGTGCCAGCGCAGCCGGTCGACGTAACGGATGTCGAAGGGCTGGCGGCGCGCCATCCGCTCCAGCTGCTCCGGCAGCGCGCCCAGATGCTTGCGGATCTCATCGGTCACCGTCGGCAGGGACTCCGGGTCCGGAACCTCTCGGGCCGGCGGCAGCTGGTGCTCGAACGGTCCTTCCTCAGGCTTGTGAAAGGAGGCGGTCAGATTGAAGATCGTGCGGCCCTGCTGCACCGCCGTGACCCGGCGCGTCGTGAACGACCGGCCGTCGCGGACCCGTTCCACCTGGTACACGATGGGCACGCCCGGCCGGCCCGGGCGCAGGAAGTACGCGTGCAGCGAGTGCACCGGGCGTTCGCCGTCCGTGGTGCGTCCGGCGGCGACCAGTGCCTGGCCCGCCACCTGGCCGCCGAAGACCCGCTGCAGGGACTCCTGCGGGCTTCGGCCACGGAAGATGTTGACCTCGATCTGCTCCAGGTCGAGCAGGTCGACGAGTCTCTCGGCCGGGTTCGTCATCGCTGGGAATCTCCTGTGGTCACAGCTGGCCGACTTCGGTGACGCGCACGACGGCACGGCCCTCGGCGTCGGAGGCAGCCAGGTCGATCTCCGCGCTGATGCCCCAGTCGTGGTCGCCGTTCGGGTCGTCGAAGATCTGGCGGACGCGCCAGAGGCCGTTCTCCGGCTCCTCCTTGATGACCAGCAGCTTGGGGCCGCGGGCGTTGGGGCCGGTGCCGAGGTCGTCGTACTCGTCCCAGTACTTGTCCATCGCCTCGCCCCACGCCTCCGCGTCCCAGCCGGCCTCGGCGTCCATCTCGCCCAGGTCCTCGACCTGGTCGAGGGCGGCCAGCTCCACGCGGCGGAACATGGCGTTGCGGACCAGGACCCGGAAGGCGCGGGCGTTGGTCGTGACCGGCTTGACCTCGTCGGCCTTCTCCTGCGCCTCCTCGGCGGTCATCTCCTCCGGGTTGGCCAGCTGCTCCCACTCGTCGAGCAGGCTGGAGTCCACCTGGCGCACCATCTCGCCGAGCCACTCGATCAGGTCCTGGAGATCCTCGGACTTCAGGTCGTCCGGGATGGTGTGGTCGAGGGTCTTGTAGGCGCTGGCGAGGTAGCGCAGCACGATGCCCTCGGTGCGGGCCAGCTCGTAGAAGGACACCAGCTCGGTGAAGGACATCGCCCGTTCGTACATGTCCCGGATGACGGACTTGGGCGACAGCGGGTGGTCGCCGACCCACGGGTGGCTCTTGCGGTAGGTGTTGTACGCGTGGAAGAGCAGCTCTTCCAACGGCTTCGGGTACGAGACGTCCTGGAGACGCTCCATGCGCTCCTCGTACTCGACACCGTCGGCCTTCATCGCGGCCACGGCCTCGCCGCGCGCCTTGTTCTGCTGGGCGACGAGGATCTGCCGGGGGTCGTCCAGAGTGGACTCGACCACGGACACCATGTCGAGGGCGTACGACGGCGAATCGGGGTCGAGCAGTTCGAAGGAGGCCAACGCGAACGTGGACAGCGGCTGGTTGAGGGCGAAGTCCTGCTGGAGGTCGACCGTGAGCCGCACGATGCGGCCCTCCGCGTCCGGCTTGTCGAGCTTCTCCACGATCCCGCCGTCCAGCAGCGACCGGTAGATCGCGATCGCCCGCCGGATGTGCCGCAGCTGCTGCCTGCGCGGCTCGTGGTTGTCCTCCAGGAGGTGGCGCATCGCCTCGAAGGCGTTGCCGGGACGGGCGATCACCGACAGCAGCATCGTGTGGGTCACCCGGAACCGCGACGTGAGCGGCTCGGGTTCGGACGCGATCAGCTTCTCGAAGGTGTTCTCCGTCCAGCCGACGAAGCCCTCCGGCGCCTTCTTGCGCACCACCTTGCGGCGCTTCTTCGGATCGTCGCCGGCCTTGGTGAGGGCCTTCTCGTTCTCGATGACGTGCTCGGGTGCCTGCGCCACGACGAGTCCCGCCGTGTCGAAACCGGCCCGGCCGGCCCGGCCCGCGATCTGGTGGAACTCGCGGGCCCGCAGCGTGCGCACCCGGCTGCCGTCGTACTTGGTCAGTGCGGTGAACAGCACCGTCCGGATGGGCACGTTGACACCCACGCCGAGCGTGTCCGTGCCGCAGATGACCTTGAGCAGGCCGGCCTGGGCGAGCTTCTCCACCAGGCGCCGGTACTTGGGCAGCATGCCGGCGTGATGCACGCCGATGCCGTGCCGGACGTAACGGGAGAGGTTGCGGCCGAACTTGGTGGTGAAGCGGAAGTTGCCGATCAGCTCGGCGATCTGGTCCTTCTCCTCGCGCGAGCACATGTTGATGCTCATCAGTGCCTGCGCCCGCTCCACCGCCTGCGCCTGGGTGAAGTGGACGATGTACACCGGGGCCTGCTTGGTCTCCAGCAGATCGGTGAGCGTCTCGGTGAGCGGGGTCAGCTGGTACTCGTAGGAGAGGGGCACCGGGCGGGTGGCAGAACGGACCACCGCGGTGGGGCGGCCGGTACGGCGGGCGAGGTCCTTCTCGAAGAACGACACATCGCCCAAAGTGGCCGACATGAGGATGAACTGCGCCTGCGGGAGTTCCAGCAGCGGGATCTGCCAGGCCCAGCCGCGGTCGCCCTCCGCGTAGAAGTGGAACTCGTCCATCACGACCTGGCCGACGTCCGCGTTCTTGCCGTCGCGCAGTGCGATCGACGCCAGCACCTCGGCGGTGCAGCAGATCACGGGCGCGTCGGCGTTCACGGACGCGTCGCCGGTCAGCATGCCGACGTTCTCGGTGCCGAAGAGCTTGCACAGCTCGAAGAACTTCTCCGACACCAACGCCTTGATCGGAGCCGTGTAGAAGGTGACCTCGTCCCGGGCCAGCGCGGCGAAGTGCGCGCCCGCCGCGATCATGCTCTTGCCCGAGCCGGTGGGCGTCGAGACGATCACGTTCGCCCCGGAGACCGCCTCGATCAGCGCCTCCTCCTGGTGGGGGTAGAGCGTGAGACCGCGCTCCTGCGCCCACGACTCGAAGGCTTCGTACAGGGCGTCGGGGTCGGCGGTCGGCGGCAGCTGATCGATGAGGGTCACGCACCCATCTTGCCTGGCCTTCAGCCCGAGAGGGGAATCGGCTGCGAGTACGAAGATCACGGCCGCTACGCTGTGTCGCCGACGGCGCGTCAGTGCACCGGGTCAACTGGACAGCGGCACACGAGGAATGGGGCGGTAAGCGGCCATGATGGGACCAGCACACTCACTGTCGGGGGCTGCGGCCTGGCTCGGCGTAGGAGCGGCGGCCGCCGCGGCCGGGCACCCGATGCCCTGGCCGGTCCTGCTCGTCGGTGCGCTGATCTGTGCCGGTGCGGCGCTCGCCCCGGACCTCGACCACAAGGCGGCCACCATCTCGCGGGCCTTCGGGCCGGCCTCGCGATGGCTCTGCGAGATCGTGGACAAGCTGTCGTACGCCGTCTACAAGTCGACCAGGAAGAAGGGCGACGCGCGGCGCTCGGGCGGCCACCGCACGCTCACGCACACCTGGCTGTGGGCGGTCCTCATCGGTGCCGGCAGCTCCGCGGTGGCGATCGCCGGTGGCCGGTGGGCGGTACTGGCGATCCTCTTCGTGCACATGGTCCTGGCGATCGAAGGTCTGCTGTGGCGGGCGGCCCGGGGCTCCAGCAGCGATGTCCTGGTATGGCTGCTCGCGGCGACGAGTGCCTGGATCCTCGCGGGGATCCTGGACAAGCCGGGCAACGGCTCCGACTGGCTGTTCACCGCGCCGGGGCAGGAGTACCTGTGGCTGGGGCTGCCGATCGTGCTGGGCGCGCTGGTGCACGACATCGGGGACGCGCTGACGGTGTCCGGCTGCCCGATCCTGTGGCCGATTCCGGTGGGCCGCAAGCGTTGGTACCCGCTGGGGCCGCCGAAGGTGATGCGGTTCCGGGCCGGCAGCTGGGTCGAGCTGAAGGTGCTGATGCCGGTGTTCATGCTGCTCGGGGGAGTGGGCTGCGCCGCGGCCCTCAACGTGATCTGACGCTCCCGGCAGCGTCAGCCCGCCTCGCCCGGCTCCGACCCGCCGTACCGGCGCTCGAACCGGGCGAGGCGGCCCTCGGTGTCCACCGTGCGGGCCTTGCCCGTGTAGAAGGGGTGGCTCTCGGAGGAGATCTCCACGTCGATCACCGGGTAGGTCTCGCCGTCGTCCCACTCGATGGTCTGCTCGCTGCTGGCCGTGGAGCGGGTGAGGAAGGCGTACCCGGCGGCGCGGTCGCGGAAGACCACGGCGTGGTACTCGGGGTGCTTGTCCTGCTGCATGGCGGCTCCTCGCGCGGGGCGGTCGGGCAGGGGGCGTCCTGGTCAGCCGGAGAGGGAGTCCTCGTCGACGATGTGCATCGCGGCTTCCTCGGCGGAGGCGGCGGCTCCGTCGATGCCGACGTCGGTGGCGATGAGGGCGCTCTCCTCGTCCTCGTGGGCGCCCTCGTCTGGGGCGACCAGACGGCCGGAGCGGCGCGCACCGACCTCGTTGTCGAGGAGTTCACCGTCGGCCTCGCAGTCGCCGATGCCGTCGCTGTCGGGTGCGACCGTGTCCGGCAGCTCCTCGGCGAGCCGCTGGTCCAGCGTCTCCCCGGACAGGCGTTCGTTCGCCGTCACCCCGCTGTGCTCCACCGCCCACGGCCGCTCCGGAGGGGACCAGCCGCGGTCCAGCGGGTCGTCGACGCCGTCGAAGTCCAGTGTGTCCTCGACGTCGAGCACACCCGAGTCCTCCCGGACCTCCGAGGCATCGGGCTGGTAGACGTCGTCCCCCCATCCGTCGGCGCTGTCCACGGGTACCTCCAGGTGGTGAGGACGGCCTCGTGCCCCGGCGAGGGGCAGGGCGCCGCCGGCACGCTCGGCACGGGTTTCACGCGGCCGGAACCAAAGGGGTCCCAGCCGTTCCCCGAGCCGGTGCCGCTATCCAGCCTTCCACCCCTGATCGGCACTGCGCAACGGCACGGGCGCTGGCCTGTGGCCGCGCGCCCCCGCCAGGCCCCGCCTCTCCGCTTCTTCCCGGGGTCACCCACCCACCCCCGTCCGGCCCACGCGGTCACTGTCCGCGACATCGTGTGTGCGGTCACCGTCCGTGTCGCCACAATTGCGGCGACACGATCCTCAGGCCCTGCCCGCGAGCACTCAGCCGTGCCACGACCGCCACAGCGCCGCGTACGCACCGTCCGCCGCGACCAGCTCCTCGTGGCTGCCCAGCTCACTGATGCGGCCGTTCTCCACGACGGCGATCACATCGGCGTCGTGGGCGGTGTGCAGGCGGTGGGCGATGGCAACCACCGTGCGGCCGTCGAGGACGCGAGCCAGGGAGCGTTCCAGGTGGCGGGCCGCCCGGGGGTCGAGCAGCGAGGTCGCCTCGTCCAGGACCAGGGTGTGCGGGTCGGCCAGCACCAGCCGGGCCAGCGCGATCTGCTGGGCCTGCGCCGGAGTGAGCGCCAGTCCGCCGGAGCCGACGTCGGTGTCCAGCCCGTCGTCCAGCGCCCGCGCCCAGCCGTCCGCGTCGACCGCGCCCAGCGCCGCCCACAGCTCGGCGTCGTGGCTGCCGATGGGGGTCCCCCCGCTCGAGCGAAGTCGAGAGTGGGGGAGGGCCAGCAGGAGGTTGTCGCGCAGGGAGCCGACGAAGACGTGGTGCTCCTGGTTGACGAGGGCGACGTGCGAACGGACGCGTTCCGCCGGCATCCGGGACAGTTCCGCGCCACCGAGGGTGATACGGCCGTCCCGGGGTGCGTAGATGCCGGCGAGCAGCCTGCCCAGGGTGGACTTGCCCGCACCGGAGGGGCCGACCAGCGCCAGCCTGGTGCCCGGGGCGACCTCCAGGGAGACCTTGCGCAGGACGTCGACGCCCTCGCGGTAGCCGAAGTGCACCCGGTCGGCGTGCACGTCCCGTCCACCGGGCGCCAGCGAGGCGTCCCCGGCGTCCGGCTCGATGTCCCGGACACCGACCAGCCGGGCGAGCGACACCTGGGCCACCTGCACCTCGTCGTACCAGCGCAGGATCAGGTTCACCGGGTCGACGAGCATCTGCGCGATGAGCGCGCCCGTCGTCAGCTGACCCACCCCGATCCAGCCCTGGAGCACGAACGCACCGCCGACCATGAGGACCGAGCCGAGCACGATGACGTGGACGGCGTTGATCACCGGGAAGAGCACGGACCGCAGCCAGAGCGTGTACCGCTCCCAGGCGGTCCACTCCTTGATCCGCCGCTCCGACAGGGCGATGCGCCGGGCGCCCAGGCGGTGCGCCTCGATGGTGTGGCCCGCGTCCACGGTCTCGGCGAGCGCGGCGGCGACGGCGGCGTAGCCGGCGGACTCGGAGCGGTAGCCCGAGGGCGCCCGCTTGAAGTACCAGCGGCACCCCGCGAACAGCACCGGTACCGCGAGCAGTACGGCGGCCGCCAGCGGCGGGGCCGTCACGACGAGCCCGCCGAGCAGCAGCAGCGCCCACACGACACCGATCGCCAGCTGCGGTACGGCCTCCCGCATGGCGTTGCCGAGGCGGTCGATGTCGGTGGTGATGCGGGAGAGCAGGTCACCCGTGCCCGCCCGCTCCAGCACGCCCGGCGGCAGCCCCACCGAGCGGACGAGGAAGTCCTCGCGCAGGTCGGCCAGCATCCGCTCGCCGAGCACCGCACCACGCAGCCGCACCTGCAGGACGAACAGGGCCTGCACGAGCAGGGCGCACCCGAACAGCCCGGCGATCAGGCCCAGATGAAGTTCCCGTGCGCCGTCCGACACCTGCTCGACGAGGGCGCCGAGCAGGTACGGGCCCACCATGGAGGCGACCACGGCCACGGTGTTGACGGCGATGAGGAGCAGGAAGGCCCGGCGGTGCCGGCGGAACAGCTCGGACACATAAGCGCGCACGGTCGAGGCCGCGCCGACGGGCAGGGTGGTGGCGGTCGTCGGGGCCGCCGGATCGTACGCCGGTGGCGCAACGCCGATCATGCGCTCTCCTCGATCTCTTCCAGCTTGTCGAAGGCACCCAGGAGGGCGCCCCCGTCGGCCAGGGCCGTATCCGCGTCGGCCGCGGCCAACTCCTCGTCGGTCTCGCGCGTCACCACGGCCCGGTACCGCGGTTCGGTGTCGATCAGCTCGCGGTGCAGGCCGACCGCGACCACCTCGTCCCGGTGGACGAGGGCGACCCGGTCCGCGCGGTCCAGCAGCAGCGGAGAGGACGTGAACACCACCGTCGTCCGGCTCGAGCGCAGCCTGCGCAGCCCGTCCGCGATCCGGGCCTCGGTGTGCGAGTCGACCGCGGAGGTCGGCTCGTCCAGTACCAGCACCTCGGGGTCGGCGATCAGGGACCGGGCCAGTGCGAGCCGCTGCCGCTGGCCGCCCGACAGGGAGCGGCCGCGCTCGGTGATGCGGGCGTCCATCGGGTCGGCGACGTCCAACGACCCCTGGACCAGGGCGTCCAGGACGTCCTCGCACTGCGCGGCCGCCAGCGCGTCCTCGGCGCGCACCGCACCGGAGGAGGGCACATCGAGCAGTTCGTGGAGCGAGCCGGACAGCAGCACCGGGTCCTTGTCCTGGACGAGGACGGCGGTGCGGGCGCTGTCGAGGGGGAGGTCGTCGAGCGGCACCCCGCCGAGCAGCACCGCCGGGCCCGGCTCGGCGGGGTGGCCGCCCAGCCGCTCCGCGAGTCGCCCGGCCGCGTCGGGGTCGCCGCACACCACCGCGGTGAACCGGCCGGAGGCCGCGAGCAGACCGGTGGCCGGGTCGTACAGGTCGCCGCTCGGCACCGCGGCCGCGCGGGAGCCTTCGGAGTCCGTGGACCGCTCCAGCGACAGCACGCGCGCTGCCCGTTTGGCCGAGGGCCGTGAGAAGGAGTACGCCATGGCGATCTCCTCGAAGTGCCGCAGCGGGTAGTTGAGGACCATGACCGCGCTGTAGACGGTGACGAGTTCGCCGACCGTGATCCGGTCCTGGCGGGCCAGGTGGATGCCGTGCCAGACGACCACGACCAGCAGCAGTCCGGGCAGCAACACCTGGACCGCGGAGATCAGCGACCACATCCGGGCGCTGCGCACGGCCGCGTGGCGTACCTCCTGCGAGGCGCGGCGGTAACGGTCGAGGAACAGCTCCTCGCCGCCGATCCCGCGCAGCACGCGCAGCCCGGCGACGGTGTCCGAGGCCAGTTCGGTGGCCCGGCCCGCCTTTTCGCGCTGGATGTCGGCGCGACGGGTGGCCCTGGGCAGCAGTGGCAGCACGGCGAGCGCGACGATCGGCAGGCCCACGGCCACGACCACACCGAGGGCGGGCTGGTAGACGACCAGGCCCACGCAGACCACGACGACGGTCAGCGCGGCGGCGGTGAAGCGGGAGACGGCCTCGACGAACCAGCCGATCTTCTCCACGTCGCCGGTGGAGACGGCCACCACTTCGCCGGCCGCGACCCGCCGGGTCAGCGCGGAGCCGAGCTGGGCCGCCTTGCGGGCCAGCAACTGCTGGATCCGGGCGGCGGCGGTGATCCAGTTGGTGACGGCGGTCCGGTGCAGGAAGGTGTCGCCGACGGCGATGGCCGTGCCGCACAGCAGCATCAGAACACCCGTCAGGGCGAGCCGGGTGCCCGAGTGGTCGATGACGGCCTCGACGGCGAGGCCGACGAAGAAGGGCAGGGCGGACACGGCGACGAAGTGCAGCAGGCCCCAGGCGAGCGACTTGAGCTGGCCGCCCATCTGGTTGCGCCAGAGCCACCACATGAGTCGAGGACCCGAACGTGCGTCCGGCACGCCGGGGTCGGAATACGGAAGGTCTTGAATCTGCATGACGTCCCAGTGGCTCGTGTCAGGGAGGACGGGAGGCGGGAACAAACCGTGAAAGGGTCGCGTCGCAGAGTGGTGATTTTCAACCGGTTTTCCCCGACGGCCTGCGAAATCCACCGGGTTCCGGCCAGGTGCCGTCGCCCGGAGCGGCGCACGTCCGGGAGCCCCGTCGTCCGGTGCCGCGAGCGCCCGGAGGGCCGCTCGTTCGGCCGATACGTGATGTCATCATGGTCACGTGCGGATAGACGGTGTGCGGCGCGTGACCATGGCGATGGCAGCTTTCGGAACCCTCCTTGCGGCCCTGTCCGCGTGCGGGGCGGAGGGACGCGGCCACGCCGACCCGGAACCCGGCGGCCAGGCCCGGCAGTCCGGCACGGCCGGCCGTGACCCGCGCAGCATCCCGGGCGTCGGCGCCGGCCTCCAGCGGCGGATTCCGGCCGACTCCCAGCAGGTGGTGGCCGTCTACGGCGAGGGCAAGGACTCGGCGGACTCCACGGTCGTGCTCTACGCCAAGAGCGGCGAGGCATGGCAGCGGATCCGCAGTTGGTCGGCCCACAACGGCAAGAAGGGCTGGACCACCGACCACCACTCCGGTGACCGGCGCAGCCCCGTCGGCGTGTTCACCCTCACCGACGCCGGCGGCGTGCTCAAGGATCCGGGCGCCGCACTGCCGTACACACAGGACGCTGCCTTCACCGTCCCGCGCTGGTGGGCCAAGTCGCACTGGCACGACTTCGACTACGTCATCGCCATCGACTACAACCGGGTCAAGGGCACCCCGCCGAACGATCCGACGCGCCCCCAGGGCGAGGAGAAGGGCGGGAGCATCTGGCTGCACATGGACCACGGCAGCGGTACGTCGGGCTGCGTCAGCATGTCCCGGTCGGCCATGCGGTACCTGCTGCGCACGCTCGACCCGGATCGGCATCCCGTGGTGGTCATGGGGGACAAGGCTGACCTGATGAGCTAGTACGGATGGCGGGACGCCTCATTGCGGGGCGGCCCCGACTCCCCGTAGAACACCGGCCATGAGAAGACGGATAGTCATGTCCATGCTCGCCGGAGCGACCCTCCTGGCGGGCACGTTCTTCGGTTCCGGGGTCACTGCCGCGCAAGCCGCACCCCAGGCCGCCACCGACGTTCCGGCCGAGTTCGGCACCGACTGGCACGACCCGGTGACCGCCGCCCCGCCCGTCGACCGTCCGCACACCAAGTCCTGCCGGGTCACCCTGGCCGAGGCCCAGTTCCGTGACTTCACGCCCTACCGGGGTGCCTACACGCCGCCCCAGGGCTGCGGCGACCGCTGGAGCAAGGTCGTCCTGCGCCTCGACGGCAAGGTGAAGGGGCGTCAGTACGACCGCCTCGGCTATCTGCACGTCGGCGGGGTCGAGATCCTGCGCACCTCGACGCCCGAGCCGTCACCGGACGGCATCGAGTGGCATGTGGAGAAGGACGTCACCCGCTACAGCGACACCTTCCGCGGCCCGCAGGACGTCGAGATGCTCATCGGCAACGTCGTGGACGACACCTACACCGGCGCCATCGACGTCAAGGTGACACTCACCTTCTACGCGGGCCGCGCGGAGACGCCCGCGCCCGACCGCGTTCTCACCCTGGCCGACACACCCGACGGCACGACCCTCACCACGCCGCGCAACAGCGAGCGCATCGTCGCCGAGGTGTACGCCACCGGATCCGGCGGCGGCTGCGAGGAGTTCTGGTACCTGACCGTGGCCGACCCGGCGTCGTACTCCTGCAAGGCGGACCACGGGCCGTACCGCGAGGTGCAGATCAAGGTCGACGGGCAGCTCGCCGGCATCGCCGCACCGTTCCCGAACGTGTGGACCGGTGGCTGGTCCAACCCCTTCCTCTGGTACGTCATCCCGGGTCCGGGCGCCTTCGACGTCAGGCCCGTCGAGTACGACCTGACGCCCTTCGCCGGACTCCTGAACGACGGCCGCCCGCACCGCGTCGAGGTCTCCGTCGTGGGAGTGCCCGCGGGGCAGTCCGGCTGGAGCGCGCCCGTGAACGTCCTGGTCTGGCAGGACGCCCACCGCGCCCACGTCACCGGTGCCCTCACCACGGACCGGGCGAGCGACATCGCCAACTCCTCGACCTACACACCCGGTTCGGAGAACCGCGTCGACACCGTGGCAGGCCACCGGCTCACCGTCTCCGGATACCTGAACACCTCGCACGGCCGCGTGACCACCACCGTCACCCGCACGCTCGCGAACACCTCCGCGCACCGCTGGACCGACGGCGAGAACACGGACGGGCTCGACGCGACCTGGACGGACGACCAGGCGGTGAGCGTGCACGGGCAGGGTCCCGCGCGAACGACGCGCACGCACCGGACGTACACCATGAACGGCGCCACGACCCTGGGCGCGAACGACCGGCTGCGCACCGTGCTGGACCTCGGCGACCGGGCGACGGTCGTGGAGCGGCAGGGCGGCCGGCGCACCGCGTGGTCGCGGCTCGACGACACCTACAGTGGCGACGCGGCGTACACGATCAACGTCCCGCGCGACCAGCGGCACGCGGTCGGTACGTCGAGCGAGCGCTACCGCCTCACCGGCTCGGACGGCTGCTACGACCGTTCGCTGACCACGGTCCAAGGGGTGCTGACGGAGGACCGCAGCCGTTGCTGAGGCCGGTGGTGCGGGCTGCGCCCCGCCCCGAGGCCGGCTGACCCGCGTCCGCACATGCACGCGGCCCCCGCTCCGACCTCGTGGAGCGGGGGCCGTGGCCGTTCAGCAGGGCTTGGCGGCCTCTCCGTCGATCAAGGTGTCCAGCAGCACGCCCAGCACCTCGCGCTCCTTCTCCGTCAGCGGAGCGAGGATCTCCGCGGCGGCCGACCGGCGCGCGCCGCGCAGCTCGCGCAGGGTCGCCCGGCCCTCGTCCGTCAGCTCGATGCGGGTCACCCGCCGGTTCGTCGGGTCCGGCACCCGGCGCACCTTGCCGCTCGTCTCCAGCCCGTCGACCAGTGTCGTCACCGCACGCGGCACCACCTCCAGGCGCTCGGCCAGGTCGGCCATGCGCGGGGGCGAGCCGTAGTGCGCGAGGGTGCGCAGCAGTCGCGACTGGGCCGGCGTGATGCCCAGGTCGCGCCGCTCCAGGTGGCGCTTCTGGATGCGGTGTACCCGGCGGGTGAGCCGCAGCAACTGCTCGGCGAGCAGGCCCTCGGGATCGGGGGTGGTCATGCGGGAACAATATCAGGATGCCGTTCATTGTGAGTATAGGTAACAATGAGCTACGATCCGTTCGCCATCGTCGGCCGCACCCTGGGCCGGCGCCCGCTCACCTCCGTAGGAGCCCATGCATCCCGACCGTGAACCCTCCTGGACCCCGCCTGCCGACGCCAAGGAACAGCCCCGGCAGGTGCGCCGCATCCTGAAGCTCTTCCGTCCCTACCGCGGGCGGCTCGCGATCGTCGGCCTTCTCGTCGGCGCCTCCTCGCTGGTCTCGGTGGCCACGCCGTTCCTGCTCAGGGAGACCCTCGACGTCGCGATCCCCGACGGCCGCACCGGCCTGCTGAGCCTGCTCGCGCTCGGCATGATCCTCAGCGCCGTCCTGTCCAGCGTCTTCGGTGTGCTCCAGACGCTGATCTCGACCACCGTCGGCCAGCGCGTCATGCACGACCTGCGCACCGCCGTCTACGGCCGCCTGCAGCGCATGTCGCTCGCCTTCTTCACCCGCACCCGCACCGGCGAGGTGCAGTCCCGCATCGCCAACGACATCGGCGGCATGCAGGCCACCGTCACCTCCACGGCCACCTCCCTCGTCTCCAACGTCACCAGCGTGGTCGCCACCATCGTCGCGATGATCGCCCTCGACTGGCGCCTGACGGTCGTCTCGCTGCTCCTGCTGCCGGTGTTCGTGTGGATCAGCCGCCGCGTCGGCAACGAACGCAAGAAGATCACCACCCAGCGCCAGAAGCAGATGGCCGCGATGGCCGCCACGGTCACCGAGTCGCTCTCCGTCAGCGGCATCCTGCTCGGCCGTACCATGGGTCGCTCCGACTCCCTCACCTCGTCCTTCGCCGAGGAGTCCGAGCGGCTGGTCGACCTCGAGGTGAAGTCGAACATGGCCGGGCGCTGGCGCATGGCCGTGATCACGATCGTCATGGCCGCGATGCCCGCCGTCATCTACTGGACCGCGGGCCTGGCCCTCCAGCTCGGCGGCCCGCAGGTCTCGCTCGGCACCATCGTCGCCTTCGTCTCCCTGCAGCAGGGCCTGTTCCGCCCGGCCGTGAGCCTGCTGGCGACCGGCGTCCAGATCCAGACCTCCCTCGCGCTCTTCCAGCGCATCTTCGAGTACCTGGACCTGCCCATCGACATCACCGAGCGCGAGGAGCCCGTCCACCTCGACGCGATCAAGGGCGAGGTCCGCTTCGAGGAGGTCGAGTTCCGCTACGACGGCAAGGGTGGCCCCGTCCTCGACGGCATCGACGTCACCGTCCCGGCCGGCGGCAGCCTGGCGGTGGTCGGCCCGACCGGCGCCGGCAAGTCCACGCTCGGCTATCTGGTGCCCCGACTCTACGACGTCACCGGCGGCCGCGTCACCATCGACGGCGTCGACGTGCGCGACCTCGACTTCGACACCCTCGCCCGCGCGGTCGGCGTCGTCTCGCAGGAGACGTACCTCTTCCACGCCTCGGTCGCCGAGAATCTCCGCTTCGCCAAGCCGGACGCCACCGACGAGGAACTCCACGCGGCGGCCCGGGCTGCCCAGATACACGAGCACATAGCCGCGCTGCCCGACGGCTACGACACGGTCGTCGGCGAACGCGGGCACCGCTTCTCCGGCGGCGAGAAGCAGCGCCTGGCGATAGCCCGCACCATCCTGCGCGACCCGCCGGTCCTCATCCTCGACGAGGCCACCAGCGCCCTGGACAACCGCACCGAAGCCGCGGTGCAGGACGCCATCGACGCCCTGTCGGCCGACCGGACGACCCTCACCATCGCCCACCGCCTGTCCACCGTCCGCGGCGCCGACCAGATCGTCGTCCTGGACTCCGGCCGGGTCGCCGAGCGGGGCACGCACGAGGAGCTGCTGGAGCTGGACGGGCGCTATGCGGCCCTGGTGCGCCGGGACGCCCAGCTGGAGCCGGCGGGCTGACACGGAACCGTAGCCGACAAGCTGACGATATGTCGGATTTGAAGCGATATACGTATTAACGTGCCAGCATGCAGATGAACACTCCGCGACGGAGCACGATGCGACTGACGCGCCGGGGCAGGCTCCTCCTCGTCGTGTCCGGCGCCGCCCTGGCCGGCACCGCCGCCGTGGCGGTGCCGCTGCTGACTCGGGAGAGCGGTCATGTGGAGGCGAAGCCCCCCATGCTGGTCGTCCCGGAGGGCTGGCGCGCGAACCAGATCTACGATGCCGTCGACAAGGCCCTCGGGCTGCCCCCGGGCAGCACCCGGAAGTCACTCGGCAAGGCCGCCCTCAAGCTGCCGAAGGAAGCCGCGGGCAACCCGGAGGGCTACCTCTTCCCGGCGACCTATCCCGTCGAGAAGGGTGCCACCCCCGAGTCGCTGCTGCGGTTCATGGTCGACACCGCCAACAAGAAGTTCAACGGGGCGCCGGTCGCGGCCGGGGCCCAGCTCAACGCGGTGAACGTCTACCAGGCCGTCACCATCGCCAGCATCGTCCAGGCCGAAGCCGCCACCAAGGCCGACATGGGCAGGGTGGCCCGGGTCATCTTCAACCGGCTGCAGCGGGGCATGCCGCTGCAGATGGACTCCACCATCAACTACGCGCTGAACCGCAACACCGTGCACACCAGCCTGGACGACACCCGCATGGAGAGCGTGTACAACTCCTACCAGCGCATGGGGCTGCCGCCCACCCCGATCGACAACCCCGGCGAGGACGCGATGCGTGCCGCGATCAACCCGCCGCCAGGCGACTGGCTGTACTTCGTCACGATCAGGCCGGGTGACACCCGCTTCACCGCCGACTACTCCGAGCACCTGCGCAACGTGGCCGAGTTCAACGCCGCGCACCAGTCGTCGGCGCAGCCCCAGCAGCCCAGCGGCAGCCCGCAGCGGCTGCCGGCCACACAGCCGCCCCGCTGAGCAGGCGGGACATCACGCGGCGGCCGGCTCGTCAGGCTCGACCCGCTCGTCCGGCTTTTCGGCCAGCAGCCGCGTGATGTCCCGTACGGCCGCTCGTCCGGCCCGGTTGGCGCCGATGGTGCTGGCCGAGGGGCCGTAGCCGACTAGGTGGATGCGCGGATCGGCGACCGCGCGGGTCCCCTCGATCCGGATCCCGCCGCCGGGTTCGCGCAGCCGCAGCGGCGTGAGGTGATCGAGAGCGGCCCGGAAGCCGGTGGCCCACAGGATGACGTCGGCGTCCACGTGCCGACCGTCGTTCCACTTCACCCCGTCCGGGGTGATCCGGTCGAACATCGGCTGCCGGTCCAGGGCCCCGTCGGCCAGTCCCTGCCGGATGGCGTCGTTGAGCGGAAGTCCGGTGACGGAGACCACACTCCGCGGCGGCAGACCCTGCCGTACCCGTTCCTCCACCAGGGCCACCGCCGAGCGGCCCGCCTCCCGGTCGAACGGGCCCTCGCGGAACACCGGGGGCCGCCGGGTGACCCAGGTGGTGGCGGCCGCGAACGGGGCCAGCTCCAGCAGGTGCTGGGTGCCGGACGCCCCGCCGCCGACGACCACGACCCGCTTCCCGGTGAACTCCTCGGGGCCGGCGTACTGCGCGGTGTGCAACTGCCGTCCGCGGAAGGTCTCCTGGCCGGGGTAGCGCGGCCAGAACGGCCGGTCCCAGGTGCCGGTCGCGTTGATCAGCGCCCGAGTGGACCAGCTGCCGTCGGAGGTCTCCACGAGCAGTCGCCCGTCGTCCCCCTCGCGCACGGCGCGGACGTCGACGGGGCGCCGTACCCGCAGGTCGAAGGTGCGCTCGTACCGGTCGAAGTACTCGCGGATCACCTCCGCGGAGGGCCGGGCCGGATCGGCGTCCGTCAGCTCCATGCCCGGCAGCGCGTGCATCCCGTGCACCTTGCCGTACGTCAGGGACGGCCAGCGGAACTGCCAGGCGCCGCCGGGGCCGGGGGAGTGGTCCAGGACCACGAAGTCGCGGTCCGGCTCGAAGCCGGTGCGCCGCAGGTGATAGGCGCTGGACAGACCGGCCTGCCCAGCGCCTATGACCACTACCTCGACCTCGCGCAATTCGTTCACGGTTCCACCAACAGCGAGGTGGTCATGGATCTTCCCGAGCGCTCGTGTGCAGACGACACTGTGGTCGTCCAGGCGAGAGCGGCAGGCGGACGTCCGGCTAGGGTGAGCGGCATGCGTGAGATCGCCGGCGTCAGAGCCACGCCCGGGGGACGTATATGCGTTCAATTCCATGACCACGGCTTCGTCGTCAGGCGCGACCGGCTTGCCGGCCGTGTCGCGGAAGCGTTCCTCGGCGACACGGCCGGTTGCGTCACGGTCTTGGTGCTGCTCGCTTCAGCGGGCCTCTACAGCCTGTTGAACAAGGCTGGTGCGCCGCACGCCGTCGCGGTGGGTTGCCTCTGGGTGTTCATCGTCTCGGCCTGCTACGCGGCGCTCCTCGCGCTGCTGCGGTGGGCAGCCGGGGTGGTGGGGAGCATCGCGTTCTTCCTCCTCGTCGTGGTGACGCTCCCGGGTCTGCTGATCCCGGGTTATCGGCGGAAGGTGCTGCGCCGTTGGCGCGAGGGCGGCCCGGAGTCCGAGCCCGGGTGGGTGCCTGCCACTGCCCTCGGCGGAGTGTGGCTGGGCCAGGAGGATCCGAGTACCGGCGCTGTGGTGACGGTCCAGCGCGTCGACGGATCCGTCGTCGCCTACACCGCCCGGCCCGACAAGGCGCGGGAACTGCGGGCCGGGTTCGAGGCACTGCTGAGCACCCACCGCCCAGCACCCGTGGCGATGCCGCATCAGCAATCTGCGCCAGGAGCAGCGCCGTACCAGTCCTGGCATCCAGGGGCACCCCGCAGCTGACGACGACCGGCGACGCCGCGCGTGCCCGTCCTGTCCCCAACTCCCCGTCTCCGGAGCCGATCCGAGCATGTCCTTCTTCAGCAAGCGCCGTAGCATCCGGCTCTCCCAGCACCGGACGGCCGACAGCCCGTTCGGGCCGATACGTATCAGCTACAACCGGGGGCCCGCAGCCATCGCGCTCGTCCAGGGACCGGGCATGCCACCCGTCATGGTGCTGCCCGACCGTGAGCACGGCCAGATCAAGGTCGACGGGCAGGTGATCCCCACGCGCCGGGGGAACGGCAGCCGCTGGGCTCTGCGGCGGAGATCGCGCACCCGCACGGCCGTGATGGATGAGCGTACCTACGAGCTGCGGCCGACCAGCCTGCGCCGGGCCCGGCTCCTGCGTAACGGCACGCCCATCGCCGAAGCGCAGGGCACCCTGCGCTCGTACGCCTCCCTCCGTGACATCCCCGGCATCGACGCCAGGCTGACCTGGTCCCACGGCCTCGACCCCACCGACGTGGCGATCGGTCAGGCCATGGTGTTCGCCTTCGGCGCGGGCGCCCCCGGCGCACTGGCCTCGCTCCTCTCCTTCTGGCTCGACTTGATCAGCTTCTGACGCATCACCCCGAAGTCGCGTGTCATCGCTGAAGGGGCTTTGGGTCGATTCGATGCGTCAGCACGGGTGAGCGCGACGATGTGCGGGTACCGGTGACGCTTGATCAGACCAGCGTGGACAGGCCAAGTACGAGTACCACCGAGTCAAGCGGCCACAGGCGTGGTGGGGGAGCGGTCCGGAGGGCGGCCCCACGGCGGGTGACGGCGCGGTCGGTGACGTTCAACGCACAGGCCGGGAGGGTGGTCGGGCCGGTTCTGTCGGTCAGCGTGGCGTGGCGGTGGAGTCGGCCGTCGGCGCCGTACGAGGGTGTTCGGCGAGGGAGGCAGGGGCGGTGGTGAAGCCGATGACCGCGCCGCCGCCGGGGCGGTTGCGGGCGAAGGCCGTGCCGCCGTGGGTGAGGGCGACGGCGTGCACGATCGCCAGTCCCAGCCCGGAGCCGGGCAGGCTGCGGGCGCTGTCGGCGCGGTAGAAGCGGTCGAAGACACGGGGCAGGTCGGCGTCGGCCAGGCCCGGTCCGCGGTCGCGCACCTCCACGCGCGTGCCCATGATGACGACTTCTATGGGCTCGGTCCCGTCCCGATCGAACTTGGCTGCGTTCTCCAGCAGGTTGGACAGCGCCCGCTGCACCGCGGACGGCCGGACCCGTACGACGCTGTCGTCGGCGTCGACGACGATCTCCCGGCCGGTACGGCGCCGGGCGAGGGCGGCCGCGTCCTCGGCCACGGCGCTCAGGGTCACCTCCGTGGGCTGCTCAGCATCCCGGTCCCCGGCGGCCAGCTCGACCAGTTCGTTGACCAGGTTGACCAGTTCGCGGGTCTCGCTCTTCATGTCCGCGATCAGGTCCGCCTTTGCCTGCGGCGGCAGTCGGTCGATGCGGTCCAGAAGTGCCGCGTTGGCTTGCAGCGAGGTCAGCGGGGTGCGCAGTTCGTGCCCGGCGTCCTGGATGAGGCGACGCTGGATCTCCTCGGAGGCGGCGAGCCGTCCCAGCATGCCGTCGAACGCCCGCCCGAGCCTGCCGACCTCGTCCTGCCCGGCGACGGGGACCTCGGTGTCCAGCCGGCCGGTGCGCGCCACGTCCTCGGCGGCCCGGGTCAGCCGCACCAGCCGCCCGGCGATCCTGCGCGCCAGCCACCAGCCCGCCAGGCCGGCCACCACGATGACGACGGCGCTCAGCTCGACGGTGCGCTCCTTGAGCTCCCGGAGCAGGTCCTCGGTGTCGCTGTACTGCTGGGCCACCTGTACGGCGCCCCGGCCGCCGCCGAGTGCGACGGTGGCGACCCGATAGCGGTCACCCTCGATCTCGGTCTTGTAGTAGATGGTGTGGCCGGCCCTGGAGTGTGAGGCGGCGGCCCGGTCGGCCGCGCGGACCTTCAGCGCCGGGTAGCCGCGCTCCTCGACACGGCCTGCGGCACCGAGGACCTGGACGTCGGTGCGGATGCGGCGCGAAAGGTCGTCG
The DNA here is from genome assembly GCF_044768135.1 of Streptomyces sp. NPDC101165. Taxonomy (NCBI): domain Bacteria; kingdom Bacillati; phylum Actinomycetota; class Actinomycetes; order Kitasatosporales; family Streptomycetaceae; genus Streptomyces; species Streptomyces sp. NPDC101165. The sequence continues at coordinate 66,850 of NZ_JBIWPG010000010.1, read as the reverse complement.
CGGGGGCTGTCGCGGTCGGGGCTCACGCTGAAGTAGTCCGACGGCGACAGACGCTGCTGGGCGACCTGCTGGCGGAGGTCTCCCACCACGCCGCGAAAGACGTCGTCCTGGTCGACCCGCACCATCCGCGCCGCCACGCTGTAGCTGACGAAGCCGCCGAGGAGGGTGGTGGCAGCCGTGACGCAGGCGAAGGAGAGGGCGAACACGGTGCCCAGGCTGCGACGGGGGTGCAGGATCGCGAGCCGCTGTCGTGTGCTGTCCATGGATGGTGCTTCCTCCGGGGCGGTCGGCGCAGCCAGTGTGCCTGGCCGACCCCCACCGACGGCAGGGCCCGAGGGCTGTCGGCGGCTCCTCTTACTGGGCTCTCACCAGCTCTGATGCATCCGCTCGTCGAGCCGGGCGAACCCCTTGGAGATCGATTCGTGCCCCTGGACTGCTACACCGCCACCGCGTGCGTGACCCGGATCTTCGACTGGCCGTGCGGACGCCGCTCCCAGTCGTCCATGAAACGTGCGGTCAAACCGTGCCGCTCGGCCAGCGAGAGGAGAGTCTCGGTGCGGTAGTAGAAGTCCTCGTGGAGCACCTGGTGCTCGGGCCCCTCCGTGCGGTCGTAGGTGAAGTCGAAGAAGCCGCCCGGGGCCAGTACCCGCCCGACGTTGGCCAGGCACTCGTCGATCACCTCCAGCGGCGAGTGCGAGAACACGCTGTGGGCGTGCACCACGGTGAACCAGCCCGAGGGCAGGAAGTCGAGCGTCAGGTTCTCGACGAGGGCCAGGCGGGCGAGGCGGCTCTGCAGGCCACGATGGACGAGGGTGCGCTGCGCCGCGAGGAGGATGTCCGGCGATATGTCGATGCCGTAGTAGTGACCGGGGTCGAGGTGGTCGATGAACCGCCACCCCGCGCGAAGGTTCCCGCAGCCGATCTCCAGCATGCGGTCCTGCGGCTTCAGACCGTGTTCGACCAGGTAGTCGAACTGCATCTGCCCGAGCGCCAGCCAGCTGGCCTCCGAGCCGCTGCCGACGGCACGCTCGGGGCTCCGCGCGGTGTCGGAGGCCATGACGGCGCGGTAGTACGCGACGTGGTCGCGGTGGTGGAAGCCCAGCCAGGTGTCCCGCGCGGCGCGGCGTAGATAGGGCGGCATACGTCGGGGGTGCCGTACGGCATATCGGAGCTTGTGCCTCAGAGACGACCGGTTCCTCGACAGATTGGGCTTCGGCATGGCTGACTCCGTGATCCACGACAGCCCCCGCCTGGCAGCGTAGCCCGGGGCGAGCCCTACGGCCTCTCCGCAGACGGTGTGGAGCCGGTGGGCCCGGGCGGGGCGGGGGTGTCTGCGGGGCTGAACGCACCGTGCGGCCGCACGTAGCCAGACGGCCGCTCCATGGCCAATCGTGTCTCGCCCTATGGACCTCACATACCAGGAAGCGGTCGCGCCACGCCATGGGGACCCGGCGTATGGACCAGGATGGGGGCATGTCAGATGCCTTCACCACTCGGATGCTGAACGTCGCCACCGGCTCCCGGGAGCGGGTCGTCGACCTGACCTCCGACTGCGAGGAGTTCCTGCGCGAGACGGCGGCCGGCCGCGACGGCCTGCTGAATATCTTTGTGCCCCATGCAACTGCCGGTATCGCCGTCATCGAGACGGGCGCCGGCAGCGACGACGACCTCCTGGCCGCCCTGCACACCCTGCTCCCCGCCGACGACCGCTGGCAGCACCGGCACGGCAGCCCGGGCCACGGCCGCGACCACGTCCTGCCCGCTATCGTCCCGCCGCACGCGACCCTTCCGGTCATCGGCGGCCAACTGGAGCTGGGTACCTGGCAGTCCGTGTGCCTCGTGGACACGAACACGGACAACGCGGACCGTCGGGTCCGGTTGAGCTTCCTGGCGTGACTTCCTTCCGAGGGGCACCTTCGGCGGTCGGCCGATGGTCGAGGAAGTTGACTGCGCGCAGAGTGCCGTGACCGGGCGCAGAGGTCCTAGAGCTTGGTCATCTTGACGTACGGGCTCAAGATCCGCATTTGCTCCGAGCCGAAGTCCACGAGAGCTGCGACTCCGTCCTCGATGCCGATCACTCGGCCGAGGCCGTACACGTCGTGTGTGACCTGGTCGCCCACGGCGAAGTGCTTGGGGGCGGGTGTGACCGGGGGCTTGAAGGGGCTGGTGGGCAGATGACGCTTCGGTGCAGCAGGCTTTGTCATTGCCCCCAGTATGCGCCTTCGAGCTGCGCTGGTGGTTGACTCTCAGGTGCAAGAGTAGTTGATCGTTGGACCCCACCGGCATGCATCGAGTCTGCCGACCGGTCGGCAGACGGGCGGGGTCGGGCGGTTCGGCTTCGTAGGTGGCCGAACCGCCCGTACCCTTCGTGGTGTCCACGGCGTCAGATAGCGGGCGCCAAACATTGGAGGCAATACCTCGTGCTGATTGCTCAGCGTCCCTCGTTGACCGAAGAGGTCGTCGACGAGTTCCGCTCCCGGTTCGTGATCGAGCCGCTGGAGCCGGGCTTCGGCTACACCCTCGGCAACTCGCTCCGCCGTACCCTCCTGTCGTCGATCCCCGGCGCTGCTGTCACCAGCATCCGCATCGACGGTGTCCTGCACGAGTTCACCACCGTGCCGGGCGTCAAGGAGGACGTCACCGACCTGATCCTCAACATCAAGCAGCTGGTCGTCTCTTCGGAGCACGACGAGCCGGTCGTGATGTACCTGCGCAAGCAGGGTCCGGGTCTGGTCACCGCCGCCGACATCGCGCCCCCGGCCGGTGTCGAGGTGCACAACCCCGACCTCGTCCTGGCCACGCTCAACGGCAAGGGCAAGCTGGAGATGGAGCTGACCGTCGAGCGCGGTCGCGGCTACGTCTCCGCCGTGCAGAACAAGCAGGTGGGCCAGGAGATCGGCCGTGTTCCGGTCGACTCGATCTACTCGCCGGTCCTGAAGGTCACGTACAAGGTCGAGGCCACGCGTGTCGAGCAGCGCACCGACTTCGACAAGCTGATCGTCGACGTCGAGACCAAGCAGGCGATGCGTCCCCGTGACGCCATGGCCTCCGCCGGTAAGACCCTGGTCGAGCTGTTCGGTCTCGCCCGCGAGCTGAACATCGACGCCGAGGGCATCGACATGGGTCCGTCCCCGACGGACGCCGCCCTGGCCGCCGACATGGCGCTGCCGATCGAGGAGTTGGAGCTGACCGTCCGCTCCTACAACTGCCTCAAGCGTGAGGGCGTCCACTCGGTGGGTGAGCTCCTGGCGCGCTCCGAGGCCGACCTCCTGGACATCCGCAACTTCGGTGCGAAGTCCATCGACGAGGTCAAGGCCAAGCTGGCCGGCATGGGCCTGGCCCTCAAGGACAGCCCGCCCGGATTCGACCCGACCGCCGCTGCCTTCGACGCGGACGACAACGGGAACTCGGGCTTCATGGAGACCGAGCAGTACTGAGGGCCGCGACAGGTCGTAGGGGAGCCAGGAAGGCGGAGGAGCCGGCGATGAGCACCGGCCGACCACCCCCGGCTCCCCGATGGCCTGCCGGCGGAGATGCAGACGCCCGAGCCCTCCTGCCCTGATCAGGACGGCGAAGGCGGCTGCCATTTCCACCGAGCCTGGATCACCGTTACGGCGTGAACGCCCTTGTCCCCGCGTACCGAGCCCGTCACCACGGCCTGACCGCGGGAGAGATTCGAAGAGCTGGACACCGAGTGATTCCGGACCCGCTTTTCGTGGAAACAAGTCGGGACATTCCGAATGTACTCGCGTCGACGCCGGGCTGACGTGCTGTTGCGGTGCTCCCGTGCGGCCGAGGCGTTGCGGCACGGGTGAAACTAGTGCGGATGCGCGTACCGTGCTAAACTTACTGGCAGTTGCAGTTGTGGTTCCCGAAACTTCAAGTGCCTCGGCGACTGTATGTCGTCGGGCATTTTTGTATCTCCGGTGCTTATCCGGACGGGGTTCATTGTGGCAACGCAGGGGTCCGCACGGTGCGGGCCCGCGGGCACTGCCCCCAAGGAGATGTGACATGGCTACTGGCACCGTCAAGTGGTTCAACGCGGAAAAGGGCTTCGGCTTCATCGAGCAGGACGGCGGCGGCCCGGACGTCTTCGCCCACTACTCGAACATCGCCGCCCAGGGCTACCGTGAGCTCCAGGAAGGCCAGAAGGTGAACTTCGACATCACGCAGGGCCAGAAGGGTCCGCAGGCGGAGAACATCACTCCCGCCTGACGTCGAAGCGTACGAAATATCTGGGACCCCGCCTTACGGCGGGGTCCCAGATATTTGTTTTTGTATTTCGATGGAATTCTTTTAGTCTTACGTTCGGCTCGTTCTTGCAATTCATCCGGCCCTTCCTGTCGGGAATTCCTCGATGCGCGCCCTGCCGAGGAAGGTTCTCCATGAGCCGTTCAGCCCGCACGAACGACCGTTTCCGTTCACAGGGTCAGGGGCGCCGCGGCGCCGGTCCAGGTGACACCGGGCGCCGTTCCTCCGCACCACCGGGGGAGTTCGCGCTGCCGGCCACCGTCACCCCGGCCCTGCCCGCGGCAGCGACCTTCGGCGAACTGGACATGCCCGTCGAGCTGCTGAAGATGCTCACCAGTCTCGGTGTGAACGAGCCGTTCCCGATCCAGGCAGCCACGTTGCCGAACTCCCTCGCCGGGCGCGACGTCCTGGGCCGCGGGCGCACCGGTTCGGGCAAGACGCTCGCCTTCGGTCTGGCGCTCCTCGTGCGCACGAGCGGGCAGCGTGCCGAGGCGCGGAAGCCGCTGGCCCTGATCCTCGTCCCCACGCGCGAGCTGGCCCAGCAGGTCACCGATGTGCTCGCCCCGTACGCCCGGTTGCTGAAGCTGCGACTGGCCACTGTGGTCGGCGGAATGTCGATCGGCAGGCAGGCCGGCGCACTGCGAGCCGGGGCCGAGGTGGTCGTCGCGACACCCGGCCGCCTCGCGGATCTCGTCGAGCGCAAGGACTGCCGCCTGGACCGGGTGAACATCACCGTCCTGGACGAGGCCGACCAGATGGCGGACATGGGTTTCATGCCGCAGGTCACCGAACTGCTGGACCAGGTACGTCCCGACGGTCAGCGCATGCTGTTCTCGGCCACGCTGGACCGCAACATCGACCTCCTGGTCCGTCGTTACCTCCATGACCCGGTGGTCCATTCGGTCGACCCGTCGGCGGGCGCGGTCACCACGATGGAGCATCATGTGCTGCAGGTGCACGACGCCGACAAGTACGCCACCGCCACCGAAATCGCCGCCCGCGACGGGCGCGTGATCATGTTCCTGGACACCAAGCACGCTGTCGACCGGTTCACCAAGCACCTGCTGAGCAGCGGTGTCAAGGCCGCGGCGCTGCACGGTGGCAAGTCGCAGCCCCAGCGCACCCGCACCCTGGCACAGTTCAAGTCCGGCGACGTCACGGCGCTGGTGGCCACCAACGTGGCTGCTCGGGGCATTCACGTCGACGACCTCGATCTCGTCGTCAACGTCGACCCGCCCAACGACCACAAGGACTACCTGCACCGTGGTGGCCGAACTGCCCGTGCCGGCGAGTCCGGCAGTGTCGTCACGCTGGTCCTCCCCGGCCAGCGCCGGGACATGGCCCGTCTCCTGTCCGACGCAGGCATCAGGCCGCAGATCACGCAGGTCCGCTCCGGTGAGGCCGAGCTGAGCCGCATCACCGGCGCACAGGCTCCCTCGGGTGTCCCTGTCGGCGGCAGCGAGCCGGTCGCGGAGCGCCCGAAGCGCGGCGGTGCCCCTTTCCGGGGTCTGGGCACCCGCCCGGGGCGAGCCGGCGGCAAGGGCGAGTCTCGCCGGTCTGCTGAGGCCCGCCAGATTGCCGAGGCCCGCAAGGCCGCGCGGGTCCGTCGTGGCGCGTAGGTCGGCAACGGTGCCCTAGGACGCTGGCTCGCCTGCGCCGCACGGAGATGAGCTCCGCGGAGTCCTGGGTCGACGGCGCCCCGTCCCCGTCCGCGCCGCGTCGTTCCAGCACGAGCCCCGCGATCCGTGCCATCAGGTCGAGCTCCGCGGGCCATGCGCACCGGTGCCGGGAGTTGCCGTGGCGGTGGCGGCCGTCGTCGCTGTCGCGGGTGAAGGGGCGCGAGAAGAGAATCTGCTCAACCGGGTCGAAGGTGTCGAAGGTGTCGAAGCCGAGATGCCGATCGGAGAGGTCGAACGGCACCGCGACTTGCCCGGGCGGCAGAAACGGCAGCCGTCAGCGGCGCGGACGCTCCAGAGTGATCAGCAGGCCCTCGACCGCACCGGGCCCTATACGGCCCTTGACGTCGGCGGACGTGATCGCCTTGAGGGCCCAGCCGTCCTCGGCGTGCTTGTTCAGAACCTTCTCCAGCTTGTCGCTGTCCAGTGCGTCTCCGATCAGTGACTCGCGGAAGGTGACGACCTTGTACTCGAGTGCGTAGGGGTTGCTCATGGCTGGGGCCTTCCCGTGGATGGACTGGCTGACGGAACCGGGGACAGCCAATCACCATGCGACGTTGCCCAACAAGGCGGGGGCATGTCATCGAGGGCTGGGCGAGGAGGGCTATGACGCAGCGTGCACCTCGGGCGTGGGCCCGGCGCCGTACGGTCCAGGGCCGGTAGGTCCAAGACGCTCGTCAGCCGGAGGTAGGCCGACGCCGCGTCAGCGCTGCGTCGGCACGTCCCAACGGACGTGCAGAGCCGGGGGCTTCCGGAAGACCAGGCCTCTGGGCGCGGTGGGCGAGGCCGGGTCGAGCCGCAGGCCGGGGAGACGGTCGAGGAGCGCGCGGAGGCAGGCGCGGGTTTCCAGGCGGGCAAGGTGGGCGCCCAGACAGAAGTGCGGGCCGTGCGCGAAGGCCAACTGGAGGCGGGAGTTGCCCCGTCGCACGTCGAAACCGTCGGGGTCCTGGAAGACCTCTGGGTCGCGGTTCGCGCCGGCGAGCGACACGACCACCAGATCACCGCGCCGCACGTCGGCCCCGCCGATCGTCACGTCGGCTGTTGCGTAGCGGTCCACGACCGCCGCGGCGGGTTCCAGGCGGAGTGATTCCTCGATCGCCGCGTCGACCAGGTCCGGATCGGCACGCACGAGGGCGAGTTGACCAGGGTGTGCCAGCAAGTGCAGTACGACGTTGGCGATCATGCCCTCGGTGGTCTCGATCCCGCCGAACATCAGCACGGCGGCGTTGGCGACCACCTCCGGCAGTTTCAGGCGCTCGCTCTCGGCTGCCGTGACCAGCAGCGACGCCTCGCCTCCTGCCGCGACCGTCGCCTCGACGCTTCCTCGCAACTGGTCGAACGCCGCCGCCCCGGCGGGGTTCGCCGGCAGCCCGGCGGTGATGTCGGAGACCGCGCCCACGATGGCGTCGTACCAGGACAGCACGGCACCGGCGTCCGCCCCGACCAGTCCCAGCGACTCGGCAACGACGGCGACGGCCAGGGGCCCGGCCACCTCCCGGCGCAGTTCGGCGTTGCCACGCGGCCGGATGCCCTCCACGAGCCGGGCGGCTTCCCGTTCCACGAACCCGGTGAACCGGTCGTGTACATCTTGCGCGCGGAACGGGTCGGTGAAGGGGGCGCGGTGCCGCTTGTGCTCGGCGCCCTCCACGGAGAGCATGCTCGGACCGACCACCTGGGCGGTGGAGAAGCGGGGGTCGTCCACCGTGAAGGTCGTCGCGTCACGCATCACGCGCAGTGCGAGATCACGCCGGGTCACCAGCCAGCCGCCCAGCACGGGGAGCCACGAAACCGGTTCGCGGGCGCGCAGCAGGGCCAGCCGCGGGTGGGGGTCGTTCTCCAGCTCCGCGAGCGTGGTCGCGGAGCCGAGCGGAAACCGGCCCGCTGTCACCATGGAAGCTTCCCCTGTTCCCGTTCCTGGAATTCCGGCATCCCCGGATCCCCCGCAGAGCGTATGTGTGGCCGACCTTCCCGGGGTGACGGCGCGGCCGACTGGGAATCCGGGGGAGATCCTTCTACCGTGGGCTGCGCCTGTCCCGGTGCTGGTGGATGACGTGAAGGGGGCTTGGTGGACGCCGAGTTGGGGACGCTCGCCGCGCAGGGGGCCACGGCCCTGATCGGGCTCATGGTCGCGGACTCCTGGGGGAAGACCAAGCACCTGGCCCGGCGGCTGACCGGCCGGTTCTCGGAGCGCGGAGCGGACGAGGAACTGGAGGCCTCCCGCGAGGAGTTGGACGCGGCCCGGGAGCGGGGCGAGGAGGAACGGGCGGCGAACCGGGTCGCCGCGGCTTGGGAACGGCGCCTGCTCGACATCCTGCGGAGCGACCCCGAGGCGGCCGAGGAACTTCGGCACCTCCTGTCCGAACTCATGCCGGCAACGTCGTACGACATCACCTTCGACGCGCGACCGGCCGCCGGTGACGCGCCTCCCGACCACATCCCGGCCCTGACCGGCACGTTCAGCAACCGGGTCGCCGAACTCGACCGGATGGACGCCCTGTGCGGCGAGCCCGGCCGGGTCGGCCTCGCGGTGCTGGCCGGGCTGCCCGGGGTCGGCAAGACCGCCTTCACATGCCGTTGGGCCGACAAGGAGCGGGACCGGTTCCCGGACGGGCTCTTCTACGTCGACTACGCCGCCCTGCGTGACGACTCCGCCGTCGGCGCCGCCATGGGCGCCGACGTCTCCCAGGCCCTCGCCGCCATCCTCAAGGCGCTCCTGCGCAGCGACGAGCATGTCCCGGCCACGCTCGCCGAACTGACCCGGCAGTACGCCTCCTGCTCGCGCGACCGGCGCATCCTCGTCCTCATCGACAACGTCACCCTGCCCGCCCAGGTGCGGCCCCTGATCCCCAGCGGGCCCGGCAGCACGGTCGTCGTCACCAGCCACAGCAGGCTCACCGAACTGGTGGCGGTCGACGGAGCCGACCTCATCGCGCTGAAACCCCTCGACAGGGAGAGCGGCCTGACCCTGCTGGCCGACCAGTGCGGACGGGAGACCGTCGAGACCGACCCGGCGGCGGCCGCACGCCTCGTCGACCTGTGCGGCGGCCTGCCCGTCGCCCTGCGCATCGTGGCGACCCGGCTGCTCACCGACGACGCCCTGACCCCGATGGACCTCGCCGACGAACTCGAGGACGAGGCCGACCGGCTGGACGGGATGTCCCTGCCCGGCAGCACGTACTCGGTGTCCGCCGTCCTCGGGCCCTCCTACCGGCTGCTGCCGCCCGGACCCGCCCGCATGTTCCGCCTGCTCGGCTGGGTGCCGGCCGGGCTCTTCGACGCCGGGGTCGCCGCAGCGGCGGCCGGTGTCGACACCCGCACGGCCAGGCGGCTGCTGCGCGAACTCGCCGCCGCGAGCCTGCTGGAGACCGAACGCGACGGGCGTCACCGCATGCACGACCTCGTCCGCCTGTACGCCCGTGAGCGCGCGGTCGAGGAGGAGCCGGCCACCGAGGAGACCGCGCTGCTCGAACGGGTGGCCACCCACTACCTCGTGCTCGGCGCGCTCGCCGACCGCGCCCTGCGCAGGGACCGGCTGCGGATCGCCGATCTGTCCGCGCACCTGGCGGGCGCCTGCGACCCCTTCTCCGCTGACGCCGGCCCCTCCCCGCTGATCTGGCTCGACGCCGAGTGCGCCGCGATCCTGGCCGTCCTGCGGGCCGCCGTACGCCACGGTCTGCACACCGTCGCCTGGCCGCTGGCCGAGGCGTTCACGGCCCTCTTCCTCCACCACCGCTACCTGGGTGCCTGGAAGGAGTCCCTGGAACTGGGCGCCGAAGCCGCCGGCGCACTCGCCGCGGACCCGGACACCCCGGGCGAGACCGCGGCCGAGGCCGTGGCGGGCGAGGCCCGCCTCCGCAGCCTGCTCTCCCGCCCGTTGACGGACCTCGGCGAGTACGACCGCGCCCGCACCGAGTTGGAACGCTCGGTCACCCTCGCCGAGTCGACCGACCGGCTCCTGCTGCGCGCCTCCGTCCAGGAGTTCCTCGGCCGCTACCTGGACCGCTTCGACCCGCCCCGCGCGGTCGAGACGTACCGGTACTCCCTCGACCTCAACCGGCGTGCCGGGGACCGGCGTGGCGAAGCCCTGGCCGCCTTCTTCCTCGGCTGCGCACTGGACGCCCGCGGGGACCGCGCGACGGCCCTGGCCACGCTCACCGAGGCCCGGCAGGACCTGCTGGACCTCCCCGAGCCCGACCACCGCATGGCGGCCCGCGTCCACCTGGCCATCGGCCTCGCCCAGAACCACCTCGGCCACACCGAGGAAGCCGTCCACGCGTTGCGCACCGCCGCCGGCACCCTGCGGGACCAGAACGCGACCCACTACGAAGCCGAAGCCCTGCTCGCACTCCTCGGCATCGCCGAGCGGACCGGCCGCCACCAGGAGGCCGTGCGGGCCTGGCTGACCCGGGCGCTCGAGATCTACGAGGCGAGCGGCAACCCGGGCGCGGAGGAGGTGCGCCGACGGCTGCGGGACCTCAGCTGACGACGGGAGGTACGGGCCGCAGCCGCAGCACCACGTCCTCGTCCCGCACCGCACCGATCCGCAGCGTCAGCAAGGCGTCGGCCGGCGAACGGCCCTGGCGCAGGCACGCGTAGACGACGGCCGCGGCGAGCCCGGGCCCGATCGGCGGACCGGTGACGGCCACCTCCACCACGCGCCCGTCGCGCAGCCCGACCAGATGGCCGCCGCCCCGCACCGCACAGGCGGCCAGCAGACTGCCGGGCAGCTCCGCCTCAGTGGCACGGATCCACCGCAGGGCCTCGGCCGCGCTGTCGGCACGGTCCGTCCGCTCGACGACGGACGCGCTCTCCAGCAGCCGGCGGTCCCGTTCGCCGTCCGAGCAGGCGAGGTGCGTGAAGGAGTGAGGCTGTGTGCTCTCCAGGTCGCCTTGGACGTGCGCACGGGCCGCTGCCGGGAAACGCCGTACCGTGACGACCGGACCGCCCCCCTCCTCGCTCACCTCGGTGACGACCAGCGACGAGGTGACCGGCCGGGCGGCCTGCTCCGGGTCGGGCAACAGCAGGTCCGGCGGGGGCCCGGACGCGGGCTCCGGCAGCTTCAGCAGCTCGTAGACGGCCGCGCGCAGCCGTGCGAGGGCGTTTCCCGGATCGGCGGAGGCCCGGCGCGCCACTTCGGCGTAGCGCTCAGGGGTGTGGTCCCGTACGACGCTCTCGACCTGGGACCTCAGCTCCGCGCCCGGGTCGAGGCGCGGGGCGGCCGCGGCCAGGTCGTGGACAGCGGTCCCCGGCACCGCGTCGGCGCCGAACGCCCCGAGCAGGACCGGAGTTCCGAGCGCGGCACCGTACAGCGTCACCGAGCCGTGGTCGCCGATGACGACGTCCGCCCCGACCAGGGCGGAGCGCCAGGCGTGGACGGGAGGCAGCAGGATCAGCCCCGCGTCCAGTGCCGCGGACTGCAGGGACCTGATCTGCCAGGCGCCGTGGGCCGACCAGACGTTGGGATGGACGACGGCGGCGACCCGGTACTCGTCGTGCGGGAGCGCGCCGAGGAGGCGGACGGGCAGGTCGGGGTGCCGGCCCAGGAGAGAAGTGGTCCCCCAGGTGGAGCTGACGACGACGAGCCGCTGGTCCTCCGCGACACCCAGGGCCTCCCGGTACGCGTGCCTGCGCCGCCGGCCGGCCAGCAGCTCGTCGAAGCAGGGATCGCCCAGCATGAGCGTGCGGCCGGCGGTCTTCGGGTGGGCGGCGAGGAGTTGCCGCTCCTGGTCGGGGTGCGAGACGGCGAGCCAGGCCCTGCCGGACTCCAGGAGCGCGTCCGGTACGAGGCCGGACAGCCGGTCGTGCGGCCCGCGCGCGTCCGGGACCCGTTTCTGGAAGCCCACGCCGTGCGGCAGCACCAGGACCGGGCAGTCGCCCTCCGGTACGTCCACGTTCTCGCTCGCGGTGAGCACGAGGTCGGCCCTGATGTGGGCCAGCTGCTCCCAGGGCATCACCCGGCAGCCGGACGTGCGCAGCAGGTCGAGCACCCCTGAGCCGAACGCGGAGGTGGGGTCGTGGGCGAAGACGACGCTCACCCGGGGGTCGTCGCGCAGCAGGGCGGGGAGCGCCTCCAGGACGCGGACCGTGGACGTGACGGTGCGCGCGGCGACGACCAGGGTCCGCTCGGTGGGGAAGGTGCGCCAGCGATGGGCGTCGGGGCCTACCGGAACCCGCAGGAAGGGGTTACCGGACACCACGTCCGCACCCCCGGCTCCCGCACCGCACCGCACCGGACCAGCGGCTCGCGGCTCGCGGCTCGCGGCTCGCGGCTCGCGGCTCGCGGCTCGGCGGCACAGTCGGCCTATCAAATGACAAGTTGGCTGACAACCCTTCAGATCTGCTCGCTCCCGGCGGACCGCTCCACGGTAACCAATCAGGAAGGGCCGGCACAGGGCCCCTGGGCGCCGGGGGACGGGACCAGACCGAGCCGCTGAGCGCGCAGAACCGTGCCGACCCGGTCGCGGGTGCCCAGCTTGCGATAGATGTTCTCCACGTGCTTGTGCACCGTGCGGGCCGAGATGCCGAGTCGGCGGCCGATGGCGTCCGCGGTCAGCGCGTCGGCGAGCAGGAGCAGCACGGCCGTCTCGCGGGGCGTGAGCGCACAGTCCGCCGCCAGCTCGTCCGGCGCTCCGGCCGGGGCCAGCGACCGCCGCCACTCCTCCAGGAGCTGCCGCTGCCGCTCCACGCCGGCCAGCAACGGCTGCGCGCGCTCGGCCATCCTCAGGTGGTCGTCGGTGAAGTCCGTACCGGAGCGGTAGACGAGGCAACCGGTGATCGGGGCGCCGCTCCCGGGGAGCGGTACGCCGAGCACGTGGTCGACGTCGAGGACGTCACCGAGCAGACGGGCCGTCGGACTGCCCGGCCAGGCGTGGCCCGCCGCCCGGTACGCGGTCACCGGGGTCCGGTCGGGCCGGGCCGTGTAGTGGTCGGCGAGAGGGTAGCCCGTGCGCAGCAGAGCCAGGTCCGGGTCCCGGAGCCGGCCCAGTTCGGTGGCGGCGGCGTCGGGGGCCACTCCGACGGTGCCCTCGCTCTCGCTCCAGTCGTCCAGCTTCTGGACGACCGCCTCGCCGCCGCACAGGTCCGTGAGCGCGGTGCCGAGCAGTGGCCACAGACGCCCGGGCTCCCGTTCGTGGAGCGCCGTCACGGCGACCGCCACCAGGCGTTCGTAGGCCTTGTCCAGCCCCTGTACCACGTGCTTCTCTCCGCGTGAGTCTCCCGTTCGCCGTCCTCCCGCCCGGCGCCGCGTACGTACTTGTACGCATACCCCTGCCGTCCCCAGCTGTCGCAGACTTCAACCCGGCGGCGGCGACCTTCTCGGACGCACGCCGGGTGGGCCGCAGGCGCGGGGGAGCGGCGGCCCGTCCGGCGTGGCCGCCGCCCCGCACCGTCCGCCCGCCTCAGGCACCCCAGGCCGCCGCGCACAGCGCGCGGTCGACCTCGTCGGTGTAGCGGGCCGCGGCCAGCCAGGCCCGGGCGAAGCGGTCGGTGTCCGCCGGGAGCAGCCGGCCGAAGACATCGCGGGACCGCACCGCCGCGGCCGCGTGGAGTTCGTCCACGAGGTCCCCCGCCGTCGCCAGACCGTGCCGGCTCAGCCGCCGGACGTCGGCCGCCGTGGTCCCGGGGAAGGACAGCACGAGCCGGCCGCCCGAGGCCGCCTGGTGCACGCGCCGGCGCAGCAGGTGCACGGGAGCCTCGTCGGGCGTGGGCGCCGCGGCCACCGGCGCCGGGGAGGCGGGCAGGTCGGCTCGGAGCAGCCGGTCCAGGCCGGCGTCGACCCGGATGCCGGGCATGGTGGGGTGCTCGGTCGCCAGCAGCTGGGCCCTGGGGTGCGGGGCCGGTACGAGCCGGGCCACGACCCGGAGCCGGCTGCCGCGGGCGGCGGCGAGCAGGCGGAGGTTGTCGCGGTGGGGGAGCGCCGGGTGGTCGTGCGCGGCGGTCAACCGCAGCGGGACGCCCCCGCACTCGGCGAGCAGACTGTCGCCCGCCGCCTCCCGGACCGTGCCCGTGAGGGTGACGTCCAGGAAGAGCAGGTCGGGGCCACCGCTCAGGGCACGGGACACCTGGTCGGCGACAGGCGCCGCCCACAGCCGGTCCAGGGGCTCCGCGCGCCAGTCGGCACCGGACGCACGGACCGCCCGTACTCCCGCGCCCGCGCCGAGCCGGCCCGTCGGGGAGACCGTCGCCCCCGACACCGCGAGCCCGGCCCGGGACAGTTCCCGGTGGGTCAGAGCCGTGTCACCGACGCGTACGGCCCGGTCGGCCGCGCCAACCGCCCGACCGGCGCCGCCCGGTGCCACGTCCGACACCTGGTACAGGCGGCCCTCGGCGTCGGCGGTCCACGTGACGGCGCCCGCGTACCCACTTGCCGTGAGCACCGGCTCGGAGAAGAGGCCGTACAGCCGCAGCGAGCCGTCCGGCCGGTACGGCTGCCGTACCGTGCCGCGCAGCTCGGTCAGTTCCGGGCCGACGGCGTGCGGGATGCGGTGGGCCGCCGACAGGGCGTCGCGGAGCGCGGTGACGAGGTCGGCGAGGCGGTAGGCCGGGTCGGCGGAGCGGGCGGCGCGCAGCGCGGTGACCACGGAGACCACCGTGGCGGCGGCCCTCGGGAGACCCGCGAGGCGTGCCGTGTGCGCGGCGCGGAGCAGCTCCGCCTGGAGGACTGCTCCGGAACCGTCCGTACCGGCTTCGAGTACGGCGGTCGCGGCGGCATGGACGGCACGGGCGGCGGCGCACTGTTCGGGCGTGGCGCGCTCAGGTTCCGTTCCGTCCACCGGTCCCTCCGAACCGGTCTGCGCCGCACCGGAGCCGACGGCCGCGCCCGGTTCTGCCGCCGATGCCCCGTTCGGAGTTGTCGCCGGTTCCGGTTCGGCCGGCGGGGCCGCGACCGGTTCGGCTTCCGGTTCCGCGATCGGTGCCGCCGACGCCGCCGCGGCGCGGTGCAGACAGTCCGGGGCCAGCAGGCAGCCGCAGCGGACGGCCTCCGCGCTGGTCACCGCGCCGCCGGGGGCGTGGAGTTCGACGTCGGTGCTGTCGTCGACGGCGATCCGCACGGTGTCGCCGTCCCGGACGACCGGGCGCTCCGCGAGCTTGGCGATGCCCGCGTCGAGCCGCTTGCGCAGCCGGGGCGAGAGCGCCGCGACGAGTTCGGCGGTGACGGACGGGGCGACCGGAGGCAGAGCCGTGCTCACCCGCTGCTCGCTCGCGAGATCCTGGTTCATGCGATCTTCTCCCCTACCCAGCGGGCGAGTTCGAGCGGACTGAGGGCGGCCACCGGCATCCCCGCGGCGACCAACTGGCTCGCGACCCCGGTGGAGTACCGAGGGCGGCCGGCGTCGTCCAGGCTCGCGCACCCGAGGACGTGACAGCCGGCGCCGACCAGGGCGCGGACCTCGGCGAGCAGCCCGCCGAGGGGGTAGCCCTCCTCGAAGTCGCTGACGACCACGACGAGTGTCCGCGAGGGCACGGTGACCAGTTCGCGGGCGTGCCGCAGCCCGGCCGCGATGTGGGTGCCGCCGCCGACGCTGACCTCCAGCAGCAGCGACAGCGGGTCCTCGACATGGTCGGTCAGGTCGATGACCTCGGTGGAGAAGGCCAGGAAGTGCGTGGACAGGGTGGGCACCCCGGCCAGCACGGAGGCCGTGAGCGCCGCCCAGATCGTGGATGCCTCCATGGACCCCGACACGTCGGTGACGAGGACCAGGCGCCAGTCGGCGGCCTTTCGCGCCCGGGTGCGGAAGACGGGATGCTCCGGGATGACCTGGACCGTGCCGTCCGGAGTGCGGCGCGCGGTCGCCAGGTTGGCCCGCAGGGTGCGGGGCAGGTCGAGTCCGCCGCCCGGGCGGCGGCTGGGGCGCGGCAGGGCGGTGCCGTGCAGCGCCGGGCGCAGCCGCGTGGCCAGTTGGCGGGTCAGCGCGTCGACCAGACGGCGGACGAGCGGACGCAGCGTCGCCAGCCGGGCCTCCGGCAGCCCGCCCGCGTGCCGGAGCACCGAGCGGAGCAGGTCGACCGAGGGCCGTGCGGCGTCGGGGTCGAGCTCCGCGAACACGTCCGGCCGGCCCGTCGCGGCGGCGGCCGCCAGCACCTCCTCCCGGATGCCCGGGCCGAAGAGCGCCGCCAGCTCCTCGGACCACTCCCGCACCCCGGGGTAGGACGCCTCCCGACCGCCGCCGTGCCCCGCACCGGCGAGGTCGCCCCGGCTGCCCTCCCCGCGTCCGCTGCCGTACAGCTCGTCGAGCGCCGTCGCCAACGGGCGGGCGGATCCGTGCAGTTGGTCGGTACGACGGCCCAGCAGGAGGCGCCAGCGGTCGGCCGGCGCGAGCCGGTGGTCCGCGCCGGAGGCTGCGTCGGCCGGTCCGGCGGCCGGGGCCGGAGCGGCCTCGGGCCGCCGGGGTGGCGGCAGGAGGCCCCAGGCGCCGAGGGCCTCGCGGGCCGCGAGGTCGGCGCGGGTCCAGGCGGCCAGCGCGCCGGGGTCGACGGCGCCGGTGTCGGCCAGATGGCGCTCGTCCAGGCGCTCCTCGACGGCGGACAGGAGCCGGTCGCGGGCGGCCGGACTGAGCGTGTCGAAGCCGCCCCGCAGCGCGGGCAACCGGTCCAGGAAGTCCCGGTCGGACAGCTCCGACACCCGCCCCAGCAACGGCTCCAGTGCGGGCGCCGCCGACTCGAGCAACTGGCCCGCCGCGGTCAGCAGTCCCGCGAGCCGCGCGGTCAGCGCGGACCGTGACCCGGGATCGCAGGCGCCGTCCACCCAGGACGCCACCCGGTCGCCGAAGCCCCGCGGATCCTCGTGACCGAGCAGCACGCGTACGGCACCCGCTGCGCCGCGCATCAGCGGGGAACCGTCGGCCGCCAGCCGGGAAAGCGCGTCGGTGAGCCGGATCCCGCCCAACAGGTCTGCCCGGTGGGCGAGTTCCAGCAGGGCGTGTGCGTCGGCGGGGTCCTCGGAACCGGTGAGGCCGTCCACTTGGCGCACGGCGGCGGCGGTGAGCAGCTCGGCCACGGCCGCCGCCCGTGCCGTACGGTCCTCGTCGGCCGGCAGTCCCGCGATGTGACCGGACCGCAACCGGTCCGACAGGGCCAGTCCGGCGAGGAGTTCGGGCAGCGTGCCGGAGTTCGGCAGCACCTCGGCCGTGTCGTCGAGCCGTTCGTCCGTCAGGCCCGGCAGTCCGCACTCCGCCGCCTGCTCCAGGCCGCGCAGGACCTGCGCCGCGGTGGGCCCGCCCTCGTCCTGCTCCGTGCGCCGCCGTTCCCGCAGCAGACCTTCGGCGGCCTGGGCCGGGGTGACGCCACGGACGCCCGCCGCGGTCAGCACGGCCGCCGTCGCGGGCGTCCAGCGCACCTCCCAGCGGGACGTCAGCGCCTCGGCGCCGCCCGCGCCTGCGACCTCCTTGGGCTCCGCGTACGGCACGGCGCACACTGTCAGGCGGCGCAGCAGGAGTTCGCGGCCGCGGTCCAGCTCGGAGCGGAGCGGGTCGAGGCGCAGATCGCGGGCGGTGCCGGGGCCGGAGTCCGCCGGACCGGGCAGGCCCAGCGCGGCCAGCTCCGCCTCGACCGCCGGAGCGAGCCCGCTGCGCGGCGCGTCCGGTGCCGGCCGGCCCGCGCGCGTGCCGACGAGCACCGTCTCCATCGCCCGGGCGACGGCCCGCCCCCGCCCGTACGGCTCGCCCTGCGCGAGCACCGTCTGCACGGCCTCCACCAGCTCACCCCGGCCCGCCGCGGGCAGCCCCCGCAGCCGGGTCAGATCACCGGCGAGCCGCACGATCTCGCGCGCGTCGGCCGGCCCGGAGGGATGCCCGAGCGCCCGCAGCTCGGCGCACACCCGCACGGCCGCACCGGTCAGCACGTCCTCCAGCGCGGCCGGATCGCCGGCGGCGCCGAGCACCCGGTGCTGCCACTCGGGGTCGCGGATACCGGCGGGATAGCCGGAGCGCTCGTCGAGGAGGGCGTAGGTGTACGGGATGAGGGAGGTCGTCCAGGGCGAGTCCGTGGCGGGCCGGTCGGACGCGTCGCTGTCGGCCGGTGCCAGCAGCGCCGGCGCGTGGAAGGCGCCCACCACCACGGCGGCACGCTCCCCGTTCGCGGTGGCCCCGGCGAGACACGACCGCATCCACCGCTCCCGCCGCAGGTCCAGCTCCGGCACCCCGCCCGAGCCCGCCGCGTCCTCGCGCAGCGCCCACCCCGTGAGCAGCGCGGCCCGCCGCAGGGCCTCCGGCGACGAACCCGGGGCGGTGGCCTCGACCAGCCGGTCCCAGAGGTCGTCACCGGGGCGCCCGGTGAGCCGGGAGCGCAGGGCGGTACCGAGCCCGGCGAGGGATCCCTCCACCGCCGGGTTCCCGCGGCCGGCGGGCTCCTCGCGCCCCGCTCCGCCCCACGCCCGGTCCGCGAGCGGCAGGTCGCAGGCGACGACCGGTACGCCGTGCCGTGCCGCCCACCGCACCGCCACCAGTTCCGGTGAGAAGTCGGCGAAGGGATAGAACGCCGGGCCCCCGCCTCCGTCGCGGGGTGCGGCGGCGAGGGCGACCGGGGCCCGCGTCTCCTCGTGGGCGAGCCACGGCAGCCAGTCCTGCAGTTCGGCGGGGAGTTCGACGAGCAGGACGTCCGGCTTCGCCGCGTCCAGCAGCGCCGGTACGGCAGCGGCCAGGGACGGCGCGTGGTGCCGTACGCCGATGAGGTACGGCGCCGCCGGGTCGGTGAGGGCCAGGACGGCGTCCTCGGGAGAAGGGTGGAGCACGGCCGTCAGCCCTCCAGGACCGTGCGCAGGTCCCACAGGGTCCGCCAGGTGGCGGAGCCCTGCTCGGCGCGGCGCCGGACGGGACCGTCCCAGTAGCCGCGCAGCCGGGCCGCGTCGGCCGGGTCGTCCTTGCGCACGACTCCGAGGAGATGGCCCGGGAGCAGGTCGAGGACGTCGCGGTCACCGGGGAAGTACGCCGCGGCCAGCCCCAGCGCGCCGGCGACGGACACGGCCTCCGCGGTGCTCATCACGGTGGAGGGCCGCTCCACCTCCCAGCCCTCAGCCGACCGTCCCTCCCGCAGGTCCCGGAACGCGGTGACCAGAGCCTCCAGCACGGCGTCGTCGACCTGGAAGGGCGCCCCGGCCCGCTCCACCGACGCCCTGGCCTGGCTGCGCACCAGCGCCGTCTCGGCGTCGAGGTCCGGAATGGGGCCCACGGTCTCGAAGTTGAAGCGGCGCTTGAGCGCGGCGGACATCTCCGAGACGCCCTTGTCCCGCAGGTTGGCGGTGGCGATGAGGCTGAACCCGGGCGCCGCGTGCGCCAGAGCCTCCTCGCTGCCCGCCAGTTCGGGTACGGCGATCCGCCGCTCCGACAGCAGTGACACCAGGGAGTCCTGCACCTCGGGCAGACAGCGGGTGACCTCCTCGACCCGGGCGATCGCACCCCGGGACATCGCGGTCAGCACCGGCGACGGCACCAGCGCCTGCCGGCTGGGGCCCTGCGCGAGCAACAGGGCGTAGTTCCAGCCGTACTTGAGCTGGTCCTCGGTCGTCCCCGCCGTACCCTGCACCACCAGGCCGCTGGTTCCGCAGACGGCCGCAGAGAGCAGCTCGGACAGCATGGACTTGGCGGTGCCGGGCTCGCCGACGAGCAGCAGGCCCCGCTCACCGGCGAGCGTGACGACACACCGCTCCACCAGCGCCCGGTCGCCGACGAACTTGCCCTCCACCACCAGGCGCCGCGGCACCCCGTCCGGTACCTCGGCGTCCTCGGGCAGGCGCAGCGCCTGCCCGCCGCTGCCCATCACGAAGGTGACGACGGCCCGGGGCGTGAGCCGCCACGCGGGCGGGCGCGGACCGGCGTCGTGGGCGGCGAGGAAGGCCAGTTCGGTGGCGTACCGGTCCTCGGGCGGGACGATCTGACGGGTCGCGTCGGGGACGAGGACGGTGGTCATCGGCAGGTGCCCTTCAGGGGGGTGCGAGTGGTGGTCGGTGAGGAGAGGATCATCGGCGCCGCCCCCTGCGCGTCGCCCGCGTGGTCAGCTCCTCGTAGGCCGGGGCGTCCCCGGCGCGGACGCGGTCCCGGGCGCGGGCGAACAGCTCGGGCACCGGCAGCAGGGGCAGGGCGCGCCGGTGGTCGAGGACCGGATACAGGCCCTCCTTCCAGATCTCCACCGGCAGCGCGGGCGACTTCAGCTCGCGCCAGCCGCAGGGCAGGAACAGGCTCCGCCCGGCGCGCGGCCGCTTGGCCTCCACGACCAGGTCCGTCGCGGCCAGCTCCGCACGGGCCTTCTTCATACGGGCGGGCTTCCAGCCGGTCCAGCGTGCGCAGTTGCGGTCCGTCGGGTCGGGCAGGGCCAGCAGCATGAGGTAGAGCGCGGCCGCGTCCTCGCCCAGGCCGTGTGCCGCGGCGGTCTCGGCGACGAGCGCGGGCGCGGTGACGGTCGGGTCCTGCGCGTACCCCGAGGGACCCTCGGTGCCCGCGCCGGCCTGGACCGCCCGGGCCAGGTCGTCGCCCAGGAGCGTGCGCAGCATGCGCAGCCCGTGCCCGCGCGCACCGCCGACCAGGCCTTCCAGCAGACCGAACACGGTGTCGTCGGGGCCGGTGAGCGCGGCCGGGCGGACCAGGACCGTCTCCGTGTCGCGGTACCAGGGGCGCAGGACGATCGCCTCGCCGACCCGGGTGAGGCCGTGCGCGTCGGCGCCCCCGGTCGCCGGGAGACCGTACGCCTTGCGCAGTTCGACGGCGGTCGAGCCGCCCTTCTCCGTCCACTCGACGTCCAGGTCGAGCAGCAGCTCCGGATCGGTCATCCGGTGACGCAGAGCCGCGAGCCCCTCGGGCAGGGCCGCGCGCAGCGGGTGACCGTACGGCAGTACGTAGGCCAGCGCGGCCAGGGCGTTCACGGCGGCCGCCAGCTCGTGCCGGCCGGGAATCGCGCCGGGGTCCGCCCAGGCGAGGTTGCCGTCCTTGTCCGGCCGCAGGACCGTGGTGCGGGAGAGCCAGGCGGTGCGGGACGGGTTGAGCACCTCCTCGGCGTATCCGGCGCCCGTACCGGCCAGGTCGGCGGCGAGCTCCTCCGGTACGCGGACGAGCGAGCCGAGACGCTCGGCCCAGACCCGGCCGGCGGCCGCCGTGTCCGGTCCGGTGGTCCACAGGTCGGCGGGGTCCGAGGGCAGCAGGGCGCCGAGGAGGGCGTTGCGCTCCGCCGGCGCCAGGGCGTTGACCCGGGAGACGGCGAACTCGCACTGCCGCGGCTTGAGTCCGAGCACGGCCAGTGCTTCCGCGCCGGGCGACTGCGGCAGGCCGGCCAGCAGCACGGCCGCCTGCAGCGGGCCGAGCCCGCCGTCCGTCGCCGCCACCAGCGCCTCGGGCGCCTCCGGCCGCCAGGGAGCGGCTCCCTTGTCCCGGACCAGCCGGGTGACGGTGGTGAGGTCCTCGGCGGAGATCGCCGTGTCGTGCCGGACCTCGCTCTCCAGCACGAAGTGGGCGATCGCGCCGAACGCACCGGACGGGTCGTGGTCCAGGGCCAGCCAGCGCACGCGGTCCCGCTCGCTGTCGATGCTCTGGCAGCCGAGGATCACGACGGTACGGCCGTCGCGGCGCAGCACCTGGCCGGCCCGCTGCTGCTTGTCGTGCGGCTCGTTCAGCACGATCTCGCGCAGGTTGCCGCCGGCCGTCGCCAGCGGTCCTTCGGCGACCGCCTCCAGCAGCAGGAGCAGCGGCTCCCGTCGGGCGTCGGACAGGGCGGACGAGGTGGCCCGGTGGGCGAGCGCCCGCAGGACGCCCAGCACGGGCGGCCACACCGTGCCGATCCCGGGGACGGTGCGCTCGTCGCTGAGCCAGCCGTCGCCCGGCGCGGCGAGCTGCTCCCGGTCGGGCAGTCGCCTGCCCTCGGCGGCCCCGCCGGACAGGACGTGGTTCACCGCCCGGATCTGGCGCAGCACGCTCCACCGCTCTCCGTACCACCCGCCGTACAGGCCGACCACCCCCGACAGCGCGTCGTTCAGGGTGCGGTCGTCGCCGTGCCGGGGCCGGTAGTCGGCGAACATCTCCTCGTCCTCGGCGGCCTTCTTCGGCCGCTCCTGGGGCGGATTCGCGAACGCCGTGGCCGACTCGGTGAGGCGCAGCGTCACCCGGACCAGGGAGGTGACACCCGTGAGCAGCCGGCCGTCGGTGCAGCCGGGCAGGGCGAGGGCGACGGCTCCGAGGGCGACGTGGTCCGCGGACGGCACGGCGGCCTTCGCGGCCTCGTCCGAACCGGCCCGCTCCAGCGCCTGCCGCCGCCCCTCCAGCGCCAGCGCCGTGACCCGCAGCAGCTCGGCCGCCTGCTCGTCGGTCAGGGCACGCAGCACGGCCGAGCCCTGCTCGTCGCGGGGGCGCAGCGCATGCCAGAAGGGCAGGGGCGGCACCAGCCGGGTTCCGGCGGCGAACTCGCTGCCGCGCTCGTTCGGCGTCACCCGGCCCAGCTCGCCGTCCGCGGAGGTGTCGTCGGAGGCGAACAGGCCGACCTGGCGGATCATCTGCGCGGCCACGGGCTCGGCCCCGCCGGGCAGCCGCAGGGCACCGAGTGGCGCCGAGCCGGCCCGACCGCCGTAGGACGCGGGCATGGAGACCGTGCGCCCGTCGGGCGTACCGGCAGCCCTGCGGGCCTCGGCGCCCTTGCCCTCCACACGCACCCACCGGCCGAGCACCGTCCCGTCGGTGCCGAACGGGCTGTTCTCCAGCCCTGGCTGAAGTGGCAGCACCTCGCAGAAACCGGGCAGTAGGGACGTCTCGTCCCGGATCCCCGCCTGCAGGAGTGCGGGCAGGGAGGCACGGCCGTGCGTGCCGGTGGCCGGGTCGTACTCGAGCCAGACCGTCTCCAGGCCCTGCCTGCCCTGCCGCCAGTACGTGGTGCCGTCGCCGATGACGGCGCGGTTCGGGGGCAGGACCGTGTCGCCCGCGTGCAGGGTGCGGCCGCCGGTCGCGCGGCCGCCGTCCGGCAGCGGGACGGAGGCGGAGTCCGTCTCGTTGCCGGACCACCAGGACGAGAGCTGCTCACCGCCGAGCTCCACCACCTCGGTGGGGCGGGCCGACCAGTAGCCGTGCTGCTTGCTGCCCTGCCGCCACATCACCAGCAGCTCCCCGTCCACGTACCGGAACCGGGGGCGCTGCCACCGGTCCAGCTCCTGGGGCAGCCGCAGGTCGTGTTCGAGGAGGATCCCGTCCGGGCCGACCACGATCGCCCTGCGCCCGCGCACCAGGATGAGCGCGGGCCATGCCTCGTGCAGCGTCAGCGTGTTGTCCTCGCCCTTTCTGGTCTCGGCGTCGAGCAGCTCCAGCGCCTCGTCCAGGGCGGCCCAGCCCAGTTCGTCCAGGATCCCGGCGCGCAGGGTGCGGCCGAGCAGCGGTGCCACCTCGTGTCCGGCGACGCGGGCGACGGCGCCGGGACCGGCCCCGGAGGCGACCGTGCGGAAGGGGCGCAGCCGGTCGAGCGCGGCACGGGCGCGGGGCAGACCCACCGCGCGCGTGAACTCCCCGGCGCCCTCGTCCAGCCACTCGCGCAGCACCACGGACAGCACGGGATGGGCGGCGACCGTCGTCAGCAGGGCGGAACTGCGGGAGTCCTTGCCCACCGGCTCGACGGCCTGGTGCAGCAGGCGCCGCAAGCGCGGGTCGGCCGCGACGGCCACCAGGTCCCGGCGGCCGGCCCGGGTGTCCTTCAGCCAGTCGGTGAGCGGCAGGTACACGTTCACGTCGGGGCCGGGCGCGGTGAGCGGGACGCCCTCGGCCACGCACAGGTCCAGCAGGTCGAGGTCGGCGCCCGCGTGCCAGCGGCCGGTGAACAGGTCGACCGCCCGCCCGGCGGCGCGCAGCCCCGGCGCCATCCGCTCGACGAGCGCCAGCGTGCCCGGCGAGCGGCGCGACCAGGACCCGCCGTGCTTGCGGAAGAGGGCCCAGCGGCTCAGCCAGTCCGCGGGATCGGCCTCGTACTCCTCGGCCGCCGCCTGCTCGGTGAGCAGCCGCTCGGCCCCGCACTCGGCGAGCAGCGCCAGCCAGAACTCGTCGTCCTGGACCTCCCGGCCCAGCCCGGCCGGCATGATCTCCAGCAGACGCGTCCGCACGGCCGGCTGCCGCTCCGCGAGGACCGGCAGGACCGCGCGGAAGGAGTTCCAGAAGGACGCGGGCGCCCGGACGGCGGCGGGTGAGGCGAGCAGGTCGGCGACCAGGGCGCACTCCTCGGTGTCCCGGTCCAGGCCCGCCGCCTTGATCAGCCCGCGCGCGTCCTGCGGCAGCGAGGCGTACGGCGGCATGCCGGCCGCGCAGCGCTCGACCGTCAGCTGCCGGAACTGCGCCCACGCGGCGGCCGGGTCGAGCCGCCGGGCGAGGTCCTTCACGTGTTCCTTGAGGGCCTTGACGGTCAGCGCTCCGGCGAAGGCGAACTCCAGGAAGACCGCCCGCTGCCGCTCCTCGTCCACGGCGAGCGCGTGCACCCGCTCGGCCTCGCGGGCCTTGCCGAAGAAGGCGGCCGCGTACGTGGTGTTCTCGTGCTGCAGGAAGACCCGCGCGGCCTGCTCGTAGAAGGTCGGCAGGAAGTGCGGCACGGCCCGGCCGAGCCGTTCGCCGAGCGCCTCGAAGCCCTCCTTGGCCGTGCCGGGGCGGGACTTGGCCTGCCGGGCGAGCCGCTCGACGTCCTTGACCAGGGCGAGCGCGTGGTGCCCGTTCGCCGGGTCGTTCACCAGCGCCCAGGCCGGGAAGCCCAGCGTCTCCTTGCGCACCTGCCCGACCTCGGGCACCTCCGGCTCGCGGGCGAGGCCCAGGAACTCCAGCGCCAGGTCCTCGGCCTCGCCGAGAGTGCCCGGCACCAGGCGGACCACCTGGCGGCCGTCCAGGGCGGGGTGCGTGTAGGTGCGGACGGTGAGGCTGTCGGCGTCCTCGCGCGCGGTGCTGCCCGGGGGCAGTACGGCGCCGGCGTCCAGCAGCGTGGCCGCGGTGGTCTCGTCGTAACCGGTGATGACCGTCATGCCGCCTGCTCCTCGTCCTGGATGTCCCGCCCGGCGTACAGCGCCGCCGCCATGCGCATGCCCTCCGACCAGGCGACCGCCCCGACCTGACCGAGCTTCAGCACGCGTCCGGCGGGGTCGGACCAGACCAGCGCGCCGGTCTCGGTCTCCTCGTAGCCGTCGTAGTCGCCGACCCAGACGCGGGCCTCGATGCCGCGGCCGTCCTCCAGGACCGAGCACACGGCGTGTCCGCCGCGCACCCGGTAGCCGAGCTGGGTGGCCCTGCCGTGCAGGAAGCGCAGTTCCTTGTACGAGCCGCCCGCGTACTCCTCCACCTGGGTGCCCTCGGCGTCGACGCCGGCCGGACGGTGCCAGACCTCGCGGAAGAGCTGCTGGGCCCGCTGCTCGACGCCCAGTTCGACGGCGAACTCGCGCAGTTCCTCCAGGTCGTCCAGGAGGACCGGGTGCGGGATGCGGACGAGATCGGGGGAGATACGGACGGTGTCGCCGTCGAGGTCGACGAGACCCAGGCCGCGCTCGGGGTCGGCGTCCCGCAGGAAGCCGGCGACCTGTCCGTCGTCGCCGGTCACGACGACGTCGCGCAGCGCGGCCTGCCAGGCGGGGTCCGGCCACACCCGGGCGACGACCGTGAACGGCACCGGAAGCGAGCGGACCATCCACCGCTCCACATCGGCCAGACATTGCCGCTCGTGCCGCTCCAGCCACTCGGCGAGCTGCCTCAGCCCCACGACCGCCGGATCGTCACCGAGCTTGGCGGGCACGGACTTCAGCCGGCGCCCGGCCGCATTGCGGCACACCACCTTCCCGCCGTCGAGGGCGACCTCGTAGTCGCCCGCCGCAACCCACCCCATACATGCCTCCCCGCACGTGCAGTGATCAAGTGACGGGAACTCTAGGGGAGGCCACTGACAACGCCGTCGGCCGCTCGGGAGACACGCACCCTGGCGGAACCGGCCACCGTGGATTGTGTACGAGTCGAGGAGGACCCGGGGACCCCGGATCCGCGTGCCGGGCGGGCGGAGCGCTGCCTCCCAGGTGGCCACGGTCGTCAGGGCCCGGCCCTCCGACGGCCCGTCACCCTCTGTGGGGAAGCTGTGCACCACCTGTCGGGGGCGCGCGGGCAGGATGTGCGAAGGCGGGGAGTTGACCTTCACGGAACCTTCTCCTTGCCTGGCCGGAAGAGGCCTTGTTGGCTCAACTCGCGGCACAACAAGGTGGGTTGAGCACTTGAGCATCAGGAGTCGCAAGCACACTGCTTGACCCGGACACCGACCGTCCGGGCGTCGACGGGGGGCTGATGCGGTGTGCGCTCGGCCGCCGTCGTCCAGTCGCGCGGGGCCGTTTGCCGCACCGATCCGGAACATGTCCCTCCGCTGTCACTCTCTTGGTGCCTTCGTCCGGTGCCCGAGAGACAGGGACAGGAGGGGGAAAGCCGATGAGCGCGGTGAGCGCCGCCAGGCCGACGTATCCCGGCGTCTACGTCGAAGAGCTTCCCAGCAGCACCCGCACCATCTCGACCCTGACCACGTCGGTGACCGCTTTCGTGGGTCACACCCGGCGGGGTCCGCTGAACGAGCCGGTACGCGTCACCAGCTTCGCGGAGTTCGAGCGCCGCTTCGGCGGCCTGAGCGCACGCAGCGCCGTCGGCTACGCGGTCCACCAGTTCTTCGGCAACGGCGGCACCGTCGCCGTCGTCGTCCGCGTCACCAAGGCCGGCAGCGGCAAGGCCGCCTGTGTCACCCTCAAGTCCACCGAGGGCCACAGCGACAGCCCGGTCCTGGAGGTGCACGCCAAGGAGCCCGGCGTGTGGGGCAACGGCCTGCGCGTGGCCGTCGACCAGGACACGCCCTGCCCCGACGAAACCTTCAACCTGCGTGTCTACGACGCCAGGGGCGAGGCCCGCGAGAGCTTCACCGGCCTGTCCATGGACCCGGCCGGCGGCCGCTACGCACAGACCGTGATCAACGCCGGCTCCCGGCTGATCCGCGTCGAGGTGCTCGGTGAGGGCCGCCCCGACCCGTCCGGGACGGTCTCCAAGCCCTTCGGGCACGAGCTGCCCGACCTGACCGTCGACCTCACCGTCAAGATCGGTGACGTGGAGCGCGAGTTCACGCTCTACGACCCCGACTGCGACGGCGAGGCCCCGTGCAACGTGGCCGAACTGGCCCTGCTGCTCGAGCGCAAGCTGCGCGCGCTGCCCGACGCCCCGGGCAAGCACGCCTTCGCGGGCGCCGAGGTGACCGCCTTCGGCCGCCGCATCCAGGTGGTCGCGGGCTCCACCGATCCCGAGGACGTCGTCCGTTTCCTCGGCGAGTGCGCCAACGACCTCGGCCTGGAGGCCTCCGTCAACCCGCCCGTCTTCCCGCTGGCGGGCGGCGAGGACGGCGAGGCGCCCGGACCGCGCGACCTCATCGGCTCCGAGGCCGACAAGACCGGCATCCAGGCACTGCGCGGCGTGGCCGACGTCAACCTGCTCGTCCTGCCCGAGCTGGCCGCGTACGAGAAGACCGAGGACGCGATCACGGTCGTGTCGGCCGCCCAGCGCCTGTGCCAGGAGCGGCGGATCTTCCTGCTCGTCGACGCGCCCGGCACCTGGGTCAGCGTGGACTCCGCACGGGCCGGCGTCGCCGCCTTCGACGCCGTACGCGGCAACCACGCGGCCCTGTACTTCCCGCACCTGCAGCTCACCGACCCGCTCACCGGGCGGCTGCGCTCCTTCCCGCCCTCCGGAGCGATCGCGGGCGTCATCGCGCGCACCGACTCCGAGCGCGGCGTCTGGAAGGCACCGGCCGGCACCGAGGCCCGGCTCGCGGGCGTCCACTCGCTCACGGTCAACCTGACCGACCGCGAGACCGGACTGCTCAACCCGCTCGGCGTGAACTGCCTGCGCAGCTTCCCGCTGACCGGCCCGACGGTCTGGGGTGCGCGCACCCTGGAGGGCGCCGACGCCCTCGACAGCGAGTGGAAGTACGTGCCCGTACGGCGGCTCGCCCTGCACGTCGAGGAGAGCCTCCAGCGCGGCCTGCAGTGGGTGGTGTTCGAACCCAACGACGAGAACCTGTGGCAGCAGATCCGCCTCGCCGCCTCCTCGTACCTGCACACGCTCTTCCGGCAGGGCGCCTTCAAGGGCGGCACCCCGCGCGAGGCCTACTTCGTCAAGTGCGACAGCGACACCACCACCGACGAGGACATCGCGAACGGCATTGTGAACGTCCTGGTCGGCATCGCACCGGTCCGACCGGCGGAGTTCGTGATCGTCAAAATCCAGCAGACGTCCGGGCAGTTCGAGCTGTAGGCCCACGGGAATCTTGGAGAGCTGAAGGAATCCGATGGCAGAGTTCACCGTCAACGCCCATCGTTTCGACCCCTACAAGAACTTCAAGTTCCTGGTCCTGTGGGACGGTCGTACGGTCGCCGGCATCAGCAAGATCAGTCCGCTGAAGCGCACCACCGAGGTCGTCAAGCACCGCCACGGCGGCGACCCGTCCTCCCCGCGCAAGTCGCCCGGCCGCTCCGAGTTCGAGGGCATCACGCTGGAGCGCGGCGTCACCCACGACCCCGAGTTCGACCGCTGGGCCAACAAGGTCTGGCAGGTCGGCGCGGGCCTCGGCTCCGAGGTGTCCCTCGCCGACTTCCGCAAGGACATCGTCATACAGGTCCTCAACGAGGCCGGCCAGGTCGCCGTCTCGCACAAGCTCTACCGGACCTGGCCCAGCGAGTACCAGGTCCTCGGCGAACTGGACGCCAACGCCAACGCGGTGGCCATCCAGTCGCTGAAGCTCGAGTGCGAGGGCTGGGAGCGCGACTACGAGGTGCCCGAGCCCGAAGAGCCCTCCTTCCTCAACCCGGCCTGATCAGAAGCGAGGTGAGGAAGCCGGGGGGAACACATGGCGATCACCGGGGCGGCCGGGCTGCTGGCCACCTGGGAGGCGGGGCTCGCCGAGACGGCCACCGGACGCGCCCTGCTGCTGCACGGCACGGCGCGCCCGGACCTCGACGCCGCGGCGCTGCCCGCGGTGCCGGTCGGCGAACGCGAGTCCGACCTGTTCGCCCTGCGCCGCGCCCTGTTCGGGGAGCGGATGCAGGTGCGGCTGGAGTGCCGGGCGTGCGGCGCGGACATGGAGTTCGAGCTGGACGCCGGGGAGTTCGCCCGTTCCCTCGGCGCACCCGAGGACACGGTCGTGCGGCTGTCGGAGGGCGGCTGGGACATCATGTTCCGGCTGCCCTCCGCCGCCGACCTGACGACCGCGGCCCGAGCCGCCGACCCGCGCGCCGCGCTGCTCGCACGCTGCCTGGTCTCGGCGGAGCACGACGGGAAGCCCAGGACCGCCGACGCCCTTCCCACGCCGGTGCAGCGGCGGATCGCCGAGGCCGTCGAGGCCGCCGACCCGGGCGCCGACGTCACGCTCAGCGTCGGCTGCCCCGAGTGCGGTGCGGCCGGCCGGGCCGACCTGGACATCGCCTCCTACCTGTGGACCGAACTGGACGGCTGGGCCAGGGACCTGCTCCTCGACGTCCATCTGCTCGCCACCGCCTACGGCTGGAGCGAGCCGGAGATCCTGGCGCTCAGCCCGCTGCGGCGCCGCTACTACCTGGAGCTGTGTGCGGATGTCTGACGCCTCCTCCCGGGCGCCCGAGGCGGAGCCCGACTTCCTCGACCGGCTGATCGCCCGGCACACCGCCCCCGGGCCGGACGCCGTCCGGGTACGGCCGCGACTGGCCGGTCCGTTCGAACGTGTCGAGGCGGTACGGGCCCGCACCCCGGACCCGGACGCCACGGACTCCGTGCCGTGGCCCTCCGCCACGCCCGCACCCGTCCCGGACCGGGACGTGCCACGGCCCGCCGCGGAGCTCCGCCTCCACACGGAACGGGAGCGGACCGTCGTAGGCACCGAACGGGCCCCCGCGGAGCAGGCCCCACGCCCCGCACCGACAGCCCTGCCCGAAGCACCACTGCTGCGCCCCGCCGCGCCCCTGGCGCCCGGGCCGCTGCCGGTGCCCAGGACCGGTCCGCGCACCTCCGGGCGGGGAGGCCCGGAGCCGGGCGCGGACCGGGTCGCGGCGCCCGCACCCAGCCCCCCGGGTGCGGGCGTCGCACCCCCCACCGTCGTTTCCGCGGCACCGAGGCCGAGCGCCGCGGACACGACGGCGGCCCGCGAGGCCGTACGGCAGGCCGCCGCACGCCGGCCGGGGAAGGCGCCCGAACAGGTGGTGCAGGTACAGATCGGCCGCCTGGAGGTGACCGCCGCGCAGTCGCCGTCGAGGAACGGGCCACGGCAGCCGCCGCGGTCGGCGGAGCGGCCCGGAGCGGCCCTCAGCCTGGCGGACTACCTGTCACGGGGGCGCGAGTGAGCCGCACGGCAGTGAGCGTGACGGGAGAGGCAACACGAGAGGAACCGGGGAACTGACGTCATGAGCAACGCACTCGCCCTCGCCCATGTCAGCCAGGCCCTGGCCCTGCTGATCGAGTCCCATCTGCAGCCGGACATCGACATGGCCGTCAAGGTGGAGCCGCGCAAGCCGCCCACCGAGCCGCCGACGGACCCCACCATCTCCGTCTTCCTCTACCAGGTCACCCCCAACACCTCGCAGCGCAACAACGACCTGCCGACCCGCGCGCCCGACGGCAGGCTGGTGCGCCGGGCCGCCGCCGCACTCGACCTGCAGTACCTGATCACCGCGTACGGCGACGAGACCGAGCTGGTCGGGCAGCGGCTCATCGGCTCGGTGGTGCGCACCCTGCACGAGATACCCGTCCTGCCCGAGGACGTCATCGAACTCGCCGGTGAGAAGCCCTACCTGGCGGGCAGCAACCTCGCCGAGGCGGCCCAGCGGGTGCGGTTCACACAGTCGGTCATGGACATCGACGAGACGTCGAAGCTGTGGGGGATGCTCTACCAGACCCCGTACGCGCTGTCGGTGGTCTACCAGGCCTCCCTCGTCTTCATCGACGGCCGCGAGACCCCGGCACCGGCGAAGCCCGTCGAACGGCCCGAGGTGCGGGTGCTGCCGTTCGGGGCACCGGGAGCGCCGGTCCCTCCGGGAACTGAGCCACGGTCTGAGGAACCGTCAGCGGACGGGCCCGGCAAGGAAGTCGAGACCCCCGCCGAAGAGCCCGCTTCCGGGAAGGCCGCGAAGACGGCGCCTGCCAAGGCCGTCGCCGGGACCGCGGCCAAGGCACCCGCCCGGACACGGAAGGCGGCGCAGCCGGCGCGGACCGCGAAGCGGACGCCGAAGAGCGCACGGCCCGCCGAGGAGACGGACTCCGGCTCCGGAACGCGGGCGGGCGGCGACGAGGACACGGAGAACTGAGACGGCATGGGCGACACGACGGGGGCAGGTGAACACATGGGCACGAACGAGCCGGGTGCGACGGACGCGAGCGGCGACGGCACGGCGCTGACCGCCGGGATCCGGCGCGTCCTGGCCCGCGTCGACGCCCACGCGGCACGCGTCACCGGGCAGCGGTCCGGCGACACCGGCGCCGACACCGCCGTCGTACCCGTACCCGAGACCACCGCACCCCTCGACGCCCTGGTCGCCTGCTTCGGTCTCACCCCTTTCGAACGCGACCTCGTCCTGCTCACCGCCGCCGACGAACTCGACCCCACGACCGCCGCCCGGTGTGCGGCGGCCGCCGGAGACCCGCAGCGGGCGTACCCCACCTTCTCGCTCGCGCTGGCCGCCCTGGCCGAGCCGCACTGGAGCGCGCTCACCCCCGTGGCACCGCTCAGGCGCTGGCGGATCGTCGAACTGGAGGACGAGACCCGGCTGACCGTCTCCAGGCTCCGCCTCGACGAGCGCATCCTGCACTTCCTGCTGGGCTCGCCCTACCTGGACGCCCGGCTGCACGGCAGGCTGCGC
Source organism: Streptomyces sp. NPDC101165 (assembly GCF_044768135.1). Lineage (NCBI taxonomy): Bacteria > Bacillati > Actinomycetota > Actinomycetes > Kitasatosporales > Streptomycetaceae > Streptomyces > Streptomyces sp. NPDC101165. Next base: position 35,107 of record NZ_JBIWPG010000010.1, on the reverse strand, counting down.
CGCACCACGGCACCGGAGGCGCTCCCGCCGTCGTACGACCTGGCCGCGAACCGGCTCGCCGAGGGCTGGACGGAGGACGGCCGCAGCCCCGACGCACCGCTGCTGGTCGAGGTGACCGGCGGCGACCTGCGCAGCCGGGCCGACGTCGCCGCCGCCGCGGCGGCCCGCTGCGGGCTCGGGGTGTACGCCATGAGTGCCGAGGATGTGCCGGCCGACCCCGTCGAACGCGACCGGCTGGCCCGGCTGTGGCAGCGGGAGGCGATCCTGCTGCCGGCCGCGCTGTTGGTGGAGGCCGGCGAACTGGACCGCGACCAGCGCGCGGCGACCGAGGCGTTCCTGGCCGGGGCCGCCGTACCCGTCGTCGTCTCCAGCGAGGACCCGCTGCGCACCGAGCGCCCGCACGGCCTGCGGGTGCCCGTGCCCCGCCTGGACGACGACGAGCAACTCGCGCTCTGGTCCGACGCGTTCCAGGACGTCGCCGACCTGGAGGAGAGCGAACTCCGGTCACTGGTCGCACAGTTCCAGCTGCCCCCGCACGTCGTACGGTCCGCCGCGGCAGCGGTACGCCGCCGGCTGCCCCACGAGGACGAGCTGGACGCCGCCGAACTCGCCTGGCTGGCCGGTCTGGACGAGGCGCGCATCGGCATGGACGAACTCGGCCGCCGGATCGAGCCCAGGGCGGGCTGGGACGACCTCGTGCTCCACGAGCGGCAGACGGCCGTACTGCGGGAGATCATCGCGCACGTACGGCAGCGGTCCACCGTCCACCAGGAGTGGGGCTTCGCCGCGACCCTGCGCCGCGGCCTCGGCGTCACCGCCCTGTTCGCCGGCGGCTCCGGCACCGGCAAGACCCTTGCGGCCGAGGTCATGGCCAAGGAGCTGGGCCTCGACCTGTTCGTCGTGGACCTCTCCCAGGTGGTCAGCAAGTACATCGGCGAGACCGAGAAGAACCTCCGGCGGGTCTTCGACGCCGCCGAACGCGGTGGCGCGCTCCTGCTGTTCGACGAGGCCGACGCCCTCTTCGGCAAGCGCAGCGAGGTCAAGGACAGCCACGACCGGTACGCCAACCTGGAGGTCAGCTATCTGCTCATGCGGATGGAGGCCTACCGGGGCCTCGCCATCCTCACCACCAACATGAAGCAGGCCCTCGACACGGCCTTCCTGCGGCGCATCCGCTTCGTGGTCGACTTCCCCTTCCCGGCCGAGAACGAACGCGCCGAGATCTGGCGCCGGGTGCTGCCACCGCAGGCCCCCGTCAAGGACATCGACCCGGCACTCCTCGCCCGGCTCACCGTCGCCGGCGGCTCCATCCGCAACATCGCCCTGTCCGGGGCGTTCCTCGCCGCGGAGGAGGGCGACCGGCTGCAGATGCGGCACATGCTCGCGGCCGCCCGTACCGAGTACCTCAAGCTGGAGCGCTCGCTGACCCCGACGGAGGTCCGCGGATGGGTGTGAGCAGAAGGCCTTCGGCGATCCGCGTGGAGATCGGCGAACTCGTACTCGACGGCTTCCGCGCGGACCCGGCCCACGTCTCGGCCTCGTTCGAACGCGAGCTGACCCGGCTGGTAAGGCTGCACGGCGTACCTCTGGCCGCGCACGGCGCCCTGACGGTCGACGCGCTGACCGGCCTCGCGCCGCTGCCCGCCGGGCTGTCCGCACGCCGGCTCGGCCAGGAACTGGCCCGCGCGGTGCACGAGGGACTCAGCGGCCACGGGGAGGTGACGCCGTGAGCTCCCAGGCACAGCAGGAGAACGCGGAGCAGAGCGCCGAACAGCGCCGGCGCAAGCGCAAGGAGCGGGCCGCCAAGTCCCGCGCCGCCGAACCGAAGAACATCGTCAGCGGCGCCGGACAGCCCCTCGACCCGGGCGTGCGACGCGAGCTGGAGGAGCAGCTCGGCCACGACCTGAGCCGGGTGCGCCTGCACACCGACCGGGACGCCGCACAGCTCACCCAGCTGCTCGGCGCGGACGCCGTGGCCGTCGGCCAGGACATCCTCTTCCGTGAGGGCGCCTTCAAGCCGGGCACCGACGAGGGCCGGCGGCTGCTCGCCCATGAGCTGCTGCACACCGTGCAGAACCCGCACGGTCTGGGGGCGCTGCGGGCGGGGCGTGAGCCGGGGGCGGTGAGTCTGCCGCAGCAGGCGATCGAGCGGGAGGCGGAGGCGGCCGCACAGGACCTCGTACGGCCCGAGCGGGCCGAGTCCGCCCCCGAGGTGGAGGAGGGGCAGGCCACTCCGGGCTGGCTGCGGTACGCCACCCTGGACGCGGACCGCAGGCGCACGGAGGCGATCGATCCGGCGACCCTCGTCGACCGGCTCGCCAACTCGGTCGTACGTTCGCTGCGCGGCGACCCCGAGGACCTGTCCAAGCGCACCCGCAAGCAACTGGCCGGGCTGCCCGAGGAGTTGCTCGACCAGGTCCTCGACCGGCTGGAGAACCGGCTGCTCGGCTCCGAACAGGACCGCGTGCTGGACCTCGTCGACGAGATCGACGCCTACGACGACTTCGCCGACGACCGGGTGGAGCGCGACGCCCACGACGCTCCCGAGATCGAGCCCGACACGGCCGAGGAGATCCGGGCCGAGCGGGAGACCGCCCGGCGCGGGGACACGGAGGAGCAGGCCCGGAAGGACAGGCCGCAGACCGCGCCCGGTCCGGAGAAGGACCGGACCGACCATGAGGGCGCACCCGGAAGCACTCCGGGGAACGGCGGCACCCGCGAGGAGCAGCGGCAGCAGTCGGGCTCCGGGGCGGGCGGCGGCGCCCGGTCGTCCGCGGGATCCGGGCAGCGGGAGGCGACGGCCGCCGCACCGGCGGGAGGGGCAGCCACCGCGCAGGGCGGTCAGGGCGCGCAGGCCGAGGAGAAGACACAGGCCCAGGGAGCCGACCAGGGGCAGAAGAAGGAAGAGGGCGCCAAGGAGACGGGCGACCAGCAGGGCGCCCCCACGGCCGCCGCGGAGGAGTCCGCCGCCCGGAACCGCCCCGGCGCCGCCGAGCAGTTCGTCACCGGCAAGCAGGCAGTCACGGAGGACAAGCGCGGCGCGGAGCAGCCGACCGCTTCGCCCACGGTGGGCCGCGACACCGAGCTGCCCGCTCCGTCGAGCAGGCTGGACGGCGTACGCAACCAGGATCTCGACGGCCCCGAGGAGTCGGCGGACGAGGACGCGGCCGAGTCCGACAGCACCTCCGAGGTGGAGGTCGGAGGGGGCGAGGCGAGCGCCTGGGACACCAAGCTCCAGCCGGAGGACTTCCTGCCGGAGCAGGACCCCGAGCTGTCCGGGGTTCCGACGGCGGACACGAGGCAGGACGCCACGCCCGGCAGCGCGTCGCTCCCCGACTTCCCCGCACCCCCGTTGACCAAGGCCGACCGGGTGCAGGCCGAGCGCGACGCCGAGGACGCGGAGGACGCGGCGGCCGAAGCGGAGGGGGAGTCCGAGGACGACACGGTCGAGGAAGCGGCTGTCGAGTCCTCCGCGTCCCGCGAGACGGAGGGCGGACCGGGTGACACCCTGCTCGCCGATCTCGGTGCGGACCTGGCGGTCACCACTCCCGCGGACACCAGTACCGTCTCCAAGGACCCGAAGCGCGGAGACGATCCGAAGGCCGGACCGGTCACGGCACAGACCACGGTGCAGCAGGCGCCCGGCGCGCAGGACGGCGGGAGGTCGGAGGAGAGCGGGGCCGCGAAGGAGACCGCGGCCAAGCAGGAGAAGGGCACTCCGGCCGCGGGAGACGGGGCGGCAGCCGGTCAGGAGAAGAGCTCCCCGCAGGCGGTGGGCGGTACGGCCGCTGCGCCCGCGCCGAAGAACGAGCAGCAGCAGGCCCCCGCTGCCGCGGCCGCCGGAACCGAGCGCACGGACGATGCCAAGTCGCCCTCGGCAGCCCGCGACTCCCACATCACCGGCGGATCCAACGCGGACCGCCCCGGCAGCTCCACCAGTGGGTCGCAGAGCGGGGCCGCGCCCGAGGCCGACCGTACGCCGAGCGAGCAGAGCGCGGCACCGCAGCCCGCTCCCACACGGGCGACCGCCCCCGCCCCGGCATCCGAGCCGCCCGCGCCCAAGGCAGCCGACGCCGAGCCCGCGCCGACGGAGGAACGGGCACCCAGGACCATGGTCCCGAAGTCGGCACCCGCCACCTCCGGCGCCACGGGGGGCGGTGTCGCCAGCAAGCCGGCCGGCAAGGGGAAGGGGAAGAAGGACTCGGGGCCGGCCCCGAACCTCTCCCAGGTCTCGCCCGAGGCCGGGCTGAGCACGGCCGCCCGGTTGAAGCCCCACCAGGCGCTGGAGGCGATGGGCGGGGTCGGCGGCTCGGTCGACCGCAGCGTCGGCGACGAGCACAAACAGCTCGCTGCCGCGCCGCCCTCGATGCAGCGTCCCGCGGGCGCGCCGCAGACCCTGGAGGGCAAGCCGAGGACCGACTCACCCGCCCAGTACTCGCAGGACCCGGCGCAGAAGTCGGAGGCACCCGAGCAGGAGAACGCCGAGGTCACTGGGGCGAAGCAGCCCGAAGGCCAGATCGAGGCGGAGAAGGCCGAGGAGCCGAGCGGCTGGCAGACCTTCAAGATGGCGCTCGGCTTCGGCATCGGCTGGCTCGCCGAGAAGCTCGGCTTCAAGGTCGACAAGCAGGAGCTGGCGGCCAAGTTCGCGGGGCTGCCGACGAAGGACGAGGCCCTCAAGCAGGCCCAGGCGGGCAACGCGCCCGGCGTGCAGATGCAGGGTGCCGCGGAGCAGACGACCGGCGAACAGGGTTCCGCCGTCGACGCGAAGGGCCAGGAGACCGTCGACACCGCTCGGGACGACTCCGGCCGTGGGATGGGCGAGGACCAGGTCTACCCCGACGCCCCCCAGGAGCAGCTGAAGGGCAAGGTGCCCGGCGCGGACGGCGCCAAGGCCGCCGCGCCCGGCAAGGCGTCCACCGGCGCCGTGCCCCCGGACGCGGCGTCCGCGGTGGCGGAGCACGACCGCGGGCCCGAGTTCCAGGCGGCGTTCAGCCAGGGCCAGAAGGGCATGTCCGACAGCCGCCAGACCAAGGACAAGGACTTCCGCGACTCGCAGCAGAAGCACAAGCAGCAGGTCGACGGCGAGATCGGCAAGAACACGCGGGAACAGACGGGGCAGCGGACGAAGGCCCTCGACGAGGTCACGTCACAGCGCACCGACTGGCGCAAGGAACAGGACCAGGAGCTTCAGAAGCTCGGCAGCAAGAAGACCGATCGGTCGGAGAAGCTCCGCAAGGACGTCGCGGACCGCGAGAAGAAGACCGACGACGACGTCTCGAAGCAGAAGACCGACAGCGACAAGCAGATCAAGGACAAGGGCGACCAGGCCGAGACGGACGCCAAGAACAAGACGGACGGTGCGGCCAAGGACTCGGGCAACTGGCTCACGAAGGCCTTCGACTGGATCAAAGAGAAGGTCATCGAGATCAAGAACGCGATCGTCCGGATCATCCGGGAGGCGCGTGACGCGGTCGTCGGCTTCATCAAGAACTTCAAGGAGACCGTCGAGCGCTGGATCAACGAGGCCCGGAAGTTCATCGTCGACACCGTCAAGAACCTGATCAACGACCTGATCGAGTTCGCCAAGGCGATGGTCCGGGCCGTCATCGAACTGGCCGCCCGCATCAGGAAGTTCATCACCGACCTCATCGCGGCGGCGATCGCGTTCGTCACCAGGCTCGCGGCACAGCTGAAGCGGATCGTCTCGGATCTGCTCGACGCCCTGGCCAAGATGCTCAGCGACATCCTGAACATCCTCAAGAAGATGCTCATGGACGTCATCAAGTCCGTGATCGACGCGGTCAGGACGATCCTCGACTACGCCTCCAAACTCCTGGGTGCGCTCGGCGAGTTCATGATGATCGCGATCGACTTCCTGGACGACCCCGGCGGCTGGCTGAGCGGCGCGAAGAACTCCGCGGTGGACGGCGCGAAGAACCACCTGTTCCGCGAGGTCCAGTCCGCCGTCAAGCAGTGGTTCCAGTCGAAGATCGAGGAGATCATCGGCGTACCCAGGGCCATCATCGACAAGCTGGTCAAGGGTGGCTTCTCGCTCGAACGGATCGTGAAGGAGACCTGGGACGCCGTGGTGCCCCAGCTCCCGTTCATCATCGGCGAGATCGTGATCACCAAGGTCATCGCGAAGCTGATCCCCGGCGCGGGCTGGGTGATGGCCGTCATCGACGCGATCCGGACGGCGATCGGCGCCCTGGGCGAGATCCTGCGCGCCATGGGCGCGGTCCTGGCCTGGCTGCGTGCGGTCCGCCAGGGAGGCGCGGGCCTCCTGTTCGCCAAGGCGGTCGCTGCAGGCATCGTCGCCCTCCTGGAGCTGGCCTACCAGGCACTGCTGGACGGCATCGGCAAGTACGTCGCGAAGGTGGGCAAGCGTCTGAAGGGTGTGGCGGCGAAGCTCGGGCGGGGTGGCAGGGAAGGACGGGGCGAGGGCAGGCCCTCGGTCGGCGGAGCCGACGAGTCGGGCGCGCCGCGCCGGGACCGGCCGGCCGAGAACGCTCCGGCCGGGCGCCCGACGAACACGCCCGCGGCGTCCACACGTCCCAAGGACACGGCCGCGGCCCCGGGCAGGCCGAAGGACGCCGAAGGCGCCGGCAGGAAGCCCACGACCGGCGAGACGGACACGCCCACCCGGCCGAAGGCGGGCGAGCCGAGCACCGCCCGTCCGACCGACAAGCCCGCCGGCAAGCCGGACTCGCGTCCCACTCCGCCGGCGAAGGCGAAGCCGAAGCCGGAACCTCGGCCGAAGCCGAAGCTGGACAAGGACGAAACCCCGGGCAAGCCGAAGGATCCGAACGAACCGGCCAAGCCTCGGGGCGATGGTAAGACTCCCGCCGACAAAAAGCCGGACCGGGCTAAGCCCGAGGATGCTCCCAAGAGGCCGAAGGAGGCCGAGGACACACCGAATAGGCCCAAGAGCGACGAACGCGCGGCCAAGCCTGGGTCGGACAAGGACGCCGATCGGCCGAAGAAGCCGAAGGGCGGCAAAGAAGACGATCCGACGAGGCCGAAGCACGACGACAATGACGGCAAGCCGCACAAGCCACGCAAGCCGGAGCCCGGCGAGCACGGTCCGCGTCGACCGGGGAAGCGGCCGGACAAGACAGGGCCAGGCAGACCTAAGAGCAAGACGGACAAGAATAGGCGGAAGAACGACGAGGACTCGAAGGACTCGAAGGAGGAGCGGCTTCGCAAGATCGTGGCCCGCATTCGCCCGATGATCAGGAAACGCCTCGGGTCAGGAATTCCGGATGGAGATCTCTTGACGCTTCTTTCCGGGCTGCGTGATTGGTATCGCTTGACGCGTCTGGAAAAGGAGGGCGGTGCGGGGGAGTTCGATATTCAAGCAACCCTCAACCCGAGCATGCGGGTCACCTACGGTTTCTCACAGGATCTCGTCGATTACTTGGTGAAGCAGAAACTTCCGGAACCCGATATCACGCCTGCCCCCGTAAACAACGTGCCGCCGGCAGCGGAGACAACTGCGAAGTACGTCAATCCCGAGTTCGCCCGCGCCTTCGGGAGGAAGCCCAACCAGGAATTCACCGTTGGTTTCGATTACCTGGATGTTCTCTACGGGTCTGGCCCCAGGCCCCAGTGGGACCGAATGCACCTCATCCCTCGCGAGGTTGGGGGCCCCGCAAAGACGTCCAACTTCGTTCCTGGCAGAAACTCAGATAATTCCAATTTTTACTACACTATCGAGAAAAATGCGGCCAAAGCCTTCGGTTTGCTGAGCACGAGACAGCCTCCGATTCCCGGGTGGTACACCGCCCGCTTGGAGCGTTACAAGGGGCCGACGAGCCTGCCGTATCCAGCGCAGTACAACGGGAATTTCCCCAAGGGGTTCCCGAGCCTTCTCCATGTTGAATGGGGTTTGTACAAGAAGATAGGGAGCGGATCGGGAGAGAAGCGGTCGGACTGGATGAAGCTTTCAGCGGCCAAGTCGGGTCAGAGCGCCGACAAGCACTTCAATCCACCACCCACGTCCCCCACCAAGGACGACAACCCCATGAATATCAACAGGGACTCCCGAATGGACATCAAACGCGCCCTGCGGCATCCGGCAAGGATGTTCATGGATGCCATCATGGAGCAGCGTGGCAAAACTCCTCCTGGGGTCAAGACTTTCCTCGATATTCCCGACATGAAGGCGAAGCTGGCGACGTACAGGTCGAAGCAGGGTAGGCCCATAGCCAACCTCGACAAGAAAATGGACAAGGTAAAGGATTGTTACACTGACGGGCTCATCACTTTCTGATCACGGAATCAACCTGGATCCCCGAGGAGAGGTCGGAAGGCATGGCAGACCTGACGGTCAACGAGAAACGGCACGCGGCGGTGCTTGCGGCTATCCAGAGGAGCCCGTTCCTCGATGCCACCTGTGGAAGCTGCGACGAACTTGGGGAGCCTCTTGAAGAATTGCTCCCCCTCTACGAGCACAACGAGGATTGGGATGAGGTCCGTCTTGACGGGGACCTTGGTTCATGCGCACTCCGGTTCATGGATCTCGGCGCCCAGTGGTCGACCACGGGCGGCCTGCCCGAGATTCTCGGAGAATATCGAATCCTGCATTTCTATGACGTTTTCGACCAGCTCGAAGGGCCGGAGCCGCTGGATGACGCCACGGAATTCCAGCGTCAATTTTTGGCAGAGCTTCGACACTTCGACATGACGCCTCGGTCTGGCGCGGGGATGATGTCCTTCATTCGCATGCAGCCGAATGTCAGCCCGCTGGAGATCTGGTTCCATGACGTTGCGGACATTGGTGGGGAGCCCTATCCCCCGGGATATCTGAGGATGGACATCACGTACTGCCAGTATCTTGATGCCTTGCTGCTCACGAAGGGCACCTATGGCTGGCAGTACCTGTACACAGACGTCCGCCTGAGTGACGCGGGGTTCCATCTTGCGCGCACCTATCTGACGCGCATGCTGGAAGTGTTTCCCGAACTTTTCCCCGAGCATGATTATGCGCCGCTGCGGGCCCGACTTGAGGAACGCCTGTGACCCGCTACGCCGACATTCCCAAACCCATCCGCTCCGGCATAGTCGTGGTGGACCCCGACACCGGCACCCCCCAGCGCATCATCGTGCTGCAGTTCAACCCGGACACCCTGGAGCGCAGCATCGCGCCCCAGTCCGCCGGTGACGGTGGGGACGCGGGAGGCGGCGGAACCGGCAGTGGGGATCGCAATGAGGCGCTCCGGCTCAAGGGCCCCGCCCAGGAGACCTGGAAGTTCACCGCCGAGATCGACGCGACCGACCAACTGGAGATCGCCGCGCCCGACGGGATCCACCCGCAGCTCGCCACCCTGGAGATGCTGGTGCAGCCGACGACCGCGCAGTTGCGGGCCGCGAGCAAGCTGACGCAGAAGGGGAGCATCGAGATCAGCCCGATCGAGATGCCGCTGACGCTGTTCACCTGGGGGAGCAAGCGGGTCATGCCCGTCCGGCTCACCGAACTCTCCGTCAACGAGTCCGCCTTCGACGTCAACCTCAATCCGATCCGGGCCTCGCTGAGCATCGGGATGAAGATCCTGACCGTGAGCGACCTGCCCGCCGGGCACCGCGGTGCCGACCTGTACATGGCGCACCTGGCGCAGAAGGAGCGGCTCGCGGCCGCGGCGCGCGGCGGCAGCCTGGGCGCCCTCGGCCTCGGCGGTGTCGGACTCATGACCGGAAGGGGATGAGGAGAGAGCCATGGCCGGCACCGAGCCTTACGAGAGCGCCCTGGACTCCATACCGGGGGCGCATCCGTACCCGCGCACCAGCCGCTACCACGACGCCGAGATCGGCGTGCACCGGATGGCCGACGGCACCGAAGTCCGGTACACCAAGCGGCGGTTGCTGCCTCCGCTCGACGAGGAGACCGAGCCGCACACGGTCGGTGCCGGCGAGCGTCCCGATCTGCTCGGGCAGCACTTCCTCGGCGACCCCGGACAGTGGTGGCGGATAGCCGACGCCAATCCCGTGCTCGATCCGCGGGAGCTGACGGACGAGGCAGGGCGTGTCATCGGCATTCCGTCGGTCGGCGGTTTCCCGCGGGGAGAGCGGCGTGTCTGAACAGCCCGTGCGGCAGGGCCCCGTCCATATCCAGCTCCTCATGGGGCCCACCCTGGCCCGCCCGGTCCCGGCCGAGGTCGCCGAGGCGCTGCTGTCCGCCCAGATCACCGCCACCGCGGGGGAGCGCAGCGGCTTCCAGTTCGCCTTCGACCTCACCAAGCGCGGGCTGATCAACCAGCGCCTCCTGCCCGAGGGATTCTTCGATCCCAAGACGCGCGTCATTCTCGCCGTCAGTGTCCGCGGCACCCCCGAGGTGCTGTTCGACGGGCTGATCGTGCGTCAGGAGGTCGGCGCCAGCAACATCCCCGGCCGCTCCACCCTCACCGTCACCGGCGAGGACCTGACGCTGCTCATGGACCTGGAGGAGCGCACCGCCCGCTATCCCAACCTGCCCCCGTCCGAGCGCGTCCTCGCCATCCTGCGCCGGTACTCGGACTACGGCATCCGGCCGGACGTCTACACGGAGAAGGTGTCCCAGCCCCCGCACCAGGACCTCCGCGTGCACTACCAGACGGGTACCGACCTGCAGTACGTCACCGAGCTGGCCCGTGCCAACGGCTACACCTTCTACCTGGAACCGGGGCCCAACCCCGGTCAGTCGTCCGCCCGTTGGGGCCCGGAGGTCCGGCTCGGCCTGCGGCAGCACGCCCTCAACGTCAACATGGACGCCAACACCACCGTCGACCAGCTGACGTTCGCGTACGACGGCACGGCACGCGAGGAGCCGCAGGCCCGCTGGCAGGACCCGGGGACCCGGCAGGCCACCCTCCTGCCCCAGCCGCCGATCAGCCCCCTGCGCCCGCCGCTCGGCAGGCGGCCCACCCCGGCCCTCAAGCGCCGGACCCTCGCCGGTACCGCCAAGCAGCAGCGCGAGCAGGCCGAGGCCGAACTCCTCGCCCGGGCCGCCGTCTCCGCCGACGTCGTCTCGGGCTCCGGATCGCTCGACGTCAACCGGCACGGCTACCTCCTGCAGCCGCGCCGGCTCGTCGGCGTCCGCGGCGCCGGACGGGCCTACGACGGCGACTACTTCGTCAAGTCGGTCACCCACAACCTGCGCCCGGGCTCGTTCCAGCAGAACTTCACCCTCTCCCGGGAGGGGCTCGAGGCGCGCGACGACCGCGTCTGGCCCTGACCCGAACCACCGAAGAACCAGGAGCAGTTCAGCATGGCGGCACCCAGCAATCGCTACCTCGGCAAGTTCCGCGGCCGGGTCGTGGACAACAACGATCCGCTGCACATCGGCCGGATCACGGCCGAGGTCCCGGACGTTCTCGGCGACGAGCCGTCCACCTGGGCGCTGCCCTGCCTGCCGTTCACCGGACCGCAGGCGGGCCAGTTCGTGGTGCCGCCGCCCGGCGCGGGTGTATGGGTGGAGTTCGAGCAGGGGGATCCCAGTTTCCCCGTGTGGACCGGCTGCTGGTACGGCGACGCTGCCGAGCTGCCGCCCGACGCGCGCCGCGAGCTGCAGGCGAACGCGGCGAACAAGCCGGTCGTCGTGCAGACCCCGCAGGCCCACAAGATCGTCATGAACGACACCGCCGGCGCCGAGCAGGGGATCCTCCTCCAGGCCCAGGGCGGCGCCTACATCCGCATCACCAAGGAAGCCGTGGTCATCGCCACCGGCGCGGGCGCCGAGGTCGTCCTGCGCGGCCGCGAAGTGACCATCAACGAGGGCCAGTTGACCGTCCTCTCCAAGCGATAGACAACGGGGGAAAGAAGTTGTCCGGAAGTCTGCTGGACGCGGGCGCCGTGATCGGCTGCCCGCACGGCGGCCGTGCCGCGCCCGCCACCACACCCTCCGGCGGCGTACGGATCGCGGGCGCCGCCGTCGCCACGGCCGCCCACGCGTATGTCGTCACCGGCTGCCCGCACACGCTCGACGGGGTGCCTTCGCCGTGCGTCTCGGTCCGCTGGACCGCCGTCACCTCCGGCGTCACCGTCGACGGCGCGCCCGTGCTGCTCGACACCTCTGCCGCCCAGTGCTTCAGCGCGGCCCTAGTCCCGCAGGGACCGCCCGTCGTCCAGGCCGCGCAGCGAAAGGTCACCGTCCGATGACGCCGACGAGCCCACGCACCCGCACCGACATCGCGTTCCCCTTCCACGCCGACCGCCGGGGACGCACCGCGCACGCCCGCTCCGCCGAGCACGTCCACGACCTGATCGAGCAGCTGCTGTTCACCAGCCCCGGCGAGCGTGTGATGCGGCCCGACTTCGGCTGTGGACTGCTCGACCTGGTCTTCGCCCCGAGCAGCCCCGAACTGGTCAGCACCCTCGAACTCTCCGTCCAGGCCGCGCTGCAGCGCTGGCTCGGCGACCTGGTGGAGGTCGTGGCCCTCGACATCGAGAGCGGCGACGACGTCGTACGCGTACATCTGTCGTACCTCGTACGCGCCACCGGGGCGGTCCGCGAGGACGTCTTCGAGGGGAGGGCGGCATGAGCGCGGGAACCGCCCGGCGGGCCAAGGTGCGGGCCGCCCAGCTGGGCGGGGTCGACGCCGTCGAGGTCGGCGACGACGGGCTGCTGCTCACCGTCACCTTCCTCGGCAAGGCCCCGCACGGCCTCGGCCCCGAGAACGTCCGCATCGACGGCGGCCGGCGCATCACCGGCATCACAGCCGTCGACGTCAGCGTCGAACGCGAGGAGGACCCGGAGCTGGACGACCGGCTCTACGTCACCCTCGACCGGGCCGGCGACACCTCCCGCTACCGGCTGTCGCTGGTGGAGGCCGACCCCTACGGCCGGCCCGGCACCGAGCCGTACCGCGGCTTCGACCAGCGCTACCACAGCGCGACCTTCGCCTTCCGGCCCGACTGCCCCACCCCCTTCGACTGCACGGACGGGACCGAGGAACCCCCGGTCTTCCCGACCGCCCCGGTCATCGACTACACGGCCCGCGACTACGACACCATCCGCAAACTGCTGCTCGACCGGCTCGGGCTGACCACCCCCGACTGGATGGAGCGCAACCCCGCCGACCTGGGCACGACCCTCGTGGAACTGCTCGCGTACACCGGCGACCAAATCAGCTACCAGCAGGACGCGGTCGCCACCGAGGCCTACCTGGACACCGCGCGCCGCCGGGTCTCGGTGCGCCGGCACGTCCGGCTCATCGACTACGCGATGCACGACGGCTGCAACGCCCGCGCGTACGTGACCGTCGAGACCGCCGCCGACCACACCCTGGCCCCGGGCACGTTCCGTTTCGCCTCCGTCGACGTGCGCACCCTCGACCCGCACGACCGACCCGAGCCCGGCACCGTCATCGACGAGAACGACCTCGGCGACCTGGACGAGCGCGGCTCGGTGGAGGTCTTCGAACCGGTCGTCGCCGCCGACCCGCTGCGGCTGCGTGTCGCGCACAACGCGATCCGGCTGTGGACCTGGGGCGACGAGGTGTGCGCTCTGCCCAAGGGGGCCACCGCGGCCACCCTGCGCGACGAGTGGGCGGACCCGGAGACCTGCCGGGAGCGCCGGCTGGACCTGGAACCGGGCGACGTCCTGGTCCTGGAGGAGGTCAAGGGCCCGCGCACCGGCACCCCCGGCGACGCCGACCCCGCCCACCGCCAGGCCGTACGCCTGACCTCCGTCACCCCGGGCCTGGACCGTATCGAGGACCAGCCCGTCCTGGAGGTCACCTGGGCCGCCGAGGACGCCCTGCGCTTCCCGCTGTGCCTCACCACCCGCGGCGGGCGCGACTGCCTGCCCGTCGAGGACGTCACCCTCGCCCGCGGCAACGCCGTCCTCGTCGACCACGGCCGCTCCGGCTCGACCGAGACGGTCACCGTGCCGCCGGTACCGGCCGTCGTGGCGCCCTGCGACCCTCCCCCAGCCTCCGGCCGGGGGTACCCCCATCTCGCTTCGCTCGCATTCGGCTGCTACGACCGTACGGAGGGCAACGCGCCCGCCCGGCTCCTCGGCTCCCTCACGGACAAGGCGGAGAGCGGCCGGGAACTCACCCCGGACGACGTCCGCGAGCTGTTCGAGGTCGTGGGGGAGCGGGCCGCCGTACGCGCCGGGCTCGGCCTGGAACGCGCCGGGCAGCGGCACGAGCACGTCGTGCCCGGCACGTCGTACGCACAGGCCGCCGCGCTGCGGACGCTGCTCGGGCAGTCCGTCTACCCGGGCATCCGCCCCCGCTTCCGCCCCGTCCTCGGCCGGGCGCCGGTCACCCAGGCCGTGCCGTTCCCCGACCCGGGCACGGTCGCCGCCGGGCAGGCCGAGCGGATCGCCGCCATCCCCGGCCGGGTCCGGCAGCGGCTCGTCGATCTGTGGCGCAGCGCGCGTGACCGCGACGGGCTCGGCGAGGAGGAGATCAACGAACTCGCCCTGATCTACGGCCTGAAGGTGCTGGAGCGGCTGGAGCTGCGCCGCCACCCGGTCCGCGCACTCCGTGAACTCCTGTACCGCACAGATGAGTTGCTCGACACCAAGCTGCGCCGCGTCGAGATCCTCGCCGCGCGGGCCCGCACCGGCACGGTCCTCGACGGACACATCGCCTGGGAGATCGCCCACAGTTGGGGCCCGGCGTACGCGGCCGGACTCCACCCCGAGGAGCCGGTCCTGCGTGGCTCGGCCACCGTCGCGCTCGCCCAGGACCCGCGCCGCGCGCTGCCCGCCGTGCGACTCCACGACGGCACCGACACGGTCTGGGAGCCGCGCCGCGACCTGCTCGACAGCGCCGCCCGCGACCGGCACTTCGTCGGCGAGCCGGAGGACGACGGGCGCCTCGCCCTGCGCTTCGGCGACGGACGGTACGGCGCCGAGCCGGCGCCCGGAGCGCGCCTGGCCGTGCGCTACCGGCTGGGCGGCGGCTTCGCGGGCAACGTCGGCGCGGAGGCCATCAACCACCTCGTCGTCGAGGCGGGCGGCGCGGCACCGGCCGCCACGGTCCGTAACCCGCTGCCCGCCACCGGCGGCACCGAGCCCGAACCGCTGGAGCAGGTACGTCAGTTGGCGCCGCTCGACCTGCGTCGTACCCGGCTGCGCGCGGTCACCGCAGAGGACTACGCGGCCCTCGCCTCCGCCCTGCCGGGAGTGCAGCGGGCCGCCGCCGAGATCCGCTGGACCGGCAGCGTCCAGGAGGCGCACGTCGCGATCGACGCGTACGGCAGCGGCGCCCCGTCCGACGAACTGCTCGCCGCCACCGCGCAGGCCCTGGAGGCGTACCGGCGCATCGGGCACGACCTGGTGGTCGGCCCCGCACGGCCGGTGCCGCTGGACATCGCTCTCACCGTGTGCGCCCTGCCCGGCCATCAGCACGGGCAGATCCTGGCCGAGCTGTACCGCGTGCTGGGCAACGGCCGGCTGCCCGGCGGACGGCTCGGCTTCTTCCACCCCGACGCGCTGACCTTCGGCGAGCCGGTCCGGCTCAGCCGCCTGGTCGCCGCCGCGGCGGCCGTCCCGGGGGTGGAGAGCATCGAGGTCACCCGGCTGCGGCGGCTGTTCGAACCTGACCGAGGAGAGAGGGAGGACGGCGTGCTGCGGCTCGGCCCGCTGGAGATCGCCACCTGCGACAACGACCCGGACCGGCCCGAACAGGGCCGGCTGGCGATATCCCTGGGAGGCTCCCGATGAGCCAGGCCTGCTCCTGCGGCGGCGCGTGCGGCGGCCACGACGAGCGCCTCGCCCCCGCCCCGCCGCACAACCCGCCCGGCCGCACCGCGCTCGACTACCGGGTCGGCGAGTACGGCTCCTTCCTCGCCGCCCTTCTCGACCGGCTGGCCTCGCCGGCCTACCCGGCCCTGGCCGGGCTGACCGTCCGCACCCCGGACGATCCGGCCGTCGGCCTGCTCGACGCCACCGCCGTCCTCGGCGACCTGCTCACCTTCCACTCCGAGCGGATCGCCGACGAGGCCTACATCCGCACCGCCAACGAGCACCGCTCCCTGGTGCTGCTCGGACGGCTCGTCGGGCACCGGCCGCGCCCCGGGGTGGCGGCCTCCACACATCTGGCGTACACCCTCGAACGCGACCCGCGCGCCGAGGCCCTGTCCGTGCTCGTCCCGCGCGGGGCGCGCAGCCACAGCGTGCCCGCGTCCGCCGACGAGCCGTCACTGACCTTCGAGACGGCGCGGGACCTGACCGCCCGCTGGGACTGGAACGAGCTGAAGGTACGGCGCCGCCGCCCCTCCCTCGTCACACCCGAGGACCTCGAACGCCGCTCCGAACTGTTCGTGGAGGGCACCGCGAACTCCCTCCAGACCGGCGACCAGCTGCTCTTCGTCTTCGGTGAACAGGCGGGCGGTGAGCGGAAGCTGCTGCCCGTCGCCGGCGTCCGGATCGACCGCGACGACGAGATCACCGCGATCTCGCTGCCCAAGTCGGCCCCGCCCACGCTCAAGGAGCTGGTGGACGAGGTCCGGCGCTGGACCGCCGAGCCGGCCGCCCCCGGTGAACCCGGCGACGAGCCGCCGACCCCCGACATCCCCAACCCGCGCCCGGTCAGCCGCCTGATCGAGGACTTCGACGACCAGGTCCTCGCCCCGCTGCGCACGGACCTGGACGGCGTCAAGACCCCGGAGCGCCTCGCCGCCCGCCTCGGCGAGCCCATCGCCCGCCTGCGCGAGGCCGAGGTGCTGGCCGAGCCGTACGAGGACGTGGCGGCGTGGTTCGAGCAGCTGGAGGCGGTGCTGGCGGAACTGGCCGAGCGCGCACTGGAGTTGGCGCCCGCGCAGCCCGCACGACCTGCGCAGCCCGGGCAGCCGGCCCGGCTCGCGCAGCCGACGGAGACCTCCGGCGAGAAGGCCACGCTCCCCGATCCGCGCCAGGCCGCCCTCCAGGCGCTGAGCGCCGTCCTCCCGGCCCTGCGCACCGCCGCCCCCGCCCCCGGGCGGGGGACCCGCGGCCGCCGCCCCGGCTCCGACACCGCCCGCCTCCTCTCCGCGCTCAACCCCGGCCTCGGCAGCCTCTACCCGGCCTGGCGCACCGCCGCCGCCCCCGGCGCCGTGCAGCTCCTGCGCGACCTGCTCGCGATGCGTGCCACCGCGGCCCCGTTCGGTGCCACCGCCCCGCTCAAGCCCGTCCAGGACGAGCGCGGCCGGGTCATCCGCACCGCCGACTGGCCGCTGACCGGCGCGGTGCTGGCGAGCATGCGCGTGGTGTACGACCCCGCGGGCAAGGTCCCGGTCCGGGCGGAGTTCCAGTACGTCGAGGGCAGCGGCAGCGACCAGCGCGCCGAGAACCTGCCCGTCGCCCAGCCGGTCACGTTCATCCTGGGCCCGGGCCAGGTCGACCTGTCGACCCGCGCTCCGCAGGACCGCGAGCTTAGCTGGCTCAGCCGCCGTCCGGCCACGGCCGAGGAACCCGGCGTCACCGTCCGCCTCCACTCCGGCCTGCCCGAACGCAGCCTGTTCGTGTCCCGGCCGGACGACGACGGCCAGGTGCACGTCGGCATCCACAACGGCACGGCCCAGGAGATCTCCCTGCGGCCGGGCGAGACCAAGCAGATCACCCACGGCGCGTACGAGGTGAGCCTCAGGTACACGGTGGGCAGCACCGAGCCCAACGTCGAGATCGTCATCGCGGGCAAGCCGGAGCCCCTCAACCGCCGGGTCCTGCAACTGGACGGCGTGTACGACGGCATCACCGTCGGCAGCTGGGTGGCGATCCAGCGGCCCACGAAGGGCACGGCCGTACCCGGCGACGCCAGGTACGCCTTCGTCACCACCCAGGTGGTGGCGGCACGTACGGCGGCGTACTCCAACTACGGGATCACCGGCCGCGGCACCGAACTCACCCTCGCGGAACCCTGGCTGGACGAGTCCGACGTCCTGCTCTCCCACATCCGCGACACCACCGTGCACGCGGCGGGCGAGGCACTGCGCCCGGCCGACGAGCCGCTCGGCGAGGACGTGCACGGCAACGAGATCGAACTCGACGAGCTGTACGACGGGTTGCGCCCCGGCCGCACGCTCATCGTGAGCGGCGAGCGCGCCGACGTCCCGGGCTCCACCGGCGTCACCGCCACGGAGGTGGTCACGATCGCCGCCGCCGACCCCGCCGTCGACCCGCAGCTCCCCGGCGACCACGTCCACACCCGGCTCACGCTCACCACCGACCTGGTCCACCGCTACCACCGGGCGAGCGTCCGCGTCCTCGGCAACGTCGTCGACGCCACCCACGGCGAGAGCCGCGAGGAGGCCATCGGCAGCGGGGACTCCGACCGTGTCAACCAGACCTTCGCCCTCTGGCAGTCCCCGCTGACCTGGCTCGCCGCCGACAACCCCCTCGGCGCCACACCCGTCCTGGACATCCGCGTGGACAGCGTGCTCTGGCACGAGGTCGACAGCCTCGCCGGGCGCGGTCCGACCGAGCGGGTCTACATCACCGGCACCGCCTCCGACGGCCGCACGACCGTGACCTTCGGCGACGGCATCCACGGCGCCCGCCTGCCCAGCGGTCACGAGAACGTCCGCGCGCGCTACCGCTTCGGCACCGGCAAGGCCGCCAACGTGCCGGCCGACCGGATCACCCAGCCGCTCACCCGCCCCCTCGGCGTCACCGCGGTCACCAACCCGCGCCCGGCGACCGGCGGCGCGGACGCGGACGGTCCCGGACTCACCCGCCGGACGATCCCGCTCGCGGTCTCCGCCCTGGACCGGCTGGTCTCCGAGGCCGACTACGAGGACTTCGCCCGCTCCCGCGCCGGAATCGGCCGGGCGACGGCCCGCGAACTCTTCGACGGACGGCGGCGCGTGCTGCACGTGACGGTCGCCGGAACCGACGACGTCCCGCTCACCGAGGACAACCTGCGGCCCCTGCGCGGGGCGCTGACCGAGTACGGCGACCCCAACCTGCCGGTCCGGGTGGACGCGCGCGAACTGGTCCTGCTGCTGATCACCGCCAAGGTGAAGCTCGCCCCGGACCACGCCTGGGAGTACGTCGAGCCCAGGCTGCGCCAGGCGCTGCTGCTCCGACTCGGCTACGAGGGACGGGAGTTGGGCCGCCCGGCCCGCCTCTCCGAGGTTCTCGCCACCGCGCACTCGGTCCCCGGCGTCGACTACGTGGACGTGGACGTCTTCACCGGCGTGCCCGCCTCCGCCACCCCGGAACAGCTCACCGCGCTGCTCGCGCGCCCCGGCACACCGAGGGCGTCCGTCCCCGCGCACCCGGCGTCGTACGAGGAACGGACCCACACGGTCCGCCACACGCACGGCGAGACCCTGTCGTCCGTCTGCGCCTGCCACGGCATCTCGCTCGCCGAACTCCTGCGCCTCAACCCCGACATCACCGACACCCGGCGCCTGGACGAGGGCCGGACCGTGTTCGTCTTCCGCGGCATCCGGCCGGCCCAGCTCACCATGCTGTCGCCACGGGCCGCGGACACCCTGATTCTGACGGAGGTCAAGTGATGTCCGCGAAGCCGACGGATGTCGAGTGGGAGGCGCCGGCCCCGGTGCTGCCCCGGGAACCCGACGGGCTCGCCGAGCTGCTGCCCCGCTGGCACCGGCTGCGCGACGCCGAGGAGGGCGAGCCGCTGCGGGCCCTGCTCGCGGTGATCGCCGAACAGCTCGACCGGGTCCGCGACGGCGTCCAGCAGGGCTACGAGGACCTGTTCGTGGAGACCGCGGCGCCCTGGGTCCTGCCGTACCTCGGCGACCTGGTCGGCTACCGCACCCTGCCCGGCTACGAGCGGGTCCTCACCACCGGCCTGCACACCGGCGGCCGGGACGCGCTCGCCGAGGCCGTCGCCCCGCGCCGCGACGTGGCGGCCACGGTGGCCAACCGGCGCCGCAAGGGCACCCTCCACCTCCTGGAGGAGCTGTGCGAGCAGGTCGCCGACTGGCCCGCCCGCGCCGTCGAGCTGTCCCGGCTGGTGGCCCACACCCAGCCGGTCAAGCTGTACGGCACCGGCCGGCGCGGGGACCGCGGACGCCTGCTCGACCTGCGGGACGGCAGCGCGCTCGCGCTGGCCGGCGGTCCCTTCGAGCAGACCGCCCGGACGGTCGACGTGCGGCGCGCCAACTCTCCCAAGAGGCAGGGAGGTCGGACTCCCGCCGGAGTCGGTCTCTTCGTCTGGCGGCTGAAGCCGTACTCCCTGACCTCGTCCCCGGCCTACTGCATCGACCGGGCCCGCAACCTCTACACCTTCTCCATCCTGGGCAACGACACCCCCCTGGTCACCAAGCCGGTCCCGGAGCCCTCGCCCGCGCACATCGCCGCCGTCGACAACGTCCCGGCGTTCGTCACCCGTCGCCTGCTGCACGACCGGCTCGCCGACTACTACGGCCCCGGCAAGAGCCTGGTCATCCGGCGCGACGGCGAGGACCGGCCCGTACCGCCCGCCGACATCGTCGTCGCCGACCTGTCCGACTGGCGCTACCGGCCGGGGCGCGGACAGGTCGCCGTCGACCCGGAGCTGGGCCGGATCGCCTTCGGCTCCCGCTCCGCGCCCCGGCAGGGCGTGTGGGTCGACTACCACTACGCCTCCGGCGCCGACATGGGCGGTGGCGAGTACGAGCGCCCCGACCGCGAGCCGCTCCCGGACGCCGAGTTCTACCGGGTCGGCCCCGGCCAGCCGTACCAGCGGATCATGGACGCCTACCGGGCCTGGCAGGACGAGGGCAGCCCGGAGCGCACCGGCGTCATCGAGATCACCCACAGCGGCGCCTACCAGGAGCAGCTGGACTTCGACCTCGACCCCGGCGACCGCCTCGAACTGCGGGCCGCCGAGGGCACCCGGCCGGTGATCCGGCTGCTGGACTGGTACAGCAACCGCCCCGACGCCCTCAACATCCGTGCGGTGCAGGGCGACTGCGCCCCGCACGAGCGGCCGCGGGTCGTCCTCGACGGGCTCCTCGTCGCCGGCCGCGGCATCAACGTCACCGGCCCGATGGGCGCCGTCGTCGTCCGGCACTCGACCCTCGTGCCCGGCTGGTCGCTGGAGCCCGAGTGCGAGCCGCACTCGCCCGACGAACCCAGCATCGTCCTGGACCGCACCACCGCCTGCCTCCAGATCGAGCACAGCATCCTCGGCACCATCGAGGTCATCGGCGACGAGGTCTCGGAGGACCCCCTCGACATCCATCTGCGCGACAGCGTCCTGGACGCCATCGGTCCCGACCGCGCGGCCCTCTCCGCCCCGGACTGCCGCCACGCCCACGCCGTCCTGCACCTGCACCGCACGACCGTCATCGGCGAGGTGCACACGCACGCGGTGGAGATCGCCGAGAACTCCGTCTTCACCGGCAGGCTCCACGTGGCCCGGCGCGGCATCGGCTGCCTGCGGTACTGCTATGTCCCGCCCGGCTCGCGCACCCCGCGCCGCCATCGCTGCCAACCCGACCTCGTCGCCCCCGAACAGGCGGGGCGCGTACGGCCTTTGTTCGCCTCCGAACGCTACGGGACGCCCTGGTACGGCCAGTTGGCGGACCGGTGTGCCGAGGAGATCCGGCGCGGCGCGGACGACGGCGCCGAACTCGGTGCCTTCCACGACCTGTACCGGCCCCAGCGGGAGGACGGCCTCAGGGCGCGGCTCGCGGAGTACACACCCGCCGGCGCGGACGCCGGGATCTTCTTCGTGACGTGAGCAGTGCCGCCGTACGACCCACCCGCAGATTTCCGAACCAGGGGGACCCCCTTCATGCACGCTGATCTCTCTCGCTCCACCTTCCGCCCGGAGCGGCACTACTCCGCGGTCGTCGCCCAGCAGGGCCGTGTCCAGCTGGACGCGGACCTCAACGAGCAGGCCGCCATCCAGCTCCACCAGGCCCGCACGCTCGCCGCCGACCTGATCGGCCGGCACGGGGGACCCGGCGGACCCGGCCGGGTCACCGGCTTCCGCATCGAGTACGTGGGCGGCAAGCTCGACATCGACACCCTGTACATCCACGGCGGCCGCTACTACGTCGACGGCATCCTGTGCGACGCCGACCGCCCGGCTGCCGGCATCCCCGTACCGGACGAGCACGACAAGGAGCCTCCGGCTCCCGAGACCGACGCCCACTGGGACTACTGGAACCAGCCCGACGGCTTCCGCGACCCGGAGAACCACGCCGACCGGCTGCCCTCGCCCGCCCAGTCACCCTTCGTCGTCTACCTGAAGGTGTGGGAGCGGGCCGTCTCCGCGGCCGAGGACCCGGCGCTGCGCGAGGTCGCCCTCGGCGCCGCGCTGCCCGACACCGCCGTCCGTGCCAAGGTGGTCTGGCAGGTGCTGCCGCTGTCCCTGTCCGCGCTCGACATCGAGGCGAGCGAGCCGTCCGCGCAGGCCGTGCGTGAGGCGTTCGAGTCGTGGGCGAAGGCCCAGGCGGAGCCCTCCGCCCGGCTCGCCGCCCGCAGCGAGCGGCCCGAGCACGCCGACGAGGACCCCTGCCTGGTCCGGCCCGACGCCCGCTACCGCGGCCCGGAGAACCAGCTGTACCGGGTCGAGGTGCACGCGGGCGGCGAGGCGAAGGACGCCACCTTCAAGTGGTCCCGGGAGAACGGCTCCGTGGTCTTCCCGGTCGACGAACTGGACGGCACCTGGGTGCAGTTGGCGACCCTCGGCCTCGACGACAAGCTCGACCTGGACGTCGGCGACCACGTCGAGTTCACCGACACGGCCTATGCCTCCCGCCTCGAACCCCTGCCCCTGCTGCGGGTCGAGGAACTGGACCTGCCCGGCCGCCGCGTCCGCCTCTCCGCCGAGCCGGACCCGCGCGTCGGACGCCTCCCGCACCTGCACCCGTTCCTGCGCCGCTGGGACCACCACGAGGGTCCGAGGCAGAAGGGCCGCACGACGGCGCTGAAGGGCGGTGCCGTCCCCGTCGTCGAGGGGGAGTGGCTGCCCCTGGAGGACGGCGTCGAGGTGTACTTCGCCAAGAGCGGCGGCTACCGCACCGGCGACCACTGGCTGATCCCCGCCCGCACCGCCACCGGCAGCGTCGAGTGGCCGGCCGACGCGGCGCGCCGCCCCCTGCTCCAGGCCCCGGCCGGGATCGCCCGGCACTTCGCGCCGCTGGCCCTGGTGCAGGGCGAGGGCAGCACCGTCGACCTGCGGTTCGCCTTCGGCCCGCTCGGCACGGACATCCCCGCGGCCGACCGGACGGCCCTGGACGCCGAGGCCCTGGCCGCGCGCGAGGAGCAGGCCGCCGAGGCCGACCCCTCCGGCGGCCGCTCGCAGACCACAGCGGCGGCCGAGGCCGCCGTGGAAGGAGACGACTGATGGCTGAGCCGATGACCGGGTCGAAGCTGCTGGAGGTGCTGCGCGCCGAGGGCCTGACCGTCCACGAGGTGCGCGACTGGCGCCACCACAACCGCAACACCAAGGGCCCCTGGGGCCCGGTGAACGGTGTGATGATCCACCACACCGTCACCTCGGGCACCGAGAACTCCGTGAACATCTGCTACAACGGCTACTCCGGCCTGCCCGGCCCGCTGTGCCACGGCGTGATCGACAAGCAGGGCCATGTCCACCTCGTCGGCAACGGCCGCGCCAACCACGCCGGCCTCGGCGACAGCGACGTGCTGCGCGCGGTGATCAACGAGACCAGACTGCCGCACGACAACCAGGCCGACGTCGACGGCAACCGGCACTTCTACGGCTTCGAGTGCATCAACCTCGGCGACGGCAGGGACCCCTGGCCGGAGGCGCAGAAGGAGGCCATCGAGAAGGTCTCCGCCGCCATCTGCCGGCACCACGGCTGGTCCGAGCGCTCCGTCATCGGCCACAAGGAGTGGCAGCCGGGCAAGCAGGACCCGCGCGGCTTCACCATGGACGGCATGCGCAAGCGGATCGCCGACCGGCTGGCCGGAAAGGGCGGCGGCACGGACCCGGACCCCAAGCCCGCGCCCAAGCCGAAGTACGCGCCGTTCCCGGGCAGCGGCTTCTTCCACGTCGGGCAGAAGTCCCCCGTCATCACGGCCATGGGCCGCCGGCTGGTCGCCGAGGGCTGCGGGCACTACGAGGAGGGGCCGAGCCCCGAGTGGACCGAGGCCGACCGCAGGTCCTACGCCGCCTGGCAGCACAAGCTCGGCTTCAAGGGCAAGGACGCGGACGGCATCCCCGGCAAGGCCAGCTGGGACCGGCTGAAGGTGCCGTCGGACGGCTGAGCCGGCGGAAGGGCGTCAGCGCTGCTCGGCGCCCTTCTCCTGCTGCTCCTTGTGCAGCTTCTTGATCCGCACGGATTCCTTGCGGACCTCGGCCTGGGTGGCGCGTTCCTTCTCCAGCCACTCGGGCCGCTCTTCCTTGAGCGCCTCGATCTGCTCGGTGGTCAGCGCCTCGGTGATCCCGCCGCGGGCGAGCCCCGCGATGGACACGCCGAGCTTCGCGGCGACCACCGGGCGCGGGTGCGGGCCGTTCTCTCGCAGTACGCGCAGCCACTCCGGCGGATTGGCCTGCAGCTCGTTCAGCTCGGCGCGCGAGACCACACCCTCCTGGAACTCGTCGGGGGTGGCGGGGAGGTACACACCCAGCTTCTTCGCCGCGGTCGCGGGCTTCATGGTCTGGGTGCTCTGCTGCGAACTCATGAGGCCAAGGGTATCGGCCGCGTGCCGGACGGCTGACCACGGCCGGTAACCTGGCCTGGTGACAGGCTCGGAGGAAACACCGTCGTTCCGGCTCGCGTACGTCCCCGGAGCGACGCCCGCCAAGTGGGTGCGGATCTGGAACGAGCGCCTGCCCGACATCCCGCTCACCCTCGTCGCGGTGCCCAGCACCGAGGCGGCGGACGTGCTGCGGGCGGGCGAGGCCGACGCGGGCCTCGTACGGCTGCCGGTCGACCGTACGTTCTTCAGCGCGATCCCCCTCTACACCGAGGCCACGGTGGTCGTGGTCCCCAAGGACCACCTGATCACGGCGGCGGACGAGGTGACCCTCGCCGACCTCGCCGACGAGGTGCTCTTCCACCCCCTGGACGACGTCTTCGACTGGGACAGCCCGCCCGGCGAACCCGCCTTCGAGCGCCCCGCGACGACGGAGGACGCCATCGAGCTGGTGGCGGCGGGAGTGGGCCTCCTGATCGTCCCGCAGTCCCTCGCCCGGCTCCACCACCGCAGGGACGTCACCTACCGCCCGGTCGTCGACGCACCCCAGTCGAGCGTCGCCCTGTCCTGGCCGGAGGAGGCCACCACCGACCTGGTGGAGGACTTCATCGGCATCGTCCGCGGCCGTACGGTCAACAGCACGCGCGGCCGTACGGCGCCGCAGGCCGAGGCGGAGCAGAAGCGGAAGCGCCCGGAGCAGGGTGGCACCCGGCAGAAGCCGGCGGCCGCGAAGTCGACGGGCGGCAAGCCCGCGAGCCGTACCGCACGGGGCCGCACGGGCTCCGGGGGCGCCAAGCCGGCCAAGCGCGGCAAGCCGCGCCGGAGGTCTTGACCCTTCAGGACCCGCGCCGGAGGACGTGATCCTTCAGGATCCGCTCCGGACCGGCGCCTCCGCCCCGCCTCCTCGGAACCCCGCCGGGCCGTCTCGCCGGCGGTCTCCGACTCGGGATGCACATGCCGTTCCCGCAGGTCCGCCACCGCCAGTACCAGCGCGATCATGATGATCCCCACGGCGGTGAGCAGCCCGAGCTGAATCGCCGTGACCGAGCGCCCTTGGTTGGCCAGGTGCGCGAAGTACACCGCGCCGACCACGGCGATCCCGGCGGCCGAGCCGACGCGCTGGCCCGTCTGCAGCACCCCGCCGGCCGCACCGGCACGGTGTACGGGGACGCGGGTCAGGGTGAGGGTGGTGTTCGGGGAGACCGCCAGGCCGGAGCCGATCCCCCCGATGAACAGCGGCAGCGCCGAGGCCCATCCCACGGCCTGTCCGGGCACCAGCTGCACCGCCACGACCACCCCGAGCAGTCCCGCGGCCACCGCGCTCAGACCGATGATGACGAGCTTGCGGCCGTGGCGCACCACCAGCCGGCCGCCGATGGCGGCGCCGACCGCGGAGGCGGCCGCGAAGGGCAGGACCGTGAGTCCCGCCGTCAGCGCGCTGTATCCGACCGTGTTCTGCAGGAACAGCGTGTAGACGAAGAAGACCGTGGTGAAGCCCGCGAAGTAGATCAGGCTGATCAGTGCGCCGAGCGTGAAGGACCGCAGGGAGAACAGGTTCAGATCGACCAGGGGCGCCCGCCCGCGCCGGCCCTCGCGCCGTTCCCACGCCCAGAACGCGGCCAGCAGCAGCGCGGCCACCGGCATCAGCGCCCACTTCAGCCGCCCGGTCCACTGCTGCTCCTGCACCAGGGGCAGCATGAGCGCGAGCACGCCCGAGCCGAGGAGCAGCACCCCGAACAGATCGAACTCCTCCCGCCTGTCCGACAGGGAGGGGTACCGGGGCAGCAGCCGCAGTCCCGCGGCGAACGCGGCGACCCCGATGGGCAGGTTGACGAAGAACACCCAGCGCCAGCCGTCGTCGGTGCCGACGGCGTTGATCAGCAGACCGCCCGCCAGCGGGCCCACCGCCGTCGAGACCCCGATGACACTGCCGAGCAGACCGAAGGCCTTGGCCCGCTCGGCGCCCTGGAACATCTGCTGGATCAGCCCCGAGGTCTGCGGTGCCACCATGCCCGCCGCCGTGCCCTGGATCAGCCGGAACAGCACCAGCCAGGAGGCACTGGGCGCGAGCCCGCACGCCGCCGAGGCCAGCGTGAACACGGCGAGCCCGAACAGGAAGGCCTGGCGCCGCCCGCGCATGTCGCCCAGCCGGCCCGCCGGGACGAGCGCGAGCCCGAAGGTGAGGGCGTATCCGGACACCACCCAGGACTGGGCGGCCTCGGAGGCACCGAGCCCGTGCTCCATCGAGGGCAGCGCCACGTTCACGATCGAGGTGTCGAGCAGCGAGATGAAGCCCGCCGTCAGACAGACCCCGAGCGCCTTCCACCGCCGGTCGTCGGGGGCGGGCGGGGCCTGGACTGTGGTCATGGGGTCACGCTAAGCAGCCACCCCGCCCAACGCACGGAAGGAGCACTTCCGCGCGCGTCGGCACCGTCCCCCCCCGCACGCGTGTCGGAGCCGTCAGGGCGTGTACGACGCCTTCCGTGCCGTACGCACGACCGCCTCCCCCTCCTCCTGTCCGAGCAGCCCCGCCGCCACCCACTCCGTCACGACGTCCTGTACGCGCGTGACCAGCGCGCCCTTGTTCCGGAAGGGCGCTCCCGCCCAGATCTCGTCCAGCAGGGTGGTCCCGTCGGACCCGGCGGGGTTCGCCACGCCGGCGTCGAGGCCGCCGAAGACCACCTCGGGTTCGGATCGCCGGAAGTAGGCGTGGGTCGGGTCCTCGGTCCCCTCGAGGAACGGGGCGAACTCGATGCCGTCCTGGGTGTAGTGCAGCGGAGAACCGGAGACCGGGGTCAGGGAGGGCAGCAGGTCGCCGGAGAGCGCCGCGTTCCGGTACAGGCCCAACTTCAGGTATTCCGTCGCGGAGTTGCGGGCCACCAGGTTGACCGGGCCGTAGAACAGGGCCTGCAGGGACGGGTCGTCGAGGGCCTGCTCCACCCGGAGCCGGAACGGCATGCTCACCCGTACCGTGTCGCCCGGCCGCCAGGTCCGCGAGACGCTGAAGTAGCTGCCGGGCGTCGGAGTGCCCTCCGCCGCACGCCCGTTGACCGTCACCCGGAACCCGGCGGTCGCCCACCCGGGCACCCGCAGCCGCAGCGCGAACGAGGCACGGCCGCTGCCGCCGACGGTGAGCGTGCTGCCCTGCTCCCGCGGGTAGGCGGTGGTCTGCGTGATCGTGACGCCCTTCTCGGTCCAGGTCAGGGTGGACGGGCTGTACAGGTTGACGTACAGGGCGCTGCCGTCGGCCGCCGCGAAGTACACCGAGTCCTGGTACTTGGTGGCGCTCTCCATGCCGGTGCCCTCGCAGCAGGTCGTGCCCTGCTTCGGTGTGTAGTCCCGGACATGACCGGGCGTCAGCCCGATGAAGTACGTGACGAGCGGCTTCTCCGCGTCGGCCTTGTCCTGCTTGCTGCCGAGCACCTGGTTGTACAACGCCCGTTCGTAGTAGTCCATGTAGGCCGGATCCTGCTCGTGGAAGAACAGCGACCGGCTCAGTTTCAGCATGTTGTACGCACAGCACGTCTCCGCCGTCGTCGCGCCGATCGTCCCCGCGACGACGTCCCGCGCCTTCCAGAACTCGCCGGTACTGGTGCCGCCGATGCCGTACATGCGAGGGGGTACGACCATCCGCCAGAAGTTCTTCGCGGCGGTGAGATAACGCTGCTCGCCCGTCGCGTCGTACAGCCGGACCAGACCGGTGAAGATCGGTATGTGCTGGTTGGCGTGGAGCCCGTCGAGGACGTCGGTGTCCGCCGCGCACGCGTCGATCAGCCGGTCCAGGTCGAACAGGCGGGCCAGCGCGAGGTGTTCGGCCTTGCCGGTGCGCTCGTGCAGGTCGCAGATCGCCTCGACGATCCCTCCGTACTCGCCGCTGGAGAAGATCCCCCACATGCGCTGCAGGGTGGCCGCGGGCAGCCGGGACAGCCGGGAGTGCATCCAGTCGCCCAGCCCCGAGGCGAGGTCCAGCGCCCGCTCGTCGCCGGTGGCCAGGTGGGCGTCCAGCAGGCCCCGGAGGATCTTGTGCGCGGTGTAGTACGGCGCCCACACCTTCGTGTAGTCGCTGCCGGTCATCGACTCCAGCAGGATGAACTGCGTCTCCGGGTAGGCCGCGAGGAAGCCGGGATGGCTGGGGCCGCCCCAGGTGCGGCGCAGGGTGGCGTCCAGGCCGCGTCCGGAGGAGTCCGCGAAGCGCGCGCCGGAGGTCTCGTCGAAGCGGTACGACACCAGGTCGCCGGGCCCGGCGGAGGTGTCGGCCGCGCGTGCGCCCTGGAGTTCGCCGATCTCGGCGGCGCTCAGCGCGCGCGACCAGATGGCGAAATCGTCGACGGCGCCCGCGAACACCGGGTCGGCGGAGTAGTGCGAGCGGCCCAGCCAGTGGTCGGCGAGGTCGCCCAGGGCCGCCGGGGTGAGCGTCATGGCGGTGTT
The DNA here is from genome assembly GCF_044768135.1 of Streptomyces sp. NPDC101165. Taxonomy (NCBI): domain Bacteria; kingdom Bacillati; phylum Actinomycetota; class Actinomycetes; order Kitasatosporales; family Streptomycetaceae; genus Streptomyces; species Streptomyces sp. NPDC101165. Next base: position 6,141 of record NZ_JBIWPG010000010.1, on the reverse strand, counting down.
CCGGGCGACGGCCGTGCCGTTGACGTACAGCGTGCCGGTGCCGGCGCCGAGGGTCACGGCCAGGTGGCTCCACTCGTTCAGCGGCAGCGGAGCGGTCCCGTTCAGGCCCTGCTCGCCGCCGGGGCCCGAGGTGGTGACGGCGAACCGGGGCATGCCGGAGGCGTTGCGGACGACGAGATACAGGTACCGGGTGGAGTTGTCGCCGAAGTCGAGGACGCGGGCCCAGTTCGCGTCGTGGGTGGGCTTCACCCAGGCGGACAGCGTGACCGCGGTGCCGTTCCCGAGCACCCCGGAGGGCAGGTCGACGTACCGGTAGGAGCCGCGCACCTGGTCGACGGCCGAGCCGAAGCGGCCCTGACCGGTCAGGACGGCGGGATCGTGGCGCAGCGCGTCCCGTACCTCGATGAGTGCGCCGACCATGGTGCGGATCTTCTGCGCGAACACCTCCTCGCCGGTGCTCGCGTACGCCTGCGCCAGCATGGTGAGGAAGTGTCCGGTGTAGTGCCCCCGCAGGTTGCCGTTGGCCTCGCCGTCCAGCCCCTCCCAGCCGCCGGGCGCGATCGCACCGCCCGTCGACAGGCCCGCGTTGGCGCGGAAGACCTGGAGCAGCCGGTTCACGTCGTAGCCGCGGGCGTGGTCGAGCATCAGGGCGCGTTTGTCGGCGAACGGACCGCGGCCGAGCGTCACGTCACCCAGCCCGAACGGTCTTACCTTCCAGGAGGGCTGGGCGGCAGCGGACCCCGCCGGTGCGGCGGCCGCTGCCGCACCGGCGGGGTCCGCGGTCAGACCGGTCGCCGCGGCGGTGAGTGCGGTCGCCTGCAGGAGAGTGCGTCGCGAGAGGGGCGGGGTCATGTGCTCCTCGATTCCCATTGTCCGTAATGTCGAACGTCGTTCGACAAGTCGCCCAGAAGATAGAGAAGGGGTGGAGGAGCGTCAACGGTACTGACGGGTAAGGGAGTTGTTCAGTCGGAGGCGGCCGAATCCGTCAGCCAGGTGTACGCCGACTGCGCCGTGAACTCCGTCTGGCCGCCCCGCAGCAGCAGTGCGGCCGTGGCGAACTCGGGAGCGTCGGCCTGGGCGGCCACGTAGGGGACGGCGACGCAGCGCATCCCGGCCGCGTGCGCGGCGGCCGCACCCGGTGCCGCGTCCTCCAGGACCACGCAGTCGGCCGGGTCCGCCCCGAGCCGCCGGGCCGCCTCCAGGAAGACGTCGGGGGCGGGCTTGCCGTGGGCCACCTCGTCGGCCGAGACCACGATGTGCAGGAAGGTGTCCAGACCGGTCCCCGCGAGGATGGCCTCGATGGCCTCGGGGGAGGAGCCGGAGGCCACCGCCATCGGAACGGCCTCGGCCGCCAGCAGCTCCACGAACTTCCGCATCTCGGGGTAGGCGTGCGTGCCGGCCCGGGCGAGCTCCAGATAGCGCCGGTTCGTCGCGTGGAACAGCTCGTCCACCGTGGCGTCCAGGCTGTAGCGCTCCCGCAGGATCGCGACCGTCTCCAGGGTGCTGATCCCGACGTAGCTCTCGTGCTCCGCCCAGGTGAAGCCCGGGACGCCGTGCTCTTCCAGGGTCTGCCGGCTCGCCTCGTAGTAGTTCGGCTCGCTGTCCACCAGCGTTCCATCGAGATCGAAGATGACCGAAAGCGTGCCGAGCTTGCTCATGCGGTCCAGCATGCCAAGCGTCAGGCGCGGGCCGCTCGCCCGACCGACTCCACCAGGGGCAGCAGCCGGTACGGCACGCGTTCGCGCAGGGCCACCTCGGTGCGGGTGCGCACCACGCCCGGCAGGCTGATCAGCTTCTGGATCACGTCCTCCAGATGGGCGTTGTCCCGCCCCACCACCCGGGCCAGCAGATCCCCGCCGCCCGTGATCGAGAACGCCTCGACGATCTCCGGCACGGCGGCCAGCGCGTCCCCGACGTCGTCCAGATGCCCCTGGGTGACCTCGATGTGCACAAACGCCAGCACCGGGTGGCCGAGGGCGGCGGGGGAGAGCGAGGGGCCCGTACCGGTGATCACGCCGTCCCGTTCCATGCGGTCCAGGCGGGCCTGGAGCGTGCCGCGGGCGACGCCGAGGATGCGGGCGTACTCGCGCACGCTGGTGCGCGGCTGCTCCAGGAGCAGCCGCAGGATGCGGGTGTCGAGTGCGTCCACGGTCATGATCTACGACTGTACCAATGGCTCAGCGGGCGGGCGCCCCGGTAGGCCGCCCGACCTGGTCCGTTGGTATTCAGCCGGACGATCGTGCGCGTGCGGTGCTGGACCAATGGCCCAGTGATTCAGGCGTCACTTGAGCCATCGACCTGTGTGATGCTCTCATGGACACGTCGATGGCGCTGCGGATCCCCGCGGCGCCTTTTGTATGCCGGTGTTCCCGGTGTTCCCGGTGTTTCCCAGGGGAGGACGTCAGTGCTGAAGAGGGTGTTCGTGGCTCCGGACCCGGGGCGGACGCGGTTGCGTTTCGCCGCGCGGGCCGTCCTCGGCATCGGGCTGGCCGTCGTCGTGTGCGGCCTGGCCGGGCACTCGCTCGTCGGCGCGGTCACCGGCGGTCTCGCCGCGCTGCTCGCCCTGTTCACCGTCACCGACGCCACCGTGCGCGGGCAGGCCGTCACCACCGCGCTGCTGCCCGTCGTCGGCGTGCCCGTGCTCGCCGCCGCGGCCGAGCTGCACGATCACCCGGTGGCGCGGGACCTGACCTTCCTCGCCGTCGTCGGTGCCGGCGTGTACGCCCGCCGCTGGGGCCCGCGTGGTCACAGCCTCGGCGTGTTCGCCTTCATGACCTTCTTCGTGGCCCAGTTCCTGCACGCCACGCCCGGCCGGCTGCCCGAGCTGTACGCGGCCGTCCTGCTGTCCGTGCTCAGCGTGGCCGCGGTGCGCTTCGGCCTGTGGTGCTACGAGCGCCGGCTGCCCCCGGCCGTCGTACCCGCGCCGCCCGCCGGGTCCGGGCTGGCCCGCGTGACCACCCGGCAGGCGGTCCAGGCGGTCGCCGGCGCCGGGTTCGCGCTGGTCGTGGGGCAGCTGGTGTCCGGGCAGCGCTGGTACTGGGCCGTGGGCGCCACCTGGTGGGTCTTCGTCAACACCGCCTCGCGCGGGGAGACGCTGGTACGCGGCTTCCGGCGGGTCCTCGGCACGGTCATCGGCATCGGTCTGGGCTTCCTCGTCGCCGTACCCGTGGCCGGCGCGCCGGTCCCGACGGCCGTCCTCGTCGCGGTCGCCGTCTTCGGCATCTTCTACACGGCCGCCGTCTCGTACACCTGGATGATGCTCTGGGTGACCCTGCTCGCCGAGCTGCTCTACGGCCTGCTCGGTGTCCTCGGCCCCGGTCTGCTCGCGCTGCGTCTCGCCGAGACCGGCGTCGGCGCCCTCGGCGCGGTGCTTGCCGTGCTGTTCGTGCTGCCCGTCACCACCCACGCCACCACCGACGCGTGGATCCAGCGCGCCCTGCGCTGCGTCCACGCCTGCACCGCGGAGGCCGCCGCGCGCCTCGCGGGCTCTGCCACGGCCGACCCGGCGCCGCGCGTGGCCGAGCTGGAGCATCTGCTCGGCCGGGTCCGGCTCTCGGTCGCGCCGCTGGTGCACCCGCTGAACCCGATGCTCGGCCGCAAGCGGCGCGCCCGCCGGGTCCTCGCCCTCCTGGACGACTGTGCCCGGGAGATCCGCGGCCTGGTCGCCGTCGCCGCCGACCCCGAGGCCTCCCACGACGCCCGCCTGGCCACCGCCTGCTGGCGCGTGGAGTCCGCGGTCGAGGCACTCACCACCGGCGGCTCCGACCGCGTCCACCGCCCCTCCGACGCCCCGGCCGAGCCGGCCCTGGCCCACCTGCACGGCCTGGAACGAGCCCTGGCCGACCTGGCCGAGCCCCTACGGACTCCGTCGGGATCGCCGCTGGTGGGGGCCTGAGGGAGGGGTCGGCGCGGCGCCCTCTGCGGCGCGCTTACGGCTGGCCCCAGGTCGCGGTCGAGGGTGGTTCATGGCCGGCGGCTCCGAAGGCGTCCACGGGCCCCACGAGGCTCCCGGTCGAGCCCGCTCTGGGGTGAACCGGCCCGCCGGGGCTGCTGTCGAGCAGATCCCGGCCCACCTGGAGAGCGCCCGCGCCGAGCCGCTGCGGGCTCCGTCGGTATCGCTGCCGGTGGGGGCCTGAGGGGCGGGGCCGGCGAGGCGCGTCTGCGGCGCGCTTACGGCTGCTCCGAGGTCGCGGTCGACGCGCTCAGGGCCACTCCGGAGGTGTCCACGGGTCCCACGAGGCCCCCGGTCGAGCCCCCTCTGGAGCGCGCCGACCCGCCGGGGCTGCCGTCGAGCCGATCCCGGCCCGCCTATAGAGCACGGAGCGTGTCCCTGCCGAGCCGCTGCGGGCTCCGTCGGCGTCGCTGCTGGTGGGGGCCTGAGGGGCGGGGTCGGCGAGGCGGGCGGCCCTACGGCTGCTCCGAGGTCGCGGTCGAGGTGTTCATGGCCGGTGACTCCGAGAGCGTCCACCGGGCCTCCGAGGTCCCGGTCGAGCCCGCTCCGGTACGCGCCGGTCCGTCGGGGCTCCTGGCGCGTCGGCCCTGGCCCACCTGCTCGGGCTGGGGCGCGCCCCGGCTGGCTCCGTCCGGATCGCTGCTGGTGGGGCCCTGAGAGGCGGGGTCGGTGAGGCGCCTCTGGGGCGGCTCTGCGGCTGGTCAGAGGTCGTGGTCGGGGAATTCACCGCCGGTGGCTCCGAGGGCGTCCACCGGGGCCCCGAGGGCCCGGTCGAGGCTGCTCCGGCACGGGTCGGTCCGTGGGGACTCCTGGTGAGTCGGCCCTGGCCCACCTGTGCGGCCCGGAACGGTCCCTGCGGGCTCCGTCGGGATCGGCGCTGGTCGGGGCTCGGGTGGCATCGGCGGAACACTCCCTCGTCACCCATTTGGTCTAGACCTGAGCTGATCGACTGCTACCGTCGGCACTGGCTCGGACCGAGAGGGGACAGCGGTGGCAGAGGGCGGCAGGCGGTACAGGGCGTTCATCGGGTCGTTCACGGCTGCGGGCGGGCCCGGGCTGGTCACCGCGGACGTACGCCCGGGCAGCGGGGCGCTGACCGTCACCGGCCGTCTCGGCGCCGTACCCGACCCCTCCTACCTGGCCCTGTCGCCGGACGGGACCATGCTCTACGCGGTCAGCGAGACCGCCGACGGCGCCGTCGCCGCATTCCGTGTCGGCCGTGACAAGCCGGAGCCGGCGGGGCCGCCCGTGCCGGTGGACGGCAGCGGACCCACGCACCTCAGCCTGTACGCCGGGCACGTCCTGACCGCCAACTACGGCTCCGGCAGTGTCACGGCCGTACCGGTGCGCTCGGACGGCAGCCTGGCGCCCGCGCCCTCGGGGGTGCTCCAGCACACCGGCTCCGGCCCGCACGACCGGCGGCAGCGCGGCCCGCACGCCCACCAGGTGCAGCCGGACCCCAGCGGCCGGTGGGCGGTCAGCGTCGACCTCGGCACGGACTCGGTCCGGGTGTGCACTCTGGACGACGGCATCCCGGCCCTGCACCGCGAGATCGCGCTGCGCCCCGGATCGGGCCCCCGCCACCTGGCCTTCCACCCGGACGGCGAGCACGCCTACGTGGTCAACGAACTCACCCCCACCGTCACGGTCTGCCTCTGGGACGCCGACGCCGGCTCCCTGAAGCCGCTGACCGAGGTCCCGGTCCTGCCGGGCGCCCCGGCCGGCGACGCCCACGCCTCGGGCATCGTGGTCTCGCCCGACGGCCGCTTCGTGTGGACAGCGACCCGCGGCGAGGACGTCCTGTCCGTACTCGCCGTCCAGGGAGACGGACTCCGCCTGATCGGCACGGTGCCGTGCGGCGGACACTGGCCGCGCGCGCTGGCCGAGCGCGACGGCTTCCTCTACGCGGCCAACGAACGATCCGGAGACGTGTCCTGGTTCGCCGTCGACGAGCGGACCGGGCTGCCCTGCTACGACGGCTCCGTCGAGGTCGCCGCGGCCTCCTGCATCGTCTTCGGCTGAGCGGCTGAGCGGCTGAGCGGCCGAGCGGAAGCTGCGCGGCCCGGCGGCAACGGACAGGGCCCGCTCCAGTGATCCTTGAGTTCTAGCGGTCGTCGCAACATCCCAGTTCAAGGGGTGCGATGGACTTCGAGGTCCGAGGAGACCGGAAGCCGCAGGGAGCCAGGAAG